>JBGSUV010000109.1:0-196318 GCA_041753315.1 Pirellulaceae bacterium | reverse complement strand
CCTACGGTATCCAGATCATTGGGCTCTCCAGCGATCGAACCACTCCGCAGTGGTCAGATTCTCGATCCCGCCGTTCGTCTCAAGCCTGGCTCCTGAGATAATCTCCGCCTTCCGCATCAGGCTAGTCTCAGATGCTCCGTCAGATGCTCCCTCTGGCTTAGCCAAGCGAGGTAGCGAATAGACTTTCAGGCTGTCGGACTGGCTGGCCAGTACGAGCAATTCGTTGTCCGGGGTAACTCTAGCCCGATAGCAATACCCCTCGGTAGAAAGTGGTGGGCTGATCGGCTTACCGCTTCTCGCATTCCAGACTCGCGCCGAACCATCGCGGCAGGCGGTCAGTATCAACTTCCCAGCATTGGCAAACGAAACATCGAATAGCTCATCATCATGATTCATGGTGGTGCAAGCAAGTTCCATGGCTCGCCAATCCCAAAGGCGGCCTTTGCCATCGCGGCAAGCGGTCAACAAATGCTTGTCGTCCGGGCTGAATCGCAAGGTGAATACCCAATCGGGATGCACCAATGCAGGTGAGATTGGCTCACCATTGAGCGCGTCGTAGACACGCGCGGTCTTGTTATACGAAGCAGCGGCGAACATTTTGCCGCAGTGGGAAAACTGAATATCCGAAAACCAAATCTCTTTTGCATCGATTTCGCAAAGTTGTTGGCCGGACTTTGCGTCCCACACTCGAGCCTTAAAGCCCGCGCCCCAGGTAATGAACTTGGAATCATTGGGACAGAAACGAACGAAATCGCGCAACATAAAGTTGCCATTGAATTCACCTTCGTTGACCAGACGCTGCTCAACCCGCCAATGTTTGTTGTCGATCAACAGAATCTCGTTGCCGGCGCAAACCACGGCGAGCCATTGTCCATCGTCGGAAAAGGCTGCGCCGACCGGCCTCGATGATGTCGCGATTGGCTCCTTTGACCGTTGACCGTCGACAACATCAAAGAACATGATCAATCCAGCAGCGTTAGCCGGCGACGTTGCGGGTAGGCTAGATTGATCCGAGGGGAGTGTACATAGCAGGACAACGTGTTGGCTGTCTGGCGAAAAGGCTGCGTTGTAAAGTTGCGCCTGATCAATGTTCAGCGGTAGCGTGGTAATGGACTCGAAACTTTCCAGATGATGAAGCTGGGGTTCTCGCAGATCGTGCCTTAGGTTCACCCCCGCCCCGATGCAGTACTTGCCATCGTTGCTCATCGCCAGAAAACTATCGCGTCCACCGATGGGCAGTTGGCGAAATGCAGGTTCGTAACTCCAAACCCGTGCCAAACCGTCGCGCTGAATGGTGATGAATGAGCGGCTGTCAGGCCGAAACATGGCCATGCTGACCTCATCCTGATGGAACAGCGGCTTAGCCAGTGGCAGACCCGATGGAATCGACCAGAACCTACAGGTACGATCGGCGCAGGATGTCAGCAACGATCTTCCATCGGCCGAAAAGCTACCCGGTGTGGCGTTGTTCGCATGAACGGCTAAATTGCCGATGAATGCATCTGTCTCGACATCGTAAGTCAAAACCTGATCAAAAAAACCAATAGCAATCTTCTGCTGATCCTGGCTGGTGCAATACCACTCAATCACCCTTTGCTGCTGGTCCGGGAAAGTGATGGATCGCGTGGGAAGCCAGGTGGTTGTGTCAATCAATTCGAGCTTGTACTTGTCTGGGCAGGTGATCAGGTAGCGGTCGTTGCCTACAAACTGAGGCCGCTTCTGCTTCGGATTAAACAGCTCGTACTCCGGCCCGGGTTCTTTGGCTGGCGAGTATACTAACTCAATATCGTCTTCGCTGACGAGTGACCATGCGCGGCTATAGTCAAAATCACAAGCCGCAGCCAGGAACTTCCCATTTTGGCTGAACGTCAAGTCGAAGGCCTTGGAGCGAAGTTGAAACGGCTTTCGCGAAAATCTCTGCTCCTGACAATCCCAGATTTTCAGTTCTCCATCTGCCACGGCCAGGTAACTTCCAGTCGGATCGAACGCGAGTGCCGTGACCGCACCGACGTTGGGCAATTGAAGTTGATTCTTGCCCGACGGGAAATCAAAAACCGAACAGCCTCCAGGGCTACCGATGGCGATTCGATCTCCGGCAGAAGTCCATTCAGCCATACCGCAAGTTGGTGAGCCATCAGGAAACGCCGCGATTTTCTCCTGGTTAAAATCGAGCAGCAATAGAAAACCGTCCGAATTACGCACCATCGCAAATTGTCCCGAGGGATGGACGGTCATCGCCTTAGGGTTTTTGACCCCGGCGATGGCTCGTTGCGGCAGCGGAGCACTCCTGGCATACGACCAGAAGCGGGCTGCGTTCTCCTGTTGAACCAGTTGTTCGTCTTTGGCTCGATCATGAGCCGCCGCGAACCAAACGAGTGACTCAGCTGGGTGGCCCAATTCGGATGCTTGAATTCCGTTGGAGACATACGAGTCAATCAGCGTCTGTTCAACTTCACGGCGGGCCTCGATAGCTAAGAAGGCAAACCGGGTGGAGACGATCGAACTGATCAGCAGGATCGCGCTGATCGCGCTGATCGACGCTGCTGTGGCTGGATTGCGGCGGCAGAAGCGCCAGATGGTTCCGAGCGCTCCGATCGGTCGGGCCTCGATCGGCTCGCCAGCCAGATATCGTCGCAAGTCGGCCGCCAGCTCTCCGGCGGTCCGGTATCGCGACTCACGCACCTTGCTCATCGCCTTGAGGCAGATAGTTTCCAGGTCGCGAGGGACACTTGGCCGCAGCTCGCGTGGACGCTGCGGTTCGTCGCCGATCACCTTGCGCAAGACGACGATCGAGGGCCCTTTAAACGGAACCTCTCCAGTCAGCATTTCGTAGAGCACTACCCCGAGCGAATAAACATCGCTTCGTCGATCCACGCGATGACTGTCCCCGCTGGCCTGTTCTGGACTCATGTAAGACGGAGTCCCAAGGACCTGACCATCATTGGTCATGGTGGCTTCGGCTTCTTCGCGCAGCGCCAATCCAAAATCGAGTAAGCGGGCCCGCGGTGACATAGATGCGGAAGATATCGAAACGGACCCCGCTCTGGCATTGATGGTAAGTGGTCCCGCCGAACCGAGCAGAGTGTTCGCTCCTTCGCCCGCTTGCAGGGCAACCATGATGTTGCCCGGCTTGACGTCGCGGTGAATGACTTTCAAGGAGTGTGCATAGTCGAGTGCATCGGCTACCTGGGCCACCAGGACAGCTGTCTCCGAAGAATCCAATTGCCTTTCCGAAATGACCTGACGTAACGTCAAGCCATCCACAAACTCAGAGATGATTGCGGGAACACCGTCCAGTTCTGCGACTTCGTGCACCGCGACGATACCGGGATGACGCAATTGGGCTGCGGCCCGCGCTTCGCGGTAGAACCTTTCGGCATCTGCCTTGCGAGCAAGCAACGACGAGTGCAGGAGCTTTACCGCGACCGTTCTCCCAAGCTCAACGTCCTCGCCTTTCCAAACAATTCCATAGGCACCTTCACCCACGGTTTCAATCAACCGGAATTTACCGATGCGTGCCTGCGGTAATAGGGCACGGTTGGGCGCCGACACAACCTGCAATTCGTCCAACTCAATCGCACCGCCACATTGAGGGCAGGCGGAGCTATCAATAAAGGTATCTGCTCCAGTATCTGTATAGTTGCAATGTGGACATATGTGACATTGACTCAAATTGCACCTCGAGTCATGGAGTATGCCTGGTGCTGCGCCAAAATTGAAAACTAGGGTCGTGGGCCTTGCTAAAGGACCTGCGGTACAGGGAGCTTTAGCAAGATCCAATACCTTACCCGAAAATTAAATGTTGACGCAGCACCAGTTTTGAAAGAAAAGTGTGGGATCTAATTGGACAGCGCCACTTTGAATCAGCCGCTGGGCGTTAGCCGCGGTTTATTTCAGGGAAAAACCGTGGCTAACGCCAAAAAGGCTAAGTTAAACAAATAGCCTCGAATCACTAGGAATTCGATTCAACGTGGCGCTGTCCAACTAATCGCTTTAGCATAGTCGTGTTCTCGTCAGTCTTCTACGTTAGAGTAGTTGATTAATGGCCAACGAAACGTCGCTGGTGAACAGGTCATATATGCGTGAGGAACTCAAAAGTGGCATTTGAGAACGTCTACAACGACAACGTTCGAGCAGCTGCGTACGACCAATTAGAGTTTCCCGGCACGTACTACCTTGCCTTCCGGGATCTCCCCAAGTTATTCGCCGAGCACGTAAGAGGGAAGAAGGCGCTGGACTTCGGCTGCGGAGCGGGACGTTCGACCCGGTTCCTAAAGACGCTTGGCTACGACGTGACTGGCGTGGATATCTCTGATCCCATGTTGAAGCGAGCGAGGGAACGCGATCCACATGGAGATTACCGGCTCGCCTCCGATTCGACGTTGATCGCTTTGAACAACGAACGATACGATCTTATTCTGTCAGCGTTCACGTTCGACAACATCCCTTCGCATATTCAGAAGTCGGAGTACTTTAAGAGCTTCGCGGTGCATTTGAAACCTGGCGGTTGCATCGTAAATCTCGTCTCTGCCCCCGAGATCTACGTGCATGAATGGGCGTCGTTTACCACGAAAGATTTTCCGGATAATCAACTTGCCCAAAACGGCGACGTCGTGCGAATCGTGATGCTGGACGTCAGCGATAGGAGGGCAGTCGATGATGTGTTCTGTGACGACGCATCGTACTTGGATGTGTACCGTTCAGCTGGATTAAATGTCGAGGCGACACATCGACCACTCGGCGATTTATCAGAACCTTTTGCTTGGGTGACGGAAACGAGCGTTTCACCGTGGGCAATCTATGTGTTGCGGCTCAACTCGTTTTTACCATAAAGCGTTCAGATCGACGTCGGTGTCGATGCGCTGTTAGAATCGTCGCGGCGGCGAGTAGTGCGAGGATGCTAGAGGGCTCGGGAACCATGGAGAACCAAGTCTGCCGCGACAGTTATGAAGCAAGACACTTGAAAGCCCAGGGTGGAGCGAGAAGCAGCGCAACCCAAGGTTGGACTCAATCCGCGGTGCGCCGTTTGAGTAAGCTCTCAGTACCGCAAAAAGATAAGTGCAGCCAAAAACACGACTACGCCAATTGCCATCAGTCCGAGACCTGAGACCGCTAGCGAGTGGCTTTCTCGCTTCAGAGACACATTGAGTAGTGTCAATCCAGTGGCTCCTAGCATCATGGCGAGACCCATTCCCCGCGCTTTGCCCCCAGTAAATGTTTGAAATGAGTGCTGGGATCTCATGGTGCCCGTAATCGCATTTGCGGATCGAGTTTGGCTACCAATCCAGATTTCGCCGAAACTGACGCCGTAGAGTCCCCATAGGAAAATCACGGCGGCCATGATCTGCAGTTTCGCGCCGAGCCAGCGGTCATTCTTTTTTGAACTCATCGTGGCACCTCACAATCATTTGAACAAGCCTAGTTTGCCCGCGACTCGAAAACCTCACGCCATTTTCGGGAAGTGATGAACACCAGACACATAAACATTTTCAAGCTTCTATTCAATTTAAGACTGGATCAAGAAATTCGCCAGCACTGTAACAAGTGGCAGCTGGCTCGATACGCGAAAGTCAGCTGCGATGAATCATAGTTGGCAGTAAAAAGTTCTGTTACTACAAACCAGCTACTCGTAACCAAACATTCGGATGTAGGGCTCTAGAATCTCTGCGACGGGCTCCAATTGCCGTTCGTAGCTCTGCCAGCGTTTCACAGAGTTTGATTGGATCGGTTGATTGACAGCGTGATAACTGGGTGTGGAATAGATCCGCTCCGACTCGCGCTGACGCTGCGTCAACTGCGCGGAGTACGGAACTCCGATGAAATCGCATATCTTCTGCATCGACTCATCGGGGCGAGCTATGAGATCTTCGTATGAACTCGTGAGTAGTTGAGAACCCAACTGTTTTTGCCAAACGAGCAAGTGCCGCATGCAGTTTGAGTAGAATTTGGCGGCGTGCGTGGCAGTTACCGACGGCGCGCTGCTCCACATCAAGGGGACCATTGTAAACAGAAAGCTCAACACCACATCGCGCGGATCTCGCAGTGCAACGATGATTGGGGCGGAAGGAAAAAGTCTGACAAAAACCGCCAGTTCAGTTAGCAGGAGCGGGTCTTTTTCAACAACCAGTTTGCCACGGAGCGATTGTTGCAAATGTCGCTCGGTGAATTGCCAATAGGTTCCACGACCGATGTCCAGTTGCTCGGTATCAAACCCACGCAGCTCGATCAAGGCATCTCCGACCGAGGGCGCTTGCCAGACCAGTGGGTTGGTGAACTGTGCGGATACGATTCCGGACTCATCCGTCGTGAGAATATCCTCATGAGCTGCCAGAAAGCTCTCCAGTAGCGTTGTTCCCGACCGAGGAAATCCACATAACACCGCAACGCGGCGTTGCTCGGAAAAATGACGTTCGTCCTTGTACCAATACTGAACGTCCGCCTCCGTGATACTACATGCAAGGCTCCACTGACGTTCGCAGATCCGATCGCATAGTTTCAGATAATCGACTGCTCGCGGCGCAAGCTGCGATTTGGCTGCTTCGAGGTGATTCCAAGCCTGAGCGTAGTTACCCAGTCGATCAAAAACTTGAGCCAGTTCATGATGCAATGGCCAGTTCTCATTTTGGTCGGTAGTCGCAATTCCGTCGGCCAGCACTTGGGCCGCTTCACTGAACAGCGACTGACGAAACAACAAGTGCCCCTTTAACCGAATCGCATAGACATCGCGCGGAGAAGTCTTCAACGCACCATTAAGCACTTCCGTAGCTTGGTCAAATTGTCCAATACGTTCCAAACAACCGGCGAGTTGTACCGTGGCTTCCACCCCCGCATTTTCGCGCGAGCGCTCAACGGCTACGTTCATGATGTTTGCCGCATCATGAAAACGACCCAACTGGAAGTACTTCGCAGCAATAACTTGGTAATCCGTTAAGCTTGTTTCCGGATGGTGAATAAGTTGATTCACCATCGCTTCCGCCTGCTCGTATTCGTACGCCTTCCAAAGGACCAGCCAATACTGGAGTTGTTGAGTAAGGCCACTCAGGCTTGCATTGGCGCGCCCCTTGAATAGTTTTAAGGCTTCGTCGACGTCTCCATTCTCGAGGGAATTGATGAGGACGTTGTCATCCATGTTGATTTGCAGGTTAGGATGCCAAAACTCGCTTGCGGCGGCGCATGGCAGCCGCGCCCAACCCCAGCCCAAGCATTGTCAGCGACGTTGGTTCTGGTACTACATTGGTCGCGAAAGTGAGATTGTCCATGGCCAAGTATGAGGGACCTCCGTTGAGTTGCAACAATCGCAGTGTTAGGGCCTGGCCGGCGCTACCAACAAAATTCGGCGCTACATTTAGCACGGATCCGTTCGTAACTACGACGGAACCTGATGCCAAGATATTACCCCCTGGCCCTGCCAGAACGGACCAGTCGACGCTGGTATCGCCACCCCCTGGCCAAACGTTGAGGTCGAAATCTTGGATCGTCAATTCGACGTTGGCGAGCGGTGCGAAATTGATGGATACATCGTTTCCGTCGATCTGATAGACATCACCGTTGTCGCCCCCGTTTGGCCATGCGGTGTAGGTTTGCCATCCCCCGCCTCCGTTGGGAGTCCAATCCAAATCTACTTCGCCCGCGACGCTGCCATGGTCAGCCGGAATATTTGAGTTGCTTCCAACACCTGCGACTCCAGTCAACGTAACGATCGAAGCGAAACTGGTAGTAGCTGTGCAGCTTGCCCCTACCAATGCGACCGTCGTTCCAAGTCGTTTCGCCAAAGCTTGCCGGTTCATGTTCTTGCCCTGCTTGAGAAATAGTATCGAAGTGCGTACTTGCAAACGCTGATCAGTCTGCTTCGATCCCACAGCCCGTCAAGCAAAATTGCTGATTTTTAAATCTAATTAACCGTTTCTAAACAGAAACGTTCAAACCGTCGATCGCAAGCTATCTACAACTGGATCGTCCCCAAGTCGCCCCCGGTGTCGCTAACATCAAAATTCAAGCCTGATGTAGCGACCGCGCCGAACTTGTCTGGAATGTTGACATTCGCATTCTGAAATTTTTTGGGTACACCTGCTTCTCTGGAACCCTCCTCCGCAGCCGGGTCTCCGCTGGCCGGCATGCGCCCTGCGTTTCCAAGCTTGTGCGTCTTTATCGCCAATCGAATGGGACTCGCTTGGTCGACCATGACTCGGAACATACCTTGATCATCCAAGTTACCGATGTAGGTGCGGTCCTGATCGTCCATCACAATCACGCTACCTGGGAATACCGGCTTGCCAGAAAACATGATAGTCCCCTTAACCTCAATGCTGGGCTGTGGTTGGCTGCAGCCTACGACCCAGCTCAACATCACAAACAGGACCAAGCAACGCACACTACATAGGAACTTATTCATTTTAAACAACATGAGACTCTCGCGCTGGGCCTATTCGAGCGATGGAAGAACTTCGCCGCCGTTGGGTGTGCACAATGCCCACCAAACCGTTGGGTCAATGCTTGACGAAATATGGTTTGTACTTCCGTCGCCATTGGTAGCCAAAATACCGGATGAGCGCGGGGCGGTGGCGAGAAGTGGATTGCAAGTCGCAGTTTCGCTCCCTTGTGATGGCATTACTTGGAATTTGCTTTCGGGACCAGTGATATAAGCTGCAAAGATGGGGTTCCACTCATACCAATATTCTTCACCATATGCCCAGATGTTGTAGTACCAGTTATCGTTGTTCGAGTAGTAGGCCGCATTTCGGCACGACTGAAACTTTTCCGTGAATAACAACGTGTTGGACGTTCCGTCTGTCAAAGTCGACAGTTTATGCACTTTTCGATCTCCGACTCGGACGTACCCAAGCGCACTATAATTGGCTGCGTAGCCCGTTACGCCGTAGTTTCCCCATGGCACGTGGTTCAGCAAGCCATCAGCACCTTCCGTGGCATCACATGGGTTGCGAAGGAAGTCCACCTTCTCCCGGTAGACACCGTAGTAGTTACCCGTGCTAACCGTCAAGTTCAGCATATTTTGCTGCTCAAGGTAAGGCAGAAGATGAAGGAAAACGGAGCCGCGAATATAGCTTTTGTCTCCAGTGATTGTCGTAATCGAGGGCGGTAGTTCTTTCCGCGCCGATTCGTGATTGTGGACAGCCAGAGAGAGCTGACGCAATCGATTGGTGCTGTCCATTCTCCGGGCAGCTTCGCGGGCTGCTTGTACCGCAGGCAACAACAACCCAACCAAAATGCCGATAATCGCAATAACTACCAGTAATTCAACCAAAGTGAACGCGCTTCTAAAATTTCCATGAACCTTCATCACTTACTCCTGAAGAGCTAACGGGCATAAGAGCAATATGACTATAAGTGTCGCTCTACTGCTGGGTAGCGAAAGGTCTGCGAGGTTAAACCTTTGTGAAGATACACTCGCCCAAGAACGAGTCGTTATAAATAAGTGAGCGAGGACGCCCGGCTGAAGTTATTTAGCATGACCAGAAAAATTACTGCCTGTCTAGCCGATAACCTCATGAATCGGTTCGATGTGCTCGACGCCGACCAGCTTCTGATCTAGTCCACTGTAAAAGTAGCTGAGATAGTTCGGATCGAGCCCCATTTGATTGAGGATCGTGGCGTGCAAGTACTTAACATGCAGCGGGCGTTCAACGGCAGTTGATCCTAGTTCATCGGTGGCGCCGACGCTGACTCCACCTTTTATACCACCACCGGCCATCCACATCGTAAAGCCAAATGAATTGTGGTCGCGCCCGGAACCCATCGCATATTCAGCAGTCGGTTGCCGCCCAAACTCACCTCCCCAAACGACCAGCGTCGAATCGAGCAAACCGCGCCGCTTGAGATCTTTTAACAAGGCGGCGACCGGTTGATCGGTGGCGCCGGCATGTTTGTTATGGTTTGTCTCCAAGTCACCATGTGCATCCCAATTGTCATCGTTGTGCGCACCACCGCTATAAAGCTGCACGCAGCGCACGCCGCGCTCGACCAAGCGTCGCGCGATCAAACAACGGCGGCCAAAGTCTTCCGTCTTCGGGTTGTTCACTCCATACAGTTCGAGAGTTTCTGAGTCTTCGTCCTTGAAAGAAACAGCTTCCGGAGCATGTTCTTGCATCTTGTAGGCGAGTTCGTAGCTGGAGATACGCGCTGCCAGGTCATCGTTGCCGCCGTGCGCATCCAAATGCCGTTGATTGATGGCAGCGATGGAGTCGAGCATTTCGCGTTGCACGGGGCGACTAATTCCCGCCGGCGTCTGCAGATCGAGAATGGGATTGCCTTGGCTACGCAGCACCGTACCTTGATAAGTTGCGGGCATGTAACCGCTCGACCAGTTCTTGGCTCCACTGATGGGACCACCGGTAGGATCCAGCATGACGACGAAACCGGGCAGATTTTCGTTGACCGTGCCCAGTCCATAGTTGACCCAAGATCCTAAGGCGGGCGATCCACTCAGGATCTTGCCTGAGTTCATCATGAGCATCGCGGAACCATGGATGGGAGAATCAGCGGTCATCGAGTTCAGAAACGCTATGTCGTCTACGCACTCAGCGACGTTGGGGAACAAGTCGCTGACCCATTTGCCGCACTCGCCGTACTGCTTGAATTTCCAGCGCGGTTCGACAATGCGACCTTGATTGCGGTGACCACCGCGGCCAAACGTCTTCACATCGACGCTTTTGCCGTCCATGCCGATCATATTGGGTTTGTAATCAAACGTATCGATATGGCTTGGCCCGCCATACATAAACAAGAAAATGATGCTCTTGGCTTTTGGCGCAAAGTGGGGCGCTTTGGCTGCCAACGGATTGGAACGAACATCGGCCGCGGCAGTGGTGTTAAAGAAACCATCGCGTCCAAGCATCGTCGATAGGGCCACGGCGCCAAAACCAGCTCCCGTTTGCCACAGGAACTCCCGGCGAGTGCGTCCGCAAAACGAAGCAGTTCTGTTCGAATTAACCATCTTAATATCGCTTAGTCTAGGTAGAGGAATTGATTTAAGTTGAGAGTCACCAAGCACATCGCGCGGCGTCGAGCAACATCATCGAGTTCGGAGTGTGCCGACAAACGCTTGACCAGGTCGACCAACTCGGTGACATCTTCGGCATTGGCCGGTTTGCATAGTGCCAATTCAAGGCAACGCGTGGCTTGTGCTGTCAGATCGTCGCCAACTTCAGCCTGTACACGGCGCAGTAGAGCAGCAGCCTGAGTTTGCATCCAATCGCTGTTGAGCATGGTCAAAGCTTGTCCCGGCTGCGTCGTCAAAAACCTGGCTTCGCAGGTGATATCGGTTTCTGGGAAATCGAATGCGGACAACATCGGAACGGGCAACGAGCGTTTCACATGAATGTAAATGCTGCGTCGCGCTTGATCGGCTGGAGTCGAGTTCTCCCAGCCCTTACCGGGTTGAGATTGGCTGGCAAGCACTTCCGCAGACAGTGTTGGATACATGACTTCACCAAACTGCTGCTCATTGATCTGCCCAGTAACCGCCAAGACAGAATCGCGAATTTGTTCGGCGCTTAATCTTCGCAGATTCTGTCGCCAGAACAGATTGTTGGACGGATCTTTAGCAACTGCAAGTTCATTGTTTTGGGTACTCATGCGGTAGGTGCTCGAGAGCAATAGGCTGCGATGGATCGACTTGAGACTCCAATCATGATCCATTAAGTCGCTGGCTAAATAGTCGAGCAACTCAGGATGTGAAGGTACGTCCCCCATTAATCCGAAGTTGTTTGGCGAGCGCACGATGCCACGGCCAAAGTAATTCAACCAAATTCGGTTAACGATCACCCGCGAAGTCATCCAATTGTCTTTGGAGGCTAGCCAATCGGCCAATACTCGCCGACGACCGGCGGACCGCGCATCGGCCGGTGGGGCAGGAATCTCCGGCACTCCGCCGCCAAGTAGCTCAGGAAACGAAGGGGTCACCGAGTCACCTTCGTTATGTGGACTGCCGCGGAGCAAGACGTGGGTTTCGACGGGATGCGGGTCAAGCTTTGCCAGGCCCAATACCGTTTCCTGCGGGGGGAGTTGCTCACGCTGCGCGCTGAGTTCGCGCAACTCGCGCTTCAGAGCTTGATACTCTTCCCACTTGGACGGTTCGATAAAGTCCCGTAGTTTCTCCCGTAAAACTTTGTTTCGTTCAGGACCCTCAGTAGCTCGTTGGTCGGGTGCAGGCATTTTCACGATCGCTTCTTGTTCAAGTCGATGCGTCGTGTCGCGTAGTTCGCGTTGTTGTCTCTCGATCTCCTTGTACTGATGCGCCAATTCCGGATCAAGGTGCAGTTGATTGTTGGTACTTCCGTCACTGCGTTCGGCGTAGCTCGTCACATCACGGAAAAAGGCGACCATTCGGTAATAATCCTTCTGCTTGAGTGGATCAATTTTATGGTCGTGACAGCGTGCGCAATTCAACGTCAGAGCGAGAAATGCTTGGCTGGTCGTTGTTACCAAGTCATCGTATTCGTCGAAACGCGCTTGCAGAGGGTCTGCGGGTTCGTCGTCCCAGATGCCCAGTCGATAGAAACCGGTGGCAGTTAAGCTATCGGTGGTAATATCATCGAGTTCGTCGCCAGCAATCTGCTCGCGCACAAATTGATCGTACGGTTTGTCGCTGTTAAAGGACCGGATGACGTAGTCGCGGTATTTCCAGGCGTTGGGTTTCGGATTGTCGCGCTCAAAACTGTTGGTTTCGGCGTAACGTACCACGTCAAGCCACGTTCTGCCCCAGCGATCACCAAAAGCCGGGTCGGCAAGTAGTTGATCAACGAGTTGCACGTAGGTCTCCTCGCTCCAGTCTTGGCTCAACTCTTGAACGATTTCTGGCGTTGGGGGCAGTCCGGTGATATCCAAGTAGACGCGGCGAATGAGATCTTCGGGACCGGCGGCAGGGGCAGGTGTAAGGCCGGCAGCTTCAATTTTGGCCAATACGAAGTGATCGAGTGGCTGCGAGGGCCACTCCCTATCGGTGACGTCCGGAACCTGTGACCGCTGAATCGGCTGGAATGACCAATGTGGTGTATACTCGGCACCCGCACGAATCCAAGCGGACAACGTTTCGATTTCGGAATCGGTCAGCGGCTTTCCTTCGGGGGGCATACGCTCCGAGTCGTCTTCGCTGCAAACTCGCCGGATGACTTCGCTGGCATCCAAGTCGCTGGGGACAATCGGCGTCTGTCCACTATCGGCCGCCACGAGCAGCGTTGCGCGATCATCAAATCGAAGCCCCCCTTCTTGGATATCTGGGCCATGGCATGAATAACACTTGCGCGCGAGCAGTGGTTGGATGTCGGTCGCAAAAGAAATATCTGCTGCGCTGCTGTTGAGGCTCGTGATCACCAGCGCAAACACCGCCATTGTCGAGCGGCAGAACCTATTTTTTACAGCAGCGGAAGGAGAAGATCGGAGCATGGAGGGCTATCTGATGGAAGGAAGTCTGGCAGATTGGCTAAACATCCATTTTACACCAAAAGTCTGCTTCCCGTCGATCAGTTAAAAAACACTCACTCCAGTGCGGGCTGGATCGTGGCTTGTGGACGCGCTTTGATCTCTTGATAGCCGACTTGCCACCCCCCATCTCCTTCGTGAAACATCCTCAAACAGTACTTGCCACGTGGAAGGTCGGGGGGGATCGTGATGTTCAGCGAAAAAGGACCTGCAGGACACAATAGTTCTTCTGCAACTACTATGCACTGATTCGCCGCCAAATAGCGACTTTGATAATCATTACTTTCGTCGTCTCCCAAGCCAACGTGCATCAACTTGACATTTTCACTGACTTGCCCACGACATCGCGCCAGTTCTAGGGTTAGCTTCCCGGCGGACTTGGACGTACCGGATACCGTGACAACTTCGCCAGGGTAAACCAACTCCTTGGCTGACAACGCGAGGTTTGTGGGATGGCTAAGTTTGAGCATGGGATCTCCGAGCAAGTTGACTTGCCAAACATGCTCCAATCGTTCCGCCCGCAAGTCGTAGTCCGCCGGGGTCAACGCGTCGGCGATTGCATTGATCATCCCGAGTTGGCTTGTAGCACTCTCGGCTTTATCAAATCGGGAGTCATCAAGCAAGTTTTGTTTGGCTTGCATGACAACTTCACCTAGCGTTTCCGTCTGCTGGTCGAAACAGCTAGCCAACATACCGTCGGAGAGCATGGCCAAACCATAGGGACCGGATACGCGAGAGGCAGCAATCGCTGCAATGGGGCCGGCCTCGCTCAGCACCAATTTTTCTGCCAAGGAGTCTTCCAAGGCATCAAAAGCACCGGTGTAACAGGCAAGGAAAACAGCAATGGGAGCGCGGCCCGTCGTGTTGATTGCCGGCACATCGTCGTTGGTCATGATTGGCAAAAACTTGTCGCCGGCTTTTAAGTAGTCCAATGTATTCACGTGACCGTGTCCAATATAGACCCAGAACATTCCGCCTTCGTTCATACGACCGATGCAGGTATCGCTGAACTGATGGGGATCAGGACAATAATGGCTTTGCAAACTAGCTTGGGTCATGGTCAACGCCGACCATCCCGGAATCCGATCGGCTAAGAAGCGCCGAGTTGTCATTTCAATGACTGAATCGGTCAGCGCTCCAAACCCTCCCACACCAGCGACGACATGGACGTTACGTCGCCACGTCGCAAAGTCGTTCTGTTTTTCGTAAGCGATCACTCGTGCCAGCGCGCTCTTGAGTTGCTCCGCAGAATCGGCAGGTATGCGACCAACAGCTAGATCAGGAGAGTGGTCACCATCGAGGTCACCGTAGTCGTTATCCGAAGCTAACATCGGTTCACCACCAAATCGGACCATGGCGGTGCTTGCATGGTGAAATGTCGGAACGTCAGTTGCTGGCAACTCACGACCGGCCACATCACCCGCCAGCAAAACAAATCGGAGTTGTCCGTTGCTGTCGCTTGCAACGGTTTCAATGGCTCTGCGAATCTCGGATCGCCCAATCGACGAGTCGACTTCAACGATTTGAAAGCCTTGCGATTGTCGGTGTTCTTTCCAGTCCTCCAACGCGAAGGCCCAAGCTGCCGGACGAACGACAACAACATCCGCTGCGGATGTAATGCCCGCAAACGCTACCCAAACTAATAGTAAAATGGATGGTCTTA
Organism: Pirellulaceae bacterium; assembly: GCA_041753315.1. GTDB lineage: Bacteria > Planctomycetota > Planctomycetia > Pirellulales > Pirellulaceae > Aureliella. The sequence goes on along the minus strand of JBGSUV010000109.1, from coordinate 181,218 downwards.
CGAATTTCAAAGCTGTACACCGCAATAAAAACAGCCTGCCCGAAACTAGCTCGTGCTGTGTCCACATTAAGAACGCGTCCACATTAAGAATTAGGGGGACGAGTCCGCATGTGTCTCAATCGTTCCCGAAGCGATTGGGGACAATCGCGCGACACTCACTAGAGCATACGTCGCGACAACTCCGGCTTGCAAGCTTGATTTTTTTGGACCACCAACGCCTGCTTCTCTACTTGGGTTTATCGCCCACGGGGTTCATTTCAAAGGCAATCCCCGCAAAGGCGGAAAGAAGCTGCTGCAAGATTGAGCTCACCGACAGGCCAGTCAGGTTGTGCAAAACGTGAAAAGTCGAGCATCTGTGTGCGAATCTGCACAAAAATACTTGCAGTCGGATAAAAAATATATTATGAGGGTGGTTGTGACAAATCCATCGATCCTAACGACTGAGCGGACTAACTTGGTCGCGCGCGAAGAATTTCTTAGTTGAACGAGTTACCCAACTCAACTTCGAAAATTGTAGGACGTACGTCTGTCATACCGTGGGGGCAACACGGTATGACAGGAACGTCCTAGGTCCTGCGACCTAGAAGACAACCATATTTCTTGGTTGTCATGATTAGCTTACGCTAAGTGGGTGGGGCGTTACAAGTAATTGTAAACGCAACACAGGATAGATATCGTTCACCACATCGCATTGCGTTAAGTGAAAGTTCACGAATTTTGATGCAAAGTGCTTCACTACAGGTTCACTACACCGGGGCAAGGGCAGCATGAGTTACAATAAAATCGATTCTTCTCATGAATTCACTTATCCCACCAGTCCGGATGCGCGAGGCTCCACAAGGGTCAATCACCGAAGGCGACCTTACTATTTGGGCCCCCACGATTCACCGCTCAGCTACGTCATGTTTGGGTTATGGAAACATCGTCTTCAAGAAACAGGAGAACCGCCATCTACCAAAGAGATCCGGGCATTGGCAGAAGAGTTGTTGAGTCGTGGCACGATTGCCTCAACCCAGAGCCCCCATTTTTGGACTAAGCCTTCCACAATTTTGTCCGCGATTGGCGGAGTGGTGCTTTGCGCACTATTAGTGTTTATGATTCCCTCAAGTAGTAATCCACCCCAAGTCGATGAATTCGTTCTAAGTGAGTCAGAGGCCGATGTGATTCGAACGCTTCGCACGAGATCATCTCTTGATGCACGGCTTGAATCTGAAAGGCCCGACCCAGTAGCAGCGAAGTTACGTCATCTACTTGCAGAGGGGTCCGAAAGTGGGGCAAAGCACATCGCGAGTTCGAGTTTTTGATTCGGTGGGATTAGGAATGGGTTTCGCTGCCGTACTTTGCGCAGCGGGAGCAGTTTTTGGTGGTCGCTCCCAAGCGACGAGTGAGGGTTTGCGAGTTGAGACAATTGGAACGATTCATACATGCACGATTCCAATTATAGAAAGCAACGCTCCTCCTGGTTGTGAGGCCGAGGCGGCGGGATATGCAGCAGCATTAGTGGTACTTGATGCGGCGCGTGAAAACGCAGATGAGGCTTATCTGGAATGGTACCGATGTGAGCATGGTGGACAAGATCCTGTGCCACTACCGGTTCCACCAAAGCCAAAATCTGAAGCGCAGAACACGGTATCGATTCTTCAGCGCTAAAAGTGCTTTTGGTTGCTTCTTTGCGCGGCTCTCTTCCGCTCAATTCTTATTGAGCGGAATTGATGGTGTGACGAGGCTTAGCTTCCGACCCCGTCGGCAGTTTTCCAGTAGCCGCCTCGGGCGTGATCGCAGACGGCCATGGATCCTCGAACCTCCTCGCGAACTTGACCGTGCTGGAATACCGTTTTACCCTGAACAATCGTGCGGACGGGCCAACCCTGCAGTGAGACTCCCGCCCACGGTGACCAACCACATCGCGCAAATTGCTCTTCGTTCCGTATCGTCTTCTGCTGCTGCATATTGACCAAGACGAGATCGGCGTCGTAGCCGCGTTCAATTCGTCCTTTACCCACCAATCCCCATACTCGGGCTGGTGCATCGCACATCCAACTGGCAACCTGGTTGAGCGTACATCGACCTTGATTGACTTCGTTAAGGATCAGGGCCAAGCTGTTCTCAACCGCTGGCAGACCACTGGGCGACTTGGGATATTCCTGCTGCTTTTCCTCGAGCGTATGAGGAGCGTGATCGGTCGCGATGACCTGGATGTGATTATCCAGAAGGGCCCGCCAGAGCGCAGGAGCATGTTCAGGTGATTTGACAGACGGGTTCATTTGGACCAACGTCCCGAGTCTCGCATAATCATCGGTTGTGAAGAACAGATGGTGAGGACAGACCTCTGCTGTTATGTAGGGAGCTGTATTTTCCATCAAAGGGATTTCCGCCGCCGTGCTGACGTGCAATACGTGGAAGCGATGTTGGTAGCGCAGCGAAAGTTCGATCGCCCGCCGTGTCGCAATGACTGCAGCTTCTACATTGCGGATGCGCGAGTGATCGGCGACCGTAAGCTGATCTCCCAATGCAGCTCGGTTCGCTCGTACCGTCGTTTCATCTTCACAGTGTGCACAAATCGGCAAAGTTGTCTCCGCGAAGATGCGTTCTAGCGCAGTTTGACTGTCGACCAAGAGGTCTCCCGTACTGGAACCGATGAAGATCTTGATACCCGGCGTTTGATGGACCTGATTGAGGAACTCGACGTTGGTTTCGGTGGCTCCGACGTAAAATCCATAATTGACGCGACAGACTTCGCTAGCTCGCTTCAATTTCCACTGGAGCGCTTCCAGGTTGGTTGTGGTAGGATTGGTATTGGGCATTTCGAGAAAGGTGGTAACGCCACCGGCTGCGCAGGCGCGGCTTCCCGATTCGAGATCTTCCTTGTGGGTCAAACCGGGTTCTCGAAAGTGAACTTGATCATCGACCACTCCGGGTAGTAGCGTCAGCCCTGCTCCTTCGATCACTTCGTCAGCAGGCTGGTCACGTGCAGCGTCAACTGCGACAATTTTGGAGTTCTCTACCAGAACATGGGTATTGGAAACTTGGCCAGGCAAAACGACCTGGGCATCGCGAATTAGCAAACGATGGCTCATCGGATCCACTCAAAGAACGGGAGATGTGAATTGTGATTGCTCAACGACGTTACTCGCCAACTACAAAATACGCAAGTCGCGACAACTCGCTACACTGTTTATCCGCATTATGCATTTTCGTATTGATGGCAGCCAATGTACATGGACAAACGGAACAAGAGGACGACGTAACATCAAAATCCGCCGAAACGCGCACCGCCGAGCAACTCTTAGCGGAAGCCAAACGGCTACTTGGAAACAAGTCCTTTGGCCAAGCTGCCGCCTTGGCCAGCCAAGCGGCGGCGCGAGCGCCACAATCGGCTGGCGTTCAGCAAGCAGCTGCCGAACTTCTGTACTTATCGGGTAAGTCCAAGGACAGCGTACCTCTGTTCAATCGGGTGGTCGAGTTGGCGCCTGCTACAGCTCCACAAAATTGGCAACGCGGAATCGCTTTATGTTCCGTTGGCGATTTTGCCGCCGGGGCGGAGCAATTCAAGACGCACCATGAAGTGAATCCTGACGACGTCGAAAATTCGGCCTGGTATTTTCTTTGCATCGCAAAAACGCGCGGCATCGAAGCAGCCCGCAAGACGGTCATCCCAAGCCGGGGCGATGGAAGAGAGCCTATGATGAGCATTCTGCAAATGCTCAAAGGTGAGATAGAGCCCGCTGAGGTTCTAAAAGTAGCTGAGAAGAACACGGCTTCTGAGCGGGCACGGCAGTCGGCCAAGTTCTATGCCGACTTGTACGTGGGACTTTACTACGACTCCTTGGATGACGCGGAGCAGGCAAGCAAGTACTTAACGCGTTCCCAAAGTTATGGAATTGACGGTTATATGGTTCGTACCGCTCAGGTCTACCTGGACGACCGCTTTTCCAGCGATGAAACCGAAGAGAAAAACAAGCAAAACTAGAAGTTTTTTTGTAAAGATCCTGCGATTCACAAGGGTGTCACGAACTGTGATGTAAGCTTCGTCAGCGAGAGTTCTCTACTCGTCAATGTTTGCCTAGACGGTAAATCAGCGCATCCCCAAGCAGATTGCGATCGGTTCGTCTAGGTGGTCGAAGCCTTTTACGTTTCGCAGGATCGCGCTATGAAGACCCTTAATCAGCCGCTACGCACACCGGAACAATCAAAAGCTGACGAATTTGAACAAGTAAAGCGCAGGATTCACAATAAACTTGTCGACAAACTTGACCTCAGTCGAGTGGGGGACATGAAAGGTGACCAACTGCGACGTGAGATTCGTTTGGTGGTTGAGCATCTTTGCGACGCTGAGAATACACTGCTCAACCGTTCCGAGCGCGACCGGATCATTGAGGAAGTACTTGATGAAACTTTCGGTTTGGGGCCACTCGAATACTTGCTGAAAGACGCCTCGATCAGCGACATCATGATCAATGGTCCCAAGCACGTGTTTGTCGAACGTCGGGGAAGACTCGAGCTGACCGATGTCGAATTTCGCGACAACGCACACTTGATGCAGATCATCGATCGGATTGTTTCAAAAGTCGGACGCCGCGTTGACGAAACGTGCCCGATGGTGGACGCTCGCTTGGAAGACGGTTCTCGGGTCAACGCCATCATTCCACCTCTCGCTTTGGATGGTGCCGCGGTTTCGATTCGCCGCTTCGGTTCCAATCCGCTCAAGCTAGAGGATTTGCTGAACTACAAAGCGCTCACGCCTGAGATGGTGATGCTGCTGGAGGGTTGCATCAAAGCTCGGCTCAACATGATTATTTGCGGTGGTACTGGTTCCGGAAAAACCACGTTGCTGAATACGCTGAGTAGTTTCATTCCCAACGACCAACGCATCGTGACGATTGAAGACGCGGCGGAATTGCAACTGCAGCAAGATCACGTGGTACGACTTGAAACGCGACCAGCCAATATCGAGGGTACGGGTGCGGTCACTGCAACCGACCTCGTCAAGAACGCCCTGCGGATGCGACCAGAGCGGATCATCATCGGTGAGTGTCGGGGCGGCGAGACGCTGGACATGTTGCAAGCGATGAACACGGGCCACGATGGATCGTTAACTACGATTCACGCCAATAATCCTCGTGACGGTGTCGCACGTTTGGAGACACTGGTGATGATGGCCGGATACGATCTTCCGATCAAGGCGATTCGTCAGCAGCTTTCCAGTGCGGTGAACGTGATTATTCAAGCCAACCGTTTACAGGGCGGTCCCCGCCGCGTGACACACATCACCGAAATCACCGGTATGGAACAAGATACAGTTGTCATGCAAGACATCTATAAATTCAATCAGACTGGCATTGGTGAAGATGGTCGAGCACACGGTCACTTTGAGTGCACCGGGGTACGTCCCAGCTTCATGCATCGGCTGGAATCTGCCGGCGTTCGCTTGCCGGCTAGCACGTTCCGTCAACGCGTCATTATGGAAGCGTAAGCAACTGTAGCCAATGCCATTGAACGTCAGCCAACTCATTAGAGATATCGCAATTTCCCGAGGTAATGTCCCATGCTTCCACTAATCATTTGTATTTCCGTCGGATTGGGAGTAACGGCACTCATTGGTGGCGTTGCGATGGCGCTTCGTCCCAGCCAAGACAATATGGCTGAGGATCGCTTGTCGGTTTTGACCGGGACCAAGAAGGCGCGTGGTAAAGACATCGAACAAGCGACTCTCCTGACCTCCAGTTCGCTTGATGACACCAAGTCGATGGCAGATAATTTTCTGGCTCGTTTCGGTAACATCGAAAAGCTAATGATGCAAGCCGATGTGAAAATGTCGGGCACGAAGTTTCTTTCCATTTGCGGTATCGCTGCCGGAGTGGGAGCAGCCATCTGCATGTTCACGCCAACTCCCAAATATCTCATGCCGTTGTTTGCGGCCAGCACTGGCTGTCTACCGATGTTATGGCTGATCTTTAAGCGTAAGAAGAGGATGGCCAAGTTTAGCAAACAACTGCCCGAGGCGTTGGAGTTGCTCAGTCGCTCGTTGCGCGCAGGACACTCGTTGGCAGCCGGCTTCGGGTTGGTCGCAGGGGAGCTGCATGAACCGCTGGGACGTGAGTTTGGTAGAGCATTTGAAGAACAAAACTTGGGTAAGAGTTTGGATGAAGCGTTGGAGTATATGACCGAACGCGTCCCAAACTTGGACCTGCGATTTTTCGCGACAGCCGTCATGCTTCAACGTCAGACGGGTGGAGATTTGGCAGAAATATTAGACAAAATCGGAACTTTGATCCGTGAACGCTTCAAGCTCGCAGGACAAATTCAAGCGTTAACTGGCGAAGGAAGACTGTCGGGCATCGTGCTCCTCGCGCTTCCACCAGCGCTGTTCTGCGTGATGTTGTATTTGAACTATGAATACGCCATGGTGCTATTTCGAGATGACGCAGGTCGCAAAATGCTCGCCGTAGCGCTCGTGTTCCAGTTCATCGGTGCTTTGGTTATCCGCAAGATCATCAATATCAAGGTCTAGACATGTTACTTGGATTAACACTTGGCACTGCGATTATTATTCCAGTTGCTATTTTTATTGCGTTTGGCGCGATCACCTGGTTGGTGCTCGGGCACTTTTTCAACAATCGCGACGACCGCGCCGAGCAGCGTCTGCAGGAACTGAGCGATCCGAGACAGCGAGCCACCGGCGATGCTCGCAAGTCGGATGGCCTTGCCCGTGCGCTGAAGAACGCTTCGCCCGCCTTGGCTAAGCCATTGACTCCGAAGACAGAAGCGGAGATGAGCAAGCTCAAGCAGTCGCTGGTTGAAGCCGGCTTCCGCAGCGAAACGGCACCGCTAACATTTTTGGCGATCCGCACGATCGCTGCGCTGATTTTTCTCGTGTTTGGCGGTGGGCTATCGCTATTGTTTTACGGCTTTACGCCTGCGGCAGGTGTGCGCACCTTTGTCGTCGGAGCAATTGGCTTCTATTTGCCAATTCTCGGACTGTCCTTTCTTGGAAAACGTCGTAGAGAACAGATCTTCCTGGGGCTGCCCGATGCTCTCGACTTGATGGTCGTGTGCGTTGAAGCTGGACTCGGTCTAGATCAAGCCATGCGACGCGTCGCCACCGAAATGAAGAAGAGCTACCGGATTATCGCCGAAGAGTTCGGTACATGCAATTTGCACCTACAAATGGGTCGCACCCGCAATCAAGTACTCACCGAACTTGGTTCGCGGACTGGCGTTGACGATCTGCGCGCGTTGGCATCGATTCTGATTCAGGCTGATAAGTTTGGTTCAAGCATTGCGAATGCACTTCGGGTACAAAGCGATTCGATGCGTGTTCGTCGCCAACAACTGGCTGAAGAAAAAGCGGCCAAAACAGCGGTTAAACTTATCTTCCCGCTCGTGCTGTTCATATTCCCTGGAATATTTGTCGTTTTGGTAGGCCCTGCCGGTATTCAAATGGCCCGGGAAATGTTCCCAGCCATGTCCGGTGCCAAATAGACGACCGTCAGGCTGCAGATTCGCCCGATTGCTTAGAATCCGTCATCGGACCTTTTGAAGCGGGGCGATGGTCGGGCCTAACACCATCGTCACCATCATCCGCCTCGTCCTCGATCGGCGTTAAACTTGGGGGCATCAACTGCCCCCACCGTTTGAGCCGATAGCGGCGGATTACAAACAGCGCAATGTAATAGCTGAGAATCCCAGCCACAGTGGCTATTATGAGTGACCCGAGACTTAGCGGTCGGACAAATTCAAGAAAGTTACTCCAACCAAATTGAATTCTTGCCCCCCAGGTCACAGTTGGGCTCGCCTCGAGCATGGCCCATTCGTTCTTAAGTTCTTCCCACCCCTCGATCCCCAGAAGCTTGCAGCCAAGCCAATAACCTGGGTAGTAAATCCATATCGTCAGCGGGTTGGAAATCCAAACCAGGGGAATTCCAACCAGCTTGTTGGCACGCAATAGCCAAGCAAGGGCGACGGAAAGCACCATCTGAATGCCAATAAGTGGCAATAGCGTAACAAAACTGCCAATCGCGATGCCGAGTGCCAATCGATGCGGGGGATCGTCGGCGTGAAGAACTTTGAAAACGCAAAAATCTCTTATGCGTTTCCAATAGTGTTTCAGGCTGTCGCTGACAAACTTCATATTCTCTCAGTGGCATCGTGGCCGAAAGTGAGGGACCGAGCGATAAAACCGCTTCAGTTTATTGACGCTGCCCAGTTTAACCACCCGTCATCCTTGCTGTAGATTCCAGAATGAAGAATTCTAGCGGAGATTGATAGCATCGGCTTTTCTTCCTCAATGCATGCAGAACTCTCAAAGTTCCCTTCCTCGTCGTTTGAACCCACACAAATTACATTGCCCCGTCAGGAAAGGTTTACTAGAATCACCCCCACACTCGCACTCTCAAGTTCAAAGTGCCTCTAGAATTCTCGGAAAATTCATCCGCTTTTGTTGGTCAGGGAGGATCACAAATGGCTCGGCACGCGCTACGCACACCCATCAATGGCGAAACCGCTCCCCTTTTCGATTCGACTCCTTTAGTCGAACGCGGGCGGGACATCTTGAATTTGGAGATCAACGCCCTCCGTCAACTGGCGGGTAACCTGGACGATTCCTTTGCGCGGGCTGTACAAATTCTCCTGCAATGCCAGGGAACGGTCGTCGTAAGCGGTATGGGAAAAGCCGGGATCGTGGGCCAAAAACTCTCAGCCTCCTTTTCGTCTACCGGCACACCAAGTCATTTTATGCATCCTGCGGAAGCAGTCCACGGTGACCTGGGATGCGTTCGAAGCAACGATGTGTCGCTGATCCTATCTTACAGTGGGGAAACGGAAGAAGTCACGCGCATTCTACCATTCCTAAAAAGTTGTACGACGGCGATCATCGCTATTACCGCGAGAACAACAAGTACGCTCGGGCGGGCCGCTTCGGTGACCATCCCTTTGGGAGAACACAAGGAAGGGGGGGAGCACGCCTTGGCCCCTTCGACCACCACGACCGCCATGTTGGCTGTCGGTGACGCCCTGACACTGGTCGTAAGTGAGCAACGCGGATTTACACGCGATCAATTTGCGAGATTCCACCCGGCTGGCAACCTCGGCCGACAACTTACTGGTGTCTGCGACGTTATGCGGACATTGGACGAGTGCCGAATTGCAAATCAATCCCAAAGCTTGCGAGAAGTTCTGGTTCGCGTTAGCAAGCCGGGACGCCGGACGGGAGCCATCATGTTGACAAACGATCTAGGAAAACTTGTGGGCATATTTACCGATAGCGATTTGGCAAGACTGCTTGAACGTTCGCAAGATTTTCAATTGGATCAATCGATCGGCCAAGTCATGACACGAGAATTCACAACGGTTGAAGCCGACTGCATGTTGCCGGAGGCGATGCGTATTATGTCGGAACGAAAGATCAGTGAATTGCCGGTCGTCGATGCTCAGCGAGTGCCACTCGGAATCGTCGATGTGACGGATGTCGTTTCGATCACTGCGTCGAAGTTGGACGCTTCGATTCCTTTAGCAGCGAACAACCAAAGCGATGATCAGCAACCGCTTCGCCATGTGTTGCGGGTTGTTCGCGAATAGAATGTCAACGTATCGCTTCACGCGACCCAACCCTGTGTCTGGCATGAGCTTTGTGATCGAGGAAAATTGATGGCACCCAAAGACAACGAACTTGCTCGACGAATTCGGTTGATTCTATCCGACGTGGATGGGGTACTGACCGATGGTTCTATCGTTATTGACAATGCAGGGGTAGAAACCAAGTCCTTTTTCGTGCGCGACGGTTTGGGGATCAAACTCTGGCAGCGCGCGGGTTTCACTTTTGGTTTGTTGACAGCACGCAACTCACAGATTGTGAAGTTGCGGGCGGCCGAGCTTGAAATCGATATCGTGAGACAAGGCTCGGTCGATAAACTGCCGATTGCTCGCGAAGTCTTTGCCCAGGTGGGCGTAACCGCGGAGGAAGTCTGTTATATCGGCGATGATCTTCAAGACCTACCTGTCATGTGGGAAGTTGCCTTGCCAGTAGCGGTGGCAGATGCAGCCAAAGAAGTTCGGGAAGCTGCCCGCTGGGTCACCGAAGCTTGTGGTGGACGTGGCGCCGTTCGCGAAGTTATCGAGCGATTGCTCAAAGCCAAAGGGAACTGGGACCACTGCATACCTGCCAAGCCCGTCGGATAATATGTCAATGAAACGGTTCACGAAGTCCTATTTAAGCGCACTGCTCGCGGTTCTGCTCGCGATGTGTACTTATCGACTCATCGTCGTAACGGCGATCGAACCAGGTAGTCGACCCATTATCAAAATACCCGAATTCACCGGTGTTCTTGGAAGTGAAAAATGGTGGCAGAGTTTCTTCGCCGAAGAGGCGTGGCAGGTCAATAAGCCGATCATTATTCAGAATGGTCGCGGTGTCTTATTGGCAAACAGCTGGGAACAATTGGGGCCCAAGACATTCAAGTTCAAACCGCTTTCGATGATCCTTCCCCAGTCAAGCGACTCGAATCGCTCCTCCAACACCAATGTCTCGGGGTTGGACCAAGCCTTTGCACGACAAGATGTGTGGGTTGTGGAAGCCGAAGCAGGAGCGGTCATTCACTTTGAAAAGCCGTTCGATCTGACAAGCGGTGGAGTGCCTGCGATTGAACGCGGTCAACTTGATGGTGCGATTACGATCACCCGTCGCTCGGTATCCAAGCTCGACGAGAAACCGTGGAGACTTCAGACCAGCGACCTCTCCATCGATCGCCGACGCATTTCGACTCAACGCGCCGTGACGATGCAGTGGGGGACGAGCATCATCCGCGGGCGGGACTTGCGAGTGATGTTGCGGCGTGATGTGCTTGGCAGCGATGACGGCAGTGACGCCTCATCCTCCTGGGGCCCGCTCGATGAACTCGAACTCTATCATGTCGATGAATTTAAAGTAGAGCTGCCCCCGGGCGGACTTTGGGCTGGTGTGAATGCAAATATGCTTCCCACAGGCACTCCACCACTGGACGGACTGCCTGCCACTTTGGAGGCTTTTTGCGCAGGTCGTTTTGCATTCGACTTCAAAGCATCACTGGCGACGTTAACCAATGGCGTGCATATACGGCACCAATTGGCAGAACTACCACCAGATGAATTCCTAAGCCATAAAGTGACCATCAAAGTAGATCCTCCTGTCGAAGAAGTAGATGATCCTTCTGCTCAGGCTAAACCGGTTGTCAACAAGCCTGGTGTCACGATGGGCGGCATTCGCATTCGTGAAGTCCTCGCTCTGGGCATCGATTCGTTGCAGGGTTTTGTTGGCGAGAAATGGGTTGAACTCAAATCGCCCACGCTTGGGGCATCCGCTCGCGGAAAACGTCTACGAGTCAACCTGGACCGACAGCGTATTGAATTGGCCGGGAAACTAGACCAGCCCAATGCAACCCAATCGATCGCCTGGTTGAACTACCAGGGAAATGAGTACCGTTCACCGAGCATCGCCTACGAGGCCAGCCCAAGTGACGAAAATGGCAAAGCGCTGCACGCGGGCTGGATGTATGCCGATGGACCTGGAGAGCTGACCACCAGCGCGACAACTGCTATCGGTGAATCGCAAGTCCGCTGGCAACAATCGCTCACGATGGAACCGGCTTCCACGCCAGGGGAACAGAAAGTGGAATTGCTGGGCAAAACGTTGGTCGAAAACAAACAGTATGGTTTCATGACGGCCGATCGCCTGCAATTGTGGCTTAAGCAGAATACGCAAGTCCGACCGTCGGTTAATTCAGCGAGTCCATCCAGTCGGCTGCCTTCGCCCGACAAGGCGGCGTCTCCAGTCGATTATGTGCTCGATCGCGTCGTTGCAACGGGCAGTACAACACTTTCAGCAGGCGACATCAAGGCACACGTGGAGTCGGTGCTTCTCAATCTCGTGTATGTCCCGGCCACGCCATCGAACGATCCGCCAGGACTGCAACTGAGTGACTCGCTTGGCAATCCGATGTACCAATTTGCTACCACGCCTGCCAGCCCGACCGTTCCTCAAGCCATCCCTGTCGCCGCGCCACCTGGACAAACAGGTGTCGCAGCTTCCACTATCGCTGTGCCAGCCAAGCGATTCAATCCAATTGTAATTCACGGCACTTCGCTCAACGCAACGGTCTTGTCAGCTGGCGATCAGAACTGGGTAGATGCATTAACCATCCAGGGACCGCTTCAAATCGAAAGTGAACCTGAAACTGCAACGCTTGCGAACGCCACTGAGAATGAATTGAATGGGCTTCCATGGCACATCGAAGGTGATCAATTGAAGCTGGCAACCAACTCTGCTGGTCAGGTTGACCTGCAAATCGATGGAGCACCAGCGCGAGTCGTCATGGCAGACGGGGCTTTGGAGGGACCAATTATTCGCTTGGATCAAAGTCACAATTTGTTGTGGATGGATCAACCGGGTGAATTCACAATCCCCATGCGTGCGTTGAACAACGGCAAGCATACCGCTGGCTCCCTTGAGTGGAGTAAACCACCTCACTGCACCTGGCAAGGTCGCTTGCTGTTCGATGGCACGATGATACATATCGAAGGAGATATCCAACTTGATGGCGTCGTGCGCCGCCCCGATCAATTGTGGATGTTGCAAGGCTTTTGCCAGCGACTTGACATCGCGCTCTCTGAGCCCATCGATATGCGGCAATCATCAGACGAGATGAAAAACAGTCAGCCGAGCGTTGATCGCATCATTTTGCGAGACAATGTCGATCTGCGCATGGCACAAACCGATCTGTATGGAAACCGCCAAAGTCTGGAACGCGTTGTCGTGCCGGTACTTACTTACCACGTTAATGAACAGAAGATGGTCGGCGGCGGGGCTGGTTGGATCCACTCCAAGTTCCTTAATGACAGGACTCCAAATGCCGGGCGCACGGCAAGTTTGAGTAGTACTCGTGCGACTCCCAAGTCGCCCCTGCAAGGCGCACATCTGAGCTTTCGCGATAATATGGTCGCGTTTCTCGATCGCAATGAAGTTGTGTTTGAAGGGAAAGTCGAACTTGCAACAGGTCCGTTAAGCAATTGGGAAGAGACGATCAATCTATCGAAACTGACACAACTGTCTCTGGATCAGATGCTGCTGAACTGTGACCAATTAAAAGTGTACGACACAAGCGGGCTTAGTTCGACGCAAAGTTTGGCGATCGACGGTCAATCGAGCGGCAGCTATAACTTTCAGGCGCTGGGCAACGTGGTATTTGAAGGTCGAGCGGAGTCGGCGTATTACTCAGGCAATAGCTATCGTCTGACCTACGAACAAGCCAAAGACCAGCTGTTGATCGTCGGTGACGGCCGAACCCCTGCCCTGCTCAAGAAAACGCCTACGCAACAACCTACCGACGGAAGCCCTCCGCAAGGTACGTTGACTGGTTACATCAATTCGGCAACGATCAACGTCAAGACGATGGTGGTCACCGACTTGCAAGCCAGCCAAGTGCAATACGATTCCCCTCAGCCAGCGCAGAGGATGGGCGCGACGGCACCTCCCACGTTGCCTCCTGCAAACGCCCCAAATCCGCGCAGCGGCGTGTCGAACTTCTTACAGCCTCGTAAATCGCCGTGACAAACTGTGAGCGATCGAACTTAGAAATCGAGCCACGCGACATCGCTTTGGTTCAGGCGCTGGGCAGCTTCCTCCGCCCATGGACTTGCTGGAGACAAGTCCAGGAATCGTTGCCAATGTTCTGTGGCACGCGCCGCTTGACCGGTATCGTCGAGTACGCGGGCGAGATGAAAATGAACGTCGGCGTAGTCTCGGAATTGATGCAAAGCTCCTTCGAATGCAGCAATGGCCAACTCAAATTGTCCACATTCGGCCAAGACGCAGCCTAAATTGGCCTGCGCCTCGACCAAGCCTGGGTCGAGTTCGAGAGCCATGAAGTAGCGTTCGCGAGCCGCGTTGAGATCTCCCTGACGGTAGAGTAATTCTGCGAGCTGAAAACAAATATCTGGATTGGGGCCATGTGCTGCCAGCGCTGAGCGATACCACTCGATCGCCACCTCGTAGTCGTCGCTGTCTTCCGCCAAAATGGCTTGTTCAACCATTTGTTCGAACGAAATAAATTCTGACTTTGCCGGAACTTGCGTGTGATTGGAAGAATGTGGGGAACTCGTGGCCCGGACAAAGCTGAGTGTGGCGGGACGTTCTTCCTCATCGCTGAGTTCATCAAAACCGAAATGAAACTGTCCCGTGGCTTCCATTACCACTTCATCCTGACACCACATCAAGCGTTTGCCCATGACGGCGATGGGGAGCGAGTCGAGCGATGCGTGCGTACCGATTCGACTTCGAATCAGTTCCAGTTGGTGTTGAATGGATTGCACAGATGCACCTTGATTCATCCACTGCGCCAGCTTCTTTGCGGTCGTAATCTGCGAGAAGCTGAAGTGGGGAAGCTGCATGACGATTGCAGTAGGTTCGAGCAGACCCGCTCGGTGCCATCGGCGAACTAAACGGACGGAGACATGCAGTAGTTCAGCCAGCATGGCTGGGGAATAAAGTTGCTGGTCATGCACCTGATCTTTCAATAGCTCATTGTCTGCAACGCCGCTCCCACCAGGTTGTTCAGTTGCAAGTTGTTTCTTGTCGGTCAATGTCTAACTTTCCAGCGGAACGTGTGTGTTGACAGCCTAATATCTCAACAGGCAATATAAAGCACGTACGCCATCTCGCCAGCCGATTTTTTTGCCTTGATCAAAACCACGTCGATCGTAACGGATTGGACGCTCATAAAATCGAACGCGTTTTCGGGCAAGTTTGACTGTTAGTTCGATTTCAATGCCAAATCGATTCTCCTTGAGATGGGGTTCAAGCTCTTGAATCAACTCGCGACGCATTACTTTGTAACAAGTTTCCACATCGCTCAAATAGAGCCCCGTACGGAGATTAGTGAAGCGCGTGATCCAGCGGTTGACAAAAACATGCCAAAGTGGCGGCACTGGGCGGTCGTGATGGCCATATCGTGTGCCGTATACTACGTCCGCTTGGTTTTCGATAATTGGCTGGATTAAGAACCGGAAGTCGTCCGGGTCGTACTCCAAGTCGGCGTCCTGGACCACGACCGCGGTACCGGTTGCGTGGGCAAATCCAGTCCGCAAGGCCGCTCCTTTGCCACGGTTGATTTCATGGTGGATGATTCGAAGGTCGCTGGCAGGCGGCAAAACGTCCAGCTTCTCACGAGTTCCATCGGAACTTCCATCGTTGACGACGATAATTTCAAGTGGCAAACTGGTGCGACGGACATGGTCAATTACGTCCAACACAGTGTTAACTTCGTTGTACACCGGAATGACAACGGTCAACCGAAAGGAGTCAGGGATTGAAAAAATACCCAATCGCCGACATACATCATCGGTCAAGACTTGGTCAAGACGCAACGCTTGAAGCGGATTCAAGTGGACCTGCGCATCGGCCCCCGTTACAACTTTAGATTCAAAAGACTCAGGCATAGATAGGTCGAAAGAATGGAGCCAGTGAGTTACTCAGTTTAACATTACGGCGCGTCAAGAACATGTGTGATGTTCATTGGTTCGTTGAGTTCATAATGTACTTGAGTGCAAAGTTAAAGTGAGTCTATGCGTAATTGCCGTACCTTATTGCACAATGGGGTGAATCAGCAACATAGCATATCTTGTATGTCCAGAGTTTTGAGTTGCCAGCTATCGAAAAAAAATTTGCACTGCGCTTGACAATCAGCGACGAGAGCAACACAATCCGTAACTTCTTGATTCGCCGCACAGATGATCACGCTTATCTAACAACTCGTAAACCAATTCTTGACTTCACTCCAATTGTTAAACCTTGTGTTGCAACGTTGGAATTGATTGAGGAAACGACCGTGCAGCAATGTTGTTCAAATTCTCGCAACAACACCCACCACTCTTCGATTCGTTTCAATGGTCATTTTTTCTTTAGGCAGATTCAAATTTCGAGCAACTATGTCTTCGCTCATTTTGCCATAGCAATGGATCCGCTTCGGCGTGGCAGGGATGATTTGTTGGTCAGGGATGGCCAATTTTTTACCGCCGATGCGTCACGGATGTGGCAGGCATCGATTATCTCTTAGCGAAGACACCTAGCAAAGAATGCTAGTTTACGCGGCAGGATGCCGCCCTTTTTATTCTAAGTGCCGTTAAATGCTGCCCGTCGATTGCTCGGGTTGTTCGGTATGAAAGTCTTCGATCCGGCGTACCTCTTCGAGCCAGACTTTGATGTCATGCTCGTATTCACTGGCCAAGTCACCAAATACCAATTGTCGATGGAATTGTGCAGCCCCATCCTCGAGCAGCTCGGCCGCCTCGGCGGTCGGAAAGCGTTTGACCGGATCTGTGGCAATTAGTCGCTTGCATAAGTTGACCAAGTGGTTGTTGCAGGCCACATCCGGAGGAAGGATTTCCCAAAGCCGCTGAGGCAAACGTCGCTTGGCTTCTAGTAACTCCCGCAAATTGAGGTCGACTGATACACAGGGACGACCCGACAGCATTTCAATTAGCACGTAACCAAGGCTCGCCAAGTCGCTTTGGGGCGTGCATGTGGAGCCCTCGAGAACCTCCAGAGCCGCATACGCGGGTGTACAAGCTCGATTGGGTGGCGGGTCGTCCACTTCGAAGGCAGATCCCATGTCGATCAGTTTGGCGTGCCCCGTGCGTTTAAGCATGATGTTAGCCGGCTTGACGTCTCCATGCACAATGCCCTCGCGATGCAAGGCATCCAGCGCCGCCAGGCATTCGCGAACAATGGCTACTGCAACCCCTGCTTTAAATCGCGTTTGCTCGGGACCAAACGTTGCAATCACGCTGTCGATATACTCCCAACGAGCCCCGTCTGCTAGCTCACTGACGAGCTTCAATCGTTCCGAGCTCATGAGTTGACGCAAATCGTAGCCGTCGATCCACTCCATCACCATGATGCGTATTCGGTTGCGATCAACGAAATCTTGTACGTCCAACAAGTTGTCATGCTGAATGTTCGCCACCCGCGAGGCTACCAGTGCCACGCGCTCCATCGCTTTTTTATAAGCACTGCTGTTCGCAAATCGTTCAGGCGAAAAGACTTTCATCGCCACGGGTTGGTTGAACCCATCGGCACCATTTCGAGCGCTCAAGTAGACGATCCCTTGTCCACCACTGCCAAGTTCTCGCTCAAAACGATGGTAAGTTGTCCATTGAACTCGTTTGCTGCGCAGCAGACCGCGATAACGATCGATTAATGAGTCTGGAACATTGGTTGGCTCGGATTCGACGAAGGCCTGCGTTTTGCCATCGTCAAGCCGCGTTGTTGTATGCATATCGCCGGGTCGCTTGTTGATCTGCATCGATTTTGACAATGGGAAGAAGAGTTGGCCATCGTTGCTAAATTCTGCAGTGGATCACAACGCGGCCACGCTCGCAGAACACATGACTATAACGGTGTAGGTAGGATGATCAATGCGGCAGGCAAGTTCTCCTGCGTTTCGTTACCTACAGAATCTCCTGAACCCAACCGAACTAGCTAGCATTAACTGCCATCGCGTCGGGATGTGGAAAACCAAGTTTTTTGTCGACAACGTTCAGCAGCGGCTCGCCAAGTTGATAACGCCGCAAATTCTGACAGGCAAGGTTGGTTGAATCGTCCACACGCGATGCCGCTTGGGCTCCCACATGCGGAGTGATGATGACATTCGGTAGATCCCAAAGAGGACTAGCTAGGGGGAGAGGTTCACTATAAGTGACGTCAATTCCTGCGCCGGAAAGATGCCCCGCTACCAATGCTTCGATTAACGCTTCTTCGTCGACAACCTGCCCCCTGGCTACGTTGATCAAGTAGCTCCCGCGAGGCATCGCCTGGATAATTTCGCGGGAAATAAGTTGATGTGTGCTGCTGTTCAGCGGCAGGCACAGGATCAAAATGTCCGAAACCCGAGCCAAATCGGCAAGTCGATCGGCGGGCCATAGATCGACTACGGACGAGGGGCAGCGGACTGGGAAATAGTCGGTTGCTCGAATGGTTAGCTGGAAGGGGGCGAGCAACTCGACCAAACGTCTGCCATTCCCTCCCAAGCCAACAATTCCAACACGTTTTCCGTGCAAATCGTCGGTCGGGCGACGCGTGAAATCGCGAGAATTCATCTGCCGAAAGAAGATCGGAAGGCCGCGAAGAAGGCCCAGCAGCAGTGCCAACGTCTGCTCCCCAACTTGGTTTGCAAAAAGCCCTGAAGCGCTGCAGACCGTGATGTTCGATTCGATAACCGCAGGCACGAGGCAATGATCAAGTCCAGCAGCCGAACTTTGGATCAACTTTAAACGTCCTTGCTGTACCACCGATTTCCAGTCGACAGGTACTTTTGCGTGCCCCACGAAGATATCTGCGTTGAATATTTGTTCACCAATTTTTTCCTGCCCAGCATTGATAAAGCAGTATTCAGGAAAAGCGTTGGTTAAGATTTCGAGATGTTTCGACTCGACTGGGTAGCACAATACCACATTTTCGGGCATGAAAAGTTCCTATTGAATTGAATTAAATTCGATGTCGACTGGCGAGATAACGGGAGTCGTAGGCTCGCCAGTTTTATCGGCGATGGCTCTAATTCCCCTTGGAAGAGCATCGGGGCAGCGAGTTCGAACAAAGTATGTGGTGTGAAAACTGAAAATCAAGAACAGATCGCTGTAGGCGGATTGCGGCATTGGTGGCTTTCCGATTGGGGACCAGGTCCACTAATTCGGCTAGCCCTGCCGTTAATGTTATCGGCTGCATTCGTTTCTCTGACGTTGTTCACCGATCGCACGTTGCTCTATTGGCAATCTGAGGCGGCGGCGTCGGCGGCTATGGGCGCAGGTACCCTGTATTGGTCGTTGATCTGCTTGCCGATGGGATTGCTGGGATATATCAGCACCTTCGTCTCTCAATACCGCGGGGCTGAACGTACCACTCGTATCGGCGCCGCCTATCAACATGCAATGATCATTGCATGGATGTTTGTCCCGATCTTTGTCCTGGTGATCGTCGGAGCTCGCGAGATATTTGCCCAGTCAGGCCATAATACAGAACTGGTCAACCTCGAAACCTCCTATATCAGAGTGCTGTTGCTCGGTGGGATCGGAGTGCTATTTTACAGCGTCCAAAGTGGCTTGCTGACCGGTGAGGGGCGCACTGCAACTGTGCTGGCTATCGACTGCTGTGCTTCAATCCTCAATTTGGTACTCGACTTCGTCCTAATTTTTGGCTACGGCCCGATACCCGAACTAGGGGTCATAGGAGCCGCTCTAGCGACATCGATTTCGTTCTGGATAAAAATCCCAATTGCTCACTGGATCATCCACCGCGACACAAAACTGACCACCGAATATGGCGTGGGAACACGATCGCCCTGGGAATTCGACATGTTTCGGCGACTGGTCGTCTATGGTGCGCCAGCGGGACTACAAATGCTGGCGGAAGCAGGCTGCTTTTCGGTGATCATGCTTCAAGTGGGCAAACTGGGTGAGCTACCTATGGCCGCCACCACTCTCGCATTAGGATTAAATGTTCTGGGATTTGTCCCGATGATCGGTTTGGGGATTGGCGTCGGAGTCTTGGTTGGGCAACATCTCACCGAAGGGCGGCTTGACCTTGCGCGGCGGACGGTGCTGTGCGCCATCGGGATCTCGATCGCTTACACCGGCTCGTTTGCATTGTTAATTGGCCTCGCCCCGGACTTGATGATGTCGGTCTACGCATTGGGCACCGAGCCCGAGCGTTTTGAACTCATGCGGCCTTTGTTGAGCCCCCTGTTGCAGATCATTGCAATCTATTGCGTTCTCGACGGCCTGCAAATTGTATTTGTGGGGGCAATCAAAGGAGCGGGGGATACCTGGTTTGTCCTGTTCGCGACCTTCGTAGTCTCCGTTGCCGCAGTACTGGTCGGTACTTGGTATCAAGCGAAGTACGGTGCCAGCCTCATGTTGTGGTGGTACGTCATTGCAGGATGGGTTTTAAGCATGGGAACCGTTTTCGCCCTGCGCTACTTCAGTGGCCGTTGGGAAGAAAAACGCGTCATTGAGCAGTCCAATCCACGAGGAAACCTCGAAGAAGTCGTGACTTAGACCATTGCGTGACGATATACTTGAGGTAACGAGTGAATCTCAAGCTATCAAAAGGGCAGACACTATGGTTCCATCAACCGACATCACAGAGCAGAATCACAGAACACCAGCGGAAAATCATCAGCATCACCGATTGAGCGAATCGTCGGCCTCTCATGGGGCCAATGCTCATCCCGCCGGCCTCCGCCACGGATTCCCCAAGTCGTGGATGTTCGGTTTGGCTGCTTTGACGGTAACAACCGCATGTGTGGCGAGTTGCTGTGCGCTTTGGGTCGGCATTCAAATTGGGGGCAAATCATCGCCTGCCGAGTTTTCACTCCCACAACTCCACGCCTCCGCATCGGCCATTGGGGATTCGATGGCTGTTGCTACCGGAGCGGTGAGCGAAGATGCGGAAGGAGTGTTCTTCCTCGACTTCAACACGGGCGACCTGCAATGTATGGTCTATTATCCCAGGGCTGGAGCTATGGGCGCACACTATTACGCCAATGTGTTGCCAGCGCTGGGCACTGCAGGCAAGAACTCGAAGTACTTGATGGTTACGGGACAAGCGATCGTGCGAGCTGGTAGTTCGAACACTCGCCCTGCAGCATCGTTGGTCTACATCACCGATGTTACCAACGGAACCTTTGCTGCTTACGCAGTTCCATGGGATCGTACCGCCGAATCCGCTGGACGGCCCCAGTCAGGACAATTGATCTTGGTTAGCAACGGCTCCGTTCGCAATTATCGTTTGCCCGATAACAGCAAGAAGCCCGCAGGTATCGTAGACCCCAACAAACGTTAATCGTGGTGCTGATTGCAAAATCTAGCACGGGGGACCAGGGATTCTTAGCAAAATCCACTACTTTTATTGTTAAATGCAGCACGAGAAAAACCACTTTCACACATGGCGAAAGTGGTTTGTGTGTTGGTTGTCTATTGTTGGTTCTAGTGCTTTGTTACAGCTAAAAACTGGGGTTTGCGGTAGCGGAAGTCGTCAAGACTTTCGGTGATTGATGACTATTTCGAAACTCTTGACGAGTTCCGCTACACTAAAACTAAGCTGTAACAAAGCACTAGAGTGATTTCGAGCTTACTCTGCAAACTCGATCTGCTCAACCGTCGCAGCCTCGCGCAGTTTGCTCAACGCCCGCGCTTCAAGCTGGCGGATGCGTTCTTTGGTTACACCCAATTCAGCGCCGACCTCTTTCAGCGTTAACGGTTCGTGATTGTGGTCGAGACCAAAACGACGAATGATAATCTGCTGTTCACGATGATCGAGCTGTTCGAGAATACGATTGATCTGAGTTTCACGCTGTTTCTGAGCAATTTCTTGCGCAAAGTGATCGCAACGGGTGTCTTCATGAGCCATGAAGACTTCTTCGCCCGTCGTGCGGAAGCGATCTTTGTGCTTGAATTCATCCGGAATCGAGCGCGCAAAATTCTTCATAATTGCCCAGCTCGCGTAGGTGCTGAACTTGTTTCCACGCGAATAGTCGAATTTTTCCACCGCTCGAAACAACGACATATTGCCATCGCTGATCAAGCTAAAGAAGTCATCGGAACTTTTCATGTGGCGCTTGGCGATTGAAACCACCAACCGCAAGTTGGCTTGAACGATTTGGTTCTTGACATCAACCGCAGCCTGATACAAGCTTTCAATTTCATCCATCGTAACAACGCTCGGCTCCGATGGATCAAGTGTGGCTCGCAGCTCCGCCGCTTTGCACTTCAAGTAGTTCATTTTGCGGAACAGATGGTATTCCTGCTCGCGCGTCAGTAGCTGGACATCGTACAGGGAGGCCAGATAAGTCGGCAATCCGCTAGGTGGCCGCAACTTGCGGGGTGGAATGATCGCTTCGGGCAAGCCCGCCAGGATCTCTTCTTCGACCTTCGCTGATGTTCGGTGAAATGCTTCGTTATCGATATAGTCCAACGGAAGTTGGAGAATCAACTGGCCACGTTGTTCGTTCAAAATGCGGACGATTGAACTTCGTGAACGCGCGTATTGCCGAGTGAGTTGGTTGATGCCCGTCCCTCGCAAGAAAGCTTGATGAATGGTCGATTTGTCAGCACCCGTGAGCACGGCCCGCGCTTCGGGGAAAACTGCTTGCTCCGGATGGCGACGGTCGTGGTTTTTGAGCGTATAACGAATTGTTTCCACGCTTCGACCCAATGCTTCTGCGACTTGTCGTGAGACTTCCGACAGATTGGCACCGGACGAGGCAATGCTGCGGGCGCGCTCGATGATCTCAGCTCGCTCGTCGTTAGAAAGCTGGCTAAATCGTTCGCCGCGTCGTACGCGAGTACGATTGCGAGCCACAAAACGCTCAACGCTACTGTGAAGGAAACCGACACGCTTCCGACCTTCGCAAAGGAATCGTCGACTCACCAACCCCTGGTCGCGCCAGCGCGAAATGGTCTTGGTTGAGACGTTGAACATGCGGCTTAGATCTTCCACCGTATGAACTGGCTCCGAAGCCTCTTCCACTTTCAGATTGAGCGAGTCCGTAACATCTTCGACAAAAAGTCGAAGGTCGTGTGCAGCGTCTTCGCCGCGCACCATCTTCCGGCAATTTTCCTCGGGCCGATAGTCGGTAACGCGGTAGTAGATAAACTCGTATGGATAGTCCCGAGCGAGGTCGAGTTCACTCAACAATCGTTCTGCTCGTTCTGCCTGCTCCAAACGCTTCCCCCGAGGTGCAAATCGCACTTGATGGTCGCGTAGTTCACGAAGCAAACTAACTCGATATTCTTGATGCATCACGTTAACCTTTCCCTGCTTGCGAGAGAGTGCCATCAACTTCCTTGCGGCTTCCGACCGCCGACACCCGCACGCGGCTGGGTAAGAATTCCGTCCTGGAATTCCTTTCAACACCGTCGCAATTGCACAAGCGACATTCCGCATCGCAATCCGCATCGTACTTCTGAGTTTATCGCTTGCCAGCAGTGCTACGCTAGCGAACAACCTTCAAGTTCATTCAGTGTACGGCAAATCATCACGCGGTCCGTCATTTTTTGACTGCGACTCCACCGAATAAGATGCAAAAAAAGGGCCGTTTGTTCACTTACCGCAAAAAAAATGCTGGAGTATCGTGTAAGTCCTTATTTTGACTTGACTTATCGAATTCGTTCAGTTGGCCAAAATATTCAGCCGCACAGGGACAGTTTGTAAAAAAGGCGGCCGGGTTTGTAATAATGACAGATTATCTCTCATTTTGAGACATGTGAAGTTGGTTTTAATCTACTCCATACAGTCAAACATTGCGGGCTGCGCGAAGTGGACTGGTTGCGCATTGGCATGCTTGCCGAAGGAGAAATAGGGAAATGCATTAACCTTTTCCCAATCAATACTTTCGAAAGAACCACGCAGCGCCTCGATGTAGGTACCGCTGCGTAGCACGGCCTCGCCAACGGAGTGAACGAATGGCTAGCTCAAGTTTCTCAGATCACCAACAGATCTCCAATTTCCTGACGCGGCGTACGGCACTTCAAGCCGCATTGATTGGATTTGTGGGAGGGAGCTTCGCTCTGGGGGCTGACGAAAAGAGTTCGGTGGTAACCAAGCGAGCCGGTTTGCTGGTTCAGCCCCAAGGAATTGAGTTTCTAAAAACTCGCAGCAAGATAGTGCTCGAACTCGAAGGCGAATTGCGTCTCGAAGAACCTGACCCGAACAAGGCGGTCACAGTCAGGAAAGCGGAAGTCAAAGGGAAATCCACGCTCGACTTTTTCGAATCGATCGCCTTTGCAGAAGATGTTGCCATCGCCGCTGCACGGAAATACACGACAGCCAATTCGGAAAATTGGGTCTCTGGCAAGTCTGCTACTAAAGAACTTCGGCCCGAATGTCTCGAAACCCGGGTATCGCCTCATCTGGGAACGTGGGAACAATATAGTCCCGCCCAACCACTCGATACCCGCGAAGTCGAACTGTTGAGATCTCCCATCAACACAATGGCACTCGAATTACTCCTCCCAGTGGAACCAGCTCGTCCGGAATCGAAATGGACGATTTCAAAAGAGGCAGCGAAAAATGTATTCAACTTGGATGCTGTGCATCGCTCGACGCTGTCTGCCCACGTGACGAAAGTGGAAAAGGGAGTCGCGACCGTCGAAATCGAAGGAGTGCTGGACGCTACGGCAAACAGCGTTGCAACTCAACTGGACATTAAAGGAAACTTCCACGCCATCCTTGGTCGCGAGTGTGCCTTCGTATCTTGGGCTGGCATCGTGATCAAAGAGGAACGCGAAATTAGCCAGTTGGAACCAGGCTTCTCGATCACAGCCCGAGTACGGATGATCCGCGCAGAAGCCGACAATGAACTCCCCGTCTCGAAGTCTGAACTGATCAACCTCGCGAACGCCGATGATGCTGGACGTTGGTTGGTGCGCATTCAATCGCAACCCGGACGCTACTCGATGCTCGCCGATCGACGTTGGAAGACCTACATCGATGGGGGCGAAGAGGCCATATTGCGGATGATCGAAAACAACGTCGTCATTGCACAATGCAATGTCACGCAGCTGACCGAATTTGATGCCGGCACGCAACTGACATTGGAAGCCATGCAAGCAGACATCAAGAAGTCGCTCGGGGAGAGTTTTGGTGCTTTCGAGGAGTCGATCGAACGGGTAACTTCATCGAACTTGCGCCAGCTGCGCACCGTTATTTCAGGGCAGATACAAGAAGTGCCGATCCAGTGGATTTTCAACCATTTATCCGACGATCAGGGCCGACGGGTGGCTTTGGAATTTACCATGGGTGGTAATCAGATCGAGCGTTTTGCTGCCGCAGACGAACAGATGGTCGCCAGCTTTGAGTTCTTGCAAAAGCCAGTGGAGCCAACCGTAGAACAGAAAGCACCCCTGTCAGTTAGTAGCGCCGCCAAGCCTACAGCTACATGCAAGCGTTGAAGTGTCTTCACGACCAGATTACTGCAACCCGAGTCGTCAAATACGACCCTCTGCAATGCGAGTTCAGCAGTCGGCCGTAAGCATGCATCTGCGTTCTTGCACCGATATGCCTTCGCCACTTCGCCAACGTCGTCTGTTAGACTAAACCGTCATTAAAAAATCGATGGTCGGTTGAACTGAAAGGCGAATGAAATGTTCAGGTTGCGCTTATTGTGGTTGTTGGCATTGGTCACGAGTGCCAGTTGGGCAACTGCAGCTGAATTGCCACGCGATGGCATGATCTTACATCTCGATGCAGCGAGAATCTCCGCATCGAAAATTGAGCCTCTCGCGACTGACGCATCAACGCCAGCCAGCCCAGTTTCCCGCTGGGTCGATCTCTCTGGCTCAGGGAATGATTTCGTCCAGTCGAATTTGGAGCAACAACCCCAACGTCATGTGGTTGCCGGTCATCCCGTAGTCCGATTTGATGGGCAAGACGATCATTTACGTAGCACCCCGCCGGCACGCAACAAAAAAACGACGGACGCATTGACGCTTTTTGTTGTCGCTGCCCCACACGACAATCTAGGAGATTTTCGTGGCCTGCTCGCCATCAACGCAATTGGCCGACGCGATTATGAATCGGGAATCAACATCGACTTGGGACCCGGGCCAACGCGGCAGTTGGATTTTATCAATCTGGAGGGAGCGGGATTCGGAGGTGCCAAAAACTCACTCCAAAACGGGTTTCCATTTGGCACATTGCACATACTGGAATGCGTCATTGATCCATCCAAAGCCGCTGTGCAGTTCGCCATCGACGGAGCCTTCCAAGCATCGCGACCCAGGGAGCAGGTCCCCATTTCGCTCGACGAATGGACGCTTGGCGGGCGGTTCTATACCAATGGTCCAGGAGAACAACAAGTTCGGGGGCACTTCCACGGCGATATCGCTGAAGTTGTGGTGTGGGATCGCGCGTTGAACGAAATCGAGCGTAAGGAGGTCTTTGCATACCTGCAGGCCAAGCACGCTGAACTTGCAACAGCTCTACCTGGCACGTTGCAGCTCGAGGAGCAAGGTGTACCACTGGTGCGCGTCGAAGATCCCCCGATGATTCAGATGTTGATGCCTGGCTTCACGGTTCGAGAACTACCCGTTGAACTGACAAATGTCAACAATGTCCGCTACCGACATGACGGACAACTTGTGACACTCGGCTACAATGGTGACATCCATTTACTTGTCGATAGTGATGGAGACGGGCTCGAAGATCAAGCGAACGTTTTTTGGAAAAATAGCGGGAGCATACGTGGGCCGCTGGGGCTTTTGCTGACCGAAAAGAACGACCCGCGAGGTTCGGCGGCGTTCGTACCGAGCAAAGGAAAGGTATCGATGCTTGTCGACCGCAATGGCGACGATGTGGCAGACGACGAAGTGGTGGTGGCGGATGGCTGGAAAGAAATTCCGCAGAATGTAGATGCTGTTGGCATCGCCATGGATACTGATGGAGCCATCTATTTTGGCCTAGGCACGGCTGACTATTCCAACGGCTATCTCATCGACGATCAGGGTAAGGCTGGATACGACCTGCAAAGCGAACGCGGTACAGTTCAACGCATTGCGCCGGATCTAAAGTCTCGCGAAACTGTATGCACGGGCGTGCGTTTTCCTGTCGCATTTGCATTCAACTCGCACGGAGACCTGTTCTGTACCGATCAAGAAGGTGCAACGTGGCTCCCCAACGGAAATCCGTTGGACGAACTGCTGCATGTCCTTCCAGGTCGCCATTACGGATTTCCCCCACGCCATCCTCGACACAATCCGCATGTCATCGACGAGCCGTCGGTCTACGACTACGGTCCACAACATCAGTCGACCTGCGGTATGTTCTTCAACGATGCGCCGCAAGGTCAATCAATCTTTGGGCCAGAGTCATGGCGCGGCGATGCTATCGTATGTGGCGAATCTCGCGGTAAACTCTACCGCACCAAGCTCACTAAGACGTCGCAGGGATACCTGGCAACTTCACAGTTAATCGCCTGCTTGCAGATGTTAACCGTCGACGCCTGTTTAGCGCCAAATGGTGATATGATCGTAGCTTGTCACAGCGGGCCTCCCGACTGGGGCACGGGACCAACCGGTATTGGTAAGCTATTTCGTATTTCTTGGAACTCAGACGAAGCGCCGACCGTAGTTTCCTCCTGGGCCGAAGGCGAGCGAGAAGTACGGATTGCGTTCGATCGACCCATCGACCCAGCTTGGCTAAGAGATGCAGCCGAAAAGGTGCGCATCGAATTCGGAAGCAGTGTCCGCGCGGGCGATGCTCTTGAAAATCTAAGTCCACCCTACGCAGTGGTCCAGCGGCAGGCGTTGCAAGCACGTCGCGGCCTCAAAGTGCATGGCATGAATGTGACGAGCGACTTGCGCACGATCATCTTACACACCGACCCAATGCACGTAGACGTTCATTACTCAGTGACGATTCCATTGAATAAGGAGCAGGTTGTTACCGCTCGCGGTTCGCAAACTCGATTGGATCGTGAGCAGGTCACCGCGGGCATTGAACAAATGCCACGCATCGACGTCGACTATGCGTTGCGAGGTGTCAGCGCCAAGTGGACTCCACACGACCCAGCGGAAGAAAAGCTCGTTTGCTGGTTGCCGCACTCGAATCTCTCGGTCGCTTCTCAATGGACTCGAGAGAGTAGCAAACACGCGCAGTTCTTCGACGCGCTTCGCAACGGCAATGGCTCACTGAAGATTGCGACGACGATCAATGTAAAAGACATTTTGCGTCCAGCAATTCAGGCCGGAGCGGAAATCGACTACGAGTGGCCAGCGGAACAAGTGCGACTTCAAATTGTGGGTGCAGATCAAGTAAAAGTCGAATCGACGCGAGCTGAGTTGGAAAAGCTGCCATCAATCGACGGCCGGCCAGCCTATGCACTTACGATCAACTCTGATGCCGGAACTTTGCTGCCGCTGGAACTGGAGTTGCAAGTGGCTGCGGGCAGAATGCCAGAGCTCGAGCTGAGCGTGTCGACAAACGAAGATCCGAGGCTTCGTCCGCTGGCAGCGCATCGTTTCAGCCCACCCTGGTTGGACGCTGTTCGCGACAGTGACACAGATAATGAGTCAAGCATGCCGCCCTCTCCCATCGCTGAAGTCGAGGGTGGCAGTTGGGGCAAAGGCAGACGCGTCTTCCATAGTGAAGCAGCGGGGTGCTTCAAATGTCATGCAATGCAGGGTGAGGGGGCAAAGATCGGACCCGACTTGAGCAATCTGCAATATCGCGACTATGCGTCGGTCTTGAGGGATATCGTACACCCAAGTTTTGCGATCAATCCTGACTATGTGGGACACATTGTTGTCATAAATGACGGTCGTGTTCTGACCGGTGTCTTGCGAACCAAAGATGGTGCAACCGTGATTGGCAACCAACAGGGCGAAGAGACCATCCTCGCTACCGGTGAAATCGAAAACATGAAGCCAGCAGATGTTTCGATCATGCCGACGGGAGTCATGGAGAAACTCTCCACGGAAGAACAACGCGATTTAATGACCTACCTGCTGACTTCGCCTCCCCAGATGCCACTCGATTCACCGTTAGCGGCACCGCCACTGAGAACCGGCCGCGAAGTGGCAGACATGTTACGAGGTTCTGAACCACTTCCCACTCCGCTCAAGCCGCTCAAGATCGTATTGGTTGCTGGCACAAAAGATCATGGTCCAGGCGAACACGATTATCCAGCCTGGTTGATCCAGTGGGGACAACTCATGTCCGCTGCGCCTGGTATTGAACTAGCGGCAGCTTGGGATTTTCCCAACGAAGAACAGTGCGATACCGCCGATGTATTAATTTTTTTCCAGAAGGGGACATGGGACGATGTACGACAAGTGAAGATGGATCAATACCTTGCACGCGGCGGTGGGGCCGTCTACATCCACTGGGCGGTCAATGGAGATCAACGAGTCGCCGACTTTTCGAAACGCATCGGCTTGGCTTCGCACGGTGGCAACATTCGCTACCGCCATGGACCACTCCAGTTGAAAATACATTCAACCGAGCACCCTATTGTTCGCAACTTTGATTCGCTTGATCTTTACGATGAAAGCTATTGGCTGCTCACTGGCGATCCACAGCACGTGACCCTACTCGGCACGAGCGACGAAGATGGCGAACCGCGTCCACAGCTCTGGGCATATGAACAAGGTGCCGGACGCGTGTTTGTAAGCATACCCGGTCATTACAACTGGACCTTTGACGATCCATTGTTTCGAATACTCTTGCTTCGCGGCATCGCATGGACCGCCCAAGAACCTGTCGATCGCTTTAATGAGCTGGTTCCACTGGGCGCGAGAATGTCTAAGTGAGTCGCCAAAACCAACTGTCCCAATGACCAAAAGACGCCTCGGAGCAATGATGCTGCGAGGCGTTGATGGTTGGCTCCTTGACATTCTTTTATCAGCAACTACTTCGGACGTTTAGGACCGATCTCGTCGAAAAACGAGTCGACTGCCGAACGCAGCGATTGCCGATGCCATTCGTCCGCGTCACTAGTTAGCATATCGAACAGATCTTCATCTTCGTCGTCGCGCTCCTCACCGACATACAAGGCGGCTGCAGATTGCGACGAGGTGGTAGCGGACGCTGCGGTTTCGGACAAGGTGGAGATCAGTGAATCGTCGACCAGCGAATTAACTTGGCGAGCCATCGAAGTTCGCATCGTTTCAGCCCTTTGCGTTGGTGTGACCATCATCGCATAGGTTACCGTTGCGGCCTCTCCTTCACCTGCACCCAACCCCTCTCCTTCGGCACTCGCGTTGCGTTCATTCAAGTAATTGATGATCAGGATAATATCGAGCGCCGATACTCGTTCATCACCCGATGGATCGAGGTACGGTGGAGGTGCTACGTTTGCATTGGGAAGGAACGTCGGTTGTCCGCTGTTCAAATAATTGATGATAAGCAAGATGTCGATCGGTGACACAAAACCATCTGCGTTGACATCCAATGAACCACTTGGGTTTTGCCACTTGCTATTCTGGATTCGAATGGAGACGTTTGCAGTATTGGAAATCGTACCATCGACGTCAGAAACGACATACGACAATTGCACTTGTCCCGCAAATCCGGTCGCAGGCACAAAGCGAATTCGGCCGTTTTCCAGAACAGTTGCGGTGCCGCCAACCGATGGTGAGACAACGATCTCAACGGACGAAGGATCAATCGAACTATCCGGGTCAGTATCGTTTGCAAGAACATCGATATCGACCGGAGTATCCTTGAAGGTGAAGACGGTATCGTTGTTCGCGACAGGTGGACTGTTGACCGCGATCGATACAGTAGCTTCATTTGACAAATTGCCACCGATGTCTCGGACTCGATATCCAAACGAATCAGTGCCTCGGAAACCAGGTCCCGGGGTATAGGTAACCGTGCCTCCGGCGTTCACAACCACCGATCCGAAAATGGGTTGCTGGGAAATAGTGACAGTGGAGGCATCAATCGGAGTATCGATTTCTGCATCGTTGGACAGCACGTTCAGGATACGTGCAGTACCCGTTGAGACGACAAAATTATCATCTTCGGCCAGCGGTGGGTCATCGACGCCACTAACGCTTATGGTAACTGTGGCAAGTTCACTGAGAGCCCCACTCTGGTCCTGGATGCCATAGGTAAACGTGTCGGAAATGTTCTGTCCGACGGTCAATTCGTTAATAATTGCCACCTGACGTGGATCATAACTGAATGAACCATCGGCATTGAGAGTTACCTGAGCGCCCAGCGCCGACTGGACGATACCGTCGACAACTCGAATTACATCATTCGGCAAATCGACATCGCTATCGTTTAACAGCAAGCCTGGACTCGCAACTGACAATACCGAATTCTCGCCGATGGTGTAGGAGTTATTGGCTGCCACTGGTTGATCATTAACGGATGCTAACGTAATGGTCAACGTGGTCGCCAAGCTGCGGTTGACGTTTGCACCGCCGGTGGGTCCAGTGTCAACGGCAGTGACCACGACTGTCGAAACGCCATGTGCGTTGGCCGCCGTGGCAAACGTGAGCTGTCCAGCGGCGCTAATTGTCGGTTGCTGCGAGAACAAGCCAGGTTGGCTGACCACGAGTTCAAAGCTGACAGTTTGTCCCGATTCATCGAGCGCTTGTGGTGGTGTCAACAACATACCGGTGGCTGGTGCAATCGCAGTTGCCCACGGTTGCGCGTAAGCACCGCTATCTTCGTTGACCGTAACGTGCGCCCCAGGTGTGAAGGCAGGTGCATCGTTTACAGGTGCGATTGAGATCGTGAACGTCTGCGTGGTGGAGCGATTCACGTTAGGTGAGTCGCCTGATCCACTATCGACAGCCGTAACGGTTACCGTTGCGACACCATTGGCATCAGCCGCAGCCGTGAACGCAAGTGTGCCATCGCTGCTAACGGTGGGCAACTGTTCAAAGAGCTCAGGACGGTCCGTCACCACGTCGAACGACAATGTCTGATTCGCTAACTCGTCGGCCGCGTTGACGGGACCTTGAAGAATGTTCGTCGCCCAGTTCTCAATCTCGACCGCAGCAGCGTCCTCTGCGATGTTCTGACTTGGACCCGCGGCAAACGTCGGTGCGTCATTGACACTTGTAATGTCAAGTGTGATGGTACCAGTAGCGCTTCGAGTGGGATTACCGTTGTCTGTGACCACGTACAGCAGGGTATCCGTGCCAACAAAGTCCGGCCCAGGGGCGTAAGTAAACGACGTGATGCTTGTACCCGTAAAGACCGGAGTAATAAAGCCACCGGAACCTGTCACCAATTCCATCAGTGTGATCGACATCGATTGAGAATCTTCGTCAACGGTTGGTCCAGGGCGTGCGTTTCCGAGTACGGTACTCGCCAGAATCGTGATAGGTGTGTCTTCTGTAACTTGCGCAGTAAATGAGCTCAGGACGGGAGGATCATTGACTGGCACAATGTTCAGCGTGGTTGTGATGGTTGCGCTCTGATTCACGTTGGGAGGTGGAGTTGAAGCTCCACTGTCTCGTAGTGAAATTGCAATGCGCAAATCGGCATTCAACGAATTGGCATTGGCAGCAGTCTTGAAAGTCAGAGTGCCCGTTGGACTGATGCTTGGTGCAATTTCGAAAGCAGTCGGATCCAGCGGGGTAACAACGAAGTTAACGGCTTGTCCACTTTCGTCGGGAGCGTTTACCGGACCTCGACGAATGTTCGTAGCATACTGTGGAATCGAAACCACTCCGGCATCTTCAAGCGTTGTCGAATCACCAGTGATCGCAAACTCAGGCGCGTCGTTGATCGGCGTGATGGTGATTGTCAAAGTCTGCGGCAGCGATGCGTTGCTATTGGGCGCTGGAGCGGATGCGCCATCGTCAAAGAGCTGAATCTCGACCAAGGCGGTGCCATTTTGGTTGGCAGCCGTCCTAAAGGTCAACTCGCCGCTGGCCGACAATGTGGGCTGGACTTCAAACAGTTGCGGCGCACTGACCGACACCACTTGATAGTTCAGCAGTTGACCAACTTCATCGATGGCGGTGATCGGTCCCGGCGCACCGTCGGCGACAACTCCCGGAACAGATACCTGATCAATATTCTCAAAGTCCTCCACCTCTTCAATGACTTGTACGTTCGATACCGCTAACGTGTAAGTTGGCGAATCATTGATCGGATTGACATTAATGGAAAATGTCTGTGTTTCCGATCGATTCACGTTGGTTGGAATATCTGATCCGTCGTCGACCAAATAGACAGTGATGTCAAAGTTTGCGATGTCCGAATTGAGATCAGTCACCGTCTGGAATTGAAGCGTGCCGGTCGGCGAAATGGTTGGCTGGACCACAAATGAGCTCGGATCGACCGCAGCTACGACGAAGGTAAGATTTTGATTTGCTTCATCCACGGCTGTGACCGGCCCTGGGAAGATCTGGCTGGCATAACCAACCAAAGCAACCAAGCCTTGGTCTTCATCGACGGCGATATCATTTACCGTATATTCTGGCGCGTCGTTAACTGGAGTCAGGTTGATCGTGAAGGTCTTTGGTACCGAGAACGTTGGGTTCGCCGTACCCCCAAGACCTGCATCTGCTAACTGAACAACCACTACCGAAGTTCCATTGCGATCGGCGGCCGTCTTGAATGTCAGCATGCCATTGGCATCGATGGCAGGTGCTTCCTCGAACATTTCCGGGTTCGAAAACGACAAGGTGGTGAAGAATATGACGTTCGATCCATCGCTGCCAGGTATGACGATGTCCGTCACAAAATCAGCGACCTCTGTTCGATCGATACCTAACTCCGTTTCGTTGTCCTCTAACACAGTCAATTCGGTCGTCGAAAACTGGAAGTCAGGCAAATTGTCGATGATATCGATCACATCGGTCTCAATGGTGAACCGAGTTAATCCAGTTGGTTCGTTACGAGCTAAAGCATTGGTTGCCTCGTCTTTGATACCGGTTGCTGTCGAGTTATCCAACGTAACAACATACGTACTGTTGACAGGACCGTTATTTGCCAGCGATGTGAGAATGATCAGATTGTTCGTGACGTTGTAACTGAAGTCATAATCAACGCCTGAAACCAGTGTCACGCCATCGAGCGTTACCGATACTGTATTTGCGGTCACAGTAGTGTCATCGACTCCGATGCCTGGATCGACCAATTGAATCACGATTCGCGACAAAATTGGTTGGTTTAATAGGACATGGTTTTCAACGGGATCGAGGTCAATGCCCAACGCATCGTTGTCCACTGGGTTAACGAGTCGCGCGAAAGGTCCAATAAAGTCAGCTCGCTCGATTGCCCCGCGGTCTTTGAAAATGTTCGATCCCAGACCAGGAGGAGGATCTTGGGACGGATCATCCAATCGTAGTTGGTTGTAGCGATCTCGATCCGGTGCAAGGATTGGCGAGGTCGGAATACCCAACGGTGCTTTGATCGCTTCAAAGGTGGGGCGATCAGCCAGCGCATTGATTGAACTATCGATCGCGCGGGAACCTAAGGCGAGGTAGAAGTTACCAGCCTCAGGATTTACGAACAAAGGATCGCTTGCCTGCAGCAGAATCGCATTTTCACCGATGGTACCGTTTGCCGTGTTACCTTTAAACAGGTTGGCACCAATGACAGTTGACACCGACGTGGCATCCACGGAGATGCCGGTGACTGCATTCGCAACCACGTTATTCAGAATAGTGGGGCTGGCGTTGTTCCGCACGAGAATGCCGGTACCGGTCGCAGTGTCATTACCGTAAATGGTGTTGTTGATAATACGGCCAAACGGAACCGACGCGAGTGGCGAATTCAAAACATTGTCGCCACTGAAAATGATGCCTGCCTGACCGAATTCGGTTACGACATTATTTTCTAGGTGCACACCAGGTACGAGTCGCTGGGTGTTGAGGGTTGGGGTTCGAATCGCCGAACCAGGACGTGGTAAATTGTTGTTCACGCCCCGCACGCCGGCGTCAACCAAAATGCCTGCGACTGACGTATGTTGAATGCTGTTTCCAGCGATCAAAACTTGTCCCTGCTCACGGACTGCATTGACATCGCCCAGGCGGCGAAGGGAAGGAATCATGCGATCATTGGTGTTAAACAACTGCACGATAGCTAGATCGCCAGCGTTAGTGACCGTAGTTGCATATTCAGTTCCGCGGCGAATTTCCAGTTGATAATCGCCGACCAAAACTTGCCGCGGATCATTGGCATTCGGATTTTGAGGAATCGTAAAGAAAGCAGACTGGGCAGTTGCGCCAGTTACCATTTCACCGCGTTCGGCGAAGCCAATAATCACGTCGTCAACATAGAAGCCTTCAAACGCGTTGTTGAGCGCTTTCTCGCGATTAGTGAAATTACCAAACGCATCAGATTGCAGACCCTGATTCATCGAACCCGAGGTGGCAAAGTCAAAACGCACCAACAGATCGGCCATTCCGGCGAACTCGGAAAGGTCGACGCGGGCTTGTCGCCATTGTCCCGTGTTGTCAAATAGCTCTTGGACGCGTTGTTGCGAATGAGTTGATGCATTCACGGATGGAGAGACAAAGCGTGGCAACTCAGCCATCGTTCCTGCGGTCGACAGAACCGAGTTGTTCGTCGCCAGAAGAAACCAAGTTGCGCCACCGTCGTTCGAAATTTGCACGCGAGCACTATCGCGCATTTCATTGGTGTCAGACTCAGCATTTTCTGTATGTAAGAAGTAGTTGAAATACAACGTCGGTTTGTCCGCAAAGCTCGAGCCTGACAGACTGAAGCTGTTTGTCGCCAAGCTTCCAGTCGCCCCGCCCGGCAAATTGTAGTTTCCGCCAATGTTTGGGTTGGAGGTTAAGTCCTGGTGCAGATTTTGCGACGCAATTCCAAGTTGTGCATTGGGACCATAGGTGAAATAGTTGTTCTCGCTAGGATCCTCCACCCAAGTTTCCAGACCAAAGTAGAAACTGGCTCCACCTTCCAGCTCCGTAACGTCACGACCGTTAATTGTCCGCTGCACGTTGGCTGGACCGCGGCTCAAGTCAAAACTCGGATTAATGCCGTGGCCCGCATCGGCGCGACGTTGCAACGTTGGGTGCCACAGGTTGAAGTCCAGTGGGCTAAACGCTAGCCCTGTTGCTGGCGATCCGGTATTTGCAGAGGTGGCTCCACCGCTGAAAACCGGTTGCAGAACGCCGTTAGTATTCAACGCTTGCAACGCGCCGGTAGAAGAAATTGCAAACAACAAGTTGGCGAACGCGCCCCCTTCAACGCTCTGTGGGCCCAGTGCCAATCCGGCAAAACTACCACCCACGTTTACTAC
Source organism: Pirellulaceae bacterium (assembly GCA_041753315.1). Lineage (GTDB taxonomy): Bacteria > Planctomycetota > Planctomycetia > Pirellulales > Pirellulaceae > Aureliella. The sequence continues at coordinate 145,459 of JBGSUV010000109.1, read as the reverse complement.
GTTGGAGGCGCGGCCGCTACCAATGTTGATGGTGTAGAAGCGACCTGTATCGCTGACGCCGAATAGCTGTCCGTTCAAAAATGCCATTCCAGTTGTGCGGCCAACATCACCCGGAGTTGCTTCAAAGATGCCTCCTCGTAGGCCCCAAGGTTGACCATCGGCAACCGCCGCAGAACCGTTTGCTGGGTTAGCGCGATAGAGTGTAGACCCAGTCGTGATCGTATTCCCCCCGGTCCGAATGTTTTCAACTGCATAATACAGATCGTATTCCGGTACATCCGAGGTCCGCAGGAACGCTAGCGAATTGATGTTGTTTGATGTCAATTGTTGCGGATTCGGCGGATCCGTAGCAGGGTCGAAGTCTGGAATGTTATCGTTGCCGACCACCGTTTGCGCACCGGTGTTCGGATCAATTTCAACCAGCCGACCCGCAGTATTATCTCCAGCGTTACCTGGTCCAAAAATTCCTTCCACCATAAACATGCGACCGTCGGACCTCATGACCAGGTCACCAGTGAAGGTGTTAACATTTGGTAAATTGCCGACATTGGTGACAATTGCGCCTGTTGACGGATTCACGGTGCGCAATCCGTTTGTCCCTGGATTGCCGACGTAGAGCACCACGTCACCCAGCGTAAATGGAAGCACGTTGGTCGACAAACTAACCGCCGTTCTCACATCGAACAACGGCGTGGTCGGATTCACGGCAGTCAAATTAGGTGGAACGTTGGTTGCATAGCCGCTGAATCCAACGTGGTCTTCGGCAACTCGAACAGATGAGTTCACCGGTTCCAGTCGAATCATGGGATTGTTGGCCGTAGCCGTAAACGTCGCGTTCAAGGCGGCGGGCAGTTGGCTATTGGACGAAACAGCCACGAAATAGGTTGTTGGAGTGTTGGGATTCAGCGCCACCGATCCGGCTGGCATCTGTGCGCTTCCGATAAACGGATCAAGCGTACCGAAACTGCCACGTGAGAGGTCGTCGGTATCGAGCCCTTGACCCACGCCAGGTTGATCATCGGCAACATTAGAATCGCGACTCACCAAAATCAGGTTACCTGCCGCATCAAAGACGGAAAGCACTGTATCTGGTCGTGCGATTCCGTCGGCGTAGTCAATATCGAAAATCGTACTCCACGTGTTACCCGTGGCACTTGCTCCGCCAATTGCTTGAATCAAATCATAGTCGAGAGAGAACGAGTACCAGTCGACGTCTGTCGACGTAGACAAGTTACCGCCGACACCGAGAACGTTGCGATCGGTGGTAAGAAGATTGCCCAGTGCCTGAGCAGTACCTAAGGATTCGTTGGCGTTGGCCGACTCAGTGCTTTCGGAAATCAGAGGTGAGTGCGCGGGAAGACCGATAACTTCGATACCTGTTGTTGCGTAACGAATATCGGCGCCGCGGATTGTCGAACCTGGCTTCTCGTCGACTTGCCGCAGGCGGATTTGCAATTGATATTCACCGCGAGTAAGACCAGCCGCAATATTATCCAATTGATCTTCAGCAGGCTTGCTGCGAACGCGGACGAAGTAGGTCGACGATTGCCCTTGAACACCAGGCAGAATGACCCGCATACCCGCATCACGAGGATTGGTCGTATAGAAATCGCCTCCTAGGTAGGCGTCCTTTGTCAGCGACATCGCAGTTCCACTCAGGTCATCCGAACGGCTGCCTGTCGATCGTGCCAACAGACCTCCGTTTTCGTTAATTAGTTCAAGCACGGTGTCGAGTCCCGCGTTGGTACGATCGATATCGAACCAAACTTCAGTACCCGCCACGCCGATGAAACTATAGACATCGGCGTCACTGGGGCGATCCACACTTACGTTTCCATGGATCTCAAAACCAAGGCGGCGATTGATGTCACCACTCTTTTCATTTGGGGCAAGATTTCCAAGGAACTGAGCATTTGCCGGAGAGCCATTTTGCTCGGTCGTTCCACTAAACGCTGGTTCGAGTTCGAGGACCAATTCAACATTGCGATCATTGCTGAGGTGATTCAACAGCAAACTTCGCCACTGTCCAGCTGAACCAGTACTCGGTCCATTGTTGTTCGTATCGCCAACGGGTTGTCCATTGATGTCGAATCCGGCCGTGGCAGTGTCATCCGTCAAGGAAGTGAAGAGCACAGGTCGACCCGGGGCAGCAACTACATAGAGTGAACCACCAATTCGATCGTTGATGTCAAGCAGCGTTCCGTTTGCGGTAAAACCAGCATTTGCGCCCGCCAGTTTTATAACCAGGCTTTCATTCTCGCTACTTTGCAGTCGCAACCCACTAAACGTATGGTGATTGAGAATTGTTATCTCGCTGCGCAAAACGTGCACGATGTCCGTATCGTCCCATACACTTTCCGTTGTCAAGACGGCACCGCGAATCTCCATGCCGTTGACACCATTGTTCTGCAGCCGGTTGGCTCGAACCAACGGTCCACGGTTGTCTACAAACTCACGATATTCGTTCAGCGGCCCAGTCGTTCGACCGTAGTCAGATTGCCGAGTAGCCTGCAGAGAATTTGCATTGATATTGATAACGGTGCCGGCATTGTCGCGAATCGTATTGTCGACAATGATCGGCTGTGCACCGCGCACAAAAATTGTGGCAGACGCATTGGTTCCACGACCATTTCTAGCGCCGTTTGCGCTACCATTTGCATTGTTCATCAGCAAACTGTTCGCAATGCGGACATCTGCTTGATGAATTTCAATCGGATTGAAGAAGTCGAAATTACCTTCGATGGGCGTCAAACCTCCGGCAAATTTGATCGTCGCATAATCAATACTGCCCTTCGCGGTTGCGCCAAAAAACAGTCCGCCCCACTGTCCCGGTGCTGTTGTTGTACTGCCAAGGTCATTTGTTGTGTCAAACGTGCCAGAACCACCATACGAATCATCGCTGATCGAGGTGAAGATAATGGGTTTTTCAAGCGAGCCTTCAGCGATCAACTGAGCTCCCAACTGCGCTTCGATTCGAGCGCCACCGAGCTTGACCACCACACCTGGATCAATTGCTAATCGTCCGTCCAGACGAGCATTGATCAAGCCTGTTTGCGGATCGATTTCTGGGCCGCCGGCAGTGGCCGAAATCAAGAGGTTTTCAGTGACGACGTGAACGATTTCAGTATTTGACCAACGTGAGGGGAGATCAAAAGTATCGATCGCTTTGCCCAGTTCAGTACGGATGCGTACGAACAGCCCGTTGATGGTGTTATCTTCGATCAAATTGCTGTGTATTTTTGGTCCAGAGCGATCGATTGTGTCTTCAAAGCTTCGCGGGTCGGCCGAAATTGCGGCATCGGCGCTTTCACGGATTGTCGTAAACGAAACGCTTGGTCGCGCTCCTACCAGGTAGACGGGGGTGAACTGCTCTTCAACCGAGCCAACCGTCAACTTACCACCACCTTGAACGAGATCGGCATGGTTCACCCAGTTTAAGAACACGCCGTTTTCTTCCATGTCAGAATCGGCGCGCATTACTAGACCGCCCCAGTCGCCCCCTTGCGATCCAAGGCTTGGTCCATCGCTATCACCTCCGACGGAATCGTCGCGGTAGGAGTAAAATGAGACGATGTCATCAGGCGTACCTAAGACCTGAAGCGCACCATGTCGCCGATCGGTGACCAACGACGAGGAGCCGACGTCGATATTCGCTGTTCTAAGTTTGATCAGCGTACCACCGTCGATCATCAAGGTCACACCTTGAGGTACTTCTAGCGTCGCACCATCACTCAGTGGGTTCCCGTTTACGTCAACGCCTACCAAATAAGGAACGTTGTCGGCTAGCGTACTCGTAAGTCCATCTTCACCACCATTGCCAACGATGCGAACAATATTTGGCGATGAAAGTAACGCAGGTGAGCCGCTGACATCCAAACTTGCCGCACCTGTAAGGCGGATCAAGCCGTTGGCGGCTGAAGCTGTTACGCTCAGTCGAACTGGATTGGATAGTTGCAGCTCCGCAATTGCGGCTACGACAGCATCTGCAATGACATCGCGCGAGTCAGTGGCCGAGAAGTTGATCGCTACCGAGTTTGGTCGAACTGTTCCCGTCGAGTTGAATTCGAATGTAACGGGTGCGTTCAGACCATCTGTGATGACAAATGACTCGCCATCTTCGATATCCGCACCAGTGATTGGTATGACGAGCGTAGTCCTCGCCGCCTCAATGGCCGACTGAATGTTGTCAAACGGAGAGGCTAGCGATCCATCACCGTCGACGCCTGGTGTCGGGTTATGTAGTTTGTCGACAATAATGCTTGGACCACTCTCGAACCAGAAATCAAACACGCCGCCGGGAGTGCCGTCAGCATTTCCATCCAGCGCAACACCTTGCGCATCGCGAATGCTTCCCACTGGATCGGGTTCGAATTCAAGTTTTAGTTCATAGGTACCTTCGGTTGTTCCGCCAAAGCCCGTGTTAGCGATTACAGGATCGACATTTTCAATCCCTGTGCTGGTGACACCAATAAAGTAATTGCCAGGCTGCAGTCGCAGACGCATATAAGAATCATTGCTGAAGTAATCATCATTGCGGGCAATGATCTGCCGAGTTGTAACACCGTCGACAGTGCTTTCTCGGTACAAGCTGATTGCGGTATTGGCAAGGCTAGCGTTCGGCTGCAAACGTTCAGCGATGGTCTCCGCACTAAACCAACCGTCATCGGTGACGGAGAACTGGTACAGGTCGATATCGTTGCTATCGTTGGGGAACAGCACGCGGCCGTGGATTAAGTCGTGATCGCCAGGGAACACTCGTTCGCCTGTGCCAAAGCCACCCATAACGGTCAAGTTGGGTAAATCATACGTGTGACCGAGTCCCATGCTGTGACCGATCTCGTGCATCGCAACTTCGAACCAGCCACCACCATATTCGCTATCGCCCCAGTTTTCGGCAGCGTCCATAATGACTCGGCCGGTGAGCGAGCCTTCGGATAACCCTGCGACACCACCAGGTCCAACCGTGATCGTCGGATCCATGGCCCGCATATCTCCTGTGATGACCGTTAGTCCTTGGTCGGCCGTCTCAATGAACTCGATTCCGAGGAAATATCCATACAACTCGAATATCTCGCGGGCTCGCGCCTTTTGATTCTCGGTGATAGCGTTGGATGGAACGTCACCTGAAGGCAGGACTCCGTAGAAGTCTTGGAAGTTATAAAATGCCGTCGTCGTCGAACGGCCCAGTGGCCCACTATTGCTGGCGCCGACCAGGGCCATTGATTGTGCAGCGTTCAGTCGTCCTCCAGTGACCGATGTGCCGTTGAGATTTGGCAGAATATCGGCACCGGCGAGAATAGCCTGCTTGAGGTCAAGTACCGAAGCGGCTGGTTGATAGCCAGCCAACAACGCGGCCACACCAGCGACGTGTGGGGATGCCATCGATGTTCCGTCAAATAGCTCAAATCCACCGCCAGGTACGGTGCTCAGGATAGCAACACCAGGTGCGGCGATGTCGACACTCGTCTGACCAAAATGGGAAAAGCCCGCAAGTTGATCGTTGCGATCGGTGGCCGCGACCGAAATGATTCCTTCCAGTGGATAGGAGGCTGGGAAAAATGGATCGATGTCGTTGTTGATGGCGAAGTTGCCAGCCGCAGCAACGAATAAAATACCTGCGTTGATACTGCTCCCAATGGCGTCTTGCAATGCTTGTGAGAATGCTCCGCCACCCCAACTGTTGTTGCTAACAACCAGGTTGATTCCGAATTGAGTCTTCATCGTAACCATGTAGTCAATGGCTTCGATGGCGGCAGCAGTGCTACCAAATCCATCATCTGCCAAGAACTTCAGCGACATGATCTGCGCGTTCCAGTTCACGCCAGCAACACCGGTTCCATTATTGCCAACTGCCGCTATGGTGCCCGCCACGTGAGTTCCGTGCGAATCGCCATCCATCGGATCGGAATCGCCATTGATTGTGTCGATCCCAAAGATGTCGTCGATATATCCATTACCGTCATCGTCGATTGAATTGCCCGGGATTTCGCCGGGATTGATCCACAGATTGTCGATGAGATCAGGGTGGGTGTAATCAATGCCTGAGTCGATCACTGCGATGACTACTTCTGAACTGCCGGTGTAGAGTTCCCAGGCTTCCGGAGCATCGATATCAGCGTCGATCGTGCCGCCAGCTTGTCCGACGTTGTGCATTCCCCAGAGGTCTGAGATAGAGGTGTCGTTTGGAAACAACGCCGTGGCTTGGAGCCGCTCATCTAGCTCTGCATACTCAACGAGCGATGAAGCGTTTAGATCGCGTACTTGAGCTGCCAAGTCCGCCCCCGGCGTTGTGGCAACCACCAGGGTATCGTTGTAGTTAAAGCTCTTCACAACGGTCAAACCGCGCGCAGCGAGGAACTGCTGCCGCTGAGCGGGCGTCGCATTGGAATTGAATGCAAGCAGAATCCGGTCGGGGGTGAAGTGAGGCGCAGCACCGCTTGCGTTCAAGTGCGTTTCTGGTGGAATTTGTCGATGTCCAGGTTCATCATTGCCGCCCGGCATGGGAAGCGTCGACGGATTGCTGCGAATCTCTGCGCGAATAACTTGACCAGCTACACCCAAGGTGCCAATATCCGTTGCGTCTGCAAAACTCGAGTTATCGTCTGACCGGTCTACAGGCATGCTGAAATCGATCATGATCTCGTACGTGCCAGTGCTAGAACCACCGGTGGCACCGGAGCCGTTTAGCGCGGAATAGGTCTCGTTTCCGGCGCTTGAAATTCCCACGTAGTATCGTCCAGCAGCGGTCGCCTCAAACGTCAGGGATTCTTGCTCTCCGGCTGTTCCGGAGTTTACGCTGGCAACTTGCACGCCTTGTCCATTGAATAGCCGGACCGCGCCATCCAAGCCCTGAATTGAGCTCAGTTGTATCGTGAGAGTTCCTGGTCCCAAGACATCAAATCGATAAATGTCAACGTCGTTGACAGCCAAGACACCTGCGGGAACATAGTCGCCGATATAGCCTGTATACTGCACATCAGGTGGAGTGTCTTGACGTTCGTTGATCAGTAGCTTCCAGCCATTCAACACACCAGTGTCTCCACTTTGTGTGTCTTGAACTTCAAGCCGCCAGATGCCATTGGCGTTGGTTTGGTCAAACGCTTCGAGCGATTCTACAGGGCGGAATCTTCCAGTGTATGGACCCGTACCAGCAGTGATCGAGACTGATCCTTCATCGTCAAGAATCGTACCGGTTAATGGTTGATAGTTGCCGACGTGAGCTTGTTGCACTCCTCCGGCACCGTCGCCTCCCAATGCGACCAGGTTTGCTGTTAACTGGAACTCTTCAAGAATCGCGCCGTTATCTGCATCCACTCGTCGGATACGTCCATCGTCCGATGCGACCAATAGATTACCATCGACAAATGCAAGCCCCGTTAAACCAGCACTTGGCGAAATGAGCGTTTGAAGAATTGCACCGTCGAGCGGATTGAGCTCGACCAACTCCGATTGATCGTTGATTCCGAACAGAGTATTGCGGCTACCGCTACCTACCAACCCACCCATGATCGAAGCTGCCGGTGCAACTCGACGAACAACTTCTCCGGTGGCCGCTTGGATGAACAGCAACTCACTTGACAACGAGTCCTGCACGATTACATGACCATCAAGGTATGCCAAACCACTAGTCGCTGCCGCGTCTGGTAATGAGATCGCACGGATGATCGCTCCGTCTTGTGGGTCGATGACATAAATCGTTGAGTCAGCGGAGGCCAGGAAATAAAGCGTGTTATTAGCGAAGGCCAATCCAGCATCAGGCCCAGCAGTCGTTGGTGTGGGGATGCTTTGAAGGACTGCACCAGTTGATGGATTCAATTCGACAATTTGATTCAAATCCGCGTCTACCGCAAAGAGCCGCTCGGGAGCGACGATTCGCGGCGCGATTCGCGTGCTGACTCCAGCACCCACCAACTCAGTTGCCGAACCATCGACCCAAATCGGAAGCACATTGTCGTTTGGAAGTTGTAAGCCAGCAGCTTTGATACCGACGCTTGATGTATCGACGCGCATGTGCCGAACAAAAAGGCTATCTCGACCGGTGCGGGTATCAAGCCATCCCACGGTGAATTCGCCAGGAGTGCTTCCGCTTACCACAGGCGAAGTTGTCGTCGCGGGTGACGGTACATTAACTTGGACGTTTCCGCCAATGGCAAGTCCAGTTGGGGTAAAACGTTGAGCGAAAACAGCTGACGGATCGGCAGTCCAAACAACGGTGTACTCGCCGGTGGTTGAAACCGAAATTTGTGGGAAGTCGCTGACGTTGGTGAATTCACTAACTACAGTTTGACTTGAAATCGGCTGGCCAGCAGCGTCAAACATTCTGAAATAAACGTTAAAATCTTCAGCAATCCAAGTCATGGCGAAACTGCCATCGGAGGCCATCGCCACGCCACCCGAAAAATCAAAATCTGATGGTATTTCCGCGGGACTCAAATTGTCTGTGAGGGGATTTCCTGCGTTATCGAAAAGACGATAAGTGATCGCGCTGTCGAACGTATCAAGATCCGTTTCAATCCAAGTGAAGACGACTTGACCCGCTGCATTGATTGAAACTTCAGGACTACCATCCTCTCGTACATTTTCAGCAGCGGTGGCACTCAACAAGAAATTCGTGCCCTGCGGATTGCCTTGGTTATCAAATCTCTGAGCGCGCACTTTGAACACATCCAGTCCACCTTCCCAAGCGACGATGAACTCGCCGGTCGCTGGATTGATGGCCACGTCAGCAGAGCCCTGAGTTCCTTCTGTTTCCGTGTTAACGAGAATTTCGCTGCTCAGTGGGAGCCCGCTGATATCAAAGAGGCGCGCCCGTACATCGCGATTGACGGTCGTCACACCATCCACGACGACTTCAACGTCCGTCTCCCAGGTAACGACAAAGTTGCCGGCATCATCGATAGCCACTTCAGGTGATGTCTGCGTGCGCGTTTGCAGTTCATTGACAAGGATTTCACCCGTTCTCGCATTTCCGTCACTATCAAATACTTGCGCGTAAATGTCAGGTAAGTTCGTGCCGTCGCGAAGTGTATCTGACCAAACGACTACGTAGTCACCCGCTGCATTTTGCGAGATCGATGGTGCGGCCTGTTCGCGAAATCCAAATGTTGATGCACTGCTCTCGCTGTTAACAAACGCTCCGCTGGAATCGATGATCCTCGAATGAATGCCTCCCGTACCAGCTACGGTCGTCCAGGTTATAACGTAATTTCCACCCGGCAGAGCGGCCAAGGATGGCTGCGTTTGCGAGCCCGCTGTCAATTCCGGTACGCTAAATTCGTCACCCAACGGGGTGCCCTCTGCGGAGAATAGTCTGACGTACACCCCCTGTTGCGCTCCATCTTGCAGATTACTTTGCCAGACAATCGCAAACGATCCATCGGAAGCGGCCGCGACCACGGGAGCCTGCTGTCCCGATTGAGTGAACGTGTTGACGCCAAACTCACCCGTCAGCGAGTTCCCAGCTGCATCAAAGATGTCCGCGAAAACACCCAATCCATCGCCGTCTTGCAGTTGGCTTTGCCAGGTCACGACAAAACTACCATCAGCTCGCTTGGTGGAACTCGCTGCCGTTTGGCTATTGATTGTCTCCGAATTGACTTGAAACTCTGAGTTACTACCTGCAACGGTTTCAGTCACTGTTAAACCAAGGAATCCACCATTGTTGCCCGCTTCAAACATCAATGGATGGTCGGTTCGACCCGATGCACCAGCGAATGTCACTTCAAAAATTGAGTCGCTTAAGCCACCAACGGTTATCTCCGTGATCGTCAAACTTGAACCTGCTGGCAACAAAGCTGTGTTGGTCAGGAACATCAACGGTTGCGCAATGCCAATCGAGTTGGCAAACACAACATCAAAGACCAGGCCATTGGGCGTGGCTCCCACCGGCGTGACGACAACATTAGAAGCGGTCAAGTTGGCCAAAAGGTTCAACGCATTCTGAATGTTCGTCGCTGTAGCCGCCGCGTTCGCAGCACCCGCAAAGGTAATGTCGGCGGTTTCTAAGCCTGCATGTGCAATCCGGAACGTGCCATCGGTTGTCGCAGCGGAAAACGTAATGCGCTGTGTGGCGATCGAGTCACCGGGCACCGCTTCCACCAAAACACCTGGCGCAACTGCCTGTAGCGTGCCTTGAATGTTGGCGGCCGTGGCGGCACCTTGGTTAGGTCCAGCGTAGACGATGAAGTTCGTCACAGTGCCCCCAAAGTCCAACCTAAACTGGCTGCCTGGGTTTGAAGCTGGATCGATGGAAATCGTCTGGATTTCATCGACGTCTGCAGGCAATGGTTGGCCAAGTGCATCGAGTTGTTTCGCGTACACTCCCAACAAACTACCGTCTTGCAGATTGCTGCTCCAAGTCACTAGATGCTGGCCATCAGTACCCCGCTCGATCCTGGCCAACGTCTGCGTGGAGGTCGTAAAGTTATTGATGCCATACTCACCGTTTGTCCCCTCCGTTACCGTCGTAATGCGAGTGTGGGTAACGCCCCCCGCACGATTTCCATGCGCAAGCAAGGGCTGGTTTTGGTTGCCATCGACTCCGCGGAAAGTTACCGTAAATGTGTTTGAGTCGGCTGCGGCGACACCTTTGATCGTTTCGGTTACCGTCAGACCGGCCGTGGCGGGATCTGGCAACAGTGCATTATTGCCGAGCGCAATCAACGCCACATCGGTGTTTGCGGTCAGTCCTAAGAAGTGGACTTCAAATTCGAAATCGCTGAGGCTGGTGACAATCAGTCCATTTCCGACTGTTGGCAGTGCTCTTAGCGCAGTTTGAATATTATTAGCGGTGGTTGCTCCCTGCCCTGCCCCAGCAAACGTGATATCGCCAGTGACTTGTGCGCCAAACACCAACGTGAACGTACCACCGGTGGGATTTCCGGTGAGCAGCAGCGTTTGAACTTCACTGGTCGTCCGCGGAGTAACCGTGAGCGTCGTTCCCGTATTGGTCAACGCGCGGAGTGACGCTTGAATATTGCTGGCCGTCGCCAATGCTTGGCCGGCACCAGCATAAACGATGGGGCCGGTGACTTGTCCCGCGTGGACTAATGTGAAGTCGGTGAACTGATTTGGAGGACCAAGAATCTCGATCTCCTGAACTTCGTCTCGAGCATCAAGCGGGATACCGTCGGCGCTAAAACGGCGGGCAGCAATCCCATCCACGTCTTGGCTACCTTCGCCTTGCCAAACGACGATGAATTCACCGAGGTCATTGATTTCGACGTCAGGTCGAATCTGTGCGCCGGTAATTGTGGCGTTCACCAATATTTCGCCTGAAATGGCCGCCCCACTCGCGTCGTAACTCCGCGCAAAAATGCCATCCACATCTCCAATGCCGTTGCCTGACCAAACAACTACAAAATCCCCGGCGGCGTTGACTGCCACGCGCGGCAGGCCTTGACTGCCGACGGTCGTGACGTTGACTTGGAATTCGTTGCCAATCGCGTTGCCAGCCGAATCAAATCGCTGCGCAAAAACGCCAGTGTCTTCACCGTCTTGTGTGCTGCTCTGCCAAACTGCCACGTAGTCACCAGTCGCATCGGCTGCCACGTTGGAGAAGACTTGTTCTCCCTTGGTGAACGTACCAACTGGAACCTCAGGCGATGCTGGCACAACTTGCGGACCCGGCACGTCGACATAATTGAACTGAATTGTCCCATCGGCACTTAGAATGGCCTGGAAATTGGCAATTAGATTCGAAAGTCCGTTGGGTCCTTTTAAGACCACATTATTCCACTGCAGAGTTAGCCGTTGATCGGCACCGGTTCCAGTGACTTCCCAGAAAACAGCATTGATGTCGGAAGTTCCAACGACAAAATCTTCCCAGAAGGCTGCGATGGAGGCTTGCTGTGGAGGATCGGTTAAATCGGTATTCGTTGAACTACTATTGGGCGAACCAAAGGTGATCAATCCATTGGAACTGAAAAAGAGTTCTCCATAGGTAGTGCCATAAAATGGAAACTGAAATCCATTCAGATCGGCGGCCGTCAAGTGAATGGTTTCGTCGTCGACGCTTTGAACCGAAAGCGACTTAGCCACAAAAGCGTCGGACGAACCACCCGCAACCGAATTGACCACATCGGAAGATAAATCGAAGCTGGCCGATCCTCGGAATGCACCCGTAAAGACCAGGTTTTGGCTATTGTCGTATGTCAGCCCAAATCCCGAATCGTCTTGGGTGCCGCCGGATCGTCGCGCGAATTCAACTTGTCCGCTCGTATTCATACCCAGCAGGATGATGTCTGTTCCACCTAAGCTGGTTAACGGAGTATTCAGTGAAGCGATGGTACCACGGAATGAGCCGGTAACAGCAACCTTTTGGTCAGGCGTGACGACGATACTTTCGCCAGCATTTGTGCCGGTGCTGGTGAAGCCATTCTGCCAAGTGACGGTGCCGTTTGCATCGATGCTGGCTACATGCAGCCCATTGGCGACCGAACCGGTGAAATAGACGTTGCGGTTGTTGTCAACTGCGACTGCAGAGCCACGGTCGTTGGCTGCGTTTCCAAAGCTGTTAACCCAGTTGAAGCTGCCATTGCTACCTAACTTCCAAACGAAGGCGTCGGCTCCACCAGCGCTAGTCGTCGTCGTATTGGCTGCACCTGGATCAAAGTCGACCGTTCCTGTAAACGAGCCTGTAACGATGATTGCATCTGCCGAATCAATGGCAACGCCGGCGGCGCGATCTGCAGCATTGGAACCTGCTCTGCGAGCCCAGACAAAATTGCCAGCATCATTCAGTTTGGAAACATAGATATCGGTGTTACCAGCACTTGTCAGATTATTGAGGCCCGCATTCGGATTCATGTCCACGGCACCGCTGAAGAAACCAGCGGAAACGACATTGCCTAAAGAGTCAATGGCGATGCCGGTGCCCCCGTCGGCGCCAGTTCCACCGAGACGTTTCACCCATTGGAAATCGCCATCGGAGCTCAGCTTGAGAATAAACGCATCAGTGTTACCAGCACTGGTGAGCGCCCCAGAACCTGGACCAAAATCGGCGGTTCCTTGGAAACTGCCCGTCAGGTAGACACTACCGGCGCTATCGATCGCGATAGCCGTCGCAGCATCAGCTTGACTGCCACCTGCGCGGCGGACCCACAAGACTTCGCCCGCGTCGGACAGTTTGGCAATGAAGATGTCCGAGTTGCCGACGCTATTGAGTGTGGCAGCTCCAGGGCCTGGTCCAAAAGTCACCGATCCTTGGAACATGCCAGTAACGTAGAAATTGCCTGCAACATCTCGTGTAATTGCAGAACCTTGTTCGGTACCCGTGCCTCCGAAACGCTGAACATATGCGACGCCATCAAATTCTTCAAAGACCCGATTGCCGGTTTCAGTGATGTCGTCGAAGTCGGCGTCAACTCGAAATGCTTCATAGCCAAAGCTGTCAGGACCGTTTAGCGGTCCGCGTGTCCCGCCAAAGTTAATGTTCTTTACGACGCTTCCTTGGGGCGCTGTCGATAAAGTAACCTGCTGCATTCCACGCGTAGCACTGATTTGAATATCATCGACAAACCAACCTTCATCGATGGCGCTGCCGTCCGAAGTGAACGTGAATTCAAGTTGCACCCGCTGTCCAACAAAAGCGGTAAGGTCAATTTGAATTGGTACAAAGCCAGCCGTCGATGTAGAAGTGCGCAGAAGTTGCGTCCGAACGCCACCCACCACAGCATTCACCGTGGCAAAGTCGAAGCCGGATTCTGTTCGTAGAAGATGATTGAATCGCAAATTGACATCGCCATCAATTGTCGGATCCGTTAAGTCAATGATGGGAGAAAGCAAAGTTCCATTGGCGTTGTTGACGTAAGTACCACCTCCCGTCGGACCACCTCCCGCTCCGAAGTAGAAGCTGTTCAGTCCCGTGTGACCTTCGTCACTACCACGGTTGGTAGACAGATTCCACAAATTGTTCGGGCCAATGGAGGTGAAACCTTCTGCAGCACCTACGGTTGCCACGCTCACCAGTCCAGCATTCAGATTGTCAACGACAACGTCCAGGATCGCATGATCCAGCGGCGTATTGATTCCTGTGCGCACAAACGAAACAAGGAACTCGCTGTTTGTTTGTGGCGAAGGCGCAACGTTAACTACAGTTACCGTGACACCTGGATCGACGATCGCTGCCAATGCGACTTGGATATTGCTGGCCGTCGTTTCCAAGTCCGCTGGACCAGCAAACTCAATTAGTTCAGTGACACGACCGTCAAAGCCAAGGCGGAAGTTCCCCTGTTGTGGACTGCCACTAAAGCGAATGGACTGGACCGAGCCTTCCGAGAAATCAGCCAGGAACAGACGTTCTTCCCCGCCTCCCACTGGCAACGTCGTCTGCCAACGTGCTTGCGGTTGCGAACCGATCGAATAAGTACGGTCAAGCTCAAGGCCGACAAACGTATATCGACCCGCGGAGTCCGTTACCGTACTTCGTTCTCCCGCGTCAAGCTTTCCGTTCAAGTTCGAGTCGATGAAAATGGTCCAGCCGGGCAGCCCTGGTTCATTAGGATCCTGAACACCATCACCATCCAGATCGTTGAATCTCACTCCATAGATCTGGCCCCCCGCCACATCTGAACCCAGATCGCGAATCATTTCGACTCGCTGTCCGCCGGGGCCTTGTAAAAAGACGCGAAGATCAGGCCCCCACGCGTGGTCGATGTCCACTTCAACGTTCAAGTCCGATATAAACGTTGGGTCCAGTACTGAAATGATTGAAACGACACCGCCAGTTCCATCTGGAATCACGCGTGCGATCGGATTGCCATCTGCATCCAGCTGAACAGGACTGGAATAGGTCGCGGAAATAGCCTCCTGCGAAATGGTCCCCAAGTTCGTTGCGGTGTCGACCGACCCATTAAATTCTTCTGATACGCCGATCTGCAAATGGAATGTTCCCATCGACAGGTCTTCAGCGAAGGTCAACGTCGCCAACTGTTTGGAAGTATCAAATCCCACCGACTCCGGAAAGAGCACCGCATGGTTGTTGGTGTTGATCAGACGGTAATACGATGGATTTGTAACGGACGCTACGTTCAGCTCATCGTTATTAAAATAGACTTCGATCTGCTTACTCGACTGCGTCAAAGCACCGGTCAGCGGATCACGCACGATTGGCTGTGGAACGACGGAAATGATCTGCGCGCCGAGCGCTAGGTTAAAATGCAGATTGAAGTTGGCGCCGTTGTCCACTCCATCGTCGGTGAAATCACTAAACGCAAATCCATCCGTATTGCGCAAGGCTCCGCCACCCACACCAAAAATCGTAATGCGATAGGCATCATCTGGAAGCGTCCGGCTGAAACGCATGATGACTTCCGACGCATTTTGGCCGAGGCCGACAAACCCGGGTTGAACGATGATGTCATCGCCATCATCGAACACATAATCGGTTCCACTGCGGACAAGTCGGATTCCTGACAGCGTGCTCGCGTCGAGAACTTGCCCCTCTTCGAAACGGAATGTCAAATGTCCAGGTGCAGTTTGGTGAGAACTGCCATCTTGAAGCAGTACGCCGTTGGCGTGGTCGATGCCCAAGAGTTGTGGACCGACAGCCAACAGACGGCGTTCCTCAAGTAGTTCGAGCTTGAGGTTTTTTTGCCGCTCTTGCTTAGATCGTTTCTTGGAATTGCGACTTTCCTGCGCTAGCTTCTTAAATCGAAAAACCATTCGAAGGATCCTCTGTTTGTTGCTCTATGGCTCACTAGCGGGCGGTGAGTTGATACGATGAAGTTTGGAAGGTAATGAGCTACAGCATAATCGCTTGTGAACAATCATCCACTCGCAAATTATGCCGCGCGTTGTTTAGGTTGTCATCTATTCAGTGGTGTGTCGTCAAACCAGTTTTCCAAAGATTTCCAGCAAAGCTTGATCGCTGGCGCTGAGCAGTTCGTCTGCGTCCTCGTCATTTTCATCGACCATCTCTGCCAGCAACTCTTCGCTGGTGCAGTACTTAAAGCTCTCCGAAACCAGCGCGGATGCTCGTACTGCATCTGCAACGCCGATCCGTTGTTGATCGCTCGGCACTTCTTGCATGACTACCGGTTGCGTGTCAGCTACTCGCGACACCGTATCTTGCCATGCATACGAGCTGATCGATGGGGTGGCAATGAGTACGCTGTCTTCCCAAACTCCAGCACCTTCACCTTCACCACCAGCTCGTAATTGATTGATGGCGTTGATGACTTGCAGGATGTCGTTTGGTGTGATCCGATTGTTGCCGTCGACATCACGATAAGGAGGCGGTGCGGGTAGCGTCGAAACCGATACACCATTGCCATTTGCGTTGATGAAGTTGACAATCAACAAGACGTCGATGGGTGACACAAAACCATCCGCATTTACGTCGGTATGGTTAATTGGATTCTGATGAAGCGGCGGTGGGGGATCGCTGATGGTGATCGTAACCGTGGTTACAACACTCGATCCAGCGCCATCAGAAGCGCGGTAGGTGAACGTATCCGTTTGGCGGGAAAGGCCGTTGTGCTGATAGCTGAACGTGCCGTTTGGATTCAGGGTGAATGCACTGGCATTTTGTGGCCCAGTTACCAGGGTCGCTGAGAGCGTTGCCCCCTCCGCGTCCGTGTCGTTGGCAAGCACACCATCATCTCCAGGGCCACCAACCAAACCACGCGGATCGGTTGTTACATACAGAGTACCTTGAGGCACCGTGTAACTATCCGGAGTGGTCACGGGCACGTCATTCACCGGATTGACAGTTAAGGTGAATTGGTCGCTGATCGTTTGACCACTGCTGTCGGTCGCACTGATAATTAGCACTGCAGTTCCCGATTGGTTGGCCACCAAGGCCAAGTTCAAGGAATTGCCGCTTATGGTTGGAGTGACTAACAGCGGATTGCTGTTGCTCACCACCTGGAAGGTCAGGACGTCGCTATTAAGCACGACATCGGGGTCAAAGAAGTACGTCGGGCTGAGCACAATGGCAGGGATGGCCGCATCTTCATCGACCGTGCGATCAGGAATCCCCTGAGCCAACCTCGGTGCATCATTGACTGGTGTCACGCTGAGTGTCAGCGTGTTATCGACCGACGCCCCAGCCGCATCCGTTGCTCTTACAACCACGACGCTCTGTCCGTTTTGATCCGCCAGCGGATTCAACACCAACTGTCCGCCATTGATCGTCGGTGAGACGAGCGACGGGTTGCTGTTGCTAAAAATGGTATAGAGCAGAGTATCGCCACTGCTGGCTACGTCTGGATCGAAGAAGTAATCGGACAGTTCGACAACAGGGAGCGTCGCATCTTCCGTGGCTGTGAATTCGCCAAACGGTTGAAGCATGCGTGGAGCGTCATTCACACCAGTGACGGTTACCGTTACGGTGCCAACGGACGTTTGCGGATCGGAAACCGTTCCACTGAACCCATTGTCGATCACTTCATAAAAGAACGTGTCGGTGCCAACAAAGTCTGCCGGAGGAGTGTAAGTGACCACTCCACCCGCTTCCGTTACGGTACCACCGTTGGTGCTTTGTGCAATGACTCGCGAAAATGTCACGGTTTGACCCGCAGTGATTTCGGCTGGTGGGCCAGCGATGTCATTGGACAAAAGCGCGGTTGTGGTAATCGTCGCTGGCGTGTCTTCTGCCGTCGTTAGCGAATCACCGCCGGTGATCGGTGGATCGTTCTTGTCCGCCACAATAACAGTTACCGTTGCGGTCGAACTGAGCGGGGCAGCCAATCCGGCCGTGGTACCATTATCAGAGATCGTGTAGGTGAACGTATCGGTGCCGCTAAAGTTCTCTTGTGGTGTATAAACGACACGTCCATCAACCAGTGAGACACTGCCACCCTGAGTTGATGTTTGGCTTACTCCGGTGATCGTAAGCGTCTGAGCCGACTCGTTGGCCGGACCAGCCACATCGTTGGCCAGAAGTTCAGCGGCCGACAAATCGAGCGGTTCATCTTCGTCGATCTCGAACGTGTCATTGGCGGCTACCGGTGCGTCGTTTGCTTCATTGACCGTGATGGTAACCGTGCCAATATTGTTGGAGCTCAGCACCCCATCGTTGACTCGATACGTGAATGTGTCCGTTCCAAAAAAGTTGGGTGCTGGCCGGTACAAGAAAGTACCGTCGGTTTCCAGTTGGAATACTGCCGCGTGCTGTGGCCCCGATACTTGCGTTACCGAAAGTGTTCCACCTTCGACATCGGTATCGTTGGCAGCAACGCCGTCGTCGATGACAAACCCTGGAGTCGTGTTTCCAGTGGCATCATTGGTGATCAGAATCGAATCTTCGTTCAAAACGTAGGAATCGTTGACAGCTACGGGCGGTGTGCCGGGCACAATCGTCACCATGTAATCTTCAACTTCACCGTCGACAGCCAACCCTGTCGTCTGCAGTCCACCGACGCTGCTCGAGCGGAAGCGGGCCGCAGCTTGGAATGGGCTCAGCGGGACCGGAGCCGTTGCAGGTACGCTGATCGTAAACGTCTGTGTCAATGAATCTTCGGTAAAGCGTACCGAATTCAGGATTCTTTCGCCCGGATCATCCCAGTCGCCGTCACCGTTGAAATCTATCCAGCCATCTACAAATCCCGGCGACGACAGAGTGACGGTGACAGGCGTCAAGGCATCGCGATTGAATATACCAGGCGTCGCCAGCACTGAACCAAAATCGACACCATCGTCGAAAGCGTCATTGCTCGCATTGGGGGAAGGTTGACCATCCCGGTCCGCCGAAATTCCACTTCCCAACAGAGCTGTGGTACCGACGACGTGACGAGCACCGTCATTAACAAACAGAGTCGGATAGCGACCCAGCGTGGTACTAAACGGATCCGGTGCGTCACCAAAATCAAGCGATACACCAGGCATCAAGATCGTGAACTGGGTCTCGCCATTAACACGATTGGCCTTCAAGAAATTGCCACCCAAGTCGGAAACGCCCCGCAAGAAGAAGCTATCCAGTTCTGAACTAATGGTGATCGCACCTGAAACGTACAGGGTGGCTCCACCGCGGTTGCTAGCTTCCAAGTCCGTGTTCTGAGCAGCATTGATCGCATCAACAATCGCCTGCTTCATGTCCGTGCTGGTGAAACTACTGTCCGCAAAGAACCTGACGGGGGTCGCCCCGCGGGGTACTCCAGTCTTCACAAGGGTCGGAGCCCCAGTCACATCGGTCGTGAAGGTCGGACGATCATTGAGCTGCAATACATCACCGTTGATGGTCGTCGCAAGTCCGAGCCCAGCGCCGTTGATGGCAGCCTGCATCGTTTGCAGAATTGTCGCGGTCGTACTACCGCTGCTGTATAGAATCGGAATGCGGCCCAACGTCGAACCATTGTTGAGGCTTGCATCATCAAATTCGAACGTACGTGTCACCGTTCCGTTACTGATCGTAAAGAACTCGCCGTCACCAACCAGCCCTTGCGAAACCGTCAGGCCACTATCGCGAACGTTGATCGTATCAAGCGGGACGTGCCCAAGTTGTAATAATCCGCCGCCCAAAACGGTTGGCGTCAAGCCCAGTCCAGCTCCGTTGATCGCAGCCGCAATGGCCAGCGAAATGTCGTTAGCCGAACTCAGCGCGCTGTAGGCTACGATCACGTTGCCAGGTTGCGAAGGTCCGCTATTGTCGATGTCGAACTCAAATACAACCGTTTGACCATTTCCGCGAACGGTAAAAGTACTACCGTCAACGATAGCAGCCGCTCCATTCGCCTGAATCAACAATGGTCCAGAAAGCGCCAGCTCAGTGCTCGATTGCACGCCCGGAGAACCAAGCAAACGCAAGTCTGGCGCATTGGTGACGTCAACCGTGGTGGCAACCGTACCTCGTAAAGCAATATTGCCCTGGCCAACGACGATTGGATTAAGACCAAGTCCCGAATCGCGAATTGCGGTCACTAATCGTTGAGCGATATCCTCTTGCGTATCAGTGATAGCAACGGAAATGGGGATGTTGCCCGCTTCAACCGTTGCATCCCTAGTGAACTCGAAGGTACGAGTAACACCAGCATTGGTGATGCTAAAGGACTGGCCATCACCGAGCGTACGAGCAACGCCTACCACGGAAAGTCGCGAAGAATCGATCACCGCACTTCCATTCACCGACAGGCCCAGAAAGACGACATCGTCGCCGATCAGCTCGGGGCTTAAATTCAGACCGCTGTTGAGGATCGCTTGCTGAATCGCGACAGCCAGGTCGCGTTTGGTCAAAGCGGTCGAGTAGTCGACTGCGATATTGCCGATGCCGACGTTACCATCCAGGTCCATCTCAAAACGTCGTGTCTCGCGTCCGTCACTGAGCGTGAACAAGTCACCATCAAAGACCACGCGTATGCCTTCGTCAGGAATGGCGATGCCCAAGGCGGCTGTCGGTTGGCTGGCAACGGTAAAGGTCGTGTCCAGTCTCGTACCCGATTCGGCAGCCAGGAGCAAACGGCCATCGCCGATATTGGTGGGAACAACCGCAATACCAGAAGCTTCGATCGCCGTGATGACAGCATTTAGCAAGGCAGCCTGGCTTGCACCTTCTACAAACGAGATGGGGCGATTGCCGTTGAGGACATTGCCGTTGCGATCAAATTCGAAGGTCGTTCGACCTGCTACCGTGACGATGGAGAAGCGTTCTCCGTCGACAATTCCACCAAAGCTCGCGCCGGCTAGCGGGATTTGCAGCGTCAGGCCTTGCGGTATCAGCAGCTGATAGCCACTTTCGTATTCGAAATGCAACACACCGCCGTTGGAGTCGACAATCGTAAATGAATCGCCATCGCTGACTTCATCTCCAGCGGGTGCATTGATCACAAAGCGGTCGCGGTTGTTGATTGTTATTTCATACGCGGCGCCATTTTTCCAGACACCAGCCAAGGGCGTGAGGATGATCTCGTCGCGAGTGGAGTTGTAGGCAAATCGATAGTCGATACCTTCCACTAACATCCGTCCATTTTCAAACAGGACAACCGATGTACCAGTTATTTCACTGTTGGCATTGGCCGAGTTGACAACGGAGTCGTCGTTGATTCCCAAACCGAGTAACGGATTGGATGGCTCGTTCCCATCCTTCAGTTGAATGCGGAATTCAGGATAGACACCAGAAGTCAACTGCACGACAGAATCGGACGGATCGGTGTCTACGCCCAAAGCATCATTGTCCACTGGGTTTAACAGCACGGCGGCTGGACCGATAAAGTCCGCCCGCTCGAGTGCACCCCGATCTTTGAACACATTCTGCCCTTGACCACTTGGCGGCGCCACGCTTGGATCGTCTGCGCGGAGTTGCCCTGCCAAGTCATAGCTCGGCGCCAAGACCGGCGATACGGATAATCCCATCGCCGTCTTCACCGCAGCCAACGCAGGTCGCTCCGGCAACGAATCGATGGAGCTGTCGATCAGTGGTGAACCAGGCGCAGGTAGATATTGCCCGGCTTGAGCGTTGACAAACAGCCGCGTCGTGGCCGGTACCGAAACATTAAAGTCCAACGCTGTGTTCGGCACGTTGGTCGGTGAGGTTTCAATACCGGTTGCAAAGCGGGTCGTCGAACTGGCCGTTTCGTGGAACTGGTAAATCGAACCACCTACGATCACTTCACCCGGCTTGATCACAAAATTCGGATTGTTGGTGCCGTAAGGTGCAGGTCCTCCCGTTAGTGGGAATCGTCGCGATTCTTCGTTAACAATCGGCGTCTGAACATTGAAGAACACGTTGTTCAGAATGGTGGGACTGGCACCCCGAGTTGCCAATATGCCCGTCTCAGGAATCAACTGGTCCAAGTTGTTGTTAGTGTCGAGATCGGGACTGACCAAGACAACACCATTACCATCGATCATCGCTGCATTTTTGATCACCACAAACTTCTCGGTGGCTCCGTTGCCCAGTGAGGTTGGAGACAAAGGCGTTGTTGAAACGCGGTCGTGGCCGATCCCGTAGTTTGACAAACTTGCGATCTGCGTGTGGGTGAAGGTGCCGTTACGTGGTGTGGTGATTGTGGTTGTCGTAATCGTCTGGAAGCCATCCAAGCGTCGTGGGAAGAGCTGCAGCCCTTGGTTAACTTGATGGAATGGACCGCTGATTTGACGCTCGATTTCGCGAGCGGATAAAGCGTTGGTTCCCAATTCATCCACGGCTGAAAACTGAAGCAGTACGTCAGCCAAGTCGCCCACCAAATTGGTCAATGGCGCGTCGATAATGCCGGTGACCCCACCGAGAGCCTGCGCATGAACCGGCGGCAGAGGACTGGCAGTGCCAAATTTGCCATTTGGCAACTGCTGAGCATTGGCGATCGCTGGGCGACCGAAGTCACCTTCGTTAATCGCTTTGGCAATGGCGCGTGCAACATCAGGGAATCGCCAATCATCATTAATGTTAATTGGAATATGTGTCGGATCGATTGGATCGCCAATGCCAATGACAAATTCGAAGGTCACGCCCGTTGAACCTGAAACATCGCTATCCGAGATACCGTGGATCGTGAATGTTTCGCCACCAGCATAAGCGCTCGCATCCTGCGCCGTAATCACAAAGTCATTGAGCGTCCGAGCGCTAATCGAAATTCGGTAAGCACCAGTCGAGTTGCCTGGCAAGCGATTGGCCTGCGATAGTGGATCGTAGGATGTATTACCGACCGAACTAACGGCTGCATAATAGACTCCCGGCTTAAGCGCGGTAAAGTCGGCCGATGGTTCGAGGCCCTCCATACCGGCTTCTGTTCCACTGATGAGTACCGGTTCACCGCGTGCATTGAGGAATGTCTGCGGGGCACCCTGACTGTCGAAAATTTGCAAGGCTGCATTGAGCCCGCTGTTTTGCGTCAGGATATCGACGAAGGCTCGTTCGCCAGTCCCCAATTTGAATTGGTAGATATCAACGTCTGTGTTGGACAACTGGTTGTTCAACCCTGCACCGATAGCACGTAGTGCCGTTGCGGCATTCAAGCGCGCTCCAGTGACGGTTGTGCCATCCAAGCTGTCAATCGGATCCGCACCCAGCAGAATGGCAGCCTTCAACTGATTGACGGTCGCCGTTGGACGGGCACTGGCCAACAACGCCGCCACACCAGCCACGTGT
Organism: Pirellulaceae bacterium; assembly: GCA_041753315.1. Lineage (GTDB taxonomy): Bacteria > Planctomycetota > Planctomycetia > Pirellulales > Pirellulaceae > Aureliella. The sequence continues at coordinate 122,436 of JBGSUV010000109.1, read as the reverse complement.
GGTGATGCCATCGACGTTCCGCTCAGCAAACCATAACCACCACCGGGAAGCGTGCTGAGGATATCAACCCCCGGCGCCGCTAGGTCAACCGACGTCAAACCGAAGTTTGAGAAACCAGCGATGCGATCATTGTGATCGGACGCAGAAACTGAAATGATGCCGTCAAGCGGATAGGAGGCGGGGTAGGCTGGCGTGATGTCATTGTCAATAGTGTCATTGGCTGCAGCCGCAACGAACAGCATACCAGCATCAATGTTGAGCGATATTGCATCGACCAGCCCTTGCGAAAAGCCATAACCACCCCAACTGTTGTTGCTTAATGCAACGTTGACGCCATACTCCGTCTTCATCATCGTCACGTATTCAATGGCTTCGATCGCGGCTGTGGTAGTGCCACCAAACGGACCATCAAAAATCTTCAAAGCCATGAGTTTGGAGTTCCAGGAAACGCCGGTTACTCCACGACCATTGTTACCTACCGCAGCGACAGTACCAGCCACGTGCGTTCCGTGGCCGTCGATGTCCATCGGATTGGAATCAGCTTCCGCCGGATCAATGCCGTAGATGTCATCGACGTATCCGTTGTTATCGTCATCGATACCGTTGCCTGGGATTTCACCGGGATTGACCCACATGTTGGCTGCGAGGTCCGGATGATTGAAGTCGATACCCGAATCGATGATCGCCACGACCACTTGGCTGGAGCCGACGGTTGTATCCCATGCTTCGGGAGCATTGATGTCAGCGTCCGTCGTGCCGCCCGTCTGTCCAACGTTATTCAAGCCCCATTGTTGATTGTAGCGCGGATCATTTGGCGTGCGTTGCAACTCGATAATGAAGTCAGGTTCCGCGTATTTAATTTCCGGCAGAAGCTCCAGTTGACCGGTGAGCGTCATTACAGGCAGTTGTGGTGGCACTTGGACGGTGACTGCATTGATGGAGTCAAAACGCTTCAGTACCTGTAGGCCTCGCGTGGCCAGCAACTGATTTTGTTGAGCGATGGTCACGTTATCTTCGAAGCGGATGATTGCTCGACCTTGGACGAAGCTGTTGGGTGAGATTGCTCCTCCTCCACCGCCACTTCCGCCCGAACCATTGCTACCGCTTGACGTAGGAGTCGTGCTGCCGGCTATCGCCTGGCCGCCGTCACCAATAAAGCCGATATCGCTGTAAACAAGCGGCTTCTGACCAGTACCCTGCCAGGTTTGAACCGCGTCATTTAAGGTGTCGTTTGGTTCGCTCAGCGCGGACTCGCCGTTGAAGCTTGCGCGACCGTCTTTGCCGATAATCGTGTTGTTAATAACCCGCGCATGTGGTTGTGGTGCCTGCCCTAAAGCCAACGTGCGAATATCAAATGGATTGCCGCCACCGACGGTATTTAAAAACTGAATGTTGGTGACACCCTCCAGATAAACAGCGGGACGATTGTCGTACTCGGGGTAGCTGTAAATTGGCCCCTCTACCGCAAGCGGATCAGGCCCCATCAGGCTTCTAGCGATGGTAGCCTTGACCATTTGCGTCGTTCCATTGGTCACCAGAATGCTTCCGAGGATCGAATCCCTCAGTGCATGCATCGTTTCGAACGCGGTGGTGGCAAAGGGCTGAAGATTGCCACCTTGCAAGCGCTGATAGAAGTCGCCACCTTGGTCGCGATACCAAGCAATCGTCGATTCCGGCAGATAGCCATTCCCTTCGACAGTGCCACTACCGTTGACCGGTGCGGCCGTCGCACCTCCCGCCAAGTCTTCAAACTCAAAGCGCAGCCGGGTGCGATCCGAATCGATTACCAACTGATCGCCATCGTCTAGATAAAATCCGAAATGACTACCATTTGCATTCACCGTAGGGTCATTGTCGGTTGTAGGAAGTAGGGCGTCATCTTCGTCTATAGGAATTAGTAACGGAGAGATCATCCAAATTGGACTTTCACCCGAAATGTTAATTCCTCCCAATCCGCCTTCTTCCAACACGTTGTTCTGGATAACAACGCCTGGCAGTAAGCCGCCTTGGACGCTGTTGTTCGGCACCAAAAGATTTCTGACAGCTTGGGTTCCCACAACACCCGGTTTGGATTGTTGGAAGATTGCATCAAGGAAATCAACTTGGTCGCGTGGATCCAACAGTCGTCCGGCTGGTTCACTCCAGATGCTGTAATCGCGCGCTTGGCGAATATTGCTATTTTGGATCAGCACTTGACCTTGATCGCGAGTCACGTTGCTGTCGCTACGCCCTTGGTGGAAAATAACTTCAACTTCGCCTGCAGGGTTAGCGGCCTGCACGGTTTCTACGACAGCGTTCCCAAACAAGCTCAACTTGGGATCGCTACCCACAGTTCCAGACACAATTCCGCTGCTCGTCGCTGATCGGACGCGCAGTCGCGACTGCACCCCTGGACTGTTAATCGCGTCGCGAATCTTGCGGGCAACAACAAAGTTAGTGTCCGTTGGGCTGTATCGTACCGCGACATTTCCAAGGCCCACTGCGCCGGTCAGCGTGAATTCAAACACGACGATCGTACCACCATCGGAGATCTGGAATTTGTCACCAGCGGTGATATCCGCACCGGCTGGCGCAACGATACTGACCGCATCGGTCAGTCGATCATTGGTGTCATACGACTGAGTCAATAAAGGAGTACCAAAATTCTGCGACTGGAAGAACGTATCTCCCAAACGGACTTCTAGTTGATAGCTGCCACTGGTGATGGTGGTGGAGGGAACTTGTACGGGAGTGAAGGTTGAGTTGGGTTCGCCCGTACCGACGCGTGCACCGTCGCTTAACAAAATGAATGCGTTTTCGACCGATACATTCGTGTCTTCATCCCGCGTGCGGAATTCGATTCTCAAGCCTGGCTCATCCGCCCAGCGATTGAGAGAAATCAGTACGGTCTGCGGAGCGCCAGCGACAAGCAGCACTTCAGTAGCTCCCAGTTCATTCGCTACCGAGGTAGCAATTCGCGTCGGGAAGCCAACCGCCGGCACCACGAAGACGTCCAAGTTTCCATTGAATATCTCGTAGTTGAACGACAATGCCGGATTCTCCCGCCCAGCTACATACGTTTCTAGCGAAAATTCGCGAGTGGAACGCGTTTGAAGTCTTGTCAAAAATGCGAACTGCAACAGCGAAGGTTCATTGCCAACGGTTACTTGCTCGCCGCGCTCTGCGAAACCGATGATGATGTTATCGATCTCGGTCAGCGGATTGCTACTGCGGAAGACCAACTCCAACCCGTTTTGGCCAGCAAAGTCCCAGTTGCGGAAGGAAAGTGGGATCTTGGCTGACTGCACCCCAACCGGCAGGTCGGCAATGTTTGGATTAAAAGCGCTGGTAGCGACTAGCGTTTCGACGCCATTTGCATCGCGCACAAATAGCTCAAACGATCCGCCCGCGTGCGAGTAGTCGAGGTAAATATTCGCTTGATCGGCAGTGGCGTACGAGCCCAAATCAAACTTCGCTGATACCAACTCACCGGAGACACCGATGTCGGTACGTGGCAAGAAGTTGGCAACTACAGGTGGGTCAGCCGTTGTTACGCCCGGTTGATACCCTTCGTCCACGATGCGACGAATCGAATTGATTGGCCTGACGTCAGAGGGATTCAACACAACAGCCCGAGGCTGCAAGGCGGCCGACGAGATCGCGACCAAATAGATACCTTCTTGCAGAGCCACTGGTCCAATGAAAGCATCGCGAGTCCCAGCCGAACCTCGTGAGAGATCCGCCATATCGGTCCCAGCCATGGGGCGTGCTTGATCCTCGACAATGTTACTGCTATCGCCTGTGTAGACCAACCGATATTGGAATTCTTCGAACGGATTGTTGGAGGGTTCTTGGATGAAGACGTTGATCGAAATGTCAGGCCGGTTCAAGCCGTCCGCATAGTCGATATCGAACACAACCGGTGCATGCCCATTGCCGATACCACCCACCAAATCCTCTTGATTGACCTCCAGCATGTAGAAGTCGAGGTCTGTGGCTGTACTCAGATTTCCGGCGACGCTGATCGCACCTTTGGCGGTATCCAGAATGTTTCCGATATACTGCGGGCGATTGCCGATCTCGGCATCGGCGAATCCAGGATCGCCAAAGAACGAGCCAAACCCACCTTGACGACCATTGCCCGTCGCGACTCCGTTGTTCGCAGTTAACTGACCAGTTCCAACACTTTCGTCTTCACCAGCCTCACCAATTAATGGAGATTCGCCCGGCATGCCACGTAGATGGACACCATTCGTTGAATAACGGATGTCTGCGAAATTGACGGTCGACCCAGCCCACTCTTGTGCTTCGCGAAGTCGCACTTGGACTTGATAGGCTCCAGCGCTAAGCCCGGCAGTTGCAACATCGATATCATTGCCCGCGCTGCGCACTCGGAAGTAGTAAGTGCTGCGCGATCCGCCGCTACCCGGCAAGCGGACCCGCATACCTGGATCATTGACACTGGTTGTCCCATCTTCCTTGGCCAAACCGCTGCTTGTCAGTCGGATTCCCTCGTCGCGGACATTAAGCGGATTGACGCTTCCGGCCGGCATTAAACCGGTTGCCAAAAGACGCGATGGATCTTGCGACTCCAACGTGCTGCTGTCGCTGCGAGCAAGTAAATTACCGTTGGCATCTAACAGTTCGAGCACCATGTCGAGGTTCGTTTTGGTGTAGTCGATATCCAACCACACTTCCGTCCCTGCAGCGCCTGTAAAGCTGTAAACGTCGACGTCTTCGGACTGACTCAATACACCTTCGACGACAAAGCCCAACCGCAGCGATTCATTGCTGGCCGAGGTGCTTGCGGCCAAATCGCCCAATACCTGAGCTGTCGAGGGGCTGCCATTTGGGCCCGGAGCAGCGGCACGAAAATCCTCCGACTCTAAGACAATTGCCACGTTGCGATCGTTGGCATATTGATCAATGAGCACACCACGCCAATCGCTGGCCTGTGGTATCGAGCCAATTCCGTCGTTGTTCGTATCATTTTGAGGATTGCCATCGGGACGCAAGCCCGCGCCGACCGTGTCATCACGCAGGCTGGTCAAAATAACAGGGAAACCAGGTTGTCCTACGACATGCAAAGTGCCTCCAACGCGGTCAGTCGCCGTTCCCAGTTGCCCGTTGGCAGTAATTCCAGCTCCCAGGTTGCGGTTGAAGTTCGAGCCATAGCCAAAGAACTTAACCACCAAAGATTCCGTCGGAGCACTTTGCAACCGCAATCCACCGACATGTTGAATATTGCCGGTAAAGATCGGATCAAAGACGACGTGCGCGATATCGGTGTCATCCCACACGCTACCGGTGGTTAGCGTTCCGCCACGGATTTCCAAACCATTAAGATCGTTTCCGTCCAACCGGTTGTTGCGAATCAATGGTCCACGGTTGGCCAGATAATTGGGATCGCGTTCCGCCAACCCGGTTTGACGGCCAATATCGCCGATGAGCTCATCGGTCATGCTGTTGACATCAATGCGGATCGCACTGCCCACATTGTCGCGGAAGATATTATCGATGATGATCGGTTGCGTACCGCGAACGAAAATCGTCGCTGGGGAGTTGCTGAGACGTCCCAAACGCGTGCCTGGGCCTTGTCCACCCGTACCATCGGCGTTGTCTTCAAAAATCGTGTTCGCGATCCGAGCATCTGCCTGATGCAGTTCGATCGTGTTAAAAGCTCGGAAGGTACCCTCAAGCTTCGTCACACCACCGCCATAAGAGAATCGGGCATGATCAACGCTCAACTGTGAAGTTGGCGACATGTAGATGCCGCCCCAATCGCGTGGAGCTGGATTGTTCTGCGTTCCATTATTGTTGGTGTCAAACGTACCACCGGCGCCAATGGAATCGTCCAGTCGACTGGTGAAGTAAATTGGCGATCCATCGACACCTTCGGCAATAATATTGGTGCCAAATTGGGCTTCGATCCGCGCGGCTTCTAGCTTGATGACCATGCCCGGGTCAATGACCAAAGAGGCGCTCAGGCGTGGGCGTTTAACACCAAAAGCTTCAACGGAGAGTTCAGAACCCAACGTCGCGCCCGTGTCCACGAAGGAGCTGACTGGCGCGCTGTTTGGCAGTTCGCCAATCAGCACGTAGGGTCCGCTACCGTTGGCAGAGCTGCGGTAGATGCGCCGCGCAACAAATCCAGCACTGGTTGCCGGCAACTGTGTCAAGCGAACCGATAGATCGTCGTTTGCAACTGTGATTGCGTCAGTTGCGTTTGAAGCGAGGCTCTCGCGACCACCCGCGTCGACGAGGACAACGCGGTAGTTGTAGGTGCCACTCGCCAGTGTTCCCGCACCTTCCACCGTTGAAATGACATTGCTAACATCGACGCGATCTCGCGATAGGGTACCGCCGGGACTCTGGCCAATATCGCGGAATGTGGCACTGCTGCGATCAAGTGTTGCTACAAGTTCATACGGCCCCTGGCCACTGGCAGTGCTGCGGTACAACCGTCGCGCAACAAAATCTCCGGTGGCTCCGGGGAGACCTGCCAGCGAAACTGCAGTCTGATTCGCCAACAACTGGACGTTGATCGACGCGTTGGATGGAACACTTTCATAACCGTTGCGGTCAACAAAAGTCATCTTGTAGTTGTAAGTACCGGGCAACAACGTCCCGCCTACCGATGGCGCTGTCGAGATCGACTCCGCCTGAGGCGAAGTGCTGTCAAGGATCGAACCACCAACTGCACCGGCGACGATCAAGTTGTCCGTCAATACGTGCACGATGTCGGTATCATCAAAACGACCGGGAACCGTCAGCGTCCGCGGCGACCCATCGGCCGGCGTTTCAACACTAATGAACAACGCGTTGATCGAGTTGTTGGTAAGGACGTTCCCTCGAATGCTTGGCCCGACCCGGTCGTAATCGCTGGTAAAGGCGCCATTGATTTGGAAACGCGGTTCGTTGAAGTTCGTCTCTTCAAATGCGTTTGGATCGGCACTCAGCGCTGCGTTGGCAGCAAACTGTATCCTGTTATTGGTTATGGTTGGACGAGTGCCCAACATCTGGATCGGATTGATGGGTTGTTGAATCGAGTCAACGATAACCGTACCACCGCCGTAACGGATATCCGCTTGGTTGACGTAGCGCAAGAAGATGCCTTCATCTTCCAAATCTTGGCGGCCTGCAGAGCTATCGACATCGCGACGCAAGACAAGTCCACCCCAATCGCCGGGTCCTGGGACCGTGCTCGGAGCGTAGGTATCCAAACCGATGGTCTCATCCAACCACGAAGTGAAGTAGACCTTGCCATCCGCCAACTTTCCGCTGGTAGATCGCAGTGCATTTCCAGCCGCATCAAGCAGAATTGGCGTACCAAGCACTTGCAATACCGCAGCATTGCGATTGATGTTCAAGTTGCTACTTCCGGCCTGAATGGCCGCGCCACGCAGCTTGAAGACCACACCTGCATCGACCATGGTCGTCACGCCGCGCGGGATGTCCATCGTAATTCCGTCGGACAACGTGGTGCCAGCCAGCAAGCCAGTGCCAATTTCATAGGCAAAATTGTTGCCTTCGGTTGACAAGTTATTGTCGGTTCCACCATTGCCGACAATACGCACAATATCGCCAGGGTGCGTGGCTGCAAAGGCGTTGGCCACACCAGTTCCAGCGATATTATTAAATGGACGCGCAAGGCTACCATCAGCATTTGGGCCAGCCGATTTGTCTGCGAAAATCGTCTTGCCGCCAATGTCAATCAATGTCAACAGAGGATCAACGGCAATCGATCGTTCACCGGAAAGTGTCAAGCGAATTCCACTTGCGACTGCCGACACACCTAACTCCGGTCGCGACGTGATGGCCGCAGCCAGTGCATTTGCCAGGTCGGCAGCCGTTTGGGCTGGAGTGTACGGAAGCCGAATGCGTCCAGCTCCAATGGCAGCATCACTTGAATATTCAAATACGCGCTGAGTGCCGTTTGCACCCACGACGGTGATGGTTCTGCCTTCAAGTCCCGCACTTCCGCCGGCATTAAAACTCAGCGTTCGATTCAGCGGTCGAGTCTGGAACCAGAAGTCATAAGTTCCACCCGGTATTCCATCCCCGTCACCGTCAAAACCAGTCGCCTGGTCATTGGGGAACATGCCAGCCAAGTCTTGTATCGTATCCCGAGTATCGACCGCCGCGCGATAGTTGACACGCAACTCATATTGGCCGGTGGTGCGACCACCAAAACCACTATCCTCAATGGCTGCGTTATATTCGTTGTTGCCGCTCGAGCTCACACCGATATAGTAAACACCCGACGTCAGCGACTGACTAATGAAAGAATCGCGACCGAAGTAGTCGTCGTTTTGCGCCACCAACTCAAACTTGCCACCCAGCAAGGTCACTGGGTTTTGTGTCAGCAAGCGGTCGCCAATCGTCGCCGAAGCGTCGCCAGCGACGAGACTGGCCTTCACCAGTCGACTTGCAGCAGATGAATTCGCTACAGCATCGAGCAAGTCCTGCACGGTGCTTTCAAAACCAGAAGTTGCATTGAGATCAATGCTAATTGCGTTCGGAAAGACGGTGATCGAAGGCAGGCTAGCATCGCCGCGGTCCGATTGCGTCAAGAAAACCTGGAACTGGTTGCCTTGCACGCCGGGTCGCAACGAATCAAATTTGACCACCAATCCACCTACATTAAAGGTGGTTTCCGCGCTTGCGTTGACTTGGCGATAGAGCTGCAAATAGGTGTCCAGCTCGCTGCTGTTGGCCAAGCGTTGGCCGTACGTTTCAGCGACAAATACCCCTACGCGATCATCGCCCCCAAAGTCGACTTCAAAGCGATAAAGATCAACATCGGTGCTGTCTGGACGATGGATGTACTGCGCATGAAGAATGTCTTGATTGCCGGGGAAGACCGGTTCAAAAGGTTCGTCGTTAGCATCCAATTGAGCGTCGTTACCATCGATCAATGATCCGCTACCGGCTAAGAACGCGGGATCGAATCGCATCAATTCGCTGCTCGAGAGGTCCCCTCCATTTTGCAGCCCCAGCACCAATCCCAGCGCAGCAGCCATCGTCCGCGAATAGCTTTCGGCGTAGTCGTTACCCCACGTGTTCGTGGCTGACATGATGATCAGCGAATTGTCAAACGTCGGATCGATGCGAACGCCAAAGCCCAGGCCAGCCTGAGATCGGATCTGTGTGCCGGCCACCGGACGCAGGCCTGTGAGTGCGCCAGTGGCGATGGTTAGGCCAAGATCACTGGTCTCGACAAATTGCACTCCGATATATTGCGACCACAACCTAAGAATCTCACGTGCTCGCTGCTGTTGATCGGCGTTGATGGCGTTGATCAATGTCGTGCCAGCCGAATCCTGCGAATATTCGGAACGGAAGTTGTAGTAAATCGTGGTGACGCCAGCCGTGTCGTCTGCACCAAAATTCGGATTGATGTGGTTTTCAAAACCATTCAAGGTATTTTGCGGTAGATTGCGATGCGCCGCGTCATCACTCGCACCGGGCAAATCAAGGAAGTAGGCGCGAGGCTCAATGGCCGACGCAAGAACAATGCTCGTCTGCGTCTTGAGTCCCGAGCCAATCACACCCAAATCCATCGAAGTGTCAAAAGTGCCTCCGAGTCCAACGAGCGTCACCGGTGAAAACGCCAAGTTGGTGTTTCCAACAACAGTCGCCGGATCGCTACCCGGCACAAAGTCTACGCTCACTAATGCCATCGCCGCAGATGAATTGCGAATCAAGTCGTACAGCTCTTGAGCTGTAAAATTGGCCCGACCGAGATCTACCGAAATAACACGTCCCGCTGTAGAAACCGTTGGTGTTCCACTCTGGCTGTTGGTAAAGGCAACTCGTATACCATTGCCCGGCTCTCCGGTTTCGCGCGCCGTGAAACGGAACTGGACCAAACCTCCCGTGTTCAGGTCGGTAATGACCGTGGCCGATGCTTCTTGTCGAGTTGGAACGATCGGAGCCGATTCGCGGGTGCCAATACGAAGTCGGTAGGTCGCAGGGCCCGCACTGCTGCCGACCAAATCGTTCAAGTCACCAGAGAATTTCAAGGTAGCCGTGTTGGTCAGCGCGTTGTATTGCACTGACGTCGGCAGGAAATATTGATCGTCGGTGTTGCGAACCGTGTCGGACGTAAATATCAGTTGATAAAATTCAGGGTTCTCGACCGAACGACTTGATGGCCGCCCAAAATTATCGTTCTCGACCAACAGCTTGTCGGAATCAAAATAAACCATGACCGTATCGCGCTGCTGTTGCAGTGCGGTACCGACGCGCACCACCGGCTGCGGTACAACGGCGGTAACTTGCGGACCCAAGTCCAGGTGGAAATCAATCGTGTCTTTACGCGTCCCAGCTACCGACGGGACAAAAAGATCGCCTGGGGTTCCCGGTTCGTCTGAAACATTGCGCAAACCCACCACACCAGAAGCCGGATCGTCGAAACCAAAAACTTCGATCCGATAAAGGTCGTCGCGGAGCGTCTCGGCAAAACGAAGCGTGACTTCATTCTCATTGGGACTGTCGCCAATGAGTACAGCCCCTGGTGTAATGATTTGATCGTTGGAGCTTTGTACCAGCACGGGTGAATAGCTGGAAGCTGCAACCATGCCAAGCTGGGCGGTTGCCGTGCCACCGTTCAGCCGAGCCGATAACTTGCCGCTCAATACTGGCGAACTATTGATCGCCTGAATCAACTGCGCTGCAGTCGTTGGTGAAGCCGCATTGGTGTTCAGCGTGATGGACACGCTCGACCCCGTCGTGGCAACGGTCGGAAGAGTTCCAGTCGCTAAGACCGCGTGACTTACATTCACCGTGAGCGCTACGCCCGGCACTGCCCCGGTTAGCAAAATACTGGCACGGCCATTGCTCCCGAAGTCACTCTCCGCCGTCGGCATGGCAAAACTGCCGTCGCCTCCAGCACGCGTCAAGCGGATGCCGCTGAGCGTCTGCGGGTCAATCACTTGACTGTCGTCAAAGCGGAATACCAGTTCACGCGGAGCTTCATCGCGGACCGCACCCTGCACCAACAAATCACTATTGTTAGGCTGAATCCCAATCAATTGCGGCCCAACGGCGAGCAGTTGCCGTTGCTCCAATTGCTCAAGAATCATGGCTCGTAACCGCTTCCGCGCTGCCGAAGCACCCCCTGTCGAAGTAGATGACAGAGATAATTGACGTGTCATATGAGACTTTCGGATGGCCATTAACCAACCCTTAGATCAAGAAAGGTTCGTTCCAACTCGCACGGGTTCGGTACTGACCCATGTGAGCCGAAGAGGATCATAAAAATGCCGCAAAACCGCGTTTCAACTAACAAAATAAGGAGCGGACAGGGGCGAAAAGAGCGCTACACGCACCGTGCGAACCCTGGCTTACAAGTGGTTCGATTATAATTGCGGTCCGAAGTGTTGCAAACTTCGATGGGGGGATGGTTACCCAGATGCCCCAGTCATTCAAAGTTAACTCCACTGCAGGCGCGGATTGCTCCGGTGCTAGCAGTTATCCTGCCCCAAAAAAACTATCCACAGCATCTCACGCTGGAAGCGCAAGAACCCCGTGCTGACCATTGGACGCTCAAAATGGGTGGGAGTTCCATCAGAATGCATTTGATCAACACAATCCGTCAAGCGGATTATGTCCTAAGTCTGCCTAAATGGCCCTGAAGTAGCACTTGTAGAGTGCTTTTGTGTTTGCCTTGGTGGGGGTGGTGTCGAGCGTTTACACCTTAGGGGGGCTGTAAAGCTGCGTGAGAACGCATTTGTAATCACATCGGTAGGGTTGAGTGTAGCCAAAGTGGCTGTATCGATCGGTCGCGAGAGAGGCTCCTGCCGAGCTTTTTTGGGCAGCGCCCTAACGTCCACAAGCAAACTCGATGGTACAAAGAGATAAGGCACTAAGCCAGCAGTGCAAGGCGACTGGCAAGCCGCAACGCAGCATACAAACTGTCGGGAATGGCTTTGGCTTGCCAAGCAATGTCGAACGCGGTGCCGTGATCGACGCTCGTACGAATCACTTTTAAACCGAGCGTGGTGTTCACAGCCGAATCAAAGGCCAGCGCCTTCAACGGAATGTGACCTTGGTCATGGTACATGCATACAATCGCATCCACTTGTTTGCGTTTGGCAGGCAAAAAAGCTGTGTCCGGCGGAAGTGGGCCCTCCACAGAAATTCCCTCTCGACGCGCCCGCTCCATCGCAGGGATGATGGCCATCTGCTCTTCGCGATTGCCAAACAGGCCATTTTCCCCGGCGTGAGGATTGAGTCCACATACGGCGAGGTGCGGTTCGCGACCCAGCAACCGTCGCAAGGCCTGGGCGGTCAATTGAATCGTCTCCAACACGGCGCGTTCCGTTATCAGCGCTGGAACCTCGGCGTAGCCACAGTGCACTGTAACGAATGTACAGGTCACTTCCGGCGAGTACTGCATCATGCACCACGGGCCGATCGCGGTACGTTCTGCAAACATCTCGGTATGCCCAGGAAAGGAGATGCCGGCGGCATGGGTCGCCTCCTTGTTGATGGGGCCGGTTGTTACACCGGCAATGCGCTGTGCGAGCACCGCGTCGATCGAACTTTGGATATAGGCGAAGCTTGCCGCACCACACGCTGCGTCCACGCGGCAGGGTTCAAAGCAATCGACGTCCAGGCAATTTGCATGGTCGACCAACACGTCCAGGCCGTCGTCGGGGATGTCATTGGACAAGAATCCATCGGGCGAAACGATCTGGCCGACGGGTGCTGGCAAACCGGTCACCGATGCACAACGCCGTAACAACGCGACATCGCCAAAAACGGCAAGACGACAAAGAGCCTTGATCTCCGGATTGTCTAACGCCCGAAGCACCAATTCGGGTCCAATCCCCGCGGGGTCGCCCATAGTCAGACCGATCGTCGGTCGGGGTTTCTTGACTTCATTCACAGGTTTTTCGAGCGATGGGAGCATAATAATATTCTGCTAAACGGCAGCCAACATTTCGACAGCTTTCAGCAACATTGTCGCGTATTGCCCCGGTAAGAGCGAGAACTTCAACTCCAACTTTTGTGCCGGTCCGCCCAGTGACTGATCAGGACTCAGTTCATCGACGCTTTGAGAAGCGCTGAAGTTGCGAGGAAGCAAAAGCAGGTCGCGTTCCCCGCGGGCGAAGAATACATCACGTGGATAGGAGAAGCGGAGCTTATGTCTGGGAATCTCAAATTCCACTAAGGCTTCATCGAGGAGTCGGGCGATCTCGGGAGGCCAATTCGTCTTGCGTCCGGAGGGCAAGGGGATGCGCATTTGGGAAAGTTCTTCGATGCAATCGACTGGGACTTGGCGTGGAAAGACCAGTTTTCCACCTGCACCATACGCCACGATGAACTCGGCGTTTGGCAACAAGGCGTTTAAATAGCGCACGACCACTTCGTTCCACAATTTGGCTTGGAACGCGGCCACGTAAATGCCCCGCATATCTTGTCGGATCAATCCCACTGCCTTCTTAAAACCTGTTGGATGATCTACTAAGTACGTGACGATGCTTCGACGATGACTACGATCCAATCGATCTTTGCAGGCCTGCCAGTCCCCCCAGTGGTCGCGCAAAATTTCCTTCTGGCCCCGGTCGTCGGGTCGGTCATGCTCATTGGGCTCGGCGATGGCCAAGAAAAGTGCCCGTTCGTATTGTGCCAGACACCATGGTTGCGCGACGAACTGGCCACTTTCACCGAGCGATCCAAAGCGTTGGTCATCGAAGTAGTTGGGGATACAGAGCGGGGATGAGCTCGTCGCAATGTTCGCAAATCTAGATGCTTCCTCATCGGCCAAACTGCGCAACGTCACCGAAAATTCGTTAGCAACAATGTTGTTCGCCGTCATGCAGTGCGAGGCTTGCCCCAGGTACTCGAGCGAAAAGCCTGGTTGTTGCAACGAAGAGTGTGGACCGTTAAAGATCGTCACAGTCTGGGATGTGACCGCGTGTCGATCTTTGAGACCACCATAGTGAACATCCTGGCGCGGCAGGTTCCAGATGTTGATAACTTCCGTAACTGCCTCGGGGGTTCCGAGTCCCGTTTTCTCAAGGCAATAGACAGCATGCGGTCCGCGTCCGATCGTCAAGTTGGAGATTTCGTGAACAACAAAATCTTCACGAAGGCGTTTAACTTTCATTAATGCTCAGGTCTGAATGTAGAACAATTGTCCCCAATTGTTCTGTTGCTTGCGATCGTTGCCTTAAGCTGGCTACAAAACAATTGGGTGCAAAACAATTGGGGACAATTGTTCTACATTGCCGCGAACGGATCCGTGCTCACACCCCGGCTTTGCGGAGTGCTTCAGCGGCGGACTCTGGCGCGATGGGGTTGATGTAGCAGTCGCTGCCCCATTCAAATCCAGCCACGGTGGTCAAGCGTGGGAACAGTTCTATGCGCCAGTGATAAGCTTCTTTCAGACTGTCACCAAAACCATTGGCTAAGCGTGGCGCCGTGTGGATGATAAAGTTGTAGGCGGCATCTGGATAACACTTCTCGATGCGTCGAACCAAGCGATGGGTCAACCATGAGAGCTGGTCGAGTCGTTCCAGGTCCATCGCCTCGAATGAGCTTTGGTGGCGTTTGGGCAAAATGGTGACCATCGATGGAAGGCGGCTGGCGAATGGACAAAAGGCCAAAAAATCTTGCGTCTGTTCGACAACGCGGGAGCCTTGTTCCAGTTCGTCGTTGGTCATACGGCAGAACAAACATTCGGATTCGTTGTCAGCAAACAGCCGCATGCGTTTTGCCATGCGTTCGACATCGGTCGGCAAGATGTCGGTGGCGATCACTTGCGAGTGCGTGTGTGACAGGGACGCCCCCGCGTCCTGTCCAACGTTCTTGAAGACAACCGCGTAAGTTAAACCGGCGCAGTCAAGCCAGTGCGCAAGTCGATCACGGTAGGCGCGAAACACCAAGCTGGTGCTTTCCCGATCGAGTTGGGATATCGATTGCAAATGATGTGGACTTTCAACAATCACTTCATGCCCGCCGATTAAATCGCGCCTGCGAAATAAGTCGACACCATTGGCGCGTTGAGTATCCCCCGCGCAGGGATCGCCGCCGCTTAAGATGACGTCGGTAGCGCTATTCAAAGCGATGCCAGCTGGCTGTGCTATTGACTCTATGGACATGGACGCAACCGATGCGGCGCGCACGGCTGGGAATTTGTTCGGCACGACGCGCACATGCCATTTCGGCGTGCGGGCGTGGTCGCGACTGTCCCGCTTGCGTTGTTGGATGCCATAGCTAGCGACCTCTTGAGGAGTTTGACACTCATGGCCGTAACAGAACGGGCAGCCGACACTATCGATGACAGTGGCGGGTGGTCGCACAAAATCTTGAGGTCGCTCGGAGCGCTGCGGAGCAATAATAACCCAACGATCTGCAAGCCAATCATGGCGCATTTCGCTGGTGGTTGCATCCTCATGCTTTCGAGACATGATGGTTCCTCGCCTGTTCTTAGCCTTGACAGCATTCTTATCGATTGTAGCAAAGCCAACTATGGATTTGTTAGTTTATTTGCGAGCATTCCACTTTGGCTCCGAAATAAACGAGTTAAAACATCACACGTCATTTCCCACCCGACAGTGTCGACTGGAACACCTCGATGTATCGCGCCGAACTTTGTGTCCACGACCAGTCGTCGCGCATCCCCGCTTCAACGATTGCCTGCCACTCTTCGGGTTGATTCGAATAGCTCTCTAGTGAGCGGTTAAGCGCACGTTCAAGCCCGATAAGTGAATATTCGTCGAAACGGAAGCCGTTGGCGCTACCATTTTCCAGGTTTTCCGCCGTTGCATCGCGAACGGTATCCGCCAATCCACCTGTGGTATGCACAATTGGTACCGAACCGTACTTAAGACTATAAAGTTGATTTAATCCGCAGGGCTCATAGCGACTGGGCATGAGAAACATATCGCAAGCGGCTTCGATGCGATGAGCTAAAGCCTCGGAGAACGATAAACTCACATGTAACTTTGCACTGTGAAAGTCTGCCAACTGACGCAGTTCCTGCTCCAGTCGTTGGTCGCCAGTACCGAGAATGGCCCATTGCACGTTGCGACTGCTGACCCAGTGGAGGAGAAGTGGTATGATCAAGTCCCAGCCTTTTTGCGAAGCAAGTCGGCTGACAATCCCCACCAGCGGTTTTCGTGGATCAACTTCCAGACCTAGCTCGCGCTGCAAATGCTCTTTGCAAACCTGCTTGCCCATCTGCCAGTCGTCGATGCTATAGCGTTGGGGCAAATGGGGATCAATGGCCGGGTCCCACTGAGAGTAGTCAACGCCATTGACAATCCCAACCAAATCGCTGCCGCGCCGACGCAGTATGCCATCCAATCCACAGCCGTGTTCGGGACGAGTGATTTCAACCGCATAAGTGGGGCTGACGGTAGTGA
The DNA here is from genome assembly GCA_041753315.1 of Pirellulaceae bacterium. GTDB lineage: Bacteria > Planctomycetota > Planctomycetia > Pirellulales > Pirellulaceae > Aureliella. The sequence goes on along the minus strand of JBGSUV010000109.1, from coordinate 106,078 downwards.
CTCGGTTGGCAAATACAATGCCCGATTTCATCAAATTGAGATCACCGTAGTACTCCATTTGCTCGGCATTGAAGTACTTCCAATCCAACCCAGTCAATGGCATGTCCAAGTGCCAAAATCGCCCTTGATAGGCCAGGTTGTGAATGGTCATGACCGTTCGTACATTTTGCATCCAAGCGAATTCTTGCCGTTTCGCCTCGATCAACGCCGGAATCAAGCCAGCCTGCCAGTCGTGGCAATGCACGATGTCGACATCGAGTTCCAGCTGGGCAATCGCTTCAATGACGGCCCGACAAAAGAACGAGAACCTTTCACAGTTGTCGCGATACTCTCCGTGCTTGTCAGCATACAGTCCATCGCGATCAAAATACTGTGGTTGATCGACCAAATAGACGGTCACGTTGCTGTCTGGGAGTTTTGTTTTTAAGAGTCGGCAGGCGACATAGCGGCCAGCGATGTGAATGGTGAACGTATGCCGTGTGGGTTCGATGGGCAGTCCACTGCGCATTACGCTACGGTAAGCGGGGAGGAAAGCGCTACAACGACATCCCTGACGTTCCAAAGCAATCGGAAGCGCGCCACAGACATCCCCCAGACCACCGCTTTTGGCAAGTGGAATCATCTCGCTGGAGATCGTGGCGATATGCATAAGAGTCACTTGAGGTTGCTAGCCGTTGCGGACGTTCTTTGCTTTGCCCGCTCTGTCTTAGAAAGTTGGTATAGGGATCAGCAATGTAATCGAGAACCTAGTTTGACGCATCAAGAACCGACAACTATTTTATAAAAGTTGCATTTCATTCCCCGTGCTCCCGCTTGACCGTCATTACTTCTCTGATCCGTAGAAATGCTGCTCTTGGAAGAGTTTCCTAACGTTGACTATAATAGGACGTCGTGGATTCAGCCGTTATGTGAGCTTCCGCCCAACACTATCAAATGCTCGAAACGGGTTGCACAGCAGAAAAAAAATCGGTTATCAACATTGATTCACTCTTCGGACTTTTCATCAATTCGACTCGGAGAGTCGAGCGTTCATCGCATTCAAAGGATTTCGGTAAATGGACACTTCAACAGTTCGCCCCAAAGTGGCGGAGCTGACTTTTCAACTGTTCGGCCGGTCCGTGCATCCGGAACTCTTCCACATCTACAAGACGCATCGGATTCGACGCGATAACTACTCAGCACAACTGCACATTACGGCCGACGGCCACATGATCACTTGGTCGTCTGGCACTCATACCCTAACAGAAATTGCGTCGTCCGCTCACCAAGCGGTTCCCAGCAGTCGGCGACTTTTTTCCGTGCCGCTCCGCGATGCAGGACACGATCAACTGACCACCAGCGAGTCCATTGAATATCGATATGAGTATGCGCTCGAGCGAGTTCCGACCGAGATGTTTTGGATGATCCAACAGCAACTTGGCGAAGCATGCAAGAACCACGAATTGATTCAACTGTTCGATTCCAGCGGTCGCATTGCCATTGGCGGTCTAAGCTTTATCCATGTCGATAGCCGCTTGAAGAGCTTGCACGTCCAAGCCATCCATACCTTCCCCGACGATATGGCACTCGTCAAAACGGAGTCCACGTTCTTGATGAAGTGAAGTGATGGTTCTATTTGGGTATGAGTTGAAAGCAAACCAGGCGATCGTTTCCGCGAACATAGAGCTTGCCGTTGGACAATATCGGCGCAGCCCAACAGGGGTAGTTGAGCAAGGGCGCTTTGTCCTGCTTGTCCTCGATTTCATTTAACTCGCAGCTCGCCAAGACCGTCAACTTGTCAGGTGTCGGTTTGATCAATTCCAATCTTCCATACTCTCCCAAGACGATCAGATAACCATCAGCCCATAACACGCTACTGCGCTCATGTCGTCGGTCGGCCCATTGAACTTCACCATCACTGAGCCGAATGCAACGCAGGTCACTGTCGGGTTGGTTTCTACCGTTGCAGCCGTACAAGTATCCGTCCACTACGATGGGAGTCGACCAGTGAGCCCGAAACTTGCAGGCGTTGCGCGGTCCTGAGTCTTTCCAGATCACCTTGGGATTTGATTGATCAATTTCGAGTAAGACGCTTCCGATCTCGTATGCCTCGGACAGCAAGATGCGATCGCCTTGTGTCACCGGCAACGCCGCATTGACACTATCGCGCATGTCGGCGCGCCACGGAAAGGCAAACAACTGCTTTCCACTCTCTGGCTCCCAGCCCATCAACCCACTGCGCAGAAAGGCAAGTCCGGTTGGTCGCCCTTCGATTTCGCGAACGGTGACTGCGGAATAGCTGGCGAGGTCATTGCCCACGCGATACAACTCATTTCCCGACTTCGTATCAAACGCCACCACTGCCGATCCGTTTGGCCGCGCCAGTTGCAGTTGATTGGCGGAGAGCGACGCTTGTTCGCGGGGGCTTCCTCCAACCATCACCAGCAGTTTGTCACCAAAGACATAGGGAGTGCTTGCGACGCCAAAGAAGTTGGGAACGACCGAATACTCATTTGAGACATTTTTGGACCAAACCAGTTTTCCCGTTTCGAGCTCGACGCATGACAGTTGGCCGGTCACTCCGTACACGAAGACAAGTCCATCGGAGACGACTGGCGAGCAACGCGGGCCGTTGTTGTAGCCGAACATGTCGCTGTAAACGACTTCAGTTTCCCAACGCCAAAGTTCCCGCAGAGTGTTCGTGTCAAAGCAGGTCAATCTCTCGGACTTACCCCACCGATCAAACTGCAGAAATTTGTCGCCGACAATGGTGGGACCACCGTAACTGACACCCAAACGCATGGTCCATAACAGAGGCGGGTGCGGATTCCAGAGCTTTGGCTCGATGCCCGTTTCCGAACTAGTGCCATCGCCTCGTGGTCCCAAAAAGGCGGGCCAATCTTCTGCAAATGACGGTATGCAGATTGTCAGCAAAACAAGGAATGAAAGGCATGTCCTGGAGAGTATTGCAGGCGGTTTCATGATCTCGACCCAAGTTACGAGTTGACACCAAATTTTTTTAGTCGAAGCGCCACGATGGAATTGTCGCTGGTGAAGCAAAGCATTGATAGCCATCGGGCACCAGGCTCTTCGTTGGCTCCATGGCGTAGCCTAGTTGGACAGCGCCACTTGGCAAGCTGGGTAGCCACGGTCGCCAGACGGTGGACGCGATCGTTAACGTTTTCCACCGCTTGGCAGCGGGTGGCTACGAAAACTTCAGGACGCCAAATTGCCCAGGCTACCAAGTGGCGCTGTCCAACTAGCTAGGTTGACGCAGTCGGCTTCATTTGATCGAGCAATCGCCCAGGGCTGCCCATCATGTGATAGCCGCCATCGACATGCAATATTTCACCGGTCACACCGTCGCTCATCGAGCTCAACAGAAAAGCGCCGGTGCGGCCGACTTCTTCATGCGTCACATTACGTCCCAACGGAGCCATGTGTTGGTAAAGTTTCAGCATTTCGTCGACGCCAGCGGCGCGTCCAGCCAGCGTCCGCATGGGACCAGCACTGAGTGCATTGACGCGCACCCCCATTGCGCCCAGATCATAGGCCAGGTAACGCACGGAAGCGTCCAGGGCGGCTTTGCAGATGCCCATCACGTTGTATCCTGGGACGCATTTCTCGCCACCATAGTAGGTCATCGCTGCCACCGCAGCTCCGGGGTTGAACAATCCTTTTGCCGCGTTGCAAACAGAGATCAAACTGTAGACGCTAATATCCATTGCCAGCTTAAAACCGGCGCGACTGGTTTCGATCGTATCACGCGAAAGATCTTCGCGATCGGCAAAGGCAATGGAGTGCAGCAAGAAATCGATCTTCCCCAATTTTTGTCCTGCCGTCTCCATCACTTCGCGTACGTTTTCATCATTTTGCACGTCAAGCGGAATTAGGAATTTCGCATTCTCATAGTTGTCCGTCAACTTGCTCACTCGCAGTCGATTCTTCTTGCGTTCATCGTCTGGGCGATCGGGCAAATGGGTAAAGCCACAGGTGCCACCGTTTTCGAGAATTAGCTGAGCAATCGCCCAAGCAATCGAGTTCTCGTTGGCAACACCCAGTATGAGTCCCTTCTTTCCGGCAAATGAAATCATCGAAACACGTTTCCTATTGGGTTGAGAGATTGACTGGCTAGTGCTGCGTCAATATTGAAAATTAGGGTTGTGGACGAGGTTGCGAGTCCTGCGAGCCCGGTTTTTGAAACGACCTAACGGCAAGCGGCTGGCACTCGCTTCAAACTGAACTTAGGTGCCCGCATCGTTGGAAGAGGGGCGCGAATGGTCTTCAAGTTGTTCGCGTATATAATCGGCGAGTTCTTGAACGGTGTCGACACCAACAATATCGTCTTTAACTCGGATGCCGAAGTCCTTTTCGATCTCCACGGTCAACTCTGCCATTCCCACGGAATCGACGCCGATAAAAGCCAAGCCATCGGATAGCTCTGGGCGTCCCCCAAATTTGTTGGTGAGGCTGGCAAGCAACTTTTCTTCAATCGACTCCACGCGGCTTTTCCTCGTCGGTGATCTCGCTCATTATCGGTTCTGTGCATTTTGAAGTAGAGATTCTAGGCTAAACCTAAGGCTTTGCGGTAGTCGGGGTCGACCCACAGGGCTCCTTTCTTCAAGCAACCAAAGATATTCTTCAAGCCCCCAATGATATTCGGTGCAGCGGATTGGGGGAGCAACGCCAGCTACGGACGGCGACCGCAGGCGATAAAGTACTTCGAAGCCTCAAATATGACGATATCCTCGAGTATCTGCTCGAAATAAGATTCGTACCACGCGGGCTGTTTGGTCACGACCAAAAGCGCGCCCCCAGGCCGCAATGCGTGATAACAGGTATCGACGAAGTGTTGCGAAATATGGTCGTCACCAAAATAAGGCGGATTCGCCAAAGCTAAATCGATCGGCTGCGAAAGCTGCAATTGGCCATCCGCATTGAGTTCCGCGCGCACGTTGCTCAAGCCATTCAGCTCAGCGCCGCGTTGCAGGCACTGCACGGCCCGAGCATTGGCATCAACTCCAGTTACTAGTCCAGATGTCTTAAAAGCGCTTGCCAACGCCAACGCACCTGCGCCACATCCCATGTCGAGCACATGGTCCGCTTCCCCAACCTCTGCGGCCAACATCAGTTGCCGAGCGCCGGGATCGAGGCGACGATGCGAAAACACACTGGGACGACTGAGCACCTGGATCAATTGATCGCTGTCATCTTTAAAAGCATATTGGCAATCGAAGTCTTTGACTTTCTTGAGCTCACTCGTCTTGCGCCCCCAATAGGCACAACCCTCCGCGACGCGCACGCACGTGACTTTATCAAACAACGTCTGCATCTGCTCATGCAACCATTGATCCTTGGGATTGTTCACCGAAGTGAAGAGCCACCCCTGGTCGGCGAGTCGCCCATGCGCTTGTTGCAGGATATCGCGCGTGAATTCGGCTTCGCCCTTCTTCAATACGGGCATGACCACGACTTCGTACTGCTCTTCCGGCAAATCGGCTGAGCAAATGATGGCTACTTTTTCATCACAGGCCTGTCCCGCCATGGCGGCGGCAAAAAGATCGACGAACCATGCGCTCACTTCCTCAAAGCCAAATTTCCCGAGCAACTCGCCGCTAAGTTGAGCGCGGCCGGGAGAAATCACCAGCCCGCGACGCGGAGCATGACTACTGGTCGATGCGGAAAGCAATTCCGTGGGAAGATGGTCAATCAATAACTGCTCAACTGGCAGTGGCGGCAATTCAGATGTCATGCAGTGAGGACCGTCTACGTTTCTAGCTTCTTCGCGCGGTTGGAAACAACTTCCGTCGCAATGCGATCGTCTAAATTGGGGCGGAAAATTGTCAGCAGAGCAAATGGAAGGAACCATGCCATAAACAGCCCTCCACCGTTACCGTGCCAAAATTGTGACGCCAACATGACTGCCGCCGTGCCGCACATCAGCGATCCAAGATTCTTACGCGATGGCCAGAAGACAAATGAAACACTCAAGAGAATGAAAGCCACCAACACGGGCAGACGGAATTCTGGTTGGAATCCGTTGGGGCCCCAAATCCCTTCAAGCCCTTCCATACGCGGAGACCATAGACCAAACATCCAACGCAAGTGGTCTCCAAACGCTTCCCAGCCATGTAAAAATAGCAAACTGGCCATCAACACGAGGCTCGCAAAAATCCCCGTCAATAGGCGCGGTAAACCACGCTTCCAATAAAAACTGATCCACAACGGAAGCAGGAACAACGGGTAATAAACCAGTCCAGCCGCAAAGCCTATCAAACAGCCAGCAATCAGAGGCTGGCGATACGCAAGTAGTGCCAGCACCATAAATGCCGCAGGCATGATGTGTTCCAAATTACCTGTCATCTGTGCCGAGTAGGGCAACAACAAATACATGACAGCACAACCGATACCCGTCTTAACGTTATCAAAATGCCAATATCCGACCCCCACGATACCTAACACGATAGCCAGGTTCGAGATAACAGCGAGGAGTCGCGCCAAATTGGGGAGGAAGTGCTTTTCAGAGTCCGGTGGTTCTCCTGGCCACTCGCGCGCTTGCTGTTCGGGGGTCGTGGGGAGTTGCGGGAGCATGTTGAGTAGCGCATACCCCGGCCCCAACTGCGGACCTCGCACCTCTTGCTCCTTGGGGGAGCTAGTAATGACATTAGCCATCAAGAACATGAACAACGAAATTCCGATGAAGCTCAAGCCCCCAATCGTCAGGTTGGGGACGAGCAGCGGTCGGCGAACCAAGGCGGGATCGATGCACATGCGAATCAGCAGTAGTGCACACGCCAGCAGAAGCGCGGCAAAACCATAGAACTCGAGCGATTCGCCCGTCCAACGCGGTTCGGCGGACGCCTGATAGTCGGCTACTCCTCCGACTTCCGCTCCAGCGCCTCCCAACACATTTTGCTGAAGGGGCAACGCATTGTTCGATAGATTGTCCTGCGGCGGCGGCCCAGGCTGCATCGTTTGCAGCATGACCAAGCGACCTTCGACCACCGTCGGCCGTACTGGCAACGGCTCGCTTGCCGCGTTTCGACTCGCTAGCCTCCCCGCCTCGATCGAGACGCGGTTGGCCATATTCATCCGACGGCCTTCGTAAACCATCATCAGGCCTGGCGCCAAAAGCAACAGAAGAACTATGTCCAGGTTTCTAATGCTGAAGAAGCGATGGAATACAAAGTAGATCCCAAGCAACAAAAACGACGACAGGAAAACCCAGGTCGCTGGTTCAGGGCGTTGATAATATAACAGTAGATGACTCATAGGCTTAGCAAAAGTAAGCACTCTTGATGGGGGCGACCGCGATGTTAAGGATAGACGTCACAGTCGCTAACGCAAGGTCACTCAAACACTGTTTTTAGTCAAAAGATCCCCGCAACTTGTTAATCTGTAATGATTTGCGTTAATGAACGGCGTGCGAAATAGCCTAGGGTATCACCCCAATGGGGTCGACTCCACTTTCACGCAGTGACGTTTCAGGTCGCGACAAAGGCGAGCGGAGTGGACCGCGTTCACTTTACAGTGGCTCGTAATTAAAAGCACAACGAAACTCCTCCTGTCGGTTTGCGTCATTCGCCGCCTCGCTGCAGGGTCCGTAGGGGAGGTAGGTTTCGCGCACCTCGAAGGGAAACACCTCGACAAATTCAACTAGGGGGTGGCGATTCGGTAGAGGTGGGTTGTCGTGCGGACGATGAGCGAGTTGTCGGCAATGGCTGGCGTGGCATTGCAACCGTCGGATAAGCTGTTTTCACTCACCAACTCAGGTTCATCGGCAACGGTAAAGACATAGCCTTTATTGTCATGATCAAAAGCAAAAAAGTGGGTATTATTGGCAACCAATGAAGAACTAAACTTTCCACCCAAACGCGTCTTCCAAACGATTTCGCCTGTCTCCAGATCAACTCGGTTTAGTATCCCGTCGTCGGTCACGTCAAATAGTCTACCCCCCACCACAATTGGACTTGGCTTGGCACCAATCCCTTTATACTGCACCCAGTCAACATGAGTGTCAGTAACGTCCCCTCGCCCATTGACGCGCACCGCCATCAAGCCCGCCTTGCTAAAACCAGTGCTAAAGTAGATTCGATGACCATCAAAGATCGGACGCGTCGTCGTCGAGTGCTCCGCGTATCGCACGCGCCATAGTTCATTACCGGTGAGTGGATCCAGCGCCAGACACGCCATACTGGCCAAACTGATTAACTGAGGTCGGCCATCGACTTCGATGATCGTAGGTGTAGAAAACGCTTTGTACACATCGCCATCATCACTACCGTAGTCGATATCGCGGTCCTGTTTCCAAACCGTTTTGCCGGTGCGGCGGTCGAGAGCAATCGCGTACTGATGATCAAAGCCATCCATGTTGAAAATCAGCAGGTCGTTGAACAAAATCGGCGAGCTACCAGCACCTCGATAATGATTGCAAGGTAGATCGCGTCGCTGCCACACGACTTCACATTTTTCTCTTGTAATACATGCAGTCCCATAGGCCCCAAAAGTTACAAAAACATACTGTCCGTCAATAACTGGAGTTGGCGACGCATAGCTATTGGTGACATGATAGTCCGGCTGGACTTGTTCATTTTCAAAGAGCAACTTGTCGTGGCGAATCGCACCGTCGGCGAGATCAACGCATAGGATAAACATTTGGGTGCCATCTTCAGTGGCGGTTGTCAGCCAAACTTCACCGTTATCAACCACCGGTGATGACCACCCGCGACCATGAATGGATGTTTTCCAAGCGACGTTATTGGATTCGCCCCAAGTCGTTGGAAGTTGCGCATCGAGCGCCAGACCGCTGCCGTTTGGACCGCGAAATTCCTTCCAGGCCCCAGGGCTCTGAGCGAATAGTGCCTGCGGTACGCAGAGGCAACCCAGAACAACTGTGGCGATGAGCAAATCCAAGCGGGTTGTGCGAGCCTGATCCGGGGCGAACCCATTACGTCGCATATTTCACCTAAGAGGTATTGAGGTTGGAAGGGAGGCGAGTCGCCTATTATTGTTCGATTCTGTCATAATTTGAACCATCCTATGTAAACCATGGCGATGAATCCGTCTAAAATTGGAGGGAAAGCTGCACTCACTCAGCTCGCCAACCTGCAGTGCGTCTGTCCGACACGACTCAAATTCCATCCCGAAGCGTTAGAGCGTCAGCGAGGCACATCCCAACCCGAAGCGTCAGCGAGGCACATCCCAACTCGAAGCATCAGCGAGGCACATCCCAACCCGAAGCGTCAGCGTGGCTCATCCCAACCCGAAGCGTCAGCGAGGGACCAGAGCCAAAGAACTTGACTCGCCCGTGCGACACCGCCTTGTTCCCACCACCATTTCCACCCACCAACACAAGGGAATCTGCCTTGTTCGCTCGTTTGACGATTGCGTTTTTTGTTTTGCTCGCCGGCCGTTCATTTGCTTATGCACAACGCGAATTGACCAATATCCCAGCTCCTGATCCAGTTGCCGAATTGGCGGCAATGCAAGTGGCGGATGGATATGAAGTGAACTTATTTGCGTCGGATCCAGATTTTTCAAAACCCATTCATATGAATTGGGACGCACAAGGGAGGTTGTGGATCGCCTCGAGTCAGAACTATCCACACCTCAAACCGGGTGCGGAACCCACCGACCAGATCATTGTGCTCGAGGATACCGACGGTGACGGCGTTTCTGACAAACGCACTGTGTTCGCAGATGACATGATGATCCCCACTGGTGTTCTGCCAGGCGATGGTGGTGTCTACGTTGCGAACAGCGTCCAATTAATCCACTTGAGCGATACCAACAACGACGGCAAAGCGGATTTGAAGCGTACGATCTTAAGTGGCTTTGGAACGGAGGATACCCACCACTTGCTACACACCCTGCGCTGGCGGCCCGATGGACGCATGGCCATGAATCAATCGATTTATATCCACAGTCACTTGGAGACACCTTACGGAGTCAAACACTTGGATGGTGGCGGGGTCTGGCATTTTGATCCCGACAATTTTGAACTTGAGGTATTCATCAAAGGGCTAGTCAATCCCTGGGGGCATGCGATCAACGAGTTTGGTCAATCCGTGGCCACGGATGGAGCTGGGGGAGAAGGGATCAACTACTTGTTCCCGGGTGGTATCTACTTCACCGCTCCGGGTGCCACCCGCTGGCTAAGTGGCCTGAACCCGGGCAGCCCCAAGCACTGTGGACTCGAGTTCATTAGCGGAAGTGCGATGCCAGACGACATGCGCGACGTGTTGATTACCAATGATTTTCGAGGACATCGCGTTTGTCGGTTCCGACTCGAACGCCAAGGTTCGGGCTATCGCAGCGTTCAACTCCCTGACCTGATACGCAGCGAACACATCGCCTTCCGCCCCATTGATGTGAAAATGGGTCCCGATGGAGCGATCTACGTTGCAGACTGGTACAACCCAATCATCCAACACGGCGAAGTTGACTTCCGCGACCCGCGCCGCGATACCGAGCACGGTCGCATTTGGCGGATTACCGCAAAGGGAAAAACAGCAACAAAACGGCCTGACTATCAGTCTGCCACGGAAGGTGAGTTGGTTCAATTGCTAACCGATTCAGCCTTGTGGGTTCAGCAATTTGCGCGAGAAGAATTGGAAAGACGCGATGGAACCAAGGTTGCCGCGGCGATCGCCAAGTTGGACGTGAGTCAAGCAGCGCATCTCGAGTTGCAACCGCTTTGGATTCAGCTTGCTCGGCGAAATGTGGATTTGCCAACACTCGATCGACTTCGGCAACATAGCGATCCGCGAGTTCGCGCCGCAGCTTTTCGCGTCATTGGCGAACGGCACTCGCAGATTCCAGAGGCGGCCAAGTGGTTGGCGCATGCCATAGACGACAACGATGATCAGGTCGTGTTAGAAGCAGTTTGCGGGCTGCATCGTGTCGGAACATTGGCAGCCGTTACCCAGTTGTTGCGTGCGACGGCTCGGCCCAATAAAGACCAACATCTAAATTTTGCCATTTGGAATGCGCTCCGCGAGACCGAAGCGACATGGATGCCGGCGTTTGAAAGCGGAAAACTAGTCATCCATGATCTCGCCGCTCTCGATGCTCTGGCCGACGCGACTACCACCAACGTCGTCGCGCGCTCACTGGCCGCGCAAGTGGCAGGGCAACCACTTGACCAACAACCGCGCACGGTCGAGCTGATCGCCACGCGTGGGGATGCCGAAAGTCTGGCAACTCTGGTGCAATGGATCGTTTCGAGCGACAAAAAACCGGCGGAGAGAGCAAGTTTGCTGGATGTTGTATTGGTCCAGTCGCGTGCTCGCAACCTGATTCCCAGCGACGCGTCGATCTGGTTACCTCAAGCGATGGGGACAGTTGCAGTCGTAGATGCCAATACGGCGCCATTGGTAGCGGTGTATTCAAGGGCCGCTGAACAATGGAAGATCATGGATACAACCGGCACACTGAACAAGTGGTTGGACTTGAGTGCTGGTGATCCATTGCCAGCATCATTGTCAGCGACTTTAAATGCGCTCGCCACAGTGGGTGGTGAAGAGGGGCAAAAACGTGTTCGAGATCACGCGACCCATCCTTCAATGCCGTTGTTGCAGCGCGTCGCGGCAATTGCGGCACTCAGCAGTTTTGATCCCGAATTGGCTGCCCGCACGGCAATCGACATCTATCGTTTGGAGTTGAGCGTCGATCCGTTAAAGGAGATCCCGCCCCAGGTGTCAAACGCTGTTACGGCCATTCTAAGTCGCAAACCAGGAGTGGAGGCGATAAGAAAGGCGATGGTCACTGCCGAAACAAGCACATGGCACCCCAATCGCGCGCGCGACTTTTTAGCGGCTGTCCGTGGCAGTTCCCAGTCCAGCGAGGAGTTGATTGCCAGTATCGTTGCCGCCACCGGCTTAGAAAACGCGGGATGGAAAATGTCGGGCGAACTGACCGCACGACTTGTACAGTTGGTCAACGAAACTGGCGACGCCAAGCGTGGCGAACAAATTTATCGACGCGATAAACTGCTCTGCATCACTTGCCACGCGATTGGGCCCAGCGGTGTCGAAATAGGCCCGAACTTGGTTAGCTTGGGTGGCAGCGCCCCGCTCGATTACATCGTCGAGTCGTTGATCGATCCAGCCGCAAAGGCTAAAGAGGGGTTCCAAACGTTGAGCGTCCTGCTTGATACCGACGAAGTACTGAGCGGGTTGCAGAAAGCGCGAACCGACGAATCGTTGCAGCTCTTGCTGGCTGACGGAACGCTGCGCACCCTTTCTAACGACTCGATCGAAGCGGTCCGCGAAGGCAAATCGCTGATGCCAACCGGTTTGGTTGACCAGCTTTCGGAAAGCGAAATGGTCGACCTGATCGCATTTCTTTCGAAACTGGGACGAGCGCCCGAGTACACCGTGGATACTAAGAACTGGGTGCGCAACTGGCAGCTACTCACGTGGTCCGAAGCAGCTCACGTGCGCTTGAATCGAACGAGCTTTGATACCGTCGCCACGGGCGATCCGGCGCTGTCCTGGCGACTGTTGACCTCGCAGGTTAACGGTACTGCTCCACTCATTCGCGAAGCAGCATTTCAACCCCATGGTGCAGTCCCTCCAACGGTTTTCTTGCGCTTTGATCTCGAATGCAGTGAAGCTGGACCAGTGCAACTCAAGTTCACTCAGCCGCTCGAGTCGCTATCGTTCTGGTTCGACGGAGATGCGAAGCCAGTACCCAAACAGGACGAAAATATCGACTTGAGTGCCGGCACTCACCAAATCGTGGTGGGCGCTCGCATTGATCAAACATCCGGTTCCATAGGATGCGAAGTAATCTCAGCGGGTGCCATTGTCAAAGTTCCATGATGCATGGAGCTCACGAAAAAGTGTGTAAAGGGTAGACGACGAGGAGAACGAGATGCCTGCGCAGGGTCGGTTAACGAGTCGTACAACTATTGGACTAGAAAGTCGACCGATGGATAAAAGCTTGGCAACGATGCTGATTGTCGTGGGGTGCCTCATCAGCGGAATCGGACCAGCGGGATTATCGCCCAAAGTCCTAAGTTCCGATTTTGAATCCGAGGTTGCTCCTTTGTTGATCCGCCGCTGCTTGGAGTGTCACAAAGGGACTGAACCAGCCGGAGGACTTTCATTGGAATCGATGGCGGGTTTTGCCGCTGGGGGAGACTCGGGCGAACTGCTCGATCACGCCAAACCGCTTGACAGCTTGATCCTACAACGCGTGGCGGATGGTGAAATGCCACCTCCGCTGAAAGGAGTGCCGCAACCGCTCTCCGATGCCGAGCAGTTGACACTACGGAGTTGGGTGCAACAAGGTGCTCCGTGGCCGGCGGCTCGCGCGCTCGATCTCTACGAAGTTACCACCGATGTTCGAGGTGGCCGTGATTGGTGGGCTTTTCAACCTCTCGTGCGACCGATCGTTCCGCAGGCGGCGTCTCGAGAACTTCGCAATCCTATCGATGCGTTTATCCAGCACTCACTCGAACAGCGCGGCATGGATTTTGCGCCAACTGCCGACAGTCGGACCTTGGTACGCCGCTTGTACGTCGACCTCACTGGCTTACCCCCTAGTTACGAAGAAGTGATGCGATGGACAAAACACAGCGACGAGCTGAAAGCTGCGAACGGTGAGTCGGCGGATGATTTCAACGAACTGATCGAAGAACTGCTTGACAGCCCACATTTTGGTGAACGTTGGGGGCGTTATTGGTTGGACTTGGTACGCTACGCCGAGACATCCGGTTACGAACGCGATCAAGAAAAACTTTTTGCTTGGAAATATCGGGATTGGGTCATACAGGCAATCAATGACGATATGCCGTACGATCAGTTCATTCGCGAGCAGGTAGCCGGTGATGAGTTGTCGGCGGCTGCGGCGAGCGATGATCGACAGCGCAGCCTAATCGCCACGGGCTTCTTGCGTTTGGGTACCTGGAACGACGAACCGAACGATGATGCCGAATATCGCTACGAACGCTTGGAAGATATCGTGCACGCGACCTCCTCTGCCTTCCTGGCATTAACCGTCAAATGCGCGCGGTGCCACGATCATAAATTCGACCCCATTCCGCAAGTCGACTACTATCGAATGGCGGCTGCGTTTTGGCCTGGTCCCATCGCAGCCCGCGACCGCGCTTTGTTAGGTGGTCCATCCGCCGAAGAACTGGGCGTTGAGAATGTTCTGGGATGGACCGATCTGTCAGCCAGTCCGCCGCCATTGAACCTGCTAAAAAATGGTGAATACGACAAACCGCAGCAAGCTGTGGGGGCTGCCAGCCTTTCGTTTGCACCGCAACTGTTCTGCGAGTTTCCGACGCCAGAGCTAGCGACCACGACGCAACGGCGACTGCAATTGGCCAAGTGGCTTGCAAGTCCTAAAAATCCGCTAACGGCCCGGGTGTACGTGAATCGCTTGTGGCAACATCATTTTGGTGAAGGGCTCGTCCGCTCTCCCAATAATTTTGGGTACAAAGGAGACTTGCCGACACATCCGGAATTGTTGGACTGGCTGGCGAGCGAATTGATTGAAAGTGGTTGGTCCGCGAAACACATCCATCGACTCATTTTATCATCGCGCACGTGGCGCCAGTCCACGTTGAACTTACAGGCGGAACAGTACAACAGGGTCGACTCGACCAATCGATATTGGTGGCGATTTAACCGGCGGAGGTTGGACGCAGATGCTCTTCGCGACGCAATGCTTGTTGCCTCCGGTGAGATCGATTTGCGCTTCGGTGGGGAGAGTCTTAAGGCGACGATTAGCGCCGAGGCTCTTGAGGGGCTTTCACGCAAAGGAGATGTGTGGAGCGCTTCACCTGTCGAAGAACAGCACCGGCGGAGCGTCTATATGTTCGTCTCGCGCAGCTTGATGCAGCCGATGATGACCTCGTTTGACCAGCCGGACACGACTCTTCCATGCGCACAGCGCGATGTCACGACGGTTGCTCCGCAAGCCTTGGCCATGCTCAATAACGATTTCACTCTTGCGCGCAGCCAGGCACTCGCTTCACGCGCGCGAAAGATTGTGCTTGAAAATAAAAATTTAGATGACGAAGTGAGTGACCAAGCGCTCATCGATGCGGTGTGGCGCATCGCGTTTGGTCGCGAACCCTCCGCGATCGAGCTGCAATTGGCGAGCGAGCATCTTGCGACTCAGCGCCAGCAATTTACGGACGCTGCTGAAATGCGGGCTTGGGAATCGCTGTGCCAAGTGGTCTTAATTAGCAATGAATTTTTGTACGTGGATTAAAAGGACTGTCGGTCATGAACAGCAAGTTTCCTTGTGGTCAAACTCGACGAAGCGCACTTTGGAATCTAGGGGCGGGATTTGTTGGAACCGCCATGACGGGCATGTTGGCGGCCGATGGCTTTTTCAACAGGCTCAAGGCCGACGAGCATGCGCAATCGCCCTCAAAAAAATCGCTTGGGGTCAATCCTCTTTCTCCACGGCCCGGGCATTTTCTCCCCAAGGCCAAAGCCTGTATCTTCCTCATGATGAACGGTGCGCCCAGCCAAGTTGATACCTTTGACTACAAACCAGAGCTTGAGAAATATGCCGGCAAGGAGATGCCGGCCGACCGCAAGTTCATTAACTCGGGTGGGCGTAAACTTGGCTTTCTCACCCCCGCATGGCGTCCCTTTCGACCTGGTGGGGAAAGTGGCTTACTGATTTCGGACTATTTCCCGCGCGTTCGCGATCATGCAGACAAGCTCGCCGTCATCAACTCCTGCCATACCGATTCGCACGCACACGGCTCCGCGCTGGTGGCGATGAACACGGGTAAGACATTTATCGGTCGCCCCTCGCTGGGCAGTTGGTGCACTTATGGTTTGGGCACCGAGAATCAGAGTTTGCCCGGATATGTCGTCATGCTTGATAAACGCGGTGGACCGATCAGCGGGCAACCGAACTGGGGAAGCGGCTTCATGCCCTCCACCTACGCAGGTACCCTGTTTCGCCCGGAAGGCAATCCGATCCTCGACCTACAAACGCCCGAATACTTGACTTCGGCAGCTCAACGGACGCAACTGGATTTCTTGGCGCAACTCAATCAACAGCATTTGGCTCAACGTCCCGGTGGGGAAGAGTTGGCAGCCCGCATGGATACCTTTGAATTGGCCTATCGCATGCAAGCCCAGGCTCCCGATGCGGTTGACCTATCCCAAGAAACCCGCTTGACTCTAGAAGAATATGGTGTGGGACAAAAGCCAACAGACGAATTTGGGCGCAATTGTTTGATAGCGCGACGTCTGGTCGAACGAGGCGTTCGGTTCATCCAGTTGTACTCCGGTGGCGGACACTTGGAGGAGACATGGGATGCCCATGAGAGCATCGAAAAGAATCACGGGCAACACGCTGCAGAAGTTGACCAACCCATCGCCGCGTTGCTCAACGATCTCTCCGCCCGTGGATTGTTAGACGAAACACTGGTCGTGTGGGGTGGCGAGTTTGGTCGCATGCCGTTCAGCGAAGGGCAAGGGGCTCCCGGTCGCAATCACAATCCGTATGGATTCAGTATGTGGATGGCCGGCGGCGGTGTGCGCGGTGGCCTACGCTATGGTGAAACGGATGAATTGGGATTTGAAGCGGTCAAAAACAGAGTACACCTTCACGATATCCACGCTACCATCTTGCACCTCATGGGATTGGATCATGAGTTGTTGAACTATTTTTATCAAGGTCGCGACGAATCGTTGACCGATGTGGGTGGACGCGTCGTCTCTGATATCATCGCCTGAGTATCAAGTGTAATACTGCTGCAGGAGTTCATGCAATTCGGGCCAATCGAATAGCAATTGTTGTGGTTGTTCAAAATACGCTTCGGATGCGACGGCAAAAAATTCGGATGGGTTGGTTGCACCATAGCAGTCCAGTATTGTGTGGATCCCCGACCGACAATATTCTGTCAAACGCTGGTGATCGCGATGCAGAACCTCGAGCCATCGGTCGGCCAGTTGCTTGGATTCAATGGGAGGCACTCCGTCCGCATGTCGACCGTTGCGCATGTCCAGTTGATGAGCAAACTCATGGATCACTACGTTGCGCCCATAGTTTTCCTCGCGACCGGTGGCAAGTACGTCGACCCAGGACAATATAACCGGCCCGCGGTACCAAGCTTCTCCTAAGCGCGCCGAGTTCCCTTCGATCACTGTGCTGCCGATCATATCCTGGCTTTTGGCCAAGTAGGTATCGGGATACAACAGGATTGAGCGAACTTCATCGAAGTACTCTTCGTTGAAGCCTAGTGTCATTCGCGCCATCTGTGCGGCAATCGTTACGCGATGGGTATCGTGCATCGCTTGACCGCCACAGCCTTCCCAATTTTTTTCGGCGACAAAGATCTTGATCGCGTTGCGAAGGCGGTCTTTTTGAACGGAAGGAAGTGGATCGAAGAAGCGAGCGTTGTTTTCCAGCGTCCGTTCCCAGTCATCTGGAAAGGGACGCGCGACGGTGCGACGGCGTCGGAGATCGCGCAGCCAATTAAACACACTCTGCTCCGGTCAAGTTATTTGGCATGAAAAGTCTCAACAACTAAATCAACTGCACCATGACCGTTTCGGGCAACGGAATGTCGCCCATCACATCTTTGTCGACCAAAAAGGTCAGCGTACCGTCCGAGGGATGGATCAACTGCGCCGGGAACTGCTCTGGAGTATGCGGAGCATGCCACAAGATAGATAGCGCCTCGCTCTTGCTCTGCCCACTTAGCAGGTACACGACGTTTCGGGCAGCATTGATGATGGGAGCTGTGAGTGTGATTCGCGTGGTTTTAAGTTTGGCGACTTCGTTGGCAACCACGATGCGGCTCTTCTCGTGTAGCGCATCTGTACCAGGGAATAACGACGCGGTGTGAACATCGTTTCCCATCCCCAATAGGACGCAGTCGATGCGAGGTAACTTATGATTGCGGGGTTGGATGCGTTCGCGCAACAGTTGTTCATATGCTTCTGCGGCTTGTTGCGCATTTCCACCCGGGTTTGGTACTGCCAAGACGTTGTCGGCGGGAATGGCAATGCGGTCGAGCAACGCTTCCTTGACGAGGCGATAGTTGCTGTCGGCATGGTCAGGCGGCACATTCCGTTCGTCTCCCCAAAGTAACAGAATGCGACTCCAATCAACGGCATCGTGGGGCAACTCGCTGAGCAATTCGTACAATCGCTTGGGGGTTGAACCACCCGAGAGCGCAAGGCTGAATGGAGCTTTGTTTTCTGGGTCTGCATGGTGCCGACCGATCCGATCGACGAGCCAACTCCGCGCATGAATGGCCAACGATTCTGCATCTTTGCAAACGTGAACTTGATCTCGCATCGCTTTAGTTTAAGAGTGTAGAGTTATGAATCTGCTCTTCGCTTCCGCATCGGGAATGAACGCCACTGGATCGTGTACGATCTGTTCGAACGCTGCGGCATGCAGCGTGTTTCCGTCGACAATTCGACTACGCTTGTGGCTCGGTCATGCTGAACGGATCGAGTGCTTGGCGCAATGTTTCTTCGGGCAATAACTGTTGTTCTTGGCAAAGTTGGCGAATCGTCTTGCCCGATGCAAATGCTTCTTTCGTCAACTTCGCCGCTTTTTCGTAGCCAATGTGAGGGTTGAGGCTGGTCGACATCGATAGACTCTGTTCCACTGCTGCTTCGCATACCTCCGGATTGGCCGTCAATCCATGCATGCAAAACTCGATGAATGCGTTGACGCAGTTAGCCATCAACTGAATGCTTTCCAGCGTGGTTTGTCCCATGACAGGCATCATGATATTCAGTTGGAAGTTGCCTCCCGTGGCTCCACACATGGTGATCGTTTGATCGTTGCCGATGACTCGCGCGGCGACTTGCATCATGCTTTCACACATCACGGGATTTACCTTACCCGGCATAATGGAGCTACCCGGCGCACGTTCTGGCAATGTGACCTCAAAAAATCCGCAGCGTGGGCCAGAACCCAACCAGCGAATATTGTTGGCTACGTTGAACAAAGTGGTTGCGATGGTCTTGAGTTCTGCATGGCATTGAACGAGCCCGTCGCGTTGGGCATTTGCCTCAAAATGGTCGGCCGCCTCGACAAACGGAATCTGTGTTTGCTCCGCCAAGACTTTTGAGACGCGATTCCCAAATTCTGGATGTGTGTTGATCCCACTGCCGACCGCAGTGCCGCCTACCGGCAGTTCGAGTATCGACTCCAGTGCAAGTTGTCCGCGGTGGACTGAAAGTTCCAATTGCCGCGCAAACCCGCCAAACTCCTGCCCCAAGCGCAGCGGAGTTGCATCCATCAGGTGCGTTCTACCAATCTTGATAACTCGATCCCAGGCCTTCGCTTTGGACGACAAGTCGTTTTGGAGTTTGACCAGGGCGGGCAAAAGGTGGTTACGAATTTGCATGGCAACGGCCACGTGAATTGCCGTTGGGAAAGTGTCGTTTGTGCTTTGTCCCATGTTGACGTGGTCATTGGGATGGATCGACTTTTCTTTCGCAAGTCGATCTCCGCCCATGATCTCAATCGCGCGGTTGGAGATCACTTCGTTGACGTTCATGTTGCTGGACGTCCCCGAACCGGTTTGAAAAACATCGATCGGGAACTGATCGGCCAGTTTTCCCTCAGCGACTTCTTGAGCGGCCGAGAGCAGCGCGGTGACCTGAGCATCGTCGAGTGGATTTTTGCCGCTCTTGGTCAGCTTGCCGAGATCGCGATTGGCAACCGCGCACGCGTATTTGACCAACCCCATGGCTTGGATCAGCGAGGGAGGCAAACGCCAACCTGATACCGGAAAATTTTCGACCGCTCTTTGAGTCTGCGCGCTGTAGTAGGCGTTTGCCGGGACTTGAACGTCCCCCATCGAGTCGCGTTCGATGCGAAATTCCGACATGTTGCGATTCCGTCAAGCTAAAAAATGGTGAAGAGCAGGCTTAAGATAAATCCTACCCCTCTCTACGTTCTTGCCAACGGGTGAAATGTAGAACAATTTTCAATGTAGAACAATTGTCCTCAATTGTTCAGGCGCTTGCGATGTGTTCTGTAATGCAGATCAACTGTTCTGTTCCTTGCGTTGTATGCTGTCCTTTGCATGGTCGCCTTAAGCTAGGTACAAAACAATTGAGGACAATTGTTGTACATTCTGTACCACGACGCTAGCGACGAGCACCGACGCGGGCCAAACGGTCATTCGCCTTGCGTTTCATAGGGAATAGTCGTTTCTTGCGCGGCCCGGCGGCTTCCATCTCGGCAGCTTGTGATGTGACTGCCGCCTCCGCCTCTGCGCGTTCCAGCCGCGGTGATTTCTCCGGCTCAGCGGACATCGAATCGCGGGTCAACAGACGATTGATATTCAGTTCGATTGCGGTCAATTGAGGACCTTCATCGAGCGTTACAAAGGTGAACGCAATTCCATCGCGACCCATGCGACCGGTCCGTCCAACTCGGTGCACATAGTCGTCACAGTCCAGTGGCATATCGAAATTGATAATGTGAGAGACGGTGGAAACGTCGATGCCTCGCCCCACGACATCAGTTGCAACGAGGATCTCAATTTTCCCGGATCGCAATTCGCCGAAAACGCGATCGCGGTCGCGCTGGTTCATGTCACCATGGATGCAGTCAATCTTGGCATTGGTCAAGGCATCGATATGCTTGACGGCTTTGCTGAGATCGCGTTGCAGACGATCGGTACCGCGTTTGGTGCGGCAGAAGATGATTGCCTGCTTGGGCTGTTCTCGTTCGAGCAGCTTCAATAGCAAATCAAACTTTTCGTTCTGTTGTATGCTAAAATATCGTTGTTCGATCGTTTCGACGGAAACTTGTTTGCTCGAACAATTGACATGCACTGGATCGACCAAAAATTTTTCGGTCAAGCGTTGGATTTCGGGAGGCAACGTTGCGCTCAGCAGCATGGTCTGTCGATCCTTAGGGCAGGATCGCAAGATCTTTTCGATGGCTGGACGAAAACCGATGTCGAGCATTCGGTCTGCTTCGTCTAGTACAACACACCATAGATCCTCGGTGCGGAAAGTTCGTCGAAGGATGTGATCCTGCACTCGTCCAGGAGTGCCGACGACGATTTGGGTTCCGTCGCTCAGTTGTTGCATTTGCCGGCGCATATGTTTGCCGCCTGCCAAGACCGTTACGGAAGTCTTGCAACCGTAGGCCAAACGCTCGATCTCTTGAGCAACTTGTTCCGCAAGCTCGCGGGTTGGCACCAGAATCAATGCTTGCGGATTTTGGCATTCACTGACTGGATCGAGCATCTCCAGAATTGGAATCGCAAAAGCGGCAGTCTTGCCTGTACCCGTTCGCGCTTGACCAATGATGTCCATGCCATCTAAAGCGGGTGGAATAACAAGTGCTTGAATAGGCGAAGGCGTTTCGTATTTGTTCTTGGCAAGTGCCCGCAACATGACCTTAGAAAGGTCCAATTGTTGGAAGGAGGTGATTTCGGTGGGTAGTAGTTCGTTGATTTGACTTTCGGTGGGGTCCGCAAGTTTCGGTGCGTCGGTCGCAGATTGCATGAAGTTCCTATGGAAGAAAGGAAATGAGATTGGGACGGTGCAGTACATTTACCCCACCGCTGCGACTAGCCCGACGCGCTCGCCAGCATTTAATCGGTCACTTTCGACCGGCATGTGCTCGCGGGCGCTTCGGGCTAGCCATTGATTTACCTATAAATAGTAGCCTGTCAGGCATTCAAGTGTCACTCCCTATTGCTGATTCGGGCTCTGGGGAGTGCAATTAAGCAACAAATTTTAGCGATTCGAGCCTCGCAAGGCCCGTTATGACCGATAACTTCGTCGCATTTACCCGCCCCCCACAGGTTCCGCAGGTATTTCAAATTGCCGGAAGCCAGCAAGCAGTTGGGGCGACGGCAAGCGACTTTTGAGCAAAAAGAGTATGAGAACCAGCAATCACGAGTGGATTCAATCGACCTGCAACTGGCTAAAGTCATCGACGCACGACGCATCGAACGATGCACTGAACAATAGCCTTGAAAATGCACAACCAGAGGATTTGGAGAACCTGCTTGAAGTCATCAATGCCAATTTCGATGACCTCCACCGACATCCGCGACGCTTGCGACTCCTGATGCAATTGGTCGCATCGCGCTTGTTGGAAATCATCGCTTCTGTCGTCGAGCGTACCGACGCAGAAGAAGAGCAGGAAGTTGTGGCGCTGATCGATCCGGAAACAATTTCGCAACTGTACGATCGATTGTCAGAGGTCGACCCGCAGGCGGCGGCACACGCGTTGCAGTTGCTCGCTATGCAAACCGACGAAGAATCGATTTCGCACCTGTCCAACGCATTGCTCGAGTCGCCCCCTCCACAATGGCAGCAGGTGGCAGTGGGACTGAGCCCGTTATGGAAGGCGTCGCCCGATTTGCTCGAACTGTTCTTCGACCGCATGCAGGACGGTTATGCAAGCCCCACTGCCATGGCAGTCCTCCTGGACTTGGCGAACTATTCGGTTCGCAAGCACCGCACTCCCAATCACCCGTGGAGTGAAAAACGCGGAGAGTTGACGTCGTTGTTGCAAAATTTGGTAGGTCGTCTGCAGCAGCTCGAACGCCAACCGCAGGCCTTTGGCAAAGATGTCAACGAGGTTCAACGCATATTAGGGGACAGTGTAGCCCTCACGATTGGAGTGTGTGACGCATTGGGATTGATCGGTGACCCGGTCGCAGTGCCTGCGCTGTCGGATGCACTTGAACTGAGCCATCGTCGCATTCAGACCGAAGCGGCTGCCGCGCTAGCCCAACTAGGCGATGACTCAGGTAAACAGCATCTCATTCGATTGGCAAGCGATCCCGTCGCGAGACTGCGCGCCGTGGCCTTTGCTGAAGAACTCGATTTTGTTGACGAGATCGATGAATTGCATCGTCACCCGCAAGCGCTGGCCGAATCCGAGTTGGCGGCCTGGTTGGCGAGTCCAGAACAGTTTGGGATTCCTCCCAGCTCGCTCGAGCTCGTCGATAACCGAATCCAGTATTGGCCCAGTTATGATGAACCGCAGAGCTGTTATCTGTTTCGTTACCGTTACCAGCTTGCTGCTGGCGAGATATGCAATATTGGAATTGCAGGCCCTGCAACCCACGCATTCCAAGCCGATTTAAATCAGCTCAGTCCGGAAGATATCTACGCAGCCTTTGCTGGCTGGCAAGCGGAACATGATGACATTTACGAGATACCTGTCTCCACATTGAATGCAGCTCAACGACGAGAAGCAGATCGACTGATCGCTTTGCTCGAAGCGGGTGGTTTTGAGACCATACAACCGATCGCCCTCACGTTTCTTCTGGGAGAAGTCGCGTTGCTCGCGACCGTTGAACGCAACGGCGAGAGATTTTGTGCGGTCAATGACCTGCAGGAAAACGTTATTTTCCCACTCACTCATTCGCCCACCACGCTGACTCCCGAATTGGCACTGGTCATTTATCGTGGACGAAAACTCCTTCGCACATTCAACACATAGTGCACCACACCCATGGGACCTAACTTAGTTTTGCAGCGTAACTGGGAGCAAGTCCGTTTGGACGTGGCGGCTGCGTGTCACTCTGCGGGCCGCGCAGTTGACACCGTTCAAATCGTGGGGGTCAGCAAATATGTTGGCCCTGAGCTCGCTTTTGAACTGGCCGAGGTCGGTTGTTCGATTTTGGGCGAAAATCGTCCACAATCGCTTTGGCAAAAATGCGATTGGTTTACCACGCAGCCACAAGCGCCCGACGTCGCCTGGCACATGATTGGCCACTTGCAGCGCAATAAAATCAAACGCACATTGCCACTGATCCAATTGCTGCACTCGCTCGATAGCCTGCGATTGGCCCAGGCCATCAGCGAGGAAGCCACACAGGCCGGCTACGTCGTAAATGCCTTGGTCGACGTCAATGTAACCGAAGACAGCACAAAAACGGGTCTGCCAGCAAATGAACTCGAGTCATTCATGGAACAGGCAATTGTTCTTCCGGGGCTGGATTTGCGAGGCCTTATGGCAATGTCTAGCCTGGATGGAAACAGTGCATTGGCGCGGCGCGAGTTCTCCCAAGTTCGCGGGCTGCACGAAAAAATGCAGCTTCGCTTTGGTAAACAACTTGCAAATTGGAGCGAGTTGTCCATGGGGATGAGCAACGATTTCCGCGAAGCGATCGAAGAGGGTGCGACACTGGTTCGTATCGGTTCCAGGTTATGGGAAGGAGTGCTACCCCAAAATGCTTGAACTGCACGAACAAGCCAATGGCATTTTGCTAGCAGTTCGCGCTCAACCAGGCGCCAAGCGCACGGCAATATCCGGTGTTCATGCCGGAATGTTGAAAGTGTCCGTTACCGAACCTCCAGAAGCGGGGAAGGCCAATGCGGCCATCATCGCTCTACTCGCCATGCAACTGGGCATCGCCAAGAGCGATATTCAACAAACAGCCGGCACGACCAACCGCCAAAAGCGATTCCTAGTTCAGAATTGCAGTATGGAGCAGATCCGACAATTGACTGCGACCAAGGACTAGGTTGTTTTCCGCGCGATGAACTCTTTCATGGCTGCCAATGTCTCTGAACTGACGTGGTGCTCCATCCCTTCGCTATCGACGACCGCGGTGGGTTCACTTACGCCCAGTGCGATAAGGAATTTTAGGACAATTTGGTGACGGTCTTTGGCGATCCGCGCTAGCCGCTTACCCTTGGAGGTTAAAAAAAGTGGACCATAGGGTTCGGTTTCGACAAACCCATCGCGTTGCAAACGTCCGATGGTACGATTGACTGTCACAGGGCTCACTTCAAAACGAGCAGCTAGATCCGCCGCTCGGCATGTTTGCTGCTTCTCAATCACGTCGGCAATGGCTTCTACATAATCCTCAGCCAGTTCGGTCGCATGATCGTTCCGGGTGCGCGCGTGAATACGAGGTGTCCGTTGTTCTTGCATGCTTGACTATATTCAGAAGAGAAGAATTCAGAAGAGAAGATCCACATTGCCAACACCGCTTAGGTCACTCGGCAACCTGCCTTGCACCCTTTATCGGTCAATTTTCGGATTCGCTGTTGATTATGAACCCTCCTTAATAAATTCCAAGTGGCGAGCTCGATACGATTAGGTTAAATCAACAACGAGCGAAAATGCTCACTTCCATTTTAGATGGTTGACAAGTCGTTGCAGCAACTTGACAAGTCGTAGCGGGATAATGAATCACGCCGCAAAACGGTCGGTGAAACGCTGGGGCTTGTCACGATCGGATCCTGTCCAACAATTGCCGACTCTTGAATGGTCGTCCCAGACACGAAAGACCCATGCGATGGACCATTTTTAGAGCAATCCCCTCAACCCAGGAATCAACAATTTTTATGTTTGGTGTGTTAGCAATTGACAAACCTGCTGGGATGACCAGTCGTGGGGTCGTCAATCGAGTTGAACGAATGGTGAAGCCCCATAGGGTAGGACACACGGGAACACTAGACCCGATGGCGACCGGTGTACTCTTGATGGCAGTAGGTTCTGCAACTCGGCTGGTTGAATTTTCGCATTTGCAGTCGAAAAGTTACGAAGCTGAATTTCTGCTGGGCCACTCCAGCGATACGCTTGATACGGAGGGAATGGTTTCTGCAATTTCGGGCAGTCGCGTTTTGCGCGAACAACTTTTTTCCGAATTGCCGCATTGGCTGGGCCATATTGATCAGACGCCTCCCAGATTTTCTGCAGTGCATGTTGGCGGCAAACGCGCTTATGAATTGGCTCGACGCGGCAACGAGTTTGAAGTCTCGCCGCGCACCGTTGAGATTCAAGCGCTGGAGTTAGTTGAATTCACGGGCACCCATTTTACGCTTCGCATTGATTGTGGCACGGGGACCTACATACGTTCATTGGGGAGTGACATTGCAAAGCGGCTTGGAAGTGATGCCGTCATGAGTCGGCTGGTACGGACCCGAGTCGGTGAAATCAATCTCGCTTCCTGTGTGACACTTGACGTACTACAAGCTTCGACATGCGTTGAACAATACCTGCTTGCGCCAAATCTGTTGGTTGCCAGCTTGCCAAAAGTCGAGCTGGATTTCCAACAGGCGATTCAGATTCGGCATGGCATACCATTGGCGCTCAACATCGATTGCGGCGGCCCTCTGGCTGCCGTCGATGTCCACGAAGAACTGGTCGCAATTATCGAACGCCGAGATGGCGTTTATCGCTCGTTGAGGGTCTTCCAAAAAGCAAATGCAACGAACCAACCAAGCAGTAATAACAGCCCACACAGCCCCGAGTCTTGATGGCGCATGCCAAAATGCAAAAGTTCAAAAAGACGCATGGAGACGGTCGTGACACCGGGTGGGAGCACAAGTATCGTGCTGCTCAACTCGCCCACACTGATTAATATTAGCAACAACCAGCAGGTCGCCCAGCGCGAACACACCTGAGGAACCAGTACAATTCGCAAACGTTGCCAGCCAGACAACTCATCGATCGTTGCCATTTCCCATACGTGTCGCGATACCGACGCCAATAACGATTGCATTAACAACCAACTTAACGGAAGTAAACGAAATTGTTGAGCGACGATCGGCGCGATGAGGGTCGTGTCATAGAGTCTTCCCAAAATCTCTGGTGTACTACGATTGAATACCCAGATGGTGAAGACTCCGACCAGTGGTCCTGGCACGGCAACCAGGACCAACATTAGAAAATTGACCCAAGGGCGGACGCGTGTCGGCAAACTGGATAATAAGACGCAGGCCAACAGCATCGCCAGACAGCTAGAAGATGCCGCTAACATCATGGACCAATAGAACTCGGTTTGAAACAGTGTGAGCGATTCTACTACGGTGGTGAAAAAGCGATCCACACTCCATCCATAACTGGTCGTCCCATCGGTCAGTGTACGCGGCTTCCAACCGGCCTTGGCTACGAGATTGACGAGCGGCAAACCTACGAGGATGGCTGTCACGGTTCCCACCAACAACGACAAGGGAAGGCGTGCTTTTTGAAGCCGAAGCGGCTCGGGTGGATGAAGTTGCATGCGGCGAATGACGCCATACCAGTCGGGTAATCGAAGCCAAACGATCCAGGCAAAGCAGGCCAGCGGCAACATGCACAAGCCAATAGCAGCCACGTATGTCAACGGGCGCAGTGCGCCGCGACTGGCATCCAGGTAGACCTGCTCTGCCACCGTCGGCACCTGATACAAATTGGTAACAACCATTTCGGTAAGAATTGGTAACACGCACCAGAAGCAACTGGCCAGGATCCAAGGGCGAAGTTTGGGAAACACTACCAACCAGAGTACCCGTCGCCAGCCGCCCTCCAGTCGCGCCATCTCTTCCTGCGATCGGTCACTCCACAGCAATCCCATGGAAACAATGAGGCAAACCCAAGGCACAGATGCACAAGCATGGATAAATGCGACGGCAAGTAGCGCGACGGTCCCACTTTGCATGACTTCCATCGCAACTGGCCCCAACCGACCCGTCAGATTCAGCCACCCTTGATAACTGAAACCCGCGCTCCAGCCAGCCGCGAAAACGTATAACGGCACGGCCAGTTGACTGGACAACGCTAGCCATACGAGTTTTCTCCCTATAACGTCGGTGCGCACCAGGAATAGCGAAAGGAGGGTACCCAATGGTACCGCTATCAAGACGCTAAGTCCGCAGACGGCAAGCGTATTGACGAAAGCAGTCGTTAGTTCAGAAAAGCTCAAGACAGATGGCTCGACGGGTTTGTATTGAAAGCAGGCTTACCGATGGCGTTGAGTGCCGGCGGAGTCGACGGAGCGACGCATTGCAGTATATACTCTATGCGAACAGTTAAAATGTTGTCCACGGCGTTTGAGCAAGACCTGATAATCCTCTGCGGCCTGGAATCAACCGTATCTTTGTGGGAGATCGAAAAGTCGATGAGCGTTAGTTGGCTGGGAATGCTAATGTGCTTTTGTTGGGTATTAACACTTGTCGGCGGTTTAGGCATTCACGTCCTGGAGAATTTCAACGGTCGAAAATTGGAGGCCTATTGCCGATTCAAGCGGCTGCCTCAGCGGTTCGGCGAAATACTCGATCGGCAAGAGCAAGCCATCATCGCTGCGAAGTATGTTTCCCTGTTTGGCCTAGTTTTGGGTTCATTGGCCGCAGGAGCTTGGTTCACCACCAGCGGTGATGTGCAGCAACTGAACGGCGTTCTCTTCGCAAATGTCGGCTTCTTTCAAATTTTAGGTTGGGTTACGAGTTGGTTGGTCCTGTTGACGTTGGCAGGGCTGTGGCTTCCGCGGGTAGTGGCGCACCGCAGTTCATCGCTGTTTCTTTTTCATTCATGGCCACTCTGGAATGGCCTCTCGGTGTTGATCAGCCCTTTTGCTGGCCTGGGCGACGTCTTCAGTTGGCTCGGCAAGCGCCTGAGTGATACCCCTGAGCACGATGATTTCGAAGAAGAAATGTTGGAAGATGAAATCCGCACGATGGTTCAAGCGGGGCAACGCGACGGTGTTTTTGCAGACGGTGTTCCCGATATGATCCAAGGGGTGATGCAGCTCGATGACGCCGATGTTGAAGAGATCATGACTCCCAGAAGCCAGGTGGACGCGATCAACATCGATGAACCGTGGCCAGATGTCGTCCGCTTTGTTGCCCATTGCGGTCGAACGCGTTTACCCGTTTATCGAGGCAGCCATGACAATGTGATTGGCATCTTGTTTGTCAAAGACTTGCTCAGCGTTTTGGCTGATCCCGTTGGCGATCCAGGGCCCGCAACGCTCGAATCGATTTTGCGCAA
Source organism: Pirellulaceae bacterium (assembly GCA_041753315.1). Classification (GTDB taxonomy): domain Bacteria; phylum Planctomycetota; class Planctomycetia; order Pirellulales; family Pirellulaceae; genus Aureliella. The sequence goes on along the minus strand of JBGSUV010000109.1, from coordinate 77,404 downwards.
GCCTTGGTTTATTCCCGGTAGTAAACCTGTCGATCAGTTGTTGCAGGTTTTCTTACACAACCGAAATCATATGGCCATCGTGGTCGACGAATACCATCAGTTCATGGGTGTCGTTACGATCGAAGATGCCTTGGAGCAAATCGTTGGCGAAATCGCCGATGAACTCGATATCGATGAAGACAGCGAAATAGTTTACGACGAACTCACGCATCAAGTTGAAGCGGAAGGCAAAGTGCCAATCGAGAGCATCGAGAAACTGCTTGGTATCGAGCTGCCCGAATCGGATGACTACGACACCGTCGGCGGATTGATCATCCACCGTCTGGCGGAAATTCCTAAGGTGGGTGTCGAAGTGGAATTTAACGGAGTGCGGATCACCGTGCTCAAAGCAACCAAGCGTGCCGTGCAGCGCGTGCGGCTGGAGATCATCAGCGAAGATGGAACAGCCGCTCCAGCTCCCGCCCTCAGTTGATGTTCATGCCAATGCATCCGCCAAGCCGAGTTGATAGTTCGGAAACTGATATACAAAATCCGTTTCTTCCACCAAACGAGCTGGATTGATCTTCTTGCTGGTCGCACGTCGCAATTTGCTATCCCCCGGAGTTGGATCTACAAATGTTGGATCGTCTACACCACATCGTCGCGCCAACTCTCGGTAAAACGTTTCGCGAAGAACTGGATGTCCGTCGGAAAAAAGATATGCAGGCAATTGCATTTTCTTCGGTAGGATCTGGACGATCATTCGTGCGATATCATTGACATGCACTAGATTCAGAAATCCCTCGCGGGGAACCGCCAACGCTTCTCCGGCGAGCAATTTTGCAGCCAGTGGAATGCGATCGCGACCGTAAATTCCCGCCAATCGCAGCGTTGTCGAAGGCAAATTCGAATGGTCGCTGTTTGCCTCAAGCCAATGTTCCGCGGCCACGGCGATTGCCGGTCCGATACGCGTGGGCGAAGTTGGAGTCCGTTCGTCAACGAGTTCATTTTCGCAATCGCCGTAGACGCCGGTGGTGCTCAAATAAATCAGATGCTGCAGCGAGCCGCCCAAACGTCCGCTCAAGTTTGTCAAACCACAAATATGGGTCTGCTCACCATGCGGCTCGACGGGACGGTGTGGTACCGACACAAGCACATATTCGACATCAATCCCGTCAAGCTGTTTGAGACTAAGAGGATCTAGCCAGTCGCCCACCACAGGCTGAACACCCAGCCCTCGCAATTCGTCAATGCGTTGTTCGGTACGCGTCAATGCATAGATCGTTGCGGGTTTAGTGCCGTCTCCGGAAACTTCTCGCAATCTTCTGACTACCGCACTGCCTACATAACCACAACCGACGATCAGAAGTTTCATAAGCCCAACTACTCGTTTTCTTCGTTCGTGGTTTGTCCATCGAGTTGTCGCTGAAGGTATTCGGCGGCCACTCGCAATTGCGGGTCACCGGCAAAAGTTGGACTTGGCGCTAAATCGGTTGCCGTCGTGAGCCGTGGGTCGCCACGCAGATTCCAACGTCGATTGAGAAACAGTTCTTGAGTTTCGGTTATGGGAAAAGCCAGTTCGGGGTTGGGTGTAATTCCCCATTCGTCTTCTTCGGTCATTTCTTCGGAGCGATGGATGTTTCCACCGCAAGGTCGGTAGAATCTCGCCGTGGTGAACTTCAGTGCCGTCTGATCATTTTCTAGTTCAAAGACTTGTTGCACGGTTCCTTTTCCATACGACCGATCGCCACCAATTTTTGCACGTCCGAGGTCTTGCAAACATCCCGCCATAATTTCACTGGCGCTGGCCGATTGATCGTTCACCAAAACGACGATCGGAATAGTGGTATTCAACTCGTGGCCCGCCTCTGCGCTGGCCTGCATGCTGACTCTGTCATCTCGACCACGGGTGCTGACAATCACCCCTTCGTCTACCAACATGTCGCACATTTTGACTGCCGTCGGGAGAATACCTCCTGGGTTGTATCGCAAGTCGATAATGAGCGCTTGAGCGTCCTTATCGATCGTCCGCAACGCATTTTGAAACTCTTTGACCGTCCGTTCACCAAATAGAGTGACTCGAATGTAGGCGATGCGGCGATCTTCTTCCAGGAAAAAATCCCAGCTGGAGTCTGCCAACATCCGATCGCCATACACCGAATCGACCTGGATATCGGCACGTTTGATATCGACGATCAACGGTTCCGCCACGCCCATGCGACTGACTTTAAGCTGGATTGCCTCGCCTACCCGACCTCGCATCAAGCGCGTCGCGTCTGTGGCGCTCACGCCCTCCGTAGACTTGCCCGCGATTTCCATGATCATGTCGCCTGGTTGCAAACCTGCTTTAAAGGCGGGCGTCCCAGGAATTGGAGCGATCACCGTCAAGCGTTTAGCGTTGGGGGGCCCTTCGATTAAAACCCCCAAGCCTCCAAATTGCTGTTCGATCACCGACTGGAATTCTTTGTATTTGATGGGCGGAATGAATTCAGAGAATTGATCCAACTTGGAAACCATGCCTTCCATCGCGGCCATATACAGTTCTTCGGGATCAATTTCCTTTACGTAGTTCTTTTCGATCAATTGAATTGCCGTACCAATTTTGCCGGCGTATTTCAATCGTTCCGCTTGCACGTAGCAAGCGACGCAAATGAAAATCGTCAAAATCAAAATTTGGATATTTCGAACCGGCACGGTGTTCTCCTAACTCAAGTTCTCCCTCCAACACATGTAATTCTTCACGCATCAGAGCATTTACCACTTATCTTAGTCGATTCGTGCAGTGCTTGGTTGCAACTTGTGGACTAATAGTTGAACTGCAGCTGGAAACGAGCCAATTCGCCGTTGAAAGCTTGATAGGACAGTGTATCCGCTGTGTTTAAGGCCCGAGTATTAGTTCGATCGGTAAGGGTGTACATGCTCACCAGCTCCAAGTTTTTGCTGAATTGCCACTCCAGTCCAACTTCGAGTTCGTCAATTTCACTGAACGGTGCATTCCGTTCGGATTTGTACCCACCCTTGTAGTAGGCCCAACGAACGAATGGAATGAAGTCGCCATAGCAATCCGTTTGCTTGCGATACATCGACATCAAGTAGCCGCCATACAATGCACGATCAATGACTTCGGTTTGAGCCTCGTTGAGCGATGGTCCGCGGCCCACAGTCCACTCCGCTTGAAAGCCCAGAGGCTGTGGATAATAGACGTATGTCGCCCCAATTCGCTTGTCGATGATGCCGTCTATATTGCCAGATTCGAGTACTCCTGCTGGTCGAACGGCTGGACCAACACCAAGCGGGCTGATTGCGGAACCTAGCACCGTGTACATCCCTGTGTACCCCTGAATGCCAAACTCTGTGATCTGTCCGTTCGCCCATTGGTATGGTACTGAAAGACGCGATACGATGTGCAAATCGTCATTCTGCTCTCGAAGCGATCCGCCTTGTCCGCTGTGCAAGCCGAAACCAAAGACACCATAGTTGCCTGAGCCCTTGAGTCCTTCATCGAGAACATGTTTAAACAAGTCTTGCGCGTATTCGGGCGTCCAGTAGAAGAATGCGCCTAAATCTCGTTCGTTCTTGACGGCACTATTAAAGGCATCGTTCCGGTCAAGAGGCAACCGGTTTTGGCTCGATTGTAAATTCTCCCAGCCATACGGCACCTTCGATTGGCCAACTCGTAAGCGGAACACGCGAGTCTTGTCAAAGTGAATGTCCGTGTACCAATCTCGAAGCTGGGTGAAGTGAATCGCATCAATACTTCCGTTGGGTGTCGAAGCAAAGTCGGGCTGTAGATAGAACGAAATATGGTCGTTCGCATCACCCGAGATTACGACTCGAGCTCGCCGGATGAGAAAGCCCTGGTTGTCACCCACAGAGCTATCGCCAACGTGTTGGGCTGGTGCTCCGCCTGCTTCCTGATCGATGATTTCGTTGAAACGGAATTGTCCGTATCCACGAATCGTATATTTTTCGAACCACTTCTTTTCTTTGGCGGCCTTCTCTTTTTCCTTATCTTCCTTCTCTTTCTCATCAAGAAGGTTGTCGAGACGTATGTTCGTTTCTTCTTGAGCTTCTGGAAGAGTCAGTCGTTCCGCTTCGAGAACTCTCAGTCTCTCCTCTGCATCGCGAAGCGCTTGAGCAATCGCATCTGTTGAGATGGTTGAAGCCGTCGGATTGCCGTCCGCCAAAATCAAAGTGCTTTCAGAATCCGCTGGGTAACCAGCCAGCCCTTGAGCAACGGAATCCGCTGTTGAAACGCCGCAAATCAGCGTTGCGATCAGCTGAATTATTAAGATTATGAAGATTGTTAAGAACAGGCCTGTGGAATTGGTGCCCGCTCACTGCTGCGGGTTCATCCCGGCGGGAGCGTGACTGACTGCTACCAACAACACGCCCAAAGAGCTCTGTGGACGAGCAAATGTTCTTGGCCAGCCGCTGATTCTGGCACGAGTCCACCACATCCCGGCTGTCCAGCTTCACGCCAATTGCGGACTCGGTTAGGCGTTACTTGCTCGCCATCACTACCACTCGTCTGCTGCTGTCGCCCGCCATGTAGCCGTCAGTCATCCTCCCGCGGAGATGAACTCGGACGGTGAAAAGCCCCAACGCGACTATGAATGAGCCCTCTCCGGCACCCCGCGAACAGCGAACAGCGTTGCAGCAAAATGCTATTGAACGTCAAAGTGGATTCTGCGAGAAGATGCAACAGCGCAGACTCCTGTATCCTGCCGATTCGTGAATTTCCCCAAGAATGATGACGTCCGAAACCTCGGGTTTTCGTGAATGCCAGCTAAACGCGACACAATCGAACGACTCGATCTAACGTTTCGAGCTGAGGCGGCTCCCGTGGCGCGGACAAACTTTCCGAGCGGGTTATTGCTCTGTTGCCTTGTCGGTATTGGTGCTGGCATTGCCTGCTGGTTAATTGGAAGACAGCAACTGGCGACAAGCCTCTCCAACCAGCTTGTCAAATCGACCTCTACGGCCGAAGCCCTATTGGCCGTTGAAGGGCTGTTGATGCTTGACGCCGATTCGAGTCTCGAGATCGTCCGCGGACTGGAGAACTCAAAGCTTGAAGTAGCTCGCACCGCCTATAGAACGCTCGATGCACAAATTACACGTTGGCAAACGCTTGAATCAGCCGTCGAAGTAGCTCGTCTCGAGGCATTGGCGAAGCGTCTTGAACAACTGTCTGACGCGACGCCCGTCGACAATCTTGTCCTGGCCAGTAGCCTTGCATCGCGCATATTCAGTATTTGCCTTGAACGCGATGATCCACAACTGCGCCCCTTGATGCGCATGTGCGAAACGGTCTTTCAACGAGTTGGAACCGCTCGCAGCCGATTCGACGCGGATACTGAGCGATTGGAATCCAATCTCGCGACCGCTCTACCACCACCTCCCATGGAGACGCAATACACTTTCAGCGAGACGACCTATACCAAACCCATCGAACGCGATCCCCAGCAGCAGCGTGCCAACTCCATTCAAGATATTCCGCAGACACCAGCGTTACCAATATCTGTCGATGCGAATCTCGCGTCGAGTAGTTCGTTACCAACCGCGACGATGCGCATGACCGTTGGTCAAACGCGACAACGCGCGCATGTGCGATTGTCTGACGAGGCTATGGGCGATGAATCGCCAAGTTATCCGCAGGAGCTGGACGCGACCGGTTCGATCGAAGCGAGTCCTGGAGGTTCTGCTGCGAGTGCCATGGCCGTTAACGAATTGCCTGTTGTGGTTGGCACGCCCGCATCGTTATCGAGCACTCCAATTGTGCAAATGAAACTTGTTTCGCGGCAAGTTGATTTGGATGGTATCCAACAACTGGAAATCGAAGAGCTCGTGCGGCTGTTGGCGAGTGTGCAACCGCGGGTAGCTCAAGCCGCTGCGTTGGCCCTGCGAGCGAAAGGTATGGATGATACGAAGTTGTCGCTTGCATCAGAACTTGCACGCGGCTCAGCGGCACGCCGTTTAGAGCTTGTCCAGCAGATCGCCACCAACGGCGCGATGGAACCACGGCCTTGGCTGTTGTGGATGGCTGAAGACGGGGAGCCCGAAGTTCGCAAGCTTGCGGTATCGTTATTGAGCTCGATGCTCGATGCAGATGTCGAGCGTTGTCTGCGCAATCTCTTAGGTCGCGAACGCGATGTTCAAGTCGAGCGGACAATCCGGGAAGTTCTGCTTGTTCATGGCGGGCGTTAGACAACGCCGTGCGATGGATCTTTCTTTGCGGCCGCTGGTTGACCTCGCGAGCCCCAATTTGCAAGCGGCATTCGAGGGGGTCTTGCTCTACCCGACCTACGAGAGAGTTGCAACGTCCGCTAAACTACTCCGAGTGAGTTCGCGGGTGGCGAATGCAAATCTGGCACTTTCCATCCGAAATGTCGACCACCGTTTGAGCTTGTAGAATTGACTTTCGCTTCAACATCAATGATTGCGGCTTCATGGATAGTATTGACTTCCAGCATCGAACACGTCTTGTTTACGCCTCGCGCGCCATTGAGCGACTGGGTGAAATCACTCGAGAACTTGGGGCGTCCCGCGTGCTTTTGGTGAGTGATTCAGGGGTCGTCGCGGCGGGGCATTTCCAGCGAGCCGTCGATTCATTGCAAAGCGCGCAAGTTGAAGTGAGCGTATTCCTCGGAGTCCGCGAAAATCCATCTACCGAAGACGTGGCGGCAGGAGTTGAAGTGGCTCGACAGTCGCAGCCCGAGCTATTGATTGGACTCGGTGGTGGCAGTTCGATGGACTGTGCCAAAGGCATCAATTTCATCTATTCGTGTGGTGGGGCGATGCAGGACTACTGGGGCGTCGGAAAGGCGACCAACGACTTGCTTCCGCTAATCGCCATCCCGACGACCGCTGGTACCGGAAGCGAAGCGCAGTCGTTTGCGCTCATTACGAACGCCGAGACCAAGGCCAAAATGGCGTGTGGAGACGTGCGGGCGGCTTGTCGCGTGGCCATCTTAGATCCTGAGCTGACGTTGACTCAGCCACCCCGCGTGACCGCTTTGACCGGCATTGATGCGTTGTCACATGCGTTGGAGACCTACGTAACGACCCGCCGCAATCCACTGGGACTCTGTTATAGCCGCGAGGCCTGGGAGTTGCTCAGCCATGGATTTCCAACTGTCATGCACGATCCAATGAACGTCGAAGCTCGGGGGCAAATGCAACTGGGGGCCTATTTTGCAGGCCTAGCGATTGAAACCAGCATGCTCGGGGGAGCGCACGCACTGGCGAACCCTTTGACGGCGCGATACGGAATTGCCCATGGTCAAGCGGTTGGTGTGATGTTACCGGAAGTGATCCGCTTTAATGGTCAGCAGGTGTGCGAGTGGTACGAAGAGTTGTGGCGCGACGTGGCGGGTACCGAGTTGGGCAAACAGTCGGTGGGAGAAACTCCTTCAGAACGACTGGCCGATTTTGTCCGCCGGATGGTCATGTTGGCTGGCTTGGAGACCGATTTGCAGACGCTTGGCGTCGAGCCCGCCGCGCTGAATGACATGTCGCAGGAGGCGACGAAGCAATGGACAGGGACCTTTAATCCCCGCCCAATGACGGCTGCCGATTTTCGACGATGTTACGAACGCACCTTTGCGTAAATATCAGAATCGCATGCAGTTGCAGAGCTTTAGAAAAATTTCGAAAATCGACGTTGACCGATCGTTCCGAAATCTGCAATACTCGCAGCAGCGTAATGGATTACCCCAACCGTTTTGTAGCACCCCAGATGCGTGCAAGATGGTTGGCATGGATGGAACCCTTAACGACACGGCGACGTGGTCCTAGCGATTGGTCGGTGACGCGATAGAATGAGGATGGCTAGCGTAAGGCTGGTTGTCTAGTTCTCGCTCATCGATTGTCCCCGCAGACTAAGTTCGCCTACGGAGAGCCTGTGTCGTTCACATTTGACTCTGATACCAAAGATCGCGTCCGCGCCGCAACGGACATTGTTGACTTGATCGGCAGTCGGCTAGAGCTGCGCCGGCAAGGTCGCAATTTTGTTGCGCTCTGTCCGTGGCACAAGGATTCTCGTCCAAGCTTACAGGTCAATCCCGAAAAACAGATTTGGAAGTGTTGGGTCTGCGACATCGGGGGAGATGCGTTCAACTTTGTGATGCAGGAAGCGGGAATCTCGTTTGCCGATGCACTCAAAGAGCTTGCAGAGCGCGCGGGCATCGAATTGACCCAGCGTAAAAGTTCAACTGGACGCTCTGTGGGAGGCGGGCCCGATATCAAGTCGGAGATGTACCGTGCGCTGGCGTGGGTGGAAGAGCTGTTCCAACGACATCTCTTAGAAAGTAGTGAAGCCGCAGTAGCTCGCGATTACCTGGCCGAACGGGGCATTACATCCAGTTCGATCAACAAGTTTGGAATCGGGATGGCTCCCAACAATTGGTCAACCGTGCTTGATGGGGCCACGAAGCAGAAGTTGACTCCACATATCCTCGAGTCTGCGGGATTGGTCATCAAACGCGAGCGTGGGGGCGGCTACTACGATCGCTTTCGCAACCGCATCATGTTTCCAATCCGCGATCGCGAGCAACGACCGATCGCTTTTGGCGGCCGAGTACTCCCTGGCTCGGAGGAAAAAGCAAAATACATCAACTCGCCCGAAACGCGGTTGTTTCAGAAACACCAACAACTTTATGGCCTCGATATCGCCTACAGTTCCATCCGACGCTCGAAGCAAGCGATTGTCATGGAAGGCTATACCGATGTGATTGTGGCCAACCAGTATGGCTTGGACAATTCGGTCGCTGTATTGGGTACGGCACTGGGCGCAAGTCATCTAAAGATCTTGCGACACTTGTGCGATACGGTCATCCTTTTGTTAGACGGTGACGAAGCCGGACAAAAACGAAGTGACGATGTGCTGGAGCTGTTTCTCCACGCGCAACTCGATGTTCGCGTATTGTCATTGCCCGGGGGCCTCGATCCGGCTGATTACCTGCAGCAGGAGGGAGCGGAAAAACTGAGGCAGATGATCGACAACTCAGTTGACGCGTTGGAATTCAAACTCCGCAGGGTGAGTGCTGGTTTTGATCCCTTGGTCGATACGCACCGAGCCAATGCAGCGATTGAAGCGATGTTGTCATTGCTGGCAAAGGTGCCTGCGGAAGGCTTGATTAGCAACGAAGCTTTTCGGCTGCGGCAGAACCAAGTATTGCCGAGACTGGCTAGACAATTTTCGATTCCCGAGGATACTTTACGCGAACGCTTGACACAGATGCGCACGCGTCAGTCGCGTTACAAACGGAAAGACCAGGATGAGACTGAAACGCAGCCAAAACGGTTGATGCGTCCTGGGGATTTATCTCCCTTCGAACGCGAGTTATTGGAGTTAATCATTGTGGCACCGCAAGTTGCCCCGATTGCACTCGAACGAGTGCAATCGGGCTGGCTTGAGTGCGAGGGAGCTCGGGCGATGCTCGACGCTTACCAACAACTTGAGTTCAGTGGTGAGTCGCTGGAGTTTGCCAGCGTGCTCAACGCTCTCGAAGATCCGTCGTTGAAAAGTCTACTCGTAACCCTTCACGAACAAGCGAACGCGAAACTGCAATACACGCGCGACTCGGCTGAGCATCGACTGCGTGTACTAACGCATCGGATGGGTGAACGGCAAGATGCACTACGACGGCAACATCAAATGGACTCGTTGCAGAAAGGACTCCCAGAAGCAGAAGAACTCGACATTCTGCAACAAGTTGTAAGACAAGCACGACTACGTCAAGGTCTGGTGGACGTGCCAGCAGTCGTACCGGCAGCTCCGCATGCCGTTGCAACTGAAACGCCTACCGAGACTGCGAGCGATGTGCCAACCAATCGGCAATCCCCGCCACGTTGAGTGTGAAACCGCAGTTCGTTCGTTGAATCGCCGTTCGTTAGGCTGGGCATGATGTCCAGACAACGCACGACAGCTCAGGTTGCTGAGCAAATTTAAAAACACTGAAAATGAATCCACTGCCTCGCCACCGACCCATGGTAAGCTTGGCGCATCAAAAGGAGTTGAATCGTGGAATTGATGGACCTAGATCTTCGTAATCTCATTGCTACTGGTCGTGAACTCGGTTACCTCACCTACGAACAGGTTGGCAAATATTTGCCAGACGAAGACAGCAGCAGCGAAAAACTCGACAATCTGCTGGTGACGCTCGAGCGAAAAGGAATTCAACTGGTCGACAAGGCGCCAGCCATTACCAAGTCAGTTGAGAATAGCTTTCGCGATTTTTCGGAGGATGTTGCCGACGATGAAGAGTCGATGATGGGCGAAGAACCACTCGGCTTCGAATCGGACGATGAAAAGGAAGTGCGAACAACTTCATCGCACAGCGAAGCCAAGCTAAGCGATGATCCGATTCGACTCTATCTCAGCCAGATGTCGGAAATTCCACTCTTCAGTCGCGACGAGGAAATCGCTCTGGCCAAAAAGATCGAGATCACTCGCAAGCGTTTCCGCCGCAGCCTACTCGGTAATGACTTCGCGCTTCGTTCGACTGTCGAAATACTACGGCGCGTCCACAAAGGCCAGCTGCCATTTGATCGCACGATCAAAGTCTCTCTGACCGAACGCTTGACCAAAGAACAAGTCTCCGCGCGGATGCCCAACAACCTCAAGTCGCTTCGCCAATTGATCTCACGCAAACGCGTCATCTTTTCGAAGATCGTGCGCAAGAGCGTCGATCCCGCAGTCAAGGAAACGTTGATCCGCGACTATGTGCGACTGAGAAACAAGTGCATTGTCCTGGTCGAAGAACTAAGTCTGCGTTCGCGCCGCGTGGTACCCAATATGAAACTCCTGGAACAGTTCGCAGATCGCATGGAAAATCTGCAGATGCGCATCGCCGAACTGGAAACCACACCCCAAGATAGTCACGAATGCGAGCGTTTGCGCGGTGAGTTGCGCAAGTTGATCGTACAGACGCAAGAGAGTCCTCAAAGCTTGCGGCGCCGCGTTACCGAATTCAAACAACATTACAAAGAGTATGAGTCGGTCAAGCGAGAGCTCTCTCAGGGCAACTTGCGACTGGTGGTCTCAATCGCCAAGAAATATCGCAATCGTGGACTTAGTTTCTTGGACCTCATTCAAGAAGGCAACACCGGCTTGATGCGCGCGGTGGACAAGTACGAGTACCGTCGCGGATTTAAATTTTCAACTTACGCAACGTGGTGGATTCGACAAGCCATCACGCGGGCCATCGCAGACCAAGCGCGAACCATCCGCATCCCAGTCCATATGATCGATGTCCTCAGTCGCTTGCGGAACATCCAAAAGAACTTAACGCAGCAACTGAAACGCGAGCCTTCGACCGAGGAGATTGCCGCGCAGTGTGATTTGCCCGTCGAAGAAGTGCGGCGTGTGCTCGATATCGGTCGCCATCCCATTAGTTTGGATCGGCCCGTTGGCGAAGGTGAAGACAATAGCTTTGGCGAATTCATCGAAGACAATGACCATGGGGACCCAATTCGCAATACGAGCAATGGGTTGTTGCGGGATAAAATCGACATCCTTCTGAAGTCATTGACGTTCCGTGAAAGAGAGATCATTCGGCTGCGTTACGGGCTCGTGGACGGGTATTCGTACACGCTGGAAGAAGTCGGACGAATATTCAAAGTCACCCGCGAACGCGTTCGGCAAATCGAGGCGAAGGCCGTCTCCAAGATGCAGAACCCAGTTCGAGCTCAACATTTGGCTGGATATCTAAAGTCCTCCGCCGCTTAGCCGAATTGGATCGGCAGGTCGTATTTAGCGGCGGCTCGCGACTTTTGAGGGGCGACGAGCCGCCATGTGGAGCGACAAATTTTTTAACGCTGGGGTTGCTCCCAGCGCACTGGTGAAGGATGATGGAACGCATTACCCCATTGGGGACTTTGCGAAATTCTGCTTTACCAAAAAGTTTTTCGGAAGTCCCTTGGTACGAATGCCAAAGGCAATGCCAAGGAATCGGTAAAGGGGCTTTGTCAACTCTATTGATGGATCGTAGGAGCCATGGTGCATACACGTCGACCTTTGCAAATTAGTGTCTGGACAATGCTCTTGGGCTCGACGATCCTGACCGGCTATTTCGCTGGTTATAACACGGGCGGACGCCAAAAGACGGCACTCGTGGACTCTCGGAAAGATGTGTATGCCAAGAGTTACGGTGTCCGTGATATGGTACGAAACACGAGCAATGTCCACGGAGACTTGCGGAAGATCATTGCGATCATTAAACAGAATGTTGAACCGGAAAGTTGGCTTCGCGCTGGGGTGGGTGCTTTGCCGTACGATACTGACCAGAGCATCATTATCCAACAGACCGAAGACGTGCACGGAAAGATTAACGATCTGTTGACTTACCTGCGCAACACCCAGTGTGCACCAGAGGTCGAAGTCGTGATTGGACTTAATTATTCGACCCATTCGAGCGAGGCGCACAGCAGTACGCCCGTCATTCAAATCTGGCACCTCAGCCCGCCTCCCGTCGACTCCGCAGGCTAAGCCATCGGTTGTCTGGCCAATGCCGTTACCTGCATCATGTCGTCGATGACATCCAGGTCGCCAAGGTACTCTAAACCGACTATCGTTGCGGACTTGGAGAAGTCGGATCATGCCCGCCTGCACACGGACGAATTCGGGTTGTTGGTTCCCGATGACCAGGCGACCGAACGCTGAGAAGGCCATCAAACCAAACAACCCGCTAGGTCCGCAGCGGAGAATGGCGAAAACGCCTTTTGGCCTGGCTAAACTCTTGACGAAGCAGCTATGATGCAGAATAATGAATCATCCGGATGGACGGATGGAGTCATTGGTTGAGCCGGGCAGGAGTGGTCCGGTCATTTCTTAGGTCCAGTGTGTCATGGATGGCACCTATTAGGGCCGTTCGGTAGCTTTTTTCCCAACACGATTTATGCTCACTACCGCTTCACTTGATTGGCTTCAAACGCTCGCCGACGGGACCCGGGTCCGGTTGTTGAAGCTGTTGGAAGAGGCGGAATTGTCGGTGTCCGAGTTATGTTCGATCGTTCAATTGCCACAAAGTACAGTCAGTCGGCATCTCAAGGTTTTGGCTGCCGACCATTGGATTGCACATCGGCGCGATGGAACGAATCATTTGTACCGCATCAATTCGACCGAATGGACTCCATCGCGCATCGGCCTGTGGAGTTGGGTGTGTGATCAAGGCGATACCCCCACAAGCTTGCTTGATCAACAGCGACTTGGGAGTGTACTAGCGGAGCGATCTCGCAGCGAAGCGTTTTTTAGCTCGACCGCCGAGCAATGGGATAAGTTACGTGTCGATTTGTTTGGGCATCAGTTGGACGCATTTATCCTGGCGGCCACGCTTCCGAGTGACGCGGTGGTCGGGGAACTGGGATGTGGTTCAGCACCGCTTTGTCAACTGATTGCGCCCTTTGTTGCCAAGGCGATTGCGATCGACAATTCTAGCGCGATGTTGGCCGCTGCGAAACAGAGGTTGTCGGGCTTCGACAATGTGCAGATCGAACAAAGTACGTTGACGGAGCTACCTTTGGAAGACTGTTGTCTCGATGTGGCTTGGCTGGTCGTGGTGCTTCCCTACTTAACCGAACCTGTGGCGGTACTGACCGAAGCGGCGCGCGTTTTGAAACGTGCTGCCCCGTTGGTGATCATCGACATGTTGCCCCATGATCGAGCTTCGTATCGCCAGGAGATGGGACACTTGCGGCTGGGTACAGAACGCGAAGAGTTGGAAACTTGGTTGGATGCGGCGGGGTTGAAGTTGACTCGTTATCGTCCTTTGCCACCCGATTCGAGTGCCAAAGGACCAGCCTTGTTTGCAGCCGTTGCGCGGTGCTGATGTCGGGGATGGATGAGTTTCAATCATGTGATTGGAAGGAAGAGCTAACTAGCACCCGCTACGGGAGAGTTAGCAATCGAAAAATTGTTAGAGATGGTTACTTAGTTTTTTGTTTAGTTGATTTGGGATAAGGAGTTATCCATGAGTACTGCAGTAAAGCCTGCTCCTGCCGCGTCGGCATCGAGCACTGATCGTCCTGCGTTTAAAGTGCGAGCCTTCGATTTGTTGGAAGCTGGCAAACGCGACGAAGCGCAAGCGTTGGTCGATCTGGGGCGAAAAGAAATGGTTCTCGCCGAAGACGAAATGCCTGGTTTGATGTCACTGCGTCAACGGTTTGGCGCAAAGCAGCCGCTGGCTGGTGTGAAGATTATGGGTTCGTTGCACATGACCGTACAAACGGCAGTATTGATCGAGACACTTGTCGATCTCGGCGCCGATGTGCGATGGGTAAGCTGCAATATTTTTTCGACTCAAGATAGCGCGGCAGCCGCCACGGTGGTTGGTCGCAACGGTACGCTGGACAATCCTCAAGGAACTCCCGTCTTCGCCTGGAAAGGCGAGACGCTTCCAGAGTATTGGTGGTGCACGGGTGAAGCGTTGGTATGGCCCGATGGTTCCGGTCCCGACATGATTGTTGACGACGGTGGCGATGCCACCATGTTGATCCACAAAGGTGTCGAATACGAAGCCGCCGGTCGTGTCCCAGCCTTTGATGCTGAAAACGAACCTGAAGAATGGGGCGTCATCCTCGAATTGCTGCGCGATGAATTGGAAAAGAATCCCGGCAAGTGGACGGCGATGTCCAAGACGCTGCGCGGCGTGAGCGAAGAGACCACGACGGGTGTCGCACGGCTGTATGAAATGGAACGAGCGGGTACCCTTCTGTTCCCAGCCATCAACGTCAACGATTCGGTAACCAAGTCCAAGTTTGACAACGTCTACGGATGCCGTCACTCGCTGATCGACGGTTTGAATCGCGCTACCGACGTCATGATCGGCGGCAAAGTGGCGCTGGTCTGCGGCTTCGGCGAAGTTGGCAAGGGTAGCTGCCAATCGTTGCGTGGCCAAGGATGCCGAGTGATCGTTACCGAAATCGATCCCATCTGCGCCTTGCAAGCCGCCATGGAAGGCTACGAAGTCAAGCCGATCGAAGATGTGATCGGCGAAGTCGACATTTTTGTTACGACCACCGGTAACAAAGATATCATCACCGTCGAACACATGAAGTTGATGAAGGACAAGGCGATCATCAGCAACATCGGACACTTTGACAACGAAGTGGACATGGCCGGCCTGGGCAAGCTCGAAAAAGCTGGCAAGGTCGTTCGCCAAAACATCAAACCGCAGTACGACCAATTCCGCTTCACTGAAACGGGTCGCAGCGTTTTGATTCTGGCTGAAGGGCGACTGATGAATCTCGGCTGCGCCACTGGGCACCCAAGCTTCGTGATGAGCGCCAGTTTTACCAACCAAGTTCTGGCACAGCTCGAGTTGTGGGAAAATCGCGATAACGGACGATATGAAAATAAAGTCTATGTATTGCCCAAGCACTTGGACGAAGAAGTGGCTCGCCTGCACTTGGAGAAGATTGGCGTGAAGCTCACCAAACTGACCAAGTCACAAGCGGACTACATTGGTGTTCCCGTCGAAGGGCCATACAAGCCAGAGCATTATCGCTACTAGGCCGCGAACCTGCCTGCTCATATCTCTTCTCCTCCGGTACCGGGGGAGAAGTTTTTTATCGAGTTTATCGTGATGGGTGGGAAACGCTGAAGTTAGGAGTGGGGGGGCGAAGGCTCTTGAGTAGGAGCAGAGGAGTGCGAGCAGGAGCAGGAGCAGGAGCAGGAGGAGTGCGAGCAGGAGCATGAGCACGAGCAGAGGAGTGCGAGCAGGAGCAGAGGAGCACGAGCACGAGCACGAAAACCCGCAACAACTCACTAAGCACTAAGAACTAAGAACTTTTTTAAGCGGTGTGGATGGCGCGCTTGGCCACGGCCATGGCGGCTTCATGCAGCAATTCAGAGAGGGTTGGATGAGCGTGGCAGCAACGGGCGACATCTTCGCTGCTGGCCCCAAACTCGATCGCTGCAGTCGCTTCGGCGATGAGATCACCGGCTCGAGCACCGATGATATGCACTCCCAGCACTCGGTCGGTCTCGGCGTGAGCCAGGATCTTAACTCGACCTTGCGTATCACCCAGCGCCATGGCTCGACCACTGGCACCGTAGGGACAAATGCCTTTGATGTAGCTGACCCCTGCCGCTTTGAGCTGTTCTTCGGTTTGACCCACTGAGGCAATTTCGGGATGGGTGTAGACCACTGCTGGAATTGCGTTGGTATTGATATGGCTGCCCATGCCAGCGATGCGCTCGACGCACACAATTCCCTCGTGCGAAGCTTTGTGCGCCAACATGGCGCCCCCGATTAAATCGCCAATTGCATAGACTCCCTGGACGGCAGTTTGGAAATTGCTGTCGACGGGTACAAAGCCTCTTTTATCCGTTTCGATCCCAACCGACTCGAGTCCAAGCTGGTCCGAGCAGGGGAGCCGTCCAGTGGATAGGAGCACGCGATCGCATTCGATCGGTTCTGCATCTTTGCATTGGACGACACAGTGGTCGCCAACGACCCGAGCGCTCTCAACCCAACTGCCTGTCTTAAATTCGATTCCTTGCTTCTCGAAAGCGCGATGGGCCAGCTGTCCAATTTCATGATCGAGACCTGGCAGGATCCGCTCCATCGCTTCGAGAACGGTAACTTTGCTGCCCAAGCGGCACCAGACGCTACCGAGTTCAAGTCCAATATAGCCACCCCCGATAACGACTAGGTGTTTGGGAACTTCGGTGAAGCTGAGTGCCATGGTGCTGTCGCCAATTCGCACTTCGTCTAGTTCGATACCGCGCATCGTAGCCGGTCGGCTACCGGTTGCTAGGATAATGTGCTTGGCGCGAATTTGGACGGGCCCTTCTGCGGTAGTGACTTCGACGGTGTCGGGCGCGATCAGCTTGCCACGACCGTTGTAGCCCGTAACCTTTTTACGTTTGAAGAGCATGGCAATCCCGCTGGTCAGCTGCGCGACGATTTTGTCCTTTCGCTCCAGCATCTTTGCCAAATCCAGGGCGACGCCAGAACTATTGATGCCATGCTCCGACATCGAGTTTTTGGCTTCGTAATACAGATGACTTGACTCGAGCATGGCTTTGCTGGGAATGCAGCCGACTCGCAAGCAGGTTCCGCCAAATACTGGATTTTCATCGATGCAGGCGGCATTCATTCCAAGTTGCGCCGCGCGGATTGCGGCGACGTAGCCACCTGGACCGCCACCGATGACCACGACATCATGTTCGACTTGCTTCATTTGCTCTGCCCAAACGTTCGAAAAAAGTGATCAATTCGTCGGACCGTGACCAACTACTCGTCTTCAATCTCGAGCAGGTCATCATCGTCGTCATCGCCATCGGCGGGGAACATTTCGCTATCATCCGGCTCGATTTCGTAGTCGTCTTCTAGCTCTTCCTCAAAATCGTCGTCAAAGTCGTCGTCAAAGTCGTCATCATCGAAGTCGTCGAATGGATCATCTTCGTCTTCCTCTACTTCAACGACCTTGGCTGGGTCGATTTCTGCGTCGTCCGTATCGGGCGAGTCAATTTCTAGCGGGTCCTCGTCGTCGTCGTCTTCCCAAGCATTGCGTATCGCCAAACTTGGGCGTGGAAATGGCTTTGCGATCGGCTCTACAACGGTAGCAAGCGCCATATCGAACCAATCGTCCGTGGCTTGAGGTTCCTGCGGTTCCGAGGTTAGGGACATTTTGCATTCCAGGATTACGAGGGAAACGATAGCTACTGGATGTCAAAAACTCCCCGAAGTGGGCGTTTTTGTCAACGGTCATCTGCGAAATTGCGAGGTGAATGCGGCATTATTCCCGCATTCCCAGATTCGACCAGTAGCGCGAGAAAGAATTTCGTTCGGAGCTTCTCTCTGCACCTCGAAATGCCTTTGTCGAAAAATCAATAATGCAGTCTAAAAGATATCAGATGATGATCGGAACCTGGCACCGCTGCTACTACTTTCCGCTCCGATATTTGGCAATTTCCCCGGGTGAGCGCGTGGTCGATCGGTATGCCAAAGCCTCGCAGAGGGGTTGGCCAGGTGGCAAGATTGCCTACGCCGATCCGCGAGTCAATGAAGCCGACCCGCGTCAATCCAGCAAAGGAGGCTGTCCACGGCGTGGTGTTCAAATCGCCACATAAGCAAACAGGCAAAGTATGCTCCGTCGACCACTGACTCACGGCTGCAAGTTGCTCGTTGCGTAACGATGTGCGCCGAAGCGGAATTGGCGACAGCGTGTGCATGCCAACGAGTTTGACCGATGCACGATCGGCCTTCAACGCATTGGCAGACACGGCAGGTACGGTCGCGACGATGGCGGGCTGTATCTCACAACGAAACGGCTCCGTCACAAATTCAGTGCCTGGGATCCTGCTGAATACACATATTCCATTACCGCCCCAGTGCAGTATTTTGTGCGAATGCGGATAATTCGCGCTCAAAAAGGGCAAATGCTCGAGCAAATGCGGCTGCGTCTCGATCAATACCACAACATCCGCATTGACCTCCCGAATGACTTTGTCAATATCCGCATAGTCTTGATTGACCGCTAAAACGTTCCAGGACAAGACGTGAATCGAGTTACCGAGCTCTGTGGATACGGAGGGGTGAGGAACCAGATACAACCCCCATGGCTGGACCAAAAACAACAAATAGCCGGTAGTTCCCAACAAGGCCCCAAGTAACAGTCGACTCCTGCGGGTTTGGAGCAGAATTGCGGTGAGTGTCAAACAAGAAATCATCAACCCATGTGCGGCAAAATGATTGGCGAGTTCCAGTGCCGGATGGATGCGTGAAATGAGAATTGCCAATACTTGCAGGGTGAGTCCTGCAACGATCGGATAAGCGACTAACCGCAGTAGGGCGGCGAATACCCGATAAACTCCGTCAAGAATCGAAGGTGGTGAGGCGGTTTGATTTTCTTCAGACAAGCGTGCCGCTCGCTTTATTACTGGAATGCATTGAAATTATGTAGCGGATCCCTGCGCATCGACTCTCTGTCCAGCGCTGGCCGTGAATAGTACCCATGGCTGGTGTTCCCTCCGCAACTCTGCCAGTTACAATCATGACTGGTCTTCCGATGACGGCCAATCCCACCTCACATCCCCGGAGAGAGTTCGATGAAATTACTTCTAAGTTTTGCTGCAATCGTATGCCTAACATTGACGCCTCACATGTCGTTTGGAGACGACGGCTTTAAAGAGCTCTTCAATGGGAAAGACCTGACCGGCTGGAAGGGAAATACCAAATTGTGGAGTGTGGAGGATGGGGCAATTACCGGCAAGACAACTGCTGAAGACCCAATCAAGTTCAATACTTTTCTGATCTGGGACGAAGGAAAGGTGGGCGACTTTGTTCTCGAACTCGACTATAAGCTGGTCGCCGGCGATGAGAAGGAGCCGGGCGGCAATTCAGGGATTCAATACCGAAGCAAAGTAGTTGACGATAAAGACTTCATCGTGGGTGGATATCAGGCGGACATCGATCTATCACTCACCTATAGCGGTATCAACTATGAAGAACGGGGCCGCGGCATTCTCGCACAACGCGGTCAACGCGTTACGTTTGACGCTGCCGGAGACAAGCAGGTTGAAGACTTTGGCGACCCCAAGAAACTGGGTGCCGTGATCAAGGGAAACGAATGGAACCACTACCGCGTCGTGGCTAAAGGGAATACGGTCAGCCATTACATCAACGAAGAATTGATGTCGGAGGTAATCGATGGTCAGACCGACAAAGCTGCAACGGAAGGAGTCCTAGCATTTCAAATCCACACGGGGCCACCGATGGTGATTCAATTCAAGAACATTCGCTTGAAGGCTGAATAGTCGCCCTGCGTAGCAACCGACATTACGTCTCTTGCATGCAGTCAAGGTCCGCTGATGATCATCATGGCTTGATCCAATGGGTCGAGCCCCAGGGCGGCTTGCATTTCGGCAAGCGCCACAAACCAGTTGCGACGTGCTTCCAACAGTTTGATCTCGGTCTCGTTCAATTTTGATTCGAGCAAATTGATATAGATCAGATCCACTTTGCCTTCTCGAAAGCCAGCGCGATAACGCGTCAAGGTGTCGGTTGCAGCCTTCAATGCAAGTTCGCCTTGGCGTACGACCTGTTCGGAAACACTGAGTCCGTTGTACGCAGTCTGCAGTTCTGTACCGATGCGATCTTGTTGCAATCGCAGTTCTTGATCGTATTGTCCAATCTTGGCTGCGGTGGATTGGATTTTGCCGCGTGCCTTACGACGTTGAATAGGCACCTCTCCTTGCACGCCGACCAGCATTTCGAACTGCCCTTTATCGTTCAAGCTGGAGGCGGGAACCCCAGTGTCTTGCGCAGCTTCTGCAACGAGGTCTAGCCTTGGAAGCAGATGGTTGCGCGCAAGTTGTTGGTCCAACTGCACTTGGCGTTGCGAGATCTGAATGAGTCGAATTTCTGGACGTCGTGATACGGCATCGGCGAAATCGGTTGCAAAGTCACGGTTTACGAATGGCGTGATGCCTGGAAATTTTTTAGGCAACCAAGCTTCTGCAGGTATCAGTGGCGCTCCCGACTCATTGCGCAAATAGAGCGACAACTTAAATGACGTTGCGCGGAATTTTTGTTCTGTTTCAAGGACCTTTCCCTGCCGTTCGGCAATTAACTGGTCGTTGAATATTAGTTCGATTTCGGGGAATTTGTCAGCCGCAAATCCCTCCGCGTATTGTTTGCCTCGCTCCGTGGCCAAGTTCAGCAGCTCTCGCTGAGTGGACAATACAGCGCCGCTGGCTACCCAGTCCCAGTAGACCACAGCGGCATCTCGCGAAGTTGAAAGCAACGCGGCTTGCAGTAGCGGGTCAGCGGCGCGCTCGGCTAATGACGCTTGGAACACGGCTACCCGTTGCGCGTCGATGGCTCGCCCTTGCAACAGAGGCAGTCCGACGCCGAGGCTGAATTCACCAGCTTCGTTCGTTTCGCGTTCTTTGTACCATGGCTGAAACTGCCCTCGCCCGATGCGGTAACCGGCAGAAAGGTAACCGCCCCACCATGTTTGGCGGGCCACGCCCAAGCCATTTCGGTAGTTTCGGTAGAAACCTGTTGGTTCCGCCAGTGAGTAGCCTTCTAGTTTGGTGTCGTAGGCTCCGAAAGCTTCCAACACGAGCCCGCGGGCAAGCGGACTTTCGAGTCGCGCTTTTTCGATCGAAGGGTAGGCGGCGTAGACGCTGGCAATAACATCGGAGAGCTGTAGCAGTGAATCGCTGCTTGCACTTTCTGCTCGCGACGCTTCTGTGGCATCATTGGGATCCGCCGACGCGTTTGGCTGGACCGCTTCTGGGGTCTTATTAGCAGCGTCATTGGTTCTAGGAGGCGATTCATCATCGCTCTCTGGGCGCTCAGCGCTGTCAGCACTCTCCGCCGTGCGCGCTTGTTCGCGCTGCTGATTCGTTGCGACAGTGGCTTGGGATTCCGTGTTTTCTGGCACTGCTTCGCGAACCGTCTGTGCCCAACCATGGGAGCACAACCAACAAGCGAATAGACAAGCGATCCAGGGCTGCCGAGTTGCGACCTGTGCTATAACTTTGGCAACTTGACCTTGTTTTCTTTTTCCTTGGATTCCGTTGGTTCTGCATCCGAAACAATTGGCGGAAAACCATTCAATTGACGCCATATTTCGTACCCGAGCGGAACTTGTCTCAACAATACCCAACCATTTGCACGCACACCTTGGCGTAAGTATCGACCGTCGGGCCAATCGTTCTCGCGGTCAAAATGTTTGTCGGGAACAACTACTACGCGGAAGAAGCCTTTGCCGTCATCAGTTGGGAAGACTCGGTTGACTTTGCCGCCGAAAGTGCCGACCGCGACGGATGGCCAACCGACAAATTGAACCGCTGGCCAGCCCTCGAATTGCAAGCGTACGCGGTCGCCTTCCTGAACTAAGGGCATGTCATTGCCACTGACGAGCATTTCGACGGAAAGTTGGTCCGTGTCGGGTACGAGTACAAAAAGCTGGTCACCTTCTTTAACGCTATCACTGCCTTCGAGACCGTTCCATTGTTGGATAACTCCCGACTTTGGAGCACGAACTTCCAGGCGTTCGAATTCTCCTCGTTTATTTTCCAGGTCGGTTAATTCTTTTTCGATGGTGCGAATTTTCTGGATCTCTTCCAGGACCTTTTGTTCGGCGGCTCGATTTTTGATGTGAATCTCTTGTTTTTTCGATTCGATCTCGCTCTCTTTAGCCACGAGTAGCGCATAGGCCTCTTCGACGGCGCCTTCGGCTTTGAGCACTTTGTTCGTTTGCGATTCGTAGGCTTGTTGTTTGGAATAAAGCGACTCGCGTGATTCCAGTCCAACGCCAGGTGCAGCCACGCGTTCGGCGATGCGAAATTGATTACGTTTATCGTCTAATTCTGCCTGCATCGACAAAACTTCGTTCTGCGCCTGCAACCACTTTTGTCGTGTCGCTTCGTAATCTCTCTCAAGCGATATAACCATGTTTTCACCCGAACTGCGTTGCAGTTCTACTGCTTGTTCGGCAACCAATCGACTCGACTCTGCCGCCGCCTTTTTGGCTGTGATCGCCGTGACTTGCGAGTCGACTTGCGAAACACCCTCTGCAGCAAATGGGGCCAACTGCATCAGCAGTTCGCCTTTTTCGACGTAACTTCCTTCACGCAGATTCGGCTTGACCCAATCGACAATTCCCTTAGTTCCACTGCGTACAATTTGCGGACGTTGCTGGGGATCCAAGGCGAGGACATTGCCTATCCCACGCGCAGTTTGTTGCCATGGCAAGAAGACCATGCCAACGACTCCCAGAAGGACGCTGGCCAGAGTCATTTTTCCCGCTAAACGAATGAGGCGTCCGGTGCGAACCAACTGTAATGCTGGAAAATCGGAGGTGAGATAAGGCGATGGTTGTCTAGCCATGTAATTTCCCCAATACGAGTTGCCGATTACAGCGTCCGGCAATTTCTTCGTGGTTCGTCGCTACCAGCAGTGTCCATGGTGTATCTGCCGCCGCGAGGGCATTCCACAGCGGCTTGGCAACTTCTATTGTCAAATCATCTAGCAGACCGTCAATTAATAACAACCGCGGCGAACCAGCCATGGCCCTGGCAATTGTCAACTGAGTGCGTTGGGTGCGTGACAAGGGAGCACCGTCGGTTTGCAAGGTCGTCCGCAGGCCATTGGGAAGGCTCAAGACGGTATCCCAGAGTCCCACCTGAATGAGTACTTCGCGGACGCGATTTTGTCCGATATCCGGTCGACCGAGATCGATATTTTCTTGCAGTGTCCCGCGGAAGATTTCAGGTCGACCGGCGTAGCCGACCACTCGGCCCTCTCCACCCAACGCAGCTCGTATTGCCTCCAGGCCAGCAATCTCCACCATGCCATGGTGTGGTTGGACAAGTCCGGCGAGCGTCTTCAAAAGCAGTGACTTACCAGAACGATCGTCACCGACAATGGCCACGCGTTGACCAGCACTAATGCGCGTCCCCGGAATACTGCAATGTACCCCCGTAGTAGCGAACTCGTAATACAAATCGTCCCAACGCACCTCAGCCGGCCCGTCCGGCACCCCTCCCAACTCAAACCGCGGATCCACTGCAACGTCGAGCAAGTGCCCGACTTTATCAACTCCCGCCATCAGATCATAGAATTTCTCGAGCGATTTGCCTGCCTTCGCAAAAGCTCCGACAATGAGCGTCACCACCAGTTCGCTGGCAACGAGTTGCCCGAGCGTCAGTTGCTGCTGTATGACCAACCATCCGCCCAGCCCAAGTAGCGCCGTAGATGCAACCACTTGCAATCCAATCGCAAACGCCACCTGTCGAATCACCACCCTGAACTGCTGTTCGCGAGCAGCCAGATACTCCGTCGTCAGGCGATTCGCCCGCTCGATCGCTAGAAACTCACCACCGTTGACTTTAAAAGCCGTTGGCATGGAAATGACATCTTGCAGCCAATGAGCAACCTTATATTTGACGATCGACTCATCGATGGCCGTTGTGACACCCCCGCGACCAAGTATCCAAGTGATCGAAATCATCGTAAGCAAGAGGATAATGTCGAAACCGAGCAAGTAGGGGTGATAGAAGGCAAGCAAGACGAGGCCCATCAGAGCTGTCAGCACGATGGATAGACCATCGAGCAACAAGATCGCAGTGGATTTCTGAATCGTCATGATATCGAAGAAGCGATTGGCCAGTTCCCGAGGGTAGACGTTGCTGAGCGCCGCCTGACTCGCCCTCGGAAAACGATGCGAGAGGTCCCCGACAAGCCGCACGAACTGCCGCCGTTGTATGATTTCTACGATGACGGTTTGGAGAATGCGAAGAATTCCAGCAATGCCCAGGCAGAAGAAGAGCATCATTGCCAATATCAGCAGTGGTTGTAAGTACGTACCCCAACTGACCACGTTCACCAATGATTCGATGGCCAGCGGTGTTGCCAATGCCAAGATGCCCGCTACAAATGCAAAGAGCACGATTGTCCAGACGTCCCGCGCATCCAACACCAGCAGTGACATGAAGCGACGTAGCGGACTAGGATGCTCGTGGTGACCGTCCGGTCCGTGCCCCTGCACATGGAGGTATCCCGTCGCGTGTTCGTTGTGGACCACGGAGGAAGAAGCGCATTCCAGCTCCTTTTTCGCGACAAAAGTACGTGTTCCGTTTCTTTCAAGTAACTTGCGGACCTCGTTTTTCCGCAACCGTGAATGCTCCGTCGTGTCCCGCACATGGCTGCATTCGATCTGCTTCCCCAATATTCTCTCGAGAATCCAAACCGAGCCATTGGTCTCAATGACAACTACCGGAAATCCTTCTAACAAAGCGCTGTATACGTCAGCGGCTTCAAGCGACGTTTCCTTGACAAAGACGCCCACATGCCGGGCTGCTGCCACCAAGAAATCCGCATCTTGAGGATTTGAGTTTGCGATCGCCACATCACCCAAATCCAAATCGGTGCGGTCAATCGGTAAGTTCAGGACCATGCCAACACGGCGTAAGGCTTCACAAATCCGATTTTCACTCGACCGAAGTTGGGCTGCGTTTGGGGGCGTTTCAATGGGCGGCATAGTCAATCATTGAGCGTTTGAGTCTTTTTAGCCTAGGGCCACAGCGAACAAATGTAGTAACTGAGCGCCCCGTCGGCACCTGTCTCTCCCCCTCCTATTCGGTCGAAGCAAACTACAGATGCGACTTTACTTATATCGGAACGCCACCACTTAGGCAGTTGAGTGTATTGTCCAGTACTTTCATTCTCCAGTAATACGCACGCGGAACGTAAGGGTTTACTTACCGCCCGATTTCAAACGCTGCTTCACAAGGCACATGAGTTGCTAACCACCTCCCCGTCTAACCTCGACATTCGTCTCAATTTAACAAGGGAGTAGAGAAAAAATGCGAAAAGCCATATTGGGTGTAATGATCGGTCTTGCTTTGGGGAGTGCTGCTATTGCAGGCAACGTCACGGCAAGGGTCAGCGGAGGGAATCTGTACCTCTATGGGGACAATTCGGGTAGCAACATCTCGATAGACTCACCCAGTTCGGGGCAGATTCGGGTCTCGGCAACACCCACTGCGTCGGGTGAAACCACAACGGTCAATGGACAGGCCAACGGGACCGTAGTACTCAACGGCTGGACCCGCGGAATTTACAACTATTCCTACGCCGGGGATGACTCGCTCACCCTCTCATCGCTCCTAGTGAATGGTCACTTGCACATCGATCTAGGTACCGGCAATGACGAGCTATTTATGGGTACGACCCCAGAGATCCAAGAAATGAACGCACTGGCTGCCACACTGGGACTCGACGCCAGCGCAGTAGCCATGGATTTAGATCCAAGCGAGGGCGCTGTGATCATCCAATACACGCTGTTTGTGATCGGAGCCAACGGTGATGACTACGTTGATCTCGTCCAAACCTTGGTGGGCGAAGGAGCAACCTTTGATTTGGGCCAAGGAAGTGATGAGATTTTTGTCGGTCTGGCAGATATCGAAGCAGATTTTGGAGTCGATTTCGCAAGGAATTGTGTGATTCTCCCAGGCACCGAGGCAGACAGTGTCAACCTCGAGTCGGTGCGCGTTGGACACGACTTGATCGTCGATGATGTCAACATGGGCCTCGACTTGTATGTTTTTGATGTCCAGGTCGAGCGATCCTGTTTTGTCTATGGAACTCCTTCGATCGACCGCATCGAGATGGAGTCGATTTTTGTCGACAACTTGTTCCGGGTTATTACCGAAGGCGATAACGATGCCATCATCTTGAGCGGTTCTACACGACAACTGGACCTGTTCTCAGGACTAGGGAACGATCGCGTTCGTCTGATCGATTTTGATTCCGAACGCTTAAACGTCTATCTTGACCCGGGTGAAGACGACTTTTTGCTGCAACGGGGCAACACGGGACGCCTCTATGCCTACGGCTCGTCCGGGAATGATCTGTTTGCCATCCGCGATGCAACCGTCGGGCAAGCTTACATTTACGGCGATTCAGGGACCGACACTTATTCCGGTGTTCCAGGCAATAACATCGGCTCCCTAAATCTCTATTCGATTGAGATTCAATAGGCGGCGGGCGCGAGTTCCTGTTGGCGCTTCGGGAGGCAATTCGCTTTTGACGAGTTGCCTCCTATTTGTCGGTTGCAAACAGCAACCACATCCGATTAAGGTTGATTGACTTTGCTGGATCAATGCTATCAACACGATTCCTCTTATGTTGCCAGGTTGCTTTCGTTAGACTTCACGCTCACACGGCGCATGGACTGCTGCTGTCTAAGCTAAACTCGTAATCCATCTTTCAGCAACCAAGATGCGCAATAGTCTAATTTACGCGGTATGTGTTGCGAGCATTTTGGGTTTTTCTGGAATGAGCGCCGAACCTAATGATTGGCCTCATGAACTCAGCATCCGGCAATTCAAGATCCACTGTGATTTTGAGCTTAGAGACTCGCGCGAGTTGACCAGCCAGCTCGACAGCCTGACACGCAGCGTGGAAGAATTGCTGCGAATTACGAGCGAACGCAAACCGGTTCATATCGTCTTGTTCGAGACGTCAGCAGCGTACGAGCGCTACATGCACAACTATTTCCCCAAGCTGCCAGCGCGCCGCGCGATCTTCATACAGGATCGGGGTCCGGGGATGTTATTCACCCATTGGCATGACGATGTTCAGACCGACCTACGGCATGAAGTTACGCATGCGTTGTTAAACGAACAATCCGCTCCACTCCCCCTATGGTTGGACGAAGGGCTTGCGGAGTATTTTGAAGTCGCCGAGGAACAACGCTTCGATGCAAATCCCTATTTGGATGAAGTCGCGGAGTTGGCTCGGGCCGGTGTTGTGCCTTCGTTGTTACAACTGGAAGCAATCGACCAACTCGAGAATTTTGAAAACACACAATACCGCGACAGTTGGGCCTGGATCCACTTCCTGTTGCATCGCACTCATGAGACTCGCATGCTGTTGGTCGATTACCTGCAGCGTTGTCGGGCGGGCGATCAACAGTTGGAGTTCTCCCGCCAGCTTGTCAAAGTGCTACCCAAGCTAAATGCTGAATTCCAGCAGCACTTTACTTCATTGGTTGACAAAAACAGCAAGTAAGGGAATTTTTGCGAGACAATCGGTGGCGGATTTGAAATTCCGTGGCAACTAGAACAAAAGCGGTGGTTCTGTTCCGCTCTGTTTCTCGGCTCCGTTCTTTCAAAGGCTCTACCATGTTGCACAAGTTCTCGTCCTCTGTGACAAAGACTACTGCGCGATTCCTATTCTTATCTTGTTGCATTTGTGCCGCCGTGCAGGCCCAACCGCCCGGTTTTGGTCCTGGCGGTCCTGGTTTTGGTCCAGGCGGTCCGGATGGTCCAGGTTTTGGTCCAGGTTTTGGTCCAGGTGGCCCGGGCTTTGGTCCCGGTGGCCCGGATGGTCCAGGCGGGGCGACTCGGGAGCTTCTAAAAGATTTTGACGTCGATGAAAACGGTTGGCTCGATCGTGCCGAACGTGAAAAGGCAAGGGCTTTCATAAAAGACAATCCGTCTCCGCGCGGACGGGGTGGTGGTCCCGGCTTTGGCGGACCCGGTTCTCCCAACCGCTTTAGGCCTGGCGATTTTCCTGGTCGCGGAGGTGAGTTTCCTGGCGGCGGTTTTCCCGGCGGTGGACGCCGTGGCATGGGACGCGAACGCCCCGCTGCATCTCCGGGGGAACAGATCAAAAAATCGGAGGTACAGCCCTCGAGCGCTGGACTCTACGATACGGGCGTGCTGAGAACCATCTTCATCGATTTTGAAAATAATGATTGGGAACAAGAGCTTGAAGAGTTCCATGGCAGCGATGTCGACGTGCCAGCCACGTTGACCGTCGACGGGAAGACATACGCAAACTGCGGGATTCACTTTCGCGGAATGTCGTCGTACGGCATGGTCCCAGCCGGTTACAAACGATCGCTGAATGTTTCGGTTGACATGGCCAACAAGGATCAGCGACTACAAGGCTACAAGACCCTCAACCTGCTCAACGGCGCCAGCGACGATTCAATGATGAGCAGCGTGCTCTATTCTCATATTGCAAGTAAATACATCCCCGTACCCAAAGCGAATCATGTGCGTGTTGTGATCAATGGCGAAAATTGGGGCATCTACTCCAACGTACAACAGTTCAATAAAGAGTTTCTGAAAGAGAACTATGGCTCGGATCAAGGAGCCCGTTGGAAAGTAAGCGGTTCACCCGCAGGCGGAGGCGGCCTTGACTATCGCGGTGATGATCCCGAACGCTATGGCCACCCCTACGAACAAAAGTCTGGTGGAAAGAAAGCACTTGCAAAGCTCATCGAATTGTGTCGCGTCTTGGAGGAGACGCCAGTCGCCGAACTCCCAACCGCGCTCGAGCCAATCGCTGATGTCGATGGACTACTGTGGTTCCTTGCACTCGACAACTCGCTCATCAACTCCGACGGATATTGGATCCGTGCAAGCGACTATAGCATCTACTTGGACGAGAGTGGTAAATTCCATTTCATCCCACATGACATGAATGAGGCTTTTCGGGGAGCGGGTGGCCCCGGCGGTCCCGAAGGTCGTGGTGGTCCCGGGGGGCGTGGTGGTCCCGGCGGTCCCGAAGGTCGCGGTGGTCCCGAAGGTCGTGGTGGTCCTGGGGGCCGTGGTGGTCCTGGGGGGCGCGGTGGTCCCGGTGGACGGCGCGGCGCTCTTGGCGAGCGTTTCGGGCAAGGTCCCGAACGTCCCATGAATCCCTCTTCGCCACTTGAACTCGATCCGCTCGTTGGTCTCGATGATCCCAGCAAACCACTCCGCAGCAAAGTGCTCGCCGTTCCCGCGTACCGTGAAAAATATCTGGCCAATGTACGTGAGATCGCAAAAGATGCACTCGATTGGAACAACATCGGTCCTTTTATCACAACACAGGCGGCGTTGATCGACGAAACCGTCAAAACGGAAACTCGTAAGCTAGGAACCTACGAAGCATTTGTGTCCGCCATTCAACCAACGGAGAACAGTCCGAATGCCGAACGAGTAGTTGAACCTCGAGGGGCTCACGGCAGTATGAACTTAAAAGACTTCATGGATGGTCGACGAAAGTACTTGCTGGAGAAGACTCAATGACCGAACAGCATATTCAGGACAAACGCATCGAGCTGAAATATTTGCTCGATGCGCACCTTGCAATGGAAGTTCGTCGCTGGGCTCGTGAGCACTTGGGGGTTGATGCCCACTGCAATCCGTTGTTGGGCGATAGCTATGAAGTCAACACGCTGTATCTCGATTCACCGGAGTTGGATCTCTACTATCGCACCCCTGAGATCGGCAGAACCAAACATCGCATTCGCCGCTATAGTGACGAAGCAACCTTGTGGGTCGAAACAAAAAGAAAAAGATCGAATGTCGTCAACAAAAATCGAACTGCGACCAGCGAGGCGGAACTGATCGCGCACTTGACCGAGACACAATCTGCCTACGACAACCCAAGCAATGGATGGTGTGGCGATTGGTTCATCGATCGGCTTAAGGAACGCCGTCTTCAACCTACAGTTCAGGTTCACTATCGCCGTTTCGCTCGCACTTCGGTTCTCGGTGGGGAGTGTCTACGGTTGACCATCGACAGCCATTTGCAGGCAAGTCGCGCGGAGGGATGGAATGTCGGTTCAAGTACTGACGTCAATCGTTGCTTGCGATACTCGGCGACGGACACTGAAATTCTTGAACTCAAGTTCCACAATCAGATGCCTCACTTGTTCAAAGATTTGTTGCGCGCGTTTTCGATTCCTGCGACAAAGTTTTCAAAGTACCGAACTGCGGTCCAATGTTACATAGACAGTGGCGGTCCCGATCAGGGTACTGATATGCTCCGTTTGCGTTCAAGTGGTGTGAGTTCTGGATTGTTGAGCGAGGATACGGCCGATGCCTGAATGGCTAAATAGCGTTTCTTCTGGTATCGAAGCCGACGTGCCGACTCTGGCAATGCGTTTGGGCATCGCTTGGCTGGCTGGATGGGCCGTTGCCTTGATCGCACGTAACAATCGACGTAGTGAGGCGATTGATACGCTTTCGCTGACTCTCGTTTTGATGAGCATCCTCATCGCGATGGCGACTCAAATTATCGGCGACAATGTTGCTCGGGCTTTCAGTTTGGTCGGAGCGCTTTCCATTGTCCGATTTCGGACCGCAGTTCCCGAAACGCGAGACGTAGCTTTCGTTCTGGCAGCGGTCGTTGTTGGCATGGCAGTGGGCGCGGGACAATACTGGGTCTGTGGAATCGGAATATGCATCGTCGCTCTCGCATCGCAGTTTTATGTGCCAGCAACGATAAAAAACATCACGCCCCAACCGCGCGAGAGTTGGCGATTGACACTCAAAGTTGGCTTGCATTCCATAGGCGGTTGGGAGGCCGAATTGACGCAATTGACTGAAAGTTACCAACTGCTCAGCGCCGAGACTTCGCGCCGCGGTGGGGCATTGGAGCTAATCTACCGCTATCAGCCTCGCGACGACATTGATGCAAGCACGCTGATCGCTGCACTCAATGCGGTTCCCAACGTAGAATCTGCATCTGCCAAAACCATTGGTTAACTGAATTGCGATGCGAATCCGGCGTTTGTCCCCTTTATTCAATAGCATAGGTCCAGCGCCTGACGAATTGCGGTCCCACCAAGAATTTTGCTCATCGAAGTGAATTCAATCTAGCAACTCGTCGAGTGCAGCTTGCGTTTGCTGCCGCAGTTGAACGTCTTGAAGCTCTTCAGCGACCATTTGTAAGTTGGAGTAGTGATGTTGTTGAGTACTATAGCGAGCGAATCTTGAAGGTTCAAATTGCTGGGGTGCCTCTCCACTAGACGCAGCACTAGTTCGACAGCCACATTCTCATTCCAAAAACCATTCCACTTAACTCAGCTTGACCAACGTCGAGGTAGTCGTAGCCGGTGTAAAGTTCGAGTCGGTGGTAATTTACTCCGGCGGTGATGCGACCATGAAACAGTGTCGCCTGCCCAAGTTTTCCCCAATCGATCTCATGAGAAATGATCAATGGCTGTGTCGGATACCAATCCCCAGCGTAGGTGAAATTGAACCCGAAATCGGTGTCGAGCGGATCGTCCATCCAGTTCAAACCAATGCCTGTTCGCATCTGCAATTGCTCACTCTGCGCAAATCGATAGACGATATTCGCATCGCCGCTCCATAGACTATCTCGACTACCAAGAAGATCTTCGCGAAAGTTGTTGAATTCGCTATCCAATCCCCAACGAGATGCGGTGTCGAAGAGTAACGAACCGCCGATGCGTGACAAAGAATCGAAGTCGTCGGCATATTCCCCACGCGCGCGAAGCATCCATGAGCGATGGGCTTCAGGCGAAGTCTGGTGAGCAACCAGAGCGGCATCACGATCATGCAAATAGGGGTAGCGAAGGAAATATCCTGGATCGGTTGTGTCATCTCCAATTGCCGCCCGCGGAGCCCAAAACGGAGAGCTCAGTCCTAGAAACAACGCCTTGGAAGTGAGCGTCGAAACAGCGCCATCGTCCTCATCACATTCCTCGTTCGAGTCCGATCGGGTAAAGGACACCGCACGCGCGCGCGACTTGTCTTTTGGTTTGGCGGAGGAAATCCACCGCTTGTCGGCTTTATCAGCGGTATCTTGGGTGCGGACTTCGTTTCGAAGCGTGAGCAATTCCTGCGCAGTCGCCGTTCGAGAAGTCAAACAAATGAACAGCAATACTCCGTAACCGATGTGCCGACGACAAATTCTGTGAAGTGCCATGCATGAGTCTCACCCAAATTTGGCTTTATGGAAGATATTGCTGAAACTCTTCTGGATTACCAGTAATGTGGGGCATACGTCAAGTCCGAATTGCGGTCCGCGGTCTACCTCGCGCAAAGCTACAACGGAGTATTGCGAGGCTTGCATGTCCAGCGTCCTAAGTCATAGGGCAAACGCGTTACGATCGCGGAGCGATCGACGACAAATGGCTGCCGTGCCGCTATGGGGAATCGGTCCGACCGACGTTCAATAACCAGTAAGTGACGGGGATCACGAATAACGTAAAGATCGTTGAAGCGATCAATCCGAAAATGAGTGACCAGCCAAGTCCAGAAAAAATCGGGTCGAGCGTAATGGGAATTGCCGACAACAGCGCCGCCCCTGCCGTCAACAAGATGGGCCGTAGTCGAACCACTCGACTTTCCAAAATCGCATCGAACAACGATCGACCCCTGGCTACCGATTGCTCCATGAAATCGACCAAGATGATCGAGTCACGGGTCACAATTCCTGACAAGGCGATCATGCCAATCATCGCTGTGGCTGTAAAGAATACGGGATCAGGGTACCCGCCAATCGGTACACCGGACATCGCGTTGAGCATGTAGAATCCGGGCATGACGCCCAACACGGTCAAGGGAATTGCCAACATCACTACAACAGGTACCAAAAACGAACCGGTTTGTGCGACCAAAAT
This sequence comes from Pirellulaceae bacterium, assembly GCA_041753315.1. Classification (GTDB taxonomy): domain Bacteria; phylum Planctomycetota; class Planctomycetia; order Pirellulales; family Pirellulaceae; genus Aureliella. Next base: position 44,533 of record JBGSUV010000109.1, on the reverse strand, counting down.
GATGTAGATCATGACCATGGCAGCCCCAAAGGCGAGTCCCAAATCGCGAAATACATCGAGGGTAATTTTCCACTCGCCTTCGCCGGCAAACGTGACCTGCGTACCTTCAGGCACGCGCCACTCAATGCCACTTCCGTTGCTCACATACGTCCGTGAGCTCACCGGTCGTGGTTCCGCACCAGAGACCATGCCCGCGCCGGCAGGGAGTTGGTCTGCGAGCACATCCACCACACATTCGGCGGGTGGTCGACCAACGCATTCAGCGAAGACATAAGCGATGCGTTGCAGGTTTTTGTGATAGATCGTCTGCCCCGTCAGCGATTCGTCCCAGTGACCGAGCTCGGCTAACAAGACAATGTTACCAGCACGGCCTTTGATGGGGAGCTGCAACAGATCGTCGAGGCTGGAACGGATCGCTCGTGGTAGCTGAAAAGTCAAACGAAGTGGCGACCTTTCTCCTTCGATGCGTAGCGTTTGGTCGTTGCTTCCTCCAAGCGCCAGTTGCAGAGTTCTGGCGATCTCATCCACCGAGACGCCAGCCAGTGCCGCTTTTTCTTGATCAGGGACAAACGTCAGTTTCGGCGTTTGTCGTTCGGAGATATCATCAACTTCAACAACTCCAGGTTCGCGCGCCAGCCGACGACCTACGATCGAGGCAGCGGCCAGAATGTCTTCATACGAATCGTCGGGACGACCGGTGACCTCAGCCACGAGGGACGCTAATACGGGTGGCCCAGGCGGCAATTCAACGATGCTCAATTTACCGCCCGCTGCATTGGCGAGTGCAGTCAGCTCATCCCGCATGCGCAAGCCGATACCATGACTCTGCAACTTGCGATTTTTCTTTCCCACAAAGTTCACACGCATCTCGGCATAGTGAGAGCCAGCGCGGAGATAGTAGTGACGAACCAAACCATTGAAGTCGATTGGACCGGGGATGGCTACATAACTGGTGAAATCGGTGACTTCAGGTGTATGCGACACAACACCCTCAAGTTGACGAACTAAAGCGTCGGTGCGTTCGACCGTCGTTCCTTCTGGCATATCGACAATGAGCAAGAACTCGTTCTTATTGTCAAACGGCAACATCTTTAATGGAACCATGCGCATAGCGCCCAACCCGGCTGCGGCTGCGGTCAGTAGAGCGATGAAACCTAGAAAGGCGACTGCTCGAGTTCGCGTCTTGAGCAATGGAATCATCAAGGGGCGAAAGAAGCGATAGAGGAGCGTCTTCTTAACCGCTTCAGGATCATATGCCTCATGATGACCAGCTGCGGCCGGTGAACCTGCAGCGGGAAGCGGATCGTCGACGGCACCGGTTTCTTCATTGGGGTAATGCCCCTTTAACATGTGGTAGGTCAGCCAAGGCGTGATCGTGAAAGCAACGAGCATTGACATGAGCATGGCGACGGGGACATTCAGCGCCATCGGCGACATGTAAGGTCCCATCATGCCGGTAATGAAAAACATGGGCAGAAAGCTAACGATAACCGCCAGTGTCGCACTGATCAGCGGAGGGCGAATTTCAGCGACAGCGTCCAATACGATGCGCCGAGTCGCCTTTTTCCGGTCATTGAAGTGCCGCGCAATGTTCTCGACGTCGACGATGGGATCGTCGACCAACAGTCCGAGCGCGAGAATCAATGCAAACAACGTTACGCGATTGATCGTGTAGCCGAACATCAAGTTGACCGCGAGAGTCAGTCCAAATACAACGGGAACAGCTACTGCAACGATCACCGCTTCGCGCCAGCCAAGTCCAATGGTAAGCAGCAAGACAACGATGACGATGGCCACGCCGAGGGCTTCGACCAGTTCATTGACCTTGTGATTGGCTGTCAAACCACTGTTGCGTGTGATGATCAATTCAACATCATCGGGCAACACGCTGGCCTTTAGCTTGTTTGCTTCTGCGATGACCGATTCGGCCACTCGTACCGCATTTGCCCCCTTCTGTTTGGAGATGGCGATCGTCACCGCGGTTTCAGCTTCACCGTTCGTAGTCGTCGCGGATCGAGCAGAGTGTTCATTCGACGCGTGCGGTTGATTGTCGGCATGACCGGCGACAGGGTTGTGATGCGACTGTCCGACGACCGTGCCAGGACTACCGTCATGGAGCTCAAAACCTTGAGCAGGCCCCCATCCATGTCGCACGTAGTGCGTCACTTCCTCGGCACCGTCTGTAATCAAAGCCACATCTTTTAAGAAGACGGGGCGCGAGTCAAACACTCCCACAACCACATCGCCCAACTGTTTTGCATCTCGTAACAGCCCTTCCGTTTCGACGTGGATGGTCAAGTCGTTGCGGGTAAATGCGCCCGTTGGCAATGATGCGTTTGCACCTTGAACTGCGGCGGTAACTTCGTTGAGGGTCAGACGATGGGAACGCAAGAGTTCTGGGTCGAGCGCTACAGTCATGGTCCTCGATTGTCCACCGATCACCGTGGCGCGACTGACTTGTGGCAGAGCTGCCAATCTTTCAACCAATTCCTCACCGACACGGCGAAGAATAAAGCCGTCATTGCGAGCCCCTTTGAGGGCCAGTGTGACGATCGGAACGTCGTCGATTTCGACTGGCTTCATCACCCAGCCGGTGACGCCAGGTGCTATGGCATCAGCATTTTCGTTCAGTTTTTTGAAAAGTTTGACAAGGCTCCGTTCACGATCTTGTCCAACAAAAAATCGAACGGTGATGATCGCTTGATTGTCGCGAGACATGCTGTATGCGTATTCCACGCCATCGATATGATACAGCATGCGTTCCAATGGGGCGGCGACCAATTGCTCGACTTCTGCGGCATTGTGCCCCGGAAATTGCACGAACACATCGGCCAGGGGAACAACAATTTGTGGGTCTTCTTCGCGCGGAGTGATAAACAGCGCTGCAGCGCCAATGATCAACGAAAAGATGATCAAGATGATCGACAGATTGGAATTGAGGAAAACGCGAACAAACCCGGAGAGGATATCCGAATGGCCATCGTCGGCTGTTTTGTGAGACATTAGTGCGCTCCTTCGTGGCTGGCAAGGACGACCACTCGTTCGCCAGCACTCAGTCCCGAAAGGACTTCGACATTACCCCCATCAATTGATCGTCCGAGTTGAACGTGGCGTCGCACCAGCACGTCGTCTGTGACGACATCGACAAGTGTCAGTTGCCCGACGCGACGGATGGCTGTCTGAGGTACGATCAATAGTTCTTCGTCGCCGAGTGGCAACATGAGACGACCAAACATTCCGCTATAGATGCCTGGCGGGCATGGTCCACTCACCTTGACTTGAAATGATCGACTGCCCGCATCCGCCTGCGGAACAACCTCGCGCACGGTTGCCATACAGGCATGGTCCAGCGTTTCAAGTTTGGCGGGCAACTCTTGACCGATCTTCAGCTTCATCGCCAATGATTCACGAACGTCGGCAACTAACTGCATCTGATTGGGGTCGTAGAGTGTCAGGAGAGTCTGCCCAGGACTGACCGTATCCCCTGCTTGCACCTGTTTTTCGACAACCATGCCTGCATAGGGCGCTCGGATGACGGCGTAATCGATAAATACGCGAGCTTCCTCGATCGCTCGTTCCGAGCGTTGGAGTTCCGCTTCGCTGGTACGAACTAAAGTCGCCAGTCCGTCGTATTCGGCGCGGGAAATGGCATTGTTTGCGATCAGACGCTGTGCTCGATCAAAATCCGATTTCGCCTGTTGAGCGCGAGCGATCGCCGAGTCGCGTTGCGCCTCGGCTTGTTTGAGTCGCGACTGTAGATCGTCGTCATTGAGAATGACCAAGACTTCGCCAGCTTCCACCAGTTGACCTGCGCTAACGTTAACCTCATTGACTTTGGCGAGTATCTTTGCGGCGACTGACGACTGGTGGATTGGCTCGATAGTTCCCACTGCGGTTTCGAAACGAGGTTGACGGATCAGCTGGACTTCGACAACTTCTGCACCTGCCGGAATTAAACGCGGCGAAGGCGCGGTCGATTCTGGAACTTTGGGACTGAAAACGCCCGCCAACAACATGAGCAAGGCGCCCACGCAAACGGTTCCGACAATTGCCACCATCCATTGCGATACACCTTTCAGGAGCATTCCCCAGCGACTGACGGGGTGCGTAGCTAGTTTTGATTCATTCATCTCGGTAAGCATCCAATAGTGGCGGGATAGTCGTTTGAGTAACTTTGTTTCTAAAGCGATTGAGGACAATCGCTCTGCATTTCGAAAGCGATTGAGGACAATCGCTCTACACTTGCACTCAGCATTAGGACTTGTCGGTCGTACAGGGTTGGCAAACCTGCGAGCGATTCCATGGCATGCGCGCTAGGGTGGCCATCAATGGGCAATAGTCCGTAATTCCGGCAAACAAGAGCCCGGCACCAATGAAGGCGGACAAACCGATGAACCAGGGGTGTTGCAGTGACAGCAAGACTCCAAGTATCACCAACGAACCCGCCACAATTCGCATTTGTCGATCGATGGCGATGACCTTCATCTTCTTTTCGCTGCGCATCACTGGAAGCCCAGCCGCCTCCCATGCACTGGTACCGCCTTCTACGGTGACAACGTTCTCAAAGCCAAGCTCGCGGAATTTAATGCAGGCCATATTCGAACGAGTTCCACTCTTGCATATCACGTAGAGCGGCAGATGAGAACTTCCGTTTCGATTCTTCATCACTCGCTGTGGATCAAGGGAATCGAGCGGGAAATTGCGCGCAACTACGGCGTGCACCTGGGCAAATTCGTTGGGCATGCGGACGTCGATCACATCGATCGTCTCTCCAGACTTTAGTTTGGCATGCAATTCGGTAACAGTTATGGTTCTTGTTGACATTGGACTCATCTTTCGAATTCAGGAAACTTCAATTTGATAGTTGGTCAGTTGTCGATGGCGTAATGCAGGAATCTGGTTTAGTTGCATCGATCCATTGCGCCTGCGGGACGCGGTCGTCGACGGCAAGATCGTAGACCAATAACGACAACTCGTTCGAGTCCGTTTGGACCACTTTGAGACGCACCATACCAAATTCTATTACGTCTCCCGGCTTTAGCAGTGCAAAGGTCGATTCGCTGGATTGCGTCGCGTGGAACTTGTAACCCTTTGCGCCTGTTCGATAGGCAAGTTCTAGTCGGCAGTCTTTCGACCGGCATGAAGGAGACGCACAGTTCCGTGGCGCAGAGAGCAAATCGTCTATGGGCGGATTGGAAGTTGAAAATATGTATCGCAGTCTTAAATCTTGAGCTTGCAAATAGTCCAGTGTTTGTTCGATATCAATCGGGTTGACGATGGCTGCAACCCGCGTCAGATCATCAGCTACAAGCGTGGCGATCGCCAGCGGCCGTGGGGCACTCTCTGCGGATGGTTCGCACAAATTCGTTAATAACATTTTATTTCTCGCTGGGAACTTCAATCCAGAACCAACCGCGCAAATCGCCTTCCGCAAAACCCGTGGCTTGGTCCTCGGGATATCTCGCCGCCAACGCCTCGCGGATGGCATCTGGCATCGCTGTTGCGTCGCCGTGGCAGGCCAAGCACTGTGGTTGCAATTTGATCGGCAGCAGTGCTGCGGTCGAACCATTGTCGAGCTGTTGGAACTGAGGAGTATCGACTTTTTGGTCAACAAAGTCCTGCGCCCATGCGGGAGGCTGGTTGCCGGGATTGCGAAGCTTAAAGGAAGTGCGACCTATTTTCACGCCCAGCTCTTCACCAACTTCACTTGCAATCTTGGACGCTTCCTGGCTGCACACCTGGATGGCAGCCGCTGGACCGGAGCTACTCATCGCCTCGACAAGTCGCGCGGTCAGTCGTTGAGCCAACTCATCTTTGGCTTGGATGGCCGTCTGCTTTCCAGCGATGCGCTTGGTCTCAACGGCGTCCGTGGCACTGGACGAAGAGCTGGTCTCGGGCCCCGGCGCTACTTTCACTGGAGTTGACCGTTGGCAACCGACCAGGTAGATCGAGAGGACGGCCAATAACGCTGGGAAAACGAGACGATTGAGTCGTTGGATTGTATTCATAGGTAAGTTCTTCGAATGGCGGTAACTGAGAACGATCGGGTCGGATGCGAAGACGCAGTCTGCTAGTCAAGCTGCACGACGCTGTAGCCGTCCATCTGATGATTGACCACCGCAGTGAGCGCGCTGACGGCCACGTCGACAAACTCAAGTGCTTGGTCGGGCCGAGCTCCTTTGCCAATTAACGATTGCCCACACACGTAGAACTTTACACCTTGCGAGTGAAGTTCCTTCATTAACTTGGCGTTGGGATTGCCATCCGTCTGAAATTTTTGTGAGTATGTTTCGTTATTAAGTGCCGCCAGCGTGGCTTCACCATGGAGGACAACAACCAAATTCGCTGGGACTGGTTCTCTTCCGGCACCTGCAAAGATGTTGACGTAGCGGGCCAGTTTCTCGATTGCGACGTTTAGTTCCGCTGGCTCACTGCCGGCCGTCAAGTCAACGCATAGTTTCGTACCGGCGCGTGGCTGTTGAGTTGCATCAGGCAAACGCACCACAGCCCCGTACTTGGCAATGCTGGGATGTGTGAGGGCAATAGGCGCAGCTTTGGGTTCACTTTGTTGCTCATCATTACTGGCGGGAACCGGGTGGTTCTTGGCTGCTTCTGCGAATCCACTTGCTACGAAACCGGATACGACTTTGGCATGCGCCTGAATCAACTTTACTACATGTGGGTCATCTGACCATTCGGTAACGATGACCCCTTTGTCCGTCATTTCGTGTTCAAGTTCAATCTTGTCGGCGTTTTTAAATAACTCCCGGAATAGCGGATCGCGCATGCGAATGGGTTGAGACTTTTCGATCCGCACAGCCATCCACTCAACGTGTTCCTGCAACTTCTCAACGACTTCCGGATCGTCGGATTCCGTAACGGCTTTGACACCATTGGGCAGTTCGGTGACTTGCCGAGTGATTTTGTCGTGATGCGCGAGAAGAAAATGAAACAGTTCCTGATCGGCTGCTCGCCGCGGATCATTTCGACGCCCCTGACCGAATCCTTGCCCCAGACTAGGTATGGTTAAGAGGCAAGTTCCAATCCAACACGCCAGCAGTAAAGTTGAGGTGCGTAGAGGATCTCTTTTTTCTCGGATGGTGGCCATTGCGTTTGTTCTTTGGTGAGAGAGTGATGTTTTTGACACATCGAACAGCCAGCAGTACATCAGGAGAGAGCATATGCATGAAACGTGCCGTGGGCTTGGACAAATCAATTAGCGCGTCGTCGGGCAGCGTTTACGCTGTAATTTGGCGACAAGATTTAAATGAATTTTGTGGCTGTTAACCCAGAACGTTAACAGTAGCTGTTAACTGCTAAGGTTAACACGCAACGTCAATTGTGCTCGTACTCCTAATGGAGGCACACTCACCTGAGCCGTTGGCGCTAGCCTCGGGCAGTTCACCTGAGCCGTTGGCGCTAGCCTCGGGCAGCTCACCTGAGCCGCTGGCTTCCTCGTACTCCGCGGCACTCGCACTCGACAACTGAGCCTCGGGTGGTGCGGCTAAACTAAGAATTGGCCGTTTTGTCGCCACCTTGTCAAGCTATCCCCAACCCGTCACGATGGCACGCACGGAAATCTAATCTCTAGACAACGCAACAGCACTCGATTGAAAAGCACAGTGCCCAGTATCGCCCATTCAAACATGGAACTCGACTTTCGCAATTCGCCCGCAGTCTTGGGGCATATCATCGATACTTTGGTCGCCGGAATTTTCACCGTTGATGCCAAAGGCAATTTTATCGCCTGGAATCGAGGAGCTGAACGGGTCACGGGCTACCTTGCTAGTGACTTGATTGGAAGGCCTTGTGCACTCCTGGACGGGCCAAATTGCAAGGGCTTTGGGTCGCTTGCGGACCTGCTGAGTGCCGCTTCGCCCGCCTCCGGGATGTGCAACCAGGAATGCAAAATAATGGCCCGCGACGGCACCGAGGTCTACATCCACGGCAGCGTCCAGCTTGTCCACAACGAGGATGGTACCTTGGCGGGAGCCGTCGGCTGTTTCATGGACGTGACCTCACTGGTGCAAGCCAATGAGAAAATCGCCATTCTGGAAAAGCAAGCTGCCACTGGTTACCGGTTCGAAGAGATGATTGGCAACAGCGAACCGATTCGCGAGGTTTTTCGGCAACTCAAACTGGCTGCCGATAGCGACGTGAGCGTCCTACTCACCGGTGAGTCGGGAACTGGGAAAGAACTGGCCGCGCGAGCCATTCACCGTCAAAGCGCTAGGCGCGATCGTCCCTTTATGGCGATCAACTGCTCAGCAATTCCCGAGAATCTGCTTGAAAGCGAGCTGTTTGGTCACGTGAAAGGTTCATTCACCGGCGCGTCTTCAGACCACCAAGGACTGTTTGAAGCAGCCAGTGGTGGAACTCTTTTCCTCGATGAGATAGGAGATGTAAGTCCGGCTATTCAAGTCAAACTCCTACGAGTCCTTCAAGAGCGGGAGGTGCGGAGGGTAGGCGATGTCAAATCGCGAGCGGTCGACGTCCGACTCATCACCGCCACGCACCGCGACCTCATGCAGTTGGTCAACGCGGAAAAATTGCGAGAAGATTTCTATTACCGCATCCATGTTTTTGGCATTCGCCTCCCGCCTCTGCGTGAACGCAAAGAAGATATCCCATTGCTGGTCGAGCATTTCATCCGCGAGATCTGCCACACGCGAAAAATCCTATCCGGTTCCCCACCCATTGATGGTATTGCCCGCGATACGCTGGACGTGTTGATCGAATATCCTTGGCCGGGAAATATCCGAGAGCTACGCAACGCAATGGAGTATGCCTGTGTTACCGCCACCGGAGATCGCATTACCTATTTTGATCTTCCGCCAGAAGTGCGCGGCGGAGTGAGTGTCGCTCCTTTGACGCAGGGAATGACAGCCGAACAGCTAAACGAAAAGAACCGCATCATCGACGCCTTGAAACAATCCGGCGGCAATCGCACCAAGGCTGCAGCGATGCTCGGCACCAGCCGCGTCACCCTATGGAAAAAGATTTCGCGGTACGCAATCAATACATAGCTCGAACGTTAAATCGCTGACCAAAATTCGTAGAATTCTTTGGTTTTCTTGCTTGTGCTCTTAATCTCGTACTCTACTCAGCTCCCCGGTACTCGTATTCGACAGTTACCCGAGGCTAGCGCCAGCGGCTCAGGTGAGTTGCCCGAGGCTAGCGCCAACGGCTCAGGTGAGTTACCCGAGGCTAGCGCCAGCGGCTCAGGTGAGTTACCCGAGGCTAGCGCCAACGGCTCAGGTGAGTTACCCGAGGCTAGCGCCAACGGCTCAGGTGAGTTACCCGAGGCTAGCGCCAACGGCTCAGGTGCGAGGCTAGCGCCAACGGCTCACTTGAGGGTATACGTAGTGAGCGTCCAAGCCCAACTGTGTGCGAAAACGCATTGTTTTGAGTCAGCTTGTCACTTGATATGGTGACGTCATGTGCGGCGATGTGACGCGAATTGATTCAGATAACAATTTTATCCAAGATCCTGTTCGCCTTTGGCACTAGGTTTGTTATCGTGATCGACTTCTCGCGATCGCAAGTCGGAAACACGATCGCAAATGGTGTCCTCGAGAAAACAGAAAACGAGCAAATGTCGATTGCGACTGAGCCCACTCCTGGTAGCGTGCCCACTCCGGCACAGCCTTCGGGCGAGATGGAGAAGTTTGTTTATGATGACAAGATCGTACGCATGTTCGCTGCGGCCACAATTATCTGGGGCTTGGTGGCGACGCTAGTCGGCATGATTGTAGCGATTTTTCTGGTTTTACCGTGGTTGACGGACGGCTTGCAATGGTTGTCGTTTGGCCGCTTGCGCCCGTTGCATACCAATGCAGCCATCTTTGCCTTTGCTGGCAATGCAATATTTGCCGCCATTTATTACAGCACACAACGCTTGTGTAAGACGCGGATGTGGAGCGATACGCTCAGTCACATGCATTTTTGGGGCTGGCAGGCGATCATCGTATCGGCGGCAGTTACGTTGCCACTGGGGATTACACAAAGCAAAGAGTACGCAGAACTGGAGTGGCCGATCGACATTGCCATTGCAGTTGTCTGGCTATTCATTTTTGGTGGCAATTTCTTGATGACGCTCATCAATCGCCGCGAACGGCACATGTATGTGGCGTTGTGGTTTTATATCGCCACCATCGTCACCGTTGCGTTGCTGCACGTGTTCAACAACTTGGTACTCCCCTCCGGCCTGTTCCACGGCTACTCGGTTTACGCGGGAGTCCAAGATGCTTTCATGCAGTGGTGGTACGGTCACAACGCGGTGGCGTTTTTCCTTACGACTCCGTTTCTGGGATTGATGTACTACTTTCTTCCCAAAGCTGCTGAGCGTCCTGTGTTCAGTTATAAGCTGAGCATCATCCACTTTTGGTCATTGGTCTTCATCTACATTTGGGCGGGCCCGCACCACCTACACTACACTTCGTTGCCTGAGTGGGCGAGCACATTGGGGATGTTATTCAGTTTGATGCTGTGGATGCCCAGTTGGGGAGGGATGATCAACGGTCTGCTGACACTCCGCGGAGCATGGCACAAAGTGGCGGCCGATCCCATTTTGAAATTCTATGTGGTCGGAGTTACGTTCTACGGCATGAGTACATTTGAAGGTCCGATGTTGTCGATCAAGAGCGTCAATGCGCTCAGTCACTACACGGATTGGACGATTGCTCACGTCCACTCGGGTGCTCTTGGTTGGAATGGTTTCATGACCTTTGGCATGTTGTACTGGTTGATGCCGCGGATTTTTCAAACCAAGCTGTGGAGTGACAAGTTGATGAGCTTGCACTTCTGGATTGGTACTTTGGGAATCCTGTTGTATATCATTCCGATTTATGCGGCTGGCCTGATGCAAGGCCTGATGTGGCGAGCGATGGATGACACTGGACATTTGATGTATCCAGACTTTATCGAAACAACCCAAAAAATCGTCCCACTGTGGTGGCTGCGTGTATTGGGTGGTGGATTGTATTTTGCCGGTGTGGTGATGCTGTGCGTCAACGCGTTGTTGACCTGGTTAGGGCGACCTTCGAAATACGAAGAACCTGTTCACATGGCACCGCGATTGACTAAGGTCTACGTTGACCATTCGACACCAGCTACCAGCGACCTGGCCGGCGCACCTGTTTTGGAGGTCGGCAAGAAACTCGATGTTTGGGCTAAGATGAATTGGCACCGTCAGTGGGAACGCTTGCCGGTGAAATTTACAGTCATCACGACCTTGGCCGTGGTGGTCGCCACGCTGTTTGAAGTGATCCCGACCTTCCTGATTCGCAGCAACATCCCGACCATCGCCACAGTTCAACGCTATACGCCGCTCGAATTGGCAGGACGACATCTTTACGTTTCAGAAGGATGTTACAACTGCCATTCACAGCAGATTCGTCCGATGGTGGCCGAAACCAAACGGTATGGTGAATACAGCAAGCCAGGCGAGTTCATTTACGATCGCCCCTTCCAGTGGGGCAGTCGACGAATTGGTCCCGACTTGGCGCGGGAAGGTGGTCGGCAAAGTAGCTTCTGGCACTGGACCCACTTTGAGAACCCTGATTTGGTTTCGGAAGGTTCGGTGATGCCCAGCTATCGCCACCTGTTGGACGAAGATCTGAACTTCAAGATGATTGGACCACTTGTTCGTACAGCAAACTATTTGGGGGCTGGATACACAGAAGATGAGCTAACCAATTTTGAAGCTTTGGCCCATCGCCAAAGCGAAGAGATCAATGCGGAAATCGTCAAGCAAGGTGGCCCGGCGGGTGTCTTTGACAAGAAGGCAATTGCTTTGATCGCTTACTTGCAGCGAATTGGTACGGATATTTCGCGGACGGAAGCACCCCCAGCGACTTCAGCAGAACCAGCCGAAACAACGGAAACGCCTGAGGCTACCGAGGTGGCGGAAAGCGAAGATGCTGTCGAGCAAGTTGCGGATGACTCCGTAGCGAAGCTACCTTAGTGCTGAGTCAACATTAAAAATTTGCGTCGTGGACGAGGTCCCGCGCGCCTATAAGACGAATAGTCAGCTAATTCTGAGATAAAAATGATTAAAGATATTGTCAATGCACTAGATTATTCCGATTGCGCTGAGGCAGCGTTGGTGCTGTTTGTCATCGCTTTTGGCGTCATGTTGTTCGGCGCGTTGCGATTGAGCCGAGAAGCGACCGACAAATTTGCATCCATTCCGCTTAGCGATGAAGTGAAGGATCCGCGACATGGAAAATAATGAGCTAACCGATCACGCTTACGATGGCATTCAAGAGTACGACAATCCGCTTCCCGGTTGGTGGAAGTGGATGTTCGTCGGTTCTATCGTGTTTAGTCTGTTCTATGTGCTCTATTTCCACATCGGAGCACCCGGTCGCTCGGTGATCGAAGGCTACGACCTGGCCTTGGCTGCTAACACCCGTTTGCAGTTCGGTGAAATCGGCGACCTGGAGCCTACTGAGGTAACGTTAACGACTTATGCTCTGCGCGAAGACAAGAAGAACTGGTTGCGCGTGGGTGAAACGGTGTTCAAAACAAATTGCATATCCTGCCACGGTCGAAATGCAGAAGGCAAGGTTGGTCCGAATCTAACGGACGAGTTCTTTAAAAACATTCGTAAAATTGAGGATATTGCTCGAGTCATCAACGACGGTGCAGGCAACGGCGCTATGCCCGCCTGGGCGGACCGCATGCACAAGAATGAGATTGTCCTGGTCTCGGCGTACATTGCATCCTTGCGTGGTACGGAACCTGCAAGTGGAGCAAAAGGGCCAGAGGGTAATGCGATTGCACCATGGCCCGAACCTCCGCCTCCTGAACCTGAGGCAAAAACTGTTGCCAATTCTGAAAAAGGCTAAGCCATGAATCACCAGGGAAGGTTGCCTGTTCTCAAGTTAACACCGGAAGAACAGGCAACTCGCACGCCAACCGGTCGCGAACATCCCGAAAAAGATGTCTTACTTCCATCTCCTGAACACGTTTTAAGTACGCTTGAGAAGGACGGCAGTCGCCGTTGGTTGAAGCCGAAACTGTCGAAGGGCCCCTGGTGGCGACGGCGGCGCATCGTGGCCTACGTATTGATGGTTATCTTTGTAGTCGTTCCGCATTTGACGATTTTTGGAAAACCGTTGATCAGGCTCGACATCGCTGCCCGAGAGTTCACGATTCTTGGGCACACGTTGTTACCCACCGATACTTTACTGTTAGCCTTAACAATGTTAACAGCCTTTATTTCGATCGTGTTTATCACAGCGGTAACAGGTCGAGCGTGGTGTGGTTGGGCTTGTCCCCAGACCGTCTATATCGAATATCTTTTCCGCCCGATCGATCGCTTGTTCGAAGGGACGGTAGGCAAGGGTGGACAACCTAAAAAGCCGATGTCGGCCCCGCGACAGATTGGAAGATTTTTGGTTTACGTATTGCTAAACATGTTTCTAGCGCACACTTTTTTGGCCTATTTTGTGGGGCCGGCAAAGCTGTCGATGTGGATGCAATCCTCACCGTTTGAACAACCGGCTGCATTTGCCGTGATGGCGGTTACAACGCTACTGTTGACCTACGACTTCTATTTCTTCCGCGAACAGACCTGTTTGATCGCCTGTCCATACGGTCGTTTCCAGTCGGTGATGCTCGATCGCAACTCGCTAATTGTCGCCTACGACAAGAACCGGGGAGAACCACGCCGCAAAGGAAAGCATACGGCAGGTGATGGAGCGGGGCATTGCGTTGACTGCAATCAATGCGTCGTCGTTTGCCCGACTGGAATTGACATTCGCGATGGCTTGCAGATGGAGTGCATCAACTGCACGCAGTGCATTGACGCATGTGATTCCGTGATGGAAAAAGTCAATTTGCCTCCTGGCCTGATCCGCTATAGCTCACAAGATTCGCTCGACAAGAAGCCGCAGAGGTTTTTACGTGCGCGGACGATCATCTATCCGATAATTCTGACTGGCATCATTACGGGGCTCGTGTTTGCGATTGGCTCGACGTACGGCTTTGACGCGCGCATCATCCGCGGTAAGGGGGCACCCTTTACCCAGGCCAGTCGCGGTGTGACGTCAAATACTTTTAGCTTGCGTCTGGTTAATCGCACCGACAAGCCTCAAGAATATGCGTTGACGGTTGTAAGTCCCACGACCGCAACAGTGGAAATCCTCGACGGCGATTCGGTCGCCTTAGAGCCTGGCAAAACATCGATCGCTCCGCTTAACATCCGCTTCCCGAGCGCATTGACGTATGCCAAGGGAAATCATCCAATCATTCTGAAAGTGGTCGACAGCTCCGGTAACCACCGCGAAATCGACTTTCGGGTTTTAGGGCCAAGACAATGACCTTACCTATTTCACTGAGCAATTCGATCGACACGCCAGAACAACTCGCGCAAGTGGAACGTCGAGCGCGTCGTTTTTGGGTCTCGCTCATCGTTGGTTTCTTGTCGATCCAAGTTCTCATCGGTTTCGGCTCGATCTACCTTGCGTTGGGTGACCCAAGTGTCGCGATTATTCCAAACTATCACCAGTCGGCACTGGACTGGGATATCAAGCATCGCGCTCAACAACTACTCGATGAATTAGGTTGGCAGGTCAACGCTGCGGTGACACCTGTTGAAGCGGAACATCGTACAATTGGAATCCGCGTCGCAGGTAAAAGTGGCCGTCCGGTCGAGCAACTGCATATCGAATCTAAGGTTTTCCACCACGCGCGCGGTCAAGAAATTTATGCAAGTACGCTGACGGAAATTGAGCCCGGCCTGTACACGATGCCTGTGGCGTTAACTCGTCCAGGACTTTGGCAGATCGATTTGGCGATCGAGGGCAATCACGGGATCGCTCGAAAAACGATTGAAATTGAAGTCGAGTGAGAGGCAGGCATTAGCATTAGGCGTAGGCGTTAGACTTTAAACAATAGATTCACCATGTGGCTACTAATCAGTGCAGTTGTAACAGCAAGTCTACTTGGCAGTATGCACTGCGTGGGCATGTGTGGACCGTTAGCCATATGGGCCAGCGGCGCGGGGGAAGGGCGGCGAGGGAAGCAACTGGTTGTAGCGACCACGTTGTATCACTTCGGGCGCTTGGTCACTTATGCGCTTGCAGGCTTGCTCGCTGGGGGAGCCGGTCAGCTGGTTGATTTGGGTGGTCAAGTGTTGGGGGTCCAGCTGGTAGCTGCGCGCATTGTCGGCTTATTGATGATTGGCATTGGGGCCGTGCGTTTATTTCAATTGTTCCAGCAACGCAAATCGATCAAGCAATTTGAGACCGCGCCCCAACCTTCACTGATTACTCGAGTGCTGGTCAAGTTTCGGCCTTACATTTTTCGGCTGCCCACCGCTGCCCGAGGACTGGTGACTGGTTTGTTGACTGCGTTGCTCCCCTGCGGATGGCTGTATTTATTTGCCTTGACCGCAGCCGGGACTGGCAGCATGGTCACAGGGCCGATTGTCATGGTTGCGTTTTGGATTGGAACGGTACCCGCCTTGGTTGGGTTGGTGTCTGGAATGCAATTTTTGGGAATGCGTTTTCGGAAGTTGATTCCGGTAACGGCAGCGTTACTTTTGGTCCTGGCGGGCGGTTACACTGCGACAGGTCGTGGCTTTGCAGGTCTCAATTCTCTGGCAGACATTTCGCTACATCAGAGTGTTGATCGCTCAAGGGGGGCCGGGGCCACTGGTAACCCGAGCAAGCCCAATGCGGAACAGATTGCGGCTGGCATTGATGAGCTGGTGAAGACCCCCTTGCCTTGTTGCGTCGACAAGTTGCAGGGCGGAGACAAGGTTCCGTGAAAGCACTTGTCGATCAATCTGGCAACGCAAAACAAACCAACGCAGTAGCCCACGCTGAAGCTATCGCAGAAGGCAAGGTGGAGGCGATTGCTCTGTCGATCACGCTTCCCTGCATCCACTGCGGAGAGCCGACAGAGTGCGCGACGGATACTAAGCGGACCGATGTTTTCTGCTGCAGCGGTTGCCGCGGTGCTTACGATTTAATCCATGGATGGGGGCTGGCGGACTTCTATGCGCTGCGAGATCAGATGCGTCGTTCGGGTGCGGCGCAGCCCGCCAGCACATCGCCCCATTACGAACAGTTTGACACATCCGAGTTTTTGGGTCCATCCACACCGACGCAGCACGGTGATGGCCTCTGCTCGACCGAACTGGCCCTGCACGGTTTGCATTGTGCAGCATGCGCTTGGTTGATTGAAAAGGTGGCAGCCAACGAACCTGGTTTGAAGTTAGCGCGGGTCAAAATGAGCGACCACACGGTGCAGCTGATCTTTGATCCGCAGGAAACGAAACTCAGTCGCATTGCGCGGTTGTTCGATCGACTCGGCTACAAATTGACACCGCTCGACCGCTCGCGCGATACGCATTTGCAATTGGAAAATCGGCGACTGTTAATTCAAATTGCCATCGCGGGCTTCCTAGCCGCCAATGCGATGTGGATTGCAGTGGCCCTGTATGCAGGCGACTATTCTGGGCTGGCACCCGAGTTCCGTTATTTTCTCGGCTTGGTAGGAACGGCGTTGGGCACGGTGGCTGTGATTGGCCCTGGCCGCACTTTTTTTGTTGGGGCTCTGGCGTCACTAAGGACTTGGACGCCTCACATGGACTTGCCGGTTGCATTGGGGTTGGCCGCTGGCATGGTGGTTGGTGCGATCAACGCCATCTCTGGTGCAGGACATACCTATTTTGACACGCTGGCCACGCTGGTATTTCTGTTGCGCATTGGACGTTGGATTCAATTCCGGCAGCAACAGCGGGCCGCACGCGCCGTCGACTTGATGCTCCGTATTACTCCCCGGCACGCAGCGCTAATCGGCGATTTTGGAGAGACTTCCCTGGTCCTCGTCGAGAGGTTAATTCCCGGCAACCGAATTCGCGTTGCGGCTGGCGAGAGCGTACCCGCCGACGGTGTAGTCGTGGCAGGTGCAACGCAACTGGATCGCTCGTTGTTAACGGGCGAGAGTATTCCTGCCGAAGTCGTCAGCGGCGACGCAGTTGCGGCGGGAACAGTCAATTTAGTGGCCTCCATCGACGTCCAAGTCTCTGCGGTGGGTAGGGACAGTCGCATCGGGCAGGTGATGCAAGCGGTTGAAGCAGCTGCCATTGAGAAAACGCCGATCGTACAGTTTGCTGATCGCATTGGTGGGATCTTTGTGGTGGTGATCACTTTGTTGGCCGCTGCCACGTTCGCAGCCTGGTTGCCAAGTGGATTGAGCGAGGCAACCGCAAATGCAACTTCTCTTTTAATCGTTGCTTGTCCATGTGCACTTGCCATGGCCACTCCACTGGCGATCTCCGTGGCCTTAGGGCGCGCAGCAAAAGCCAACATTTTAATTCGCGATGGTCATTCATTGCAGCAACTGGCTTCACCCGGCGTCATTTGGTTCGACAAGACAGGAACTCTTACCGCAGGACGACAAGCGGTGAGCCATCTGGCCGGTGATGTTGAGGGCCTGAGGCTAGCTGCATCGATTGAACACGAATGTCAACACCCGGTAGCCAGCGCAATTCTGCGCGAGGCAGAACGCCGACGAATGCGGTTGAGTTCCAATGGTACGCTAACGCAAGTACAAGCGGGGGGAGTTATCGGTCGCGTCGATGAGCAATTTGTGGTGGTTGGCAATGCGACGCTAATTCGATCGCATGGGATCGAACTCACCAAAGCAATGCAGACGGCCATGGATGAATTTGTGGCGCGCGGCGAAAGTCCGGTACTGATCGCAGTCAATTCGCAGGTCACCACGTTGTTGGGAATTACCGATCCGATCCGCGAGGGGGCGGAGGCGCTGATTGCTGACCTGAGGAAACGCGGCTGGCAAATCGGGATGCTTTCGGGGGATCATCAGGCGATCGCGGAGCGTGTTGGCAACTTGTTGCAGATAGCGCCGGAGCGTTGCCATGGTGGTCTTTCGCCGGAAGAGAAGTTGGCCGCGATTCGCCAGTCACGCGTTCCAGGGCGGGCGGTGGTGATGATCGGTGATGGTGCCAACGACGCGGCCGCATTGGCTGCCGCCGATGTTGGGGTGGCGGTGCGCGGCGGTGCTGAGGTCAGCTTGCAAGCAGCTCCCGTGTTTATCGGCTCGGGGAAATTGTCATCGATCGTCAAGTTATTGCAGGGTGCGCAGCGGACGACCCAGCTAATTTACCTTAGTTTTGCGATTTCTCTGTCTTACAATGTAGTTTCGGTCGTGCTTGCAATGTGCGGCTGGATCAGCCCATTGGTAGCTGCGGTCTTAATGCCGATTAGTTCGGTGAGTGTCTTGGCCGTCACCTTTGGATTCAAAAGTTTCGAAGTGGAGTCGCAGGTATGAGTGTGTTGTATGTTGCACTACCGATTGCCATTGCGTTGGGTGGAGCTGCACTGATCGCGTGCATACGATGTATTTGGGGTGGGCAATACGACGATTTGGAAACTCCCGCTATCCGTATGCTCATTGATGATCCGCAAATATCACGAAAAAAAGAACTGTAGGTTAAACCTTTCATGAATTGTTATCGTTGGAAAGTGCCAGAAATGAAAAAGCTGCTGGGTCTATTTGGAATTGCGGCAACGGTGAGCTTCTATGTTGGCTGCAAGCGAGAAGTTGTCTTCGAGTTTGAACCGAACATGGTCTATTCACATGCCCTGGAGATCGATTCAGGCTACGCCATGGCCCCGGCATTGAAGGAGACAGAAGTTGCGGTACTCGAATTCTTCGGAACACCCGATGAACCGAAACTTCCTGAGTTCATACTTGAGCATGAGAAACACTCCAAATTAGTGAGCATGGACAACCTGCAAAAAGCGGCCGGCGCGCCTGTTGAAGCAGGACGTGGCTTGTATCGACAACACTGCGCCACTTGTCACGGAATTGCCGGGAATGGGCGCGGTGAAACGGCCGCCTTGCTGGATCCCTATCCCCGCGACTATCGACTGGGGCGATTCAAATTCAAGAGCACGACGCGCGGTGCGAAACCATTGCGTGAGGACCTTGCCTACAGCATCAAGCACGGTATCGATGGGACAAGTATGAAAGTCATCCCTGAACTTACCGATCAGGATATCGATGCATTGGTCGACTATGTTATTTTCCTTTCCTGGCGAGGAGAATTCGAACGCTACATGTTGATGGAAGGCAACGACGTCGAATTCGCAATCGACGGAGAAGAAGCAGAGATTGATGAAGAGACTGGCAAACCGGAAGAGGGTGAGCATCTGTACGACAAGGATTCACAAGGATTCGACGAACAATTTGCTACCGCTCAGCAGTTCGTTACCGATATCGCGGACGCCTGGCTCGAAGCGCCCGAGATGGTCAAAGAAGTTCCTGAACCGGATGGAATTCCGGTACCTGAGACGACCGAGGAAGTATTGGCGGCTGCCAGTTCTCTGGAGCCTTCGCCTGTCAAAGAATCCATTGCCAAGGGAAAGACGATTTTTGCTTCGGAGTTGTCCGCCTGCGCGAAGTGCCATGGCCCCGAAGGTTATGGGGATGGACCGACGATTGATTACGACGACTGGACAAAGGACTGGACTTTGCGGATCAACATCGATCCGAAAGATGAAGCGGCGCAGGTTCCTTTGATCGCCCGAGGTGCTTTGCCTCCGCGCGCGATCGTGCCAAGAGATTTTCGCGAAGGCCTGTACCGCGGTGGCGGTTCGCCCGAACAGCTCTATCGTCGAATCGCCGCAGGCATCGATGGCACGCCGATGCCCGCCGCATCGATCGATGCCAATGAAATTTGGCATTTGGTCAATTATATTCGTTCACTGGCAGTGCCAGTCGACGAAGCAGACGCAGCAAATGAAACCGATATTGCGGGAAATTGAACCGTGCGAGCGCTGTAGTTGCTGCGCCGCGATCGCACATTGAAAGGCATCGATAGTCGTGACTGACCCGCTAGTTTCCCACGAATTTTCGCCACACGAATTGATGCCGTCGACGACGGAGTTGCTTCGACGGTATCACGAGTTGCGGGGATACGTGCAATTGTCCGATGCGGAAATCGAACTCTGCGTAGCAGGTTGGCCAGCAATTGAGCCGTTTGTACCGACATTAATCGACGACTTTTACGCCGAGATTTTGAGGCACGCCGATACGAAATCGGCACTGACGGGAGGGATAAAACAGGTAGAACGATTGAAGGTCTCGTTGACGCGTTGGATTACCGAGTTGTTTGCAGGTAAATACGACGAAGACTTCGTGCGAAATCGATGGATTGTAGGTTGGAGACACGTCCGCATTGGATTGCCTCAAGTCTGGGCGTCGGCAGCAATGAGTCGTCTCAAAAATCAACTGCTATTCTACTTAGGGCAAGGCTGGCAATCCTCGATCGATGCGTTTCAGGAACATGCATCGGCTATCTCCAAGATGCTCGACCTCGACTTGACCCTCATACAGGACGCGTATCATGCGGAAGCTGTCGCCGATTTCGTGCAAACCGAACGCAAGCTCAACGAAGCCATCATCGGTACGACTCAAGCGATCGTGCTGATCGTCGATCCTCGCATTGACGGTAAGATTATTCGCGGAAATCGTTTCCTCGCGCAATTGATCTGCAAGTCGGATATTCTATCGAAGGATGTGACGACGATCTACGATTTGATCCCCGCGGACGACCGTCAACTGATGATGGAGCTGTTTGACAGCGAGAGTCACAACGAGCCCTCTGGTCCAGTAGTAACGCGGATAACCGATTTTGATTCGCGTGAGCGGACGATTCGTTGGTTTTCCCGCACGGTGCCACATCCGCAAAACGCCTATCCGTTACCGAGCGACGACAGCAATTCAGCAAATCTCTGTCAATTATTAGTCGGTCACGATATTACCGATCTCGTTGAGGCACAACGGCGCGACGTTCAACAGGAGAGATTGGCGGCCATTGGTCAAACGATGGCTGGCCTGGCGCATGAAAGTCGGAACGCATTCCAGAGAAGTCAGGCTGCCTTGGAGACTCTTGGGCTCGAATTGGACGATAAGCCCGATGCACTGCTCTTGGTCGAACGCATCCAGCGGGCCAATGACCACCTACTGCATCTTTACCAAGAAGTTCTTCAATTCGCCAAACCGGTGAGGCTCGACTTGCGAACCTGCCAACTGGTCGACGTCGCCACGACGACTTGCCAACATATTGTGCAGGCTGGACATTGTCTGTCAGAAAAGTTGCAGATCATCGAGGCCGCTAAAGTGCCCGCGGTGACGCTTGATCCTTATGCGGTCGAACAGATCATGAGGAACTTGATCGAAAATGCGCTGGCTGTTGTCCCCGATGGCGATCAAGTTCTGATTTGCATTTCACCGACTTGGCAAGGCGGAGTTCCTGCGGTCCGCGTTGAAGTCCGAGATACTGGGCCGGGGATTGCGGAAGAATATCGCAATCGCATTTTTGAGCCATTTTTTTCCACCCGGTCGCGCGGAACAGGCCTGGGGTTGCCGATTGCCCGGCGGCTGGCCGAAGCTCATGGTGGTACATTGCGGTTGGAGTCGAGTCCGCTTGGCACGACTGCCGTTTTGGAACTTCCGCAAACGCCAAGCGGCGAAGCGACTGTAGACCCTGAGAGTCAAACCGATCATCGCCGCGGACGCTCCTCATTAACTCAATGAGCTACTGCTGTGCGTAATCGCACTGCCCGTGTGCATTCTTGGTAAACTGGATCGGGTCATTGAGAAAATGGCCAGAATTATATGGTCAAGTTTAAGTATAAACCGAAGACTAGTCGTCAAGAATTCAGTTCTTCTTAGCTATTAGTTTGGCGCAAAAGAGGAGTTGGGACATTTCTTGAACGCTCGGAGTGCTTCGGCACTGCAGTTGCCTATCATGTGGCGAATTGCGGATTTGAAGTTTGGAGCAGAGCTCCTCCCCGCGTTCAATGTCCCCTCGAACGGAACAAAACGGTAGCGGGGACCATTGAGTTTGCTGGAGCTTTTTGGGAATGCTCTGCTGACGAACCGTTCTCTGTTGTACCTATATGAACGCCTAAGATCATGTCTGACGAAATTAACGAACTTTATCTTTTGCTGGTCGACGACGAAGCAGATTTCCGCGATTCGGCTCAACAGTACTTTGAGAAGCGGGGCTATCGGGTTGTTGCGGTAGCAAACGGTACCAACGCTCTGTTGGCGATACAATCGCAACAGTTTGACGTCGCAGTCGTTGATGTTCACATGCCCGAAATGGATGGAGTCCAATTGCTGGAACGCTTGCGTACCGAGGATGACTCGCTGCAAGTGATCATGTTGACCGGTGGTGCGACGATCCCAACTGCCGTGGCTTCGATCAAGGCGGGGGCCGTGGACTATGTAACCAAGCCGATACGTCTCGCCGATTTAGATCGCTTAATTCAAAAGTCGGCTCGTGTTTCGAGGCTTGTGCGTGAGAACCATCAGTTGCGGAGTGTGATTGAGCGATCTCGTCCGCCATCGAATATCGTGGGTGAATCAACTGCGATACGAAAAGTGCTTCATTTGATCGAGCGCATTGCTCCGAGTGACAAACCGGTGCTGATCGAAGGCGAAAGTGGGACCGGAAAGGAGTTGGTCGCGCGGGCCATCCACGCGTCGAGCCCTTTGGCGTCGAAACCGTTGGTGGTGATCAATTGTGCTGCACTTCCCGAGGCGTTGTTGGAGAGCGAGTTATTTGGTCATGAGAAAGGTGCATTTACGGGTGCAATTGCATCCAAGCTCGGCCTGTTTGAGATTGCCGATGGTGGCACGTTATTCATTGACGAGTTTGGTGAGTTGGCTGGTGCGCTTCAAGCCAAGTTGTTGAGAGTCTTGGAGGACGGTTCGATCCGACGGGTGGGGTCCGTCAAAGAGCGGCGAGTACGCGTAAGGCTGATCGCGGCCACCAACAAAGATTTGAACGAAGAGGTGAATGATGGGAAATTCCGCGAGGATCTGTACTACCGGATCAACGTTTTAAGCATCAAGCTGCCACCGCTGCGCGAGCGACAAGGTGACATCGCAGTCCTTTGTGAACATTTTCTTGGCCCAGAATGGCGGCTGGACGAACCGGTACGCGAGCTGTTCAACGCCTACGACTGGCCAGGCAATGTTCGACAACTGCTCAATGCATTGGAGCGCGCCAAGGTACTGGCAGGTGAATCAGGTCTTGTCGTCCTGGACGACTTGCCTCCAGAGTTGCAAAGTGGTGAACGGAAGATGATGCCGGTTGTGGGCGGAAATGCAGATCTTGATTCGTTAAATCGGGCACATGTATTAACAGTTCTCAAGCAGCATCACGGCAACAAAGCGCAAACAGCCAGAGCGCTGGGGATCAGTCGACGTTCGCTCTATCGTCTGCTCGACAAGTACGGTACGGCTACCATCTAACAACTGTCTCGGTCGATCAAATGAGATGTTTACGATTGCGCTTGACTGAATCGATGCAACAGCTAATCTAAGCAACAGTCAAGCCATAGCCGACGCGCATCGTTCGGTAACACCACTCTCATTTATAGGAAGCAGGGCGCATGGAATCGCCGAATGTTCACGTCAAGACAACGACGCTTGGTAAAGCTCTGTTTGCTGCGGTTGATTTTGAATCGGGAGTCGAGATCGGAGTTGTCGAAGGCAAACTGATCAATGACCCCGAATATGGATCGGAGTACTGCGTTGCTTTGGATGATCAAACGAGCATTGAGCCAGCGGCCCCATTCCGCTTTCTCAACCATTCTTGTGAACCCAACTGCGAGTTGTTGATTTGGGAATTCGAAGATTCAAGCGAACGGCAATTGTCCGTGCACTCAATCCGCGCGATTGAAGCAGGCGAGGAATTGACGATCGACTATGCATGGCCGGCTGATGCAGCCATCCACTGTTTGTGTGGTTCGAAGAGCTGCAGAGGCTGGATCGTTTCCCAATGCGAATTGAGTGAAGTCGAAGCGGCGCAATCGTAATCGTTCGCTTTGTTGATCCTCAACTTTGGTTCGAGCCCGTGTCGATGACCGTAGCTGGTTGCTGTTGGTGGCGGCTCGATCACCGTTTACTTCGATGAATGCCGGTCGAAGTTCAAGCTTCTGTGTTTCGATCTGAGTTTTTAACATTCCCATCTACGTCGGACGAGACGTTACAATAAAGCGACTGTTCCCAAGACATTTGCTGGGTGTGTTTTATGATCGCAAATCGATTGCTTCGGCTGGCCATGATCGCGGTTGGAATGAGCAGCGTCCTCCTGGACGCCAGGGCGGCCCCCTGCCCTGCACAAGATGGTCTTCCGGTGGTCTTGCCGAACCCCTTTGATTACCTTCCAGACGGCAATGCGACGGTGCCCAAGTTCAATAGCGGTGCCACAGCTGGAACGCCCATCGATGAGCCCCCTGTCACGTCCATCGACAAGACACCCGTAAAGTCCGTCGACCAGACGATTGAGCCGACCGCAAAAACAGCTCCAGAGGCTGCGCCCGGAGCATCTACTGAGCCTACGGCTGAGGTTACCACAGAGTCTGATGCTGGAAGCTCGGAAGACGTAACTGAAACGGTGGATATTGCTGAATCGGAAATGGAAAGCCAGTTGATCGACGAGCCTCCTGTGGAGGAGTTTCGGGAGCCCACTCTCCAGAATGAAGCGAGGGAGTTGGCGGGGAAGAATGATGTTCCACCCGCGAATGACAAACGCCAGCGATTGCGAAACAAGCAATACCGCCAAGCCTACGTGATTGACCTGGAAGGTGCAATTTTTGGTCGCTTTCACTGGTATCTCAATCAACGACTCGATCGAGCTCAACAAATGGGTGCGGATCTGGTGATTTTGCGCCTAACCACTCCCGGCGGCGACCTCGAAAAGTCGTTGCAAATTGCCAGACGACTGCGCGACATCGACTGGGCGACCACCGTCGTATACATCCCTGAGGAGGCGATTAGCGGTGGTGCCATCATTTCACTGGGTTGCGATTTCATCTTCATGCAGAAGGGGGCGTTGATCGGTGACGCGGGGCCCATTCGAGTTGGGTGGGATGGGCAAGTCAATCATGCTGAAGAGAAGCTCGTCAGTTATTTGGCGAGTGCGGTTCGCGAACTCGCACAGTCCAAAGATCGTCCGCCAGGTTTGGCGGAAGCAATGGTTGACCGTTCCGTCATACTGCATGCCGCCGTGGAGCAAGCCACCGGCAAAGCGACCGTGCTGACGGAAGTTGAGACTCAAGCGGCGGGAGCCCAACAGCGATTTGTGATTCAGCATCAACTTCCAGAATCAGGACAAAACCGCTTTTTGACTGTCGGAGCCGAACGTGCCGAAGAACTAGCGATCAGTGAAGGAGTTTTCGGGTCCGAAGACGGGATGTTTGACGAATTTGAAATCGCAGCGATCGAGCGGACGCAGCTCACTTGGATCGACAATACCATTTACATTCTCAATCGGCCATGGCTGACCGCAATCCTGTTAATTGTTGGTCTCGTCGGGCTGTATCTGGAGTTGGTCGCGCCAGGAATTAGCGTCGCCGGCTTGGTGGCAACGTTATGTTTCGGAATTTTCTTTTGGAGCCATGCATTGGGTGGGACTTCAGGCTGGCTTGAAGTATTGCTATTTGTGCTGGGCGTCGGTTGTCTTATCGTCGAGCTGTTCGTATTGCCGGGATTTGGCATATTTGGTTTAACCGGTCTGGGGCTAGTGAGCGTCTCATTGATCATGGCAAGCCAAGATTTCTTGCTGCCCAGTACGAGCTTTGAATGGAATCAACTCCAGACCAACGCGCTAATCGTACTGGGAGCCGTGTTGGGTGTACTGTTGCTGTTTGTGGGGCAGGTCGTGTTGCTCGATTCCATCCCGGGCTTGAACCGCTTTCGGCTGTCCGCCCCCGACACGAGCCTGACGGAACCGATGGATCGCTCCTTTTCACTTGCATCCGGTCCGCTCGCAGAAAACCGTGAACCGATCGCCATTGGGTTGCTCGGTCAAGCGGAATCCGATCTACGCCCAAGTGGCAAAGTTATCTTGTCAGGGCGGCTCGTCGATGTGGTGACCGAAGGTGATTTTGTCGATGTAGGAACCACCGTCGAGGTTGTTCGCGTTGAAGGTAATCGAGTTGTC
Organism: Pirellulaceae bacterium; assembly: GCA_041753315.1. Classification (GTDB taxonomy): domain Bacteria; phylum Planctomycetota; class Planctomycetia; order Pirellulales; family Pirellulaceae; genus Aureliella. Next base: position 18,528 of record JBGSUV010000109.1, on the reverse strand, counting down.
GTCCGCAAGACTTCACCTAGTCGCCCGTAGCCCAAACACGCTACGATAGGCATGCAGCGGAACCTCTTCCCACAGTTAGCTCGCGCGACCTGCGAGGGCCGAACATTGCAACTCGAAAAAAAGAGCAGAGCGATCAAGCGAGACCAATCCCACTCATCAACGGCAGCATTAAAAAAGCAACAGTTGAAAGCAACGCACGCGACCGGCGAGCATCAAACGCAGGGCGGGTGGCGTGACGGCGTGTTCGTTCCTGCAATGCTCAGTGCCATTGCGTTGTGGAGTGCCTTTGCGCCACTGAACTGGAGTCTTGTGGCGTGGTTGGCTCCGATGGGTTGGTTGTTGGTTATCGAACGCAAGCGACCGGTGGGAAGAGGTGGGTACTTTGTTCTCTGGCTGAGTGGCTGCTGCTTCTGGCTCCTGATATTGCAAGGGATACGCCTCGCTTTTTGGCCTCTCTATTTTGGCTGGATCGCACTTTCACTCTATCTAGCCGTGTACATTCCACTGTTTGTTGGGGCCACGCGCGTCCTACGCTTTCGAGCTCGAATGCCACTGGTGGTCGCTGCTCCGATGATTTGGGTAGGCCTTGAGCTGATTCGCAGCTACTTCTTGACCGGATTTGCAGCCAACACGCTTGCCCATTCACAGGCCCATTGGCCGCTGGTAATTCAATTGGCAGATCAGGTTGGAACCGGTGGAATCAGTTTCATCATGCTGACTGTCAGCGCAGCGGTGCTTCAGGTCACAATGTTCTATTGCGGAAAGAGCTCGGCGCGTTCGGTCATGGGATCCGCGGCAACAGCCATTGTCATGTTGCTGATATTGTTGGGATATGGGTGGTGGAAGTTGGCGGAAGCGGATCAACTGACTGCAGCGCGTGAACCGGTACTGCGAGCGCTTTTGATTCAAGAAAACACTCCCACGATTTTTGAGTACAACCCCGAGCGGAATAGTCTTGCGTGGACGCGCTACTTAAATTTAACGCGTGAAGCGGTGGCACAGCATGGTGCGGTGGACCTTGTGGTCTGGCCTGAGTCGACATTTACCGGCAACGAACCCTATTTTGAAGCGAAGCTCACGAACGGAGTGCCTAAGGAATTGGCTTCCGAGGGCGTGACGGAAGAATATTTGCTAGATGTTGTCGGAGACTTTGAGCGACGTTTTAACTTTCGCGTGTCGAGACTCTTGGAGGCGGCAGGTGTAGTTCCAGACTCGGATCGCGATGGCTTCGTAGCTCCTAAAGTGACCGTGATCGACTCGACGGCCAATGGTTTTCCTTACCTGTTGGTTGGATGCGATGTAGGGGTTTATACATCCGCTGGGTTAGAGAGATACAATTCGGCGCTTTTTCTCCGACCCAACGGGGAATTGGCTGGGCGGTACGCAAAAATGCATCGCGTCATGTTTGGCGAGTACATTCCGCTTGGACCGTTGTTGAAGTGGCTCGGCGATTCCTTTGGATTGTCGGGGATTCAGGCCGGTCAAACGGTCGAGAGTTTTGCTCTGAGTCGCGATGGCGCTTCCGAATCGGTTCGAATTGCGCCTAACATCTGTTTTGAAAGCACTGTCCCCCAGTTGATAGCCAAGCAGGTCCGCGAGCTGGCCACGAGGGGGGAATCGCCAGACGTTTTGGTAAATCTGACTAACGACAGTTGGTTTCGCGGATCGTCGGTCTTAGATCATCACTTGGCGTGTACGATTTTAAGTGCGGTTGAAACGCGGCGACCTGTTCTGGTGGCGGCGAATACCGGTATTTCGGCGCACATTGATGGTGCAGGGCGTGTGGTCGAGGCCACTGATCGACTGGAAGCGGCGGCGATTCTGGCGGAGGTACGGCGGGATGGACGTCGCGGATTGGTTCAGGCTTTCGGTTACCCACTCGCCTGGGGATGCGGCCTGGGTTGTTTAGCAACCTGGATTTTTGTGTTGTTCGATCTGGTGCGACGTCGCGGAGGCCAGGCAAGTTGAATTGCGTCCGATTGTGCCGACAACTTTTACGAAACTTCGGATCCAGGGAGGTTGGAGGGTATAAAAGTTTGACGGTGGGGAGCGCGGCAAATACACTAACGGTTGATCGGAAACCTACTTTGAGGCGGTGCGGCGTTTAACTTGCTTTTGGGCATTGCGTTGGCATCGGTTAGCTCGACCGAATTCCCTCCTCAAAAACTTCTCCTTGGACTCTTTTCTCGGATCCCACAAATGGCAGTTCGCGATAGGAATCTTTTCGCCTGGCAGGCTTACGTCATTACGATGGCGTTCCTTTCGGTTGCTCTACTCTTGGGGATGTTCTTCCTGTGGAGGAGCTACAGCGACCTTTCGAAGCGTTTTGCTGATCAAGGAACGCAGCTGTCCACTGCTCAGCAAGAGTTTGCGACGAGTGAATCTCGGGTTGAACGCTTGCGATCGATGCTTGGCAAAGGAGACTTGGGCCAAGGCGATCAAGAAGCCATGAAAGAGAAATTTGCAGCCGATCCAATCATGGGGGATATTGAAAAGGAATTTGAAGCCCTGATGAATTTGTTTGCTCCGAATGACGGAACCAGTAAGAATCTGGTCACGCTCCCGAAGCACCTGCTGGACACGATTCGCATTCGTAACAAGCAGGTTGACGAGGCTCGGCAGCGCGAATTGGAACTGCAAAAACAGACCAACGATATCATTCAGAGCGAAACGAAAGCCCGCGAGGATGCCGTTGCCGCCCAGAAGAAAGCCGAAGCGGATCTCGAAGCCACGCGGCAGTCCCATGCAGCCGCCGTGGCCAAGCTAAATCAAGAGAAACAAGAGACATTAGCCCGGTTTGACTCCTATAAAACGGACATGGATCGGAAAATGGACCAACTGACCACTCTGAAAAATCAGCTTGAGGAAAAGAACAAAGTTCAAGCTGAAACGATCGCTACCCAAATCGAGATCATCCAGCAGTTTCGCAAACCAGATTTCGCTTCGCCACAAGGAGAAATCAGGAATGTTGCCGATGGGGGGAATACGGTCTGGATCAATCTCGGTAGCAACCACGGGCTGAGAGTCGGCGTCCCTTTTTGGGTGATTGACGAATCGGAGGTCAACGTCACGGAGGCTACTGCCAAAGCTAGTTTGGTAGTAACACAAATTGTCGATGGGAATCTAAGCCGAGCGCGGGTCGAAAACTATGATCCACGCCAAACTTTGGTCACTGGCGACAAAGTGTATTCACCTGCGTGGCTTCCCGGCCGCAAGCAGGGATTTGCCTTAGTCGGAATGATGGATCTCAACAATGATTTTAAGGATGATATTGGTCAGGTCCGCGAACTGATTAAACTCGCAGGCGGTGAGATTGATGCCGAAGTCAATTCGCGTGGGGAACGCAATGATGAACTGCCTGGCATGACTCCACACACCATGTATTTGGTGATTGGTACCGATGTTAAGGGTGGCAATGGAGAGACGATGCGACCCGAACAAGCACAAAAGAGCGCGGCGTATGCTAAGTTCCTTGCGGAAGCTGGGAGCATGGGAGTTCAGACAATCACGCTCGATAAACTGATGGGATATTTGAAGACGGATGCTTCAAGTCGCACTGTGCCACTGGGAAGTCGCCTGCGTGGCACCGATTTCCCAATCAAGCAACAACGGAATCCACCGGTAAGCGATGGGAAAGTGAGCGATATTTTCCAGAAACGCTCGCCTAAGTAAGCCAATCTTCATCATCCAAACCGTTGACCTACATTCCAAAATTGCGTAACTTGCTGATAGCCCTAATGTGACCACGCAATTTTGGAGTGAATGTAATGCAACGACTAGGTTTGTGCACCCTTGCGACGTCGATCGTTGCGAGTTCTTGTTTGGGGGGGTACGCCCAGGTATTCAACGAAGCGATTCTGCCACCCCAATCGGCAATTTCGGGAGCGCCAGCGGAGGTTGAAGCAGAACGCAGCAACTCACCCACGACTTACCATAATGGTTGGGCGAGTATAGTTGATGGCGAGTTGGCGGGCCGTGCTACATCGATAACCGAGGCTGGAAACGTTCAAGGTATTGCTGGAGCGGACGTTTCGTTGTTGAAGAATGCCTCGGTGATTAGCACAACCATCGCAGATGCCGATGGGAATTTTTTATTTGGCGATGTAACCCCTGGGATTTATGGGATTACGATTGAATCGCAAGATGGTTTTGCAGCGCATTCTTTCAATGCAGTATCGGAAACTCAGCAACACGGCGCGATGAATGTCTACGTCTCCAAATTGCCACGACGAGTCGTCGACGAGCTTCTGCACTCGCTGTGGACGCCAGACACTGCGCCAGGGTCGGCAAGGCCATTTACTGATTTAGCACCGCGAGGAAAGACGCTGACTCAGTCGCCCCAAGTTCAAATGATTGATGGACTCGTATATGGCGAGGTTCTCTTTGAGAATCCGATTGCGATTCCCGCCAATCACTTTGTCAAAGTCTTCGATGCGACGGGAAAGCCAGTCGCCACGCAGCGAGTCGATTCATTTGGAGGATTCTCGTTTGCGCCTCCAACTCCGGGAATGTATAACCTTGTTGTTGGCGGTGGAGCATATGCTTGCGTGGCAGTTGATGTTGTTGCTGAGAACGCAGCAATAGGCCTTCACCAAGCTGTGGCTGTTCGATTTGTTAGTGCTCCGAACCAGCCGCCGGTGCCGACGACACTGGTAATCTCAGCCATTGGACCACCACCTCCAGGTGAAATTGTTGTTCAAGATGAATTTCCTGGTGGTTTCGTTGGTCCTGGCGGTGTTCCTGCTTATCCCGCCGGTGGGTTTGCGGGCGGTGGTTTCGGAGGCGGTGGCGCGGGTGGTTTTGGTGGTGGTGGAGGTGGCGTGGGCGGGCTAGGCGGAGGGCTCGGTGGCCTAGGAGGGCTGCTTGGAATTGCCGGCTTGGCCGTGGGCGTTGCTGCTCTTGCGGATGACGATGACGGTTTTTCCCCTCCTCCAGGAACTCCGATTGTTCCTTAGTACTAAATTCCTGTCTGCATAGGCGGTAGCCTTGCGACGTTGAACGCTGACACTCACGAGAAGCCAGGAGGCCTGGGTAGGTTGGCGAAATCCGAAAAAAACGGTTATTCATGAGTAAGTTTATTGACGTGAGTATGCGTCATAACTACCATAGACACCGTAGGCAACCCAGATTCCCTCAGCTTAGAGTGTACCGATGAAAATAAAGACAGCGTTTTTGACATGTTTACTTGGAGCGAACGTGAGTGCATTTGCTTACTCGCAGGAAGCCGTTTCTATCGTTGAGAATACCGCTGCCGAAGCGAGTCAAACGCCTGACATGATCAACCTTTTGCACCAACGGTCGTGGGTTCGGTTGGACGAGGTGGGTAATTTAAATGGCACCTTATCGGTTTTAACCGCGGAAGGTCACCTGGAAGGTAGGATTGGTGCCCACGTGGTCATCTCTCGAGAGGGCAAGGTCGTACTCGAAACAGTGACCGACACGGACGGGGTATTTAAGCTGGAAGGGTTGAAGCCAGGTACATATGGTTTACAAAGTCGTGGGGACTACACGTTTGCGGCATGTGCGCTCCATGTGTTGCCAGCAAATGCCGACCACCTCACTTCCGAACTTGAAATCTACGCAAGCGTGATTCCGGCCGAGCGAGCCAATGAACTGATTTCGAGTGGGCTAGTTCCCGCGGAATTAGGTGCAGTTGGCGACGTCTATTATCGCGAGTTTGCTAGCGACCCACTGAAGGAAAAGCGCCAGTTTAACGACTCACACAAAGTAGTGCTCCAAAAGGGTACGCTCGTTGGTCGTGTATCGCGCCCAGGCTGGACCTTTGCTGAGCAGGACTTGACGGGGTCTGTTGCCCAAGTCGTGCGCGATGGCGTTGTCATTGCAAAGGCTGCTGTTGCCAAGGACGGATTCTACCGCTTTGAGAACTTTGAGCCTGGTGTTTACGATCTGTTTGTATCGGGTGACGATGGCTTTGCGGTCATGGCATTTGAAGCGATTTCTGCTGAAGAACCGATTGCTGCGATCTCCACAGACGGACCAAGACTAGTTACGACTCAAGCGGGAACTGCATCCAACGTTTTGGGAAGCGAGATGATTTATCCGGGAGAAGTACTCTTCGTTCAGCCGGTGATTGTTGAACCAGTAAATGATGATGACGATTTGGGTGGATTTGTCATGGGTGGTGGATATGGTGGACCTGGTGGATTTGGTGGCGGCGGCGGATTTGGCGGTGGTGGTGGTGGCGGCTTTGGTGGTGGCGGAATCGGTGGCTTGGGTGGGCTGTTGGGTATCGCAGGCTTAGCTGTCGGAGTTGCCTCGCTCTCCGATGATGATCCTGGACAAGGAACACCAGTCGCTCCCTAATCGCGCTTAGCGAAACGACTGACATAAAGATCAACATATCAATAATCCGCAGGCCCACGCCTGCGGATTTTTTTATTGATTAGCCCGCGGGTTGTGGGAGTCAATGTCAGAATGCTGATTGGCTGGTGACAATCCGCAAAGGCTCGGTTATGCTCGTCGATTCGCTACAATAAGAGCGTACATCACGATAAGCCACACTCCCTATTGAGACTCGACATGACAGCAGACCTAACCGCTGATGAAATTCAAGGCAAGTGTGCAGCCGCTAAAGAAAAGTTGGATGCACAGACTTATGAGATGGTGCAATGGCATTTTCACGAGAGCACGGGTTCACCGTTTTGGCTCCAAAAAAAATCGGAGCTAAAATTCGATCCGTTAACGGAAATCAAATCCTTTGATGATTTAAAAAAATTCCCGTTGTTTGAAGACGATTGGTTGCGCGGTGGGCCCGTTCGACGTTGGGTTCCGAAGGGACTTGATGGACGACCAACCTATGTGTTTGAGACAGGTGGGACCACAGGCGTTCCCAAGAGCCGGGTGGTTATCGACGACTTTCGGATCGACTATGAGATGTTCAGCGAGACGTTGCCAGACGAATACTTCCCCAAGGGAGCCAACTGGCTGATGTTGGGGCCTTCCGGTCCACGACGTCTACGACTTGCCGTCGAGCATCTCTGTCAAGTTCGCGGTGGAATTAGCTTCTGTATTGATCTGGATCCTCGCTGGGTTGTGAAGTTGATTAAAAAGGGTTGGATGGAACATCTGGAGGCGTACAAGAAGCATTGCATCGATCAGGCCATTACGATCCTTACCGCTGGTCACGATATCAAGTGCATGTTCACCACCCCCAAGTTGCTTGAGTCGTTGGCCTATGGATTGGCTGAAATGGGGTCAAGTATCCAAGAGATTGGAATTACTGGCATTTTCTCTGGTGGGACCGAGTTCACTCCGCAATGGACGCGCTTTTGTGTCGAAGAGTTGTTGGGTGGATCCATCGAAGAAGGTGGTGTGTATATGACGCCGACCTATGGCAATACGCTGATGGGATTGGCATGCAGTAAGCCCATTACGGCCGATGACAATTACAAGATCGCCTACTATGCTCCGCAACCGCGTGCAGCCGTTGAAGTGGTTGACTTTGACGACCATACGCAGGTTGTTGAATACGGTGGCACAGGTCGCGTCAAGTTGTACACGATGACCAAAGAGTTCTTCGTTCCAGGATTCTTGGAGCGCGATGAGGGAGAACGCGAACGGCCGTACGTCAAGTATCCGTGGGACGGAGTGAGCGGCGTCCGGCCATACCACGCGATCGCATCGCAAACCACGGTGGGCGTTTATTAGGTTGTAACCACTCCCAACACCCCCTAAACTCACATACTCGTAATGAGGAATTGTTCCGTGCTGAATCTGCCTGCCCTGCGTTGGGGAAAACCATACACATCGCTGGAAACTCAACAAGTTGTTCACTTTGACACCGGAGAGCCGATAGCCAACATATCGCAGGTCAACGGTGGGATGCTACAGTTGGATTATCGCCACGCGGCACGAGCGCGAAATGTGCTTCGCGAAATCCCAAGCAAAGAACTGATCGAACGCTGCAAACGAGCAGCGGAGCTTTTTGCATCGGGCGACTTGCCGATGGGTGATACAACCCAGTCGGTTGATGATTTTGTCCATCAGCAATCTGCAAGCACAGGCTTACCCGAGCACATGTGCTTGGGGAACATGAAGAAGAATTCATTTGTCCTCGCCAATATCGACAAGATCTTGGACTCGCTGACGCGCGGATTGGACCTGGAGATCTTCAGTCGGGGGTATGGCGAAGAAGGTCGCGGTGTAACGGTTAGTTACCAGTGCCAGACGCCTGTCTTGGGTGCGGTACTACCTAACAACTCGCCAGGCGTCCACACGCTTTGGCTACCCGCGATCGCTCTGCAAATCGGACTCTTGCTCAAACCTGGCAGCCAAGAGCCTTGGACACCTTACCGCATGGTGGCTGCCTTCATTGAAGCAGGCATCCCGCCCGAGGCCTTTGCGCTTTATCCAGGCGGCCACGACGTGGGGTCGGCTTTGTTGGGGCGTTGTTCACGATCGATGGTGTTTGGCAGTGCCCAGACGGTGCAACAATATGCTGGAAATCCGCATGTGCAACCACATGGACCTGGGTTTTCAAAAATCGTTTTTGGCGACGATGTGGTCGATCATTGGGAAGACTATTTGGATTTGATGGTGGAGAGTGTCTTCTCCAACAGCGGCCGAAGTTGTATCAATTGCTCCGGCATTTGGGCTTCGCGACACACTGAAGCCATCGCCGAAGCGATCGCCGAGCGATTGGGGCCGGTAGATGTCTTGCCACCCCAGGACCCGCAAGCCGGTCTGGCCGCATTCACCAACTCCCACATGGCAACTGGCACTTGGGGCATGGTGCAACAAGATTTTGCCGAATCGGGGGTCAAGAATCACACCGAGGGATTTGGCGAGCGGCTGGTCGAGCGGTCGCATTGTGCTTATTTACGCCCAGTTGTCGTTTCGGTGGACTCGCCCGATCGCGCGGTGGCTGCCAAGGAATATATGTTTCCATTTGTCAGTGTCGTTCGATGCAACCAAAAAGAGCTTGTAGAGAAAATGGGCTCGACGCTGGTCTGTACGGCGCTCACCCAGGACGAGCAGTTGATTGATGAGTTGACCGAAAGTGTTCACGTCGATCGTTTGAATGTTGGGCCCATACCCACCAACAGGCTCAATTGGCTTCAGCCCCATGAGGGAAATTTGATTGACTTTCTCTATCGTTCGCGGGCATATCAGATCGCACCGATCAATATTGCATCGCCAGCCTAAGTGGGCGGCGCACAAGATGCCAACGAATTGAAGGAGAACACGAATATTTTGGAATAAGTGCCCAACTCAGTGTGTCTTACATGCATATTGAACGCACTAATCCAGAAAATTTAAGTCGTGCGCCAGCACATCTACTCCGCCTCGTGAGGGGCGGGTCATTGAACCGAATTGCCTGCCCGCTTAAAATTTGGATATCCGCCTGAGTATGATACTTTCGGTTAGCGTTACTTGAAGTCGAATACCGCCGAGGGGTTCCCTCGTTATCTGCGGTTTGTTTACACCTACATTGGAGAAATAGAATGCGTTTGTTTGCTATGTCGTTGATGGCTATTTGTGCGTTTGCATTGGGCTGCAATCAACCAGTTGAGACGATTCCGAGTGTTGCACCGACATCCAGTGGCACGACCGCTGACGACCATGGCCACGACCACGCTGAAGGCGAAGATCATGACCATGCTGACGATTCGGCAGCGGCTACAGAGCCAGCGGCCGTTCGATTTGTGGCCGACAAGAGTTTGAGCGTACCGAGCATGATGTGCCCTTACTCCTGCTTCCCTGCGGTGAAAGAGGCGTTGGTCGGTGTGCCTGGCGTTGAAGGCGTCCAGTTGGCTGATCAACCTGCAGATGCTGCTGAAGGCACTATCGAAAACAAAGTGGTTGAACTCAAATTGGCTGAAGGCTTCGATGTGAATGCCGCCGTTGCTGCATTGAAGGCTGCCAACTACGAAGCTGAAGTAGTGAACAACTAGTGCTTTGTTATTTCGAAACTCTTGACGAGTTCCGCTACCCTAAAACTAAGTTATTTCGAAACTCTTGACGAGTTCCGCTACCCTAAAACTAAGTTATTTCGAAACTCTTGACGAGTTCCGCTACCCTAAAAGTAAGCTGTAACAGAGCACTAGCAGCCGTCGTGGAGCTTGCTAAAGCTCCCGCGGACCGCTAAAAATCAAAAAACTTAAAAAGCAACAAACCTAGTGTCTGTTGCTTTTTTTATTCTGCATTTCTTTTATTCTGCCCACGCATATGAACGCTTGACCGCCTTATGCCAGCCCCCGCGCAATTCGGCGACGCGCGATTTGGACATTTGCGGCTCGAATGTACGATCGACTTGCCACTGCGATTGCAGCTCCTCGCGATTTTTCCACACGCCGACGGCCAGTCCTGCCAAGTAGCCGGCTCCGAGCGCGGTGGATTCAAACGCGCGGGGTCGTACCACGGGTACACCTAGCAAGTCTGCTTGGAACTGCATCAGCAAATCGTTCATGGCCGCGCCACCATCCACGCGCAAGCCTTTGATCTTCATCTTTGCATCCGCTTGCATTGCATCGAGTACATCGGCGGTTTGATAGGCAATCGATTCAAGAGCGGCCCGCGCCAGATGTCCACCAGTGGCACCACGGGTAAGACCGGCAATGGTTCCGCGTGCGAAGGGATCCCAATGGGGTGCCCCTAGGCCAGCAAACGCAGGCACCAGATAGACGCCTCCGTTGTCTTTGACTTGTGCGGCGAGCGCCTCGATATCGGACGACTTTTTGATAATCTTCAGGCCGTCACGCAACCACTGAACGACAGCTCCAGCGATGAAAATGCTGCCTTCTAGTGCGTATTCTGTTTTGCCACCGATTTTCCAGGCGAGGGTGGTCAGCAAGTTGTTGTGTGATGGACGCGGCTTCGTACCAGTATGCATCAGCATGAAGCAGCCGGTGCCGTAAGTGTTTTTTACCATGCCCGGTTCAGTGCACATTTGGCCAAACAATGCCGCATGCTGGTCACCGGCAATCCCTGCGATCCGGATCGGTGCGCCAAAGCACTGCTTGTCGCTCTCCGCCACGACTTCGCTGGAGGAACAGATTTCGGGCAGAACCTGCGCGGGCACTTTAAGCTGTTTGAGCAGCTCGGCATCCCATTGACCGGTACGGATATCGCACAGCAGCGTTCGTCCCGCGTTGGTGATGTCGGTCTTGTGGACCGCGCCTCGCGTTTGGCTGCCGCCGGTAAGCTTCCACAGCAACCAGGAATCGACGGTTCCAAAAGCCAATTCGCCAGTTTTTGCAAGCGCGCGAGCACCGGGGACGTGGTCCAATATCCAGGCCAGTTTGGTGCCAGAAAAATAGGCGTCAATGATCAGGCCCGTTTTCTCGGTGATTGCCTGACTCTTGTCCGACTTCTTCAAGCGATCGCAAATTTGCGAAGTGCGGCGGTCCTGCCAAACAATGGCGTTATACAGCGGTTCCCCTGTGCGACGATTCCACAGCAGAGTCGTTTCGCGTTGGTTGGTGATGCCAACAGCTGACACTTGCTTTGCATCGAGCTTAGCCTTTCGCAAAGCCGCTCGTGCGACGGACAGCTGGCTACTCCAGATCTCGTCGGGGTCATGTTCGACCCAGCCAGGCTGTGGAAAGATCTGTGTGAACTCCTTTTGCGCACTGGCAACGATCGTTCCGTCTCCACTGATGACCAAAGCCCTCGAACTGGTCGTCCCTTGGTCGAGTGCCAAAATGAAATCAGCCATCAGTGAAGCTCCGCCATCCACATGCCATTGTTGTAACCGCCAGTTTAAAAAGAACTCAAGCTCATTTTGTCTTAAGTTCTTTTAAGGCTGCTTTGAAGCTTTCTTCTAGTTCTCCAACAACTGCATCGGGACCCGTGATCTTGATGAAATACTCTCCGAGATCCTTGGATACAATGATTGCTCCCAGCATCCGGTACTCTTCACGCAGTACCGCAGGCTTACCTGAGAACGGGCCTGCACCCATGGTATCTTTAAAGGAACCGACAACATCTACGTAGTGCACCGTTTGGCCCCCTGCCTCGAACTTATCTAGCTTGGCTTTGTCCTTGGTGGAACTTCCATCGGGTTGTTCGAACTGACCGTACCAGCGATCCAAGTTTGCTTCGACGCCGCCGCCGGCTCCCATGATGGTAACGCGCGCTAACTCGGCTGGCTTTGTATCTTTCTTGGCATCGGCATCTCCTTTTTTCTTGTCACCTTCTTTGGCAATAGGTGCCGAGAATTCGTATTGGACGATACGCGACTTGGGCTCCTCTTTTTTCCATTCCTTGGGAACTGGCATCACAATCTTACCGCCAGCCAATTCGATCATCTTCTCGGCAGCTTCTTGCGCTGGAGCGGACCGAACCGCTGCGCAAGTAAATAACAGTAGAGCCACAGAAATCGTTCGTAAACGCATCGAGTCATCTCCTCGTTCGAGTTATGGTAAAAGCTCGTAGTGGATCTAGTCAAAGATCCCAGCCGTAGCGGATCTTGCCAGTGGTCCCCCTGTACTGGAACTTTGGCAAGTTCCAGTACGGAACAGGAATTTCAGCAAGTTTCACTATGGGAGCATTTTACCTTACTTGCGCACCGAGGTGATAGACGCCTAACGTTCAGGTTTTAGAACCACCGTAGCGAGCGGTGGCAGATTGAGTTGCAACGAGGCGGGGCGACCGTGATGGGGCTGGGCCGTGGCTGTTACGCCAGACGCGTTGCCAACATTGCTACCGGCATAATAGCTCGAATCGCTGTTGAAAATTTCGCGATAGTAGCCAGTTTGTGGTACGCCAATTCGATAGTTCTCGCGGACAACCGGAGTGAAATTGCTTGCCACGAGCACAAAATCGCCCGGCTCCTCACCTTTGCGCAAGAAGACGATGACGCTGTCGTCGCGATTCATGCAGTCAATCCACTCAAACCCCTCGCAGCGGAAATCGACTTGATGCAACGCAGGCTCGCGGATCACCAGGTGATTTAAATCTGCCAACATTCGTTTGACACCTCGGTGTGTGTCCCAGTTGAGCAGATCCCACTGGATTTCCGAGTCGTAATCCCATTCATGCCACTGCGCGAACTCGCTGCCCATGAACAGCAGTTTCTTACCGGGATGGGTCCACATGTAAGAATAAAGCAATCGCAGATTGGCAAATTTCTGCCACAGATCGCCAGACATTTGGCTGATCAACGAGCCTTTGCCGTGAACCACTTCGTCGTGCGAAAGGGGCAGCGCAAAATTTTCGGTGAAGGCATAAATCAGGCTGAACGTGAGTTCATCGTGATGGTAGCGACGATGGATTGGCTCATGCCGCATGAAACGCAGCGTATCGTTCATCCAACCCATGTTCCACTTGATCGAGAAGCCCAAGCCACCCAAGTCGGTCGGCTGGCTCACCCCTGGCCACGCGGTCGACTCTTCAGCCAGCGTGAGAATGCCAGGATACTGCCCGTGTGCTTGTTCATTGAATTCGCGCAACATGTGGATCGCTTCCAGATTTTCGCGTCCACCGTAGGCGTTCGGAATCCACTCGCCGTCATTGCGGCTGTAGTCCAGATAGAGCATGCTGGCTACCGCGTCGACTCGCAAACCATCAATGTGGTATTTGTCCATCCAGAACAATGCGTTGGACGTAAGGAAGTTGCGCACTTCGTTGCGACCGTAGTTGAAGATCATCGTGCCCCAGTCTGGATGTTCGCCTTGCCGCGGATCGGCATGTTCGTATAGCGCCGAACCGTCGAATTCGCGTAAGCCGTGGGCATCTTTGGGGAAGTGAGCTGGAACCCAGTCGAGGATCACTCCGATGCCGTGCTGGTGGCAGTGGTCGACAAAGTACATGAAATCTTCGGCGGTGCCATAACGACTGGTTACGCCAAAGTAGCCGACCGTTTGATAGCCCCACGAACCGGTGAATGGATGTTCGCTGACGGGCATGAGTTCCACGTGGGTGAAACCCATTTCTTGGCAATAGGCGACCAGTTCGTGGGCGATGCGGCGGTAGTTCATCCAGCCGTGATGGCCTTGCGGGTCCCGTCGCCAGGAGCCTAAATGGAGTTCGTAGATGTTGATCGCTTGACGCAGTGGATCGTTGCCCGCGCGGCGCGTCATCCACTCTTCGTCGCTCCAGGTGTAGCGGTCGAGGGGAGTGACAATCGAAGCGGTCCGCGGAGGCAGCTCCGCGTAAAATCCGTACGGATCGGTCTTGTCGATGGTATGCCCACCGCGCATTTTGATGCGGTATTTGTACTTCTCGCCCGCTTTGATGTTCGGCACGAATAACTCCCAGACGCCCGCTGGGATGTGCTTGCGCATCTGATGTTGTTCACCGCTCCAGTGATTGAAGTCACCAACCACTTGGACGCTTTCCGCGTTGGGAGCCCAAACGGCAAAGTTGACACCGGCAACCTCGTCGACTTGACGCTCGTGCGCCCCCATCTTGTCGTACAATTTCCAGTTACGACCCTGGCCAAACAGGTAGAGGTCAAATTCGGTCAGTAACGGTTCAACTGCGTATGGATCGTGCATCTCGGTTATTTCGCCATTCTTGGAGCAAACGCGGAGTCGGTAATTGGCGGCTCTTGTAGTGGGAAGTGGACAGATTGCTTCGTAAAAGCCAGAGGGATGAACCCTGCGCATCGGCCGTACGTCGTGATGTTCCTTGTCGACCAACCACACCTGCTCACTTTGCGGCAGGAACGCTCGGACCGATAACGCTTGATGTTCTCCGTAGGTAAACGGATGAGGCCCCAGCATATGTGCCGGGTTCTCGAGGGTTCCATCCACTAAGCGACTAATTCCTTGAAGCGACAACTGTGTGCGCACATCCTTCTCCAGATAGTATAAATGTTATAACGCCGATTCCATCACGACGTTAGGTGCGCGACCTGCCTTCGCGCAGATTTAGCGGCTGGTGCCGCCAACCCACCCGTCTGACAAGCCTGCTGACCTATGAAACCAAGGGACAAATTGGCCAAAAACTCGTGCCCAAACGCTGTTACGCGCTCAGCTCTGCCTCTAATTTAAAATTCTTCTACGTTCCTAAATAAAGTGGACGATGCTGGTAGCGGCCTCGCCACCACTTGATCCAAGCGATCGCCAACCCCCACCAATTGACACTGAACATCCCCAACAGTTGCCAGAGATGCAAGCCTCGTTCCACTTGATATGTACGATTGAGCACAGGGGCATTCAACCGTGCCTCAGGTGGGACCGAGACTCGATTTAAGCTTGCACCGGCCGTGCCAACAGCAGCTGCGGGTTGCCACAGGTCCACGCTAGCAGCATGTGGCGTGAGCCCATTGGCAGCAGCAACCGATTCCATCTCCCCTGCTACCGACTCCTCTGCGACCATCTCCACTGGAGCTGCGGCCGACTGGATCAGGCGACATGTCACCCCGTGGAATTTCAGCGCTCGATCGACGCGCTGCCACAAGTCGGCGTTGCGAATCGGCTTTTGTATGCCAAATCGTTCCCACTGATAACCCGATTCTCGCCAGTTGCTCAAGCCGTACTTTAATCCACGCGACACATAACGACTGGTAGTCACTAAATTCACGCGACTCGGTTCATCCAATGCTTCCAGTCCGCGGACGACGGACAAAAGCGCTAGGCGATCGGGGTGAATCGCCGATTCCGAATCGGCCGCCTCCAAATGTTCTGGTCGATCGAGACGATCGAGAACAAAGTGCCAGCGTCCAAAACAACTGCTGCCAGCACCCACAACTGCGGACGATGGGGCATCGGACGCGTGGGTGTCGCAAAACAATAGGAATTGGGGTTGGGATACCATGGTGGTGGAGTCCTACATGCCATCTAACGACATGCTTGCGAGTCTCGAACCCCATCCTTGGCTACATCACCGCAATCTCTGAGTTCCCTGGCCAGCGCAGAGCATCTGCGGTCGTCCTATTCCGCTGGCGATAAGGCTTGCTATCGTCTCGACTCATTAGTTACATGAAGAAAATCGAGCAGCAAACTTTGCCAGATCGCTACAGAGTTCGTATTGGTAAGAATTTACCGATAACGCAGGATAGCTTGCAGGATGTATAATTGAACTGAATCGTGGTCCGAGAGAAGTGCTTACGACACGCGGTAATTGGGGCCATTGATTCGTATCAAATGTAACGAGGATTCAATATGGGCTACGTGCCGACAAAATTTTTTTTGGTCCTGTTCATTTTGTGCCAAATTTCAGCTCTGTCGCTAGGACAAACCAAACCACAACGAGCGACTGCGCCAGACTTCAAACCGGCGGATTTTGAAGGGGTGTTCTTCCCCAATGTCAAAAGCGTCCTCAAGGGTGAGTTGCCCGGCAAGCAAACTGCGCCATTAGCCGCCACTGCAGCAAGTTCAACCGCTACCACTGCAAATGCAATAAACGCAAATGCCGAGATGTCCGACAATACGGCGTCAAGCGGCAATGTGGCCTGGAAGGATTTGATCTCGCCGACTTCGCTGGAAGATTTAATCAAAGGTTCAAAGCTACGGCTCGATCAAGTGGTCACCACTCCGGCTGCGTTTGCTGGCGGAGGCTACGAAGAAGCTCGCAAGGAATATTCACTGCAAGCCCTGTTGTTTGCCATCATCGAGACCTATCCGGGTGACGTCCGCTGGAAAAACAGCGCCGGGGTGGCCCGCGAGTCGTTTGTGCGCGTCGCCGCCAACACCAAAGTCGGCTCGCGACAAGTCTATGATGAGGCCAAGAAACGGTTGCTCGACCTGGGCGACCTCCTAAACGGCTCCCAGCTATCCGGTGAAGCCAAGAGTGATATTGATTGGTCGAACCTGATCGATCGCGCTCCGATGATGCAACTGTTGGATTGGGCACAACAAGATTTTGTCGCACCACATTCTGCGAGCGAGTCCAAGTTTGCAGAAAATAAAGAGGAACTGCAACGTTACGCAGAATTGATCGCCGTCCTCGGCCAGATTTCACTGCAACCAGAAATGCCAGACGCCAACGATGACGACTATCAAGCTTTGGCAAAGGAGATGGTAGCTCAGGCACGCCAGATCAGTTTGGCCGTCCAGACCAACAACCCAGAATTAGCGCGTCAAGCCAGCGGGAAGCTCGGCCAAAGCTGCACCAACTGTCACGATAACTTTAGGTAGGAGCTCGCGCATGGGAATTCGCTTCCACTGCCATCATTGCCATCACGAATTGCACGTCAAAGATTTTCAAGGAGGGAAGCGCGGTCGTTGCCCTGAGTGCCAAGGCAAGTTCCGGATCCCGCTGAGCGACGCCGAGCTTTCTAGCGAAGTGGATGAAGCGACGAACCAGCTTGCTGTTGCTGGCACAGATCAAACTTCGAAAGCGAAATTGCATGGACAGGAGTCGAAGCCCATTGGAAACAACGTTGCTAAGCAAGTGGTTCCTCGATACAAGGAAGTGACCGTCAGCGGAGCTAAGTCATCAGCCCCCAAAGCGCAGGCCGCCAAGCCCCATGTTCCAAAAAACAAAGCTGCAAAACAACACGCAGCGAAGGCGATTGCCGCCAAGTCGATTGATTCGCCGACTGAAAATGAGGTCTCAGCCACACAGAATAAACAGACCGTTGCACCAAAAGTTGACTTAGCGCCCGACACACAGCAACTTCCCCGCGCCATTATCGATTTCCCCGCTGGGACTTGGCATGTTCGCCCAGCCGCAGGTGGACAATACGGACCGGCTCCGGCCGAAACGATGGGGCAATGGTTGATTGAGGGCCGAGTGGCCCGCGATGCGCTGGTCTGGCGCGATGACTGGTCCGAGTGGCTGTCCGCAGAACAAGCCTTCAGCGATTATTTTGTCATCGAACCAACTGCGATCGATTCGCGCACTGCCATTTCAGCTACTGAGTCACCAGGATCAAACACTGCTGTCGCTCAGCCGCTCCTCACGACGGCCGGTCGCAGCCGACTGGAACGAAAGCATAAAAAGCGACAACGCTACATAGTTATTGTATCGATACTAACGGTCCTGTTCATCGCCCTGCTCGTTGCCCTGGCCGTTGTACTACTTAGGCCTTCAAGTTAAAAAGTCTCAATCTGCCTAGCGAGTGGTTGCCGCTTCTTCTTCTCTGTGCCCTCTGTGACTCTGTGTTTTGATGTTCACGAGCCAAAGAGCTAAAGATCGAATTGTGTTGGACGCTTTAGCAAGCTCCACTACGCCGACTCAATCCGATGCATGATTGGCCTGTGGATTGACAAATAACCAACAGACTGCACCCGTGATGTAAATGGCCAATCCAGGCAGAAAATGTTGCATCGCCCGAACACTTAATTGACGCAGAGCGCAGTGCGCCACTTGGTAGAGTTTTTGCGGCCTTGCGATCGATTGGCGTCGATGCTCTGCTCCCCCAAACCATCGATAACGATTACATGGGGATCGACTTTACGTTTGGTTGCTTCACTGCTGCAGAACTTAGTTATGCTGAGCGAGTACCGCTTCAATGACAGGTAGTGACTTGGGTTGGGCGGGAAGGATTTTTAGCAAAGTGCCGTTGGCCGAAAACACAAGATAGACGGAGTAGTTTCGGTTGTGAACAGAAGGAGCTTTACCTCCCAACAGGCCACATGGAAACGCAATGGAATAATGCGTATGAATGGATTTGAG
>JBGSUV010000108.1:0-61988 GCA_041753315.1 Pirellulaceae bacterium | reverse complement strand
AAGATTTTGATCAATGTGGCGCTGTCCCACTAGCTTAAGGCAACCATCGCGAGGAACAGAACAAAAAGAACAAAACAATTGAGGACAATTGTTCTACACTGCATCCGCAGTAAGGCGGATTGCACGATCGATGCGGGCGAGCGAACGTTCTTTGCCAAGAATGGCCAAGCAATCGAACATTCCAAATCCGACTGCTTTGCCTGTGACCGAAACTCGCAATGCATGGATGATTTGATTGAATTTGATTCCCGCAGTTTCGACAAACGATTTCAGACAGGCCTCGCAGCTTGCCGCGTCAAACGACTCCAGTTCCTCCAAGTCGGCACGGAACTTTTTCAAGTTGTCGACAGCGGCAGGATCTTGTCGCAATCGCTTTTCAAACGCAGGGTCATCGTAAACCAACTCCGTGTCGGCGGTGAAGAAATCGTCAAAGTCGAAAATGTCACCGGCGATTTTGATCCGGTCGTCCGCAGCCGCAACCACTTGAGCAATCCGTTCGAGTGTCTGTGCGTCAGGTGATGGGTCAACCAGTTGGGCGGTTTGCAGATAGGGAAGGCACATGGCGGCCTTCTCGTGGCACGGTAGTTGATGCATCCAGCGACTTTGAAACGTCAATAACTTTTGCGGATCAAAACTTGCCGGCGACTTGGTCACGCGCGAGAGACAAAACTGTTGGATCATTGCATCGAGCGTGAAATCCTCTGTGCTGTCATCCAGCGACCAACCCAGGAGCAGTAAGTAGTTCAGGATGGCTCCGGGTAAGAATCCGATCGCGCGATAGAAATCAACGATAACTGGATTAAAGGTTTCCAGGGCGGTTGTGGCTCCTGTGCGTTGGGCGATCCGCTGTCCCAACTCGGTGAGACTGGCGAAGTCCTTCTGTTTTAAATACTTGTCGAGCTTCCGTTTGCTCATTTTGGCAGTACCACCGGGTTCGGCGACAAATGGCAAATGCGCATAGACAGGCAGGTCGTAGCCGAGTGCTTGGGCGATGAATATCTGACGAGGCGTGTTGCTCAAATGTTCGACAGCCCGAACGACATGGGTGATCTTCATTTCATAATCGTCCACCACGCTGGCCAAATGGTACAGGCAAGTTCCATCGGCGCGCTGCACGACGTGATCTTGTTCGTTGGACCACTCGAATTCAACGGTGCCACGAACTTCGTCATGAAAAATGCATTTTCCATCGCGAGGCATTTTTAGGCGCACAACACCTCCCCTGCCCTCCGCCTCAAACGCAGCCGCTTGCTCGTCGGTTTCAGCCATCCAGCGACGATCGTAGACAAAGGTCTCGCCTGCCTTTTCAGCCGCCTCCCGCGCCGCCTGCAGTTCTTCCGGCTTGGCGTAGTCGCGATACGCATGACCGCTTGCCAGTAGTCGCGCGGCTGCCGCCTGGTAAAGTTCGCCGCGCTGCGATTGAAAGTACGGGGCGTACGGTCCAACGGAATCACTTCCATCAGCAGTTGGCCCTTCGTCCCAGTCCATTCCCAACCATTGAAATCCAGCCAAAATCGGCGCCAACGCTTCGCTTACATTTCGCTGCGAGTCGGTGTCGTCGATCCGCAAAATGAACTGTCCACCCGATTGACGCGCCAGTAACCAGTTGAATAACGCGGTACGAACGCCGCCGATATGGAGATACCCAGTGGGACTGGGGGCAAAGCGAGTGCGAATTGTCATTACTAGTTTTTTGGGTTTTTAGGAGGGTCGGGTAGAGAATGATTAGCTTAGGGCATGTTGCCGAAAATGGGAGACCCGCCGAGAGTAAGAAAGTAAGAAGAGGGGGCAAAACAATTGAGGACTATTGTTCTACGTTCGCCCGGTCTCATGAAAGCCTGTGGTTTACGCGGCGCGATTTTGCTGCTGCTGTTGTCGGCGTAGTCGCTTGCGTTCGGCTTTGCTCATCGGTCGACCATTGTCTTCGTTGTCATATTCGTCTTCGTCGTCATCATCTTGCTGCCGAACGGTGCCGGGCAACGGACGATCAGTGTTGACGGGCCGCAACGCAACACTCACGGGCGATTGCGGAGCCGATGTGTCTTCGGGAGGCGTAAGTTTCAGCGCTGAGAGTCCAAATGAAGGCAGCTTGATCTTGGGTATCCAGCCTGTACCCAGCGACTTTACCTTTGGAATACTGACGCGGGGCAACTTGGGTTTGCCCAGTTTTGGTAACTTGGAGAGCCAGCGCCCAGTCGACTTTTCCGGGGTGTTGTCCCCAGTGGATTTGGCTTGTTGCTTTTCTTCTTTGCGTTGTAGTTTCTCAGCCGTTCGAGCTTGACGAGCTGCTTCTTTTTCAGTGTCGCGCAGCTTCCGGTATTCGATCGCGTCGTCGTCATCTTTGGCTTTGCGCAACCAACCAAAACGTGAAGGAGTCGAAGCTTGATCCGCTTGCTTGGGTTGACCGGTATCCTTGACGGAGGTGGTGTCGATTCCTTTTCGACCGAGGAATCGTCCAAGACCCCGACGCGAGGATGCGTTGTGGTCATCGTCAATTGCTGCTGCAGTGGACGTTACGGGACGCAGTGGAGTCGTCGTGTTGGATGTGTTGTTGCCCGATGTGTTGTTGCCCGATGCGTTTGCCTTCGCACGTTCGGCTGGAATTTCGCCCGGATGCGCTGCTGAAGTGGCAGTGGACAACACCGCGGGTGCCGCTGGATTTGGTTGCTTTTTCTGCCGAGACACCTGAGGTTCGGTTATCGACGCATCAGCCGTAGTTTTGCGACGCAACGTGGGAAAAGCCCAGCGGGGTCGGACTGAATCGCTCGACGGCGTCGTGACCAACTCATCGCCAAGTTGCTTACGTCGGAAGCTGGGAAGCGTTGGCATGGCTGGAAGTGTAGGTAGCGATTCGCGAATGCGTTGACCGATCGGAGTTGCATTTTTTGCTGCGGCGAGTCGACCCCGAAGTAGGAAACGATGTTGGGCTTCAATGTAGACATGACGCAAGTAGGTCAACGCGGACAACCAAATGGCAGTGAGTCCACCGAGCCATAACGCGCAGCGGAGCCAAATGCGGAACTGAGGGGTTAATGCAATCTTGAGCTCTTCGGGGCCTAACGCAGCGCTAACTGCCCAAGCGACCAGCCCAACGAGCCAGAAGCAAAGACTGAGAGGAACAACCTTGAGTTCACTGCAAAGACGCAGGCCGAGCATGCCGATCAATACCGTCAAGGTCGCTTTAACGACTGCGGGACCACTCCATCCGAGGTTCAGTTGACTCCAATGGTGTAGAGCAGCACCAAAAAGTTCAGTCACATGCGTTGTGGCATCAACACTGGCGATCAGGCAGGTGATGACGAGCCAAAACCACAGACGGTATTCGCCGTTGTAGTCGTCTAGCTTATGGCGTCGCAGTTGAAATGTTAACAATGTCGAACCGAGACAAAGCAGCCACAAGTGGCTACTGAACCAGGCGGCGACACTTTGCGGATGATCGGCGTCGAGAGCCAATGCAAGTGGGTGGCCGTACCACGGAAGTTTGCCGTTGACGTACACCAAGTAATGGGCGAGTAGCAACAGGGCAGGAATGAGAAAGCTCGCTCCGATCACCGCGGCAAAGCTCCGTCGTCGAATCGGAATCAGCTGTACCAAGCGATGTCCGCAAGCGTTTCGCACGTCTTGGCTATAGCCTGCGCTGCGTCGCGGTTGCGTTTCGGACGACTCTTGGACGGAGTTTCGGCGCGCGCGACTGCCCTGAGTTAGTTCGACAGCTTCAGCGTCTGCATTCTCGCGGAGAACGCGACGACGACGATCCTGTCGCGGGTCGCGCGAAATGGGCATGGTCGAAAAACTCCGGGAATACCACTTGCCAAACAATAGGAATGACCGTCACGGTCGACAGGTACAACAGTCCCAAAAAGAGGTGGTCGATGTCAAGTGGAGCTCGCTAGATCTCGAAAAGACCTGGGTGCATGTCGTGAATAGACCGTTTCTACGGGTTGTAGCACCTAAGACAAAGAACTGATATTGGAGATAACAAAACCGCTGCGGCCACATTCACGCCGACGCAGTTGCTGACCTAAGATTCGTAAATGAATTTGAGCTTTTGCATCACTCTCGAATAATTGTCGTTATGGATATTTCACTGTCCTCTGCCGTCAATTCTCAACAATCGACAGATATTGCCGCGCTGCTGCATGTTCCGTCCCAGGCGAGTACGTCCAATACTGAGAGTTTGGCGAAAGGACGGTTGGGTATATATGTCGGCCTGTTTTATGCGCTGAAAGCGAAGCATCCACCCACAGCGGCACACAGCTTGCGAGTGGCGGTGGGGTGCTCGAAATGGGCCGGTTGGCGCAAGATGCCAAATCATGAACGCGACATGCTCGAAGTGAGCGCACTTTTGCACGATATCGGGAAAATTGGTATACCGGACAGCATTCTCCAAAAACCAGGCGGGCTCGACGACAGCGAGAGAATGGTAATGGAAATGAACTGCAGTATGGCAACAGAAATGTTGCGCGGTTCAGGTGCTAACGAACAGATATTGGAAATTGTCCAGCAGGCGCGCTTGGGATTCGACGCCTCCGCGACGTCGGTATGTGCACGGATGATGCAAATCGTCGATGCCTTTGATTCGATGACGACCGAGCAGGTGTTTCGCCGAGCACTCAGTCGCGATCGAGCCATCGAAGAGCTATGTGCGCACGCAGGTGAACAGTTCGATCCGTCGCTTGTACGCGAGTTTGCAGAACTTGTGGCCACTCCGCGACCCGAGATCGAATTGGAGATGGCACAACGCTGGCTGTCGCAGTTCACGGGAGCACATGTTCCGGGCTTTGGCGAAGAGGTGGCGGCTCAGACGTCGACGAGTGTCGTTCATAACTACATCGATAAAGTCTTCCACAAACGACTGCTGGATTCGCTTGCCGATGCAGCAATCTATCTCGATATTTCAGGACAAATATTGCATTGGAATCGGGCTGCAGAGCGGTTGTCAGGCCGCCGCGCATCGACATTGCTGCACCGAAAATGGTCGAGTGAACTGATTGGACTAGTGGATCCGCACGGACATCCACTGAGTCCTTTGGCATGCCCTTTCCGGTCCGTGAGCACTACGCAAACACAATTGAATCAAAAATTGCAGGTCGTGAGGCACGACGGAAAGCAATTCAAAATCCACCTTGCAGCCACCCCCGTTTTCTCTGATCAGCGAGAATTCAGCGGAGTCATTCTGTTGATTCGAGATGCATCGGCGCAAGCAAATCTAGAAGAACGTGTCCAAACGCTGCATGCCATCGCTTCCCGCGACACGCTGACAGGCGTTGCCAATCGCGCAGCGCTCAGTCAACAGCTTCCAAAATTTGTGCAGAGTTATATAGCGTCGGGACGGCGAGGATCGATCATCATGTGCGATATCGATTTCTTCAAACGAATCAATGATAACCACGGGCATCAAGCAGGTGACGAAGCGCTGGTTACCTTTGCCAACTTGTTACGCGAAACGGCTCGCGACGAAGACTTTGTTGCCAGGTACGGCGGAGAAGAATTTGTCGTGCTATGTGAAGATTGCGACAATCCATCCGCCACAATACGCGCCGAGGAAATGCGCCGCGCGGTCGAGTCAACTCCAGTCCCGTCGCTGAATGGTTCGACGATGACTTCCAGTTTCGGAGTGACGGAGATCCAGGAAGGTGATACCGGAGAAACATTATTGGCGCGAGCAGACCGTGCACTCCTTATGGCAAAAGGAAGTGGACGCAACCGAGTGATTCAACTGGGCGCTGGGCAGGTCGACATGCCACCCAACACGATGAAGAGCCAGCCCGCAACGGAACTGAAGACGGGTTGGTTGGGTTGGTTCCGCAGCGAACAACTTATCGTGCAACGAGAATATTTGACCGCAGTGCCAGAAGCGGTTGCGGTCGAAAAACTAAGAGGTTTTATTGCTGACCACCGCGCCGAAATCCTTTCCGCAGACGGCGGGCTTGTCACCATCCGCATCGACAGTCAGCGAAACGATGGGCCACGCCGACGCGGTGAGCGATCTGCAATTATCATGCTGACCGTCAGCGTTCAAGCCGTGCAAGTGGTATCGCCAGGGCGTTCGAAAACGTATCAAAATCGAACCAAATTTGCGGTGTCGGCCCAGCCTGTTAAGTCGAGAGATCGCCGTACGTCGGTTTTATTGGGGCAGATCAACCAAATTCTGTACAGCTTTCAAGCGTACGTTGTGGCCCAAGAGGTCGACGCGGAAATCAAGGCAACGATCATCGAACCCCGATAAGCCCTACAAGTTCTGTAGATCGCTACCGAACGCCTCACGCCTCACGCCTCTCTGGCCGCCTCCCCCGGTTGCCACTCTGCCGCTAAACGCCTATTGTTGCAGTGAGTAAGGACCAGAATGTGCACGTCGGTGCACTGACGGTTGTTTAGACACCAACATTTTTAATCATAGAGGTTACCCGCGATGGCTTATGAATTACCTGCATTACCATATGCCTACGATGCACTTGAGCCCCACATCGATGCCAAAACGATGGAAATTCACCATACCAAGCATCATCAGGCCTACATCACCAAGGTCAACGAAGCGATTGCTGGAACAGCCGCTGAGAGCAAGTCGATCGAGTCGTTGATCGCTGAACTGTCATCGATTCCCGAGGATAAGCGCGGAGCCGTTCGCAACAACGGCGGTGGGCATGCCAATCACTCATTATTTTGGACCATTTTGGGCCCTGGCAAAGGTGGCTCACCGAGCGGTGAATTGGCGACCGCAATTGATGCAGCATGTGGTTCATTCGACAAGTTCAAGGAGGCGTTTGCCAACGCTGGCGCGACTCGCTTTGGAAGTGGCTGGGCTTGGTTGTATTTTGCTGAGGGTAAGTTAGCGGTTGGCTCAACGGCCAATCAAGACAGCCCATTAATGGGTAAAGAAGTGGCTGGTATTGCCGGGGTTCCAATCTTGGGCCTGGACGTCTGGGAACATGCATATTACCTGAAATACCAAAACCGTCGTCCGGATTACATTGCCGCATTCTGGAACGTTGTCAATTGGGATGCGGTGGCCGAACGATTTGCCGCAGCCAAGAAGTAGTGTTTGCAGCATGAATTCGGAGCCAATCCGAACGGCAAGTCAGAAACGAAGCGTCAGCGACAATCTGAGGATTTCCCTCGCTGACGCTATTTGTCGTTGTGCGGATCGAGAGCGGCCTTATCGTCGCTCGTGCTCGAACTGTGGTGCTGCAAGTTTGTCCCTCGCTGACGCTCGAACGCTGCGAGGCTTCTGGGTTTTGGGCGGACGCCCCTGATTGCCATGGACACCGATTCGGGGATTCTCTAACGTTCAAGGCGGAACATGCCTGTTCGTACCAACGTTAATTGTGCTTGGCATAATTTGCTGTGTGTTGTTTCAGGCCGGGAAACAAAGCCATCGGAAACCAAGGAAGTGATATGAGTTCTCTAGGTCGTAGCGCGGCGTTTGCGTGGCTGTTTGCTTGCTATTGTTGCCACGCAGCTGCTCAGAGTTCGCTGCCCCCTTCGCGACAGATTCCCATTCGCTACGACGGTTGGTCGGCGGCAAGTGCAACTCCATCGACCACGACGGCTGCAGCTCCTAACGAGCGTGAGGAGCCACGCGACCATCGCGATCTGTATTCGAAAGAACCTGTCGCACAGGTCGCCTATTTTCAATCGCAGGGAAGCTTGAGCGATTTGCCTGAGTTGCCGGTTTTGCCCGCCGGAGCTCTTCCCGGCCGAATTGGCGCGCAGCAGCCGCTTGCATCGTTGCCTGACTACACCAGGGAAAATGCAAATAGTGCTGCGGGAAACGGTCAAGTCTTGCCTCCACCGTCGCAGGTCTTGCCGCCACAAAATGACCCACGCGCGTATGGAGCCGACGCGGCGAAATACTCAGGGCAAGGAGTCGACCTGCAGTCCAATGATGGTCGGCGACCTGCACCCCAGCCGCGAGAGCGACCACTCTCAGCCTCAGCGGCCGGTTTTCAACAGAATGTTGGGCAGTCAAGTGGCAATGCAGAACTGCGTCCAATCGATCCCACGTTGCGCACTGGGCAGGGACAAGCGGGTGGAACTGGGCAGAACCAATTCGCCAATGGGCTGCCATTTGTTACTCCCCCACCGAGAACAGGTCGCTACCCAACTTCGCCTTACATCGGGCCGCGTTACCAACTCACCAACTATCAACTACGAACAATCCCAGCACAAACTGTATCGACACAAAACGGATTGAGCGTACCCGACGCAATGGCAGCGGCTGCACAGCCGCAGGTACTACCCCAAGATCGTAACGTGGTTGGTGTCTACCCTACTGCATATCAACAATGTGCACCTGGATCAGCGGTGAATTATCCCGCGACGGGCGCGGTCCCGGGAACGTATGTGCCTCCGACTTATCCGGCCAATCTAACGCCCGGATTATACTCGCCGAACAATTCGGGCTACGCTCCGTTGTTTTCCTTGGGACAAGAGAACTACAACGTAATGCTCGGCCGTGGTTTAATTGGTCAGCCGACGGTCTATGTACCAGGCCAGCCGTTCCGCAATTTCTTTCGCTATATCTCACCCTGAGTGTAGAACAATTGTCCCCAATTGTTCCATTCCTTTTGTCCTGTTCCATGAGATGGTTGCGCTAAGCTGGGTAGCGTCGGCCCGCAATAGAGTTGCATCGCGCAGCATTCTCGTTTTAGCGATCACCCATTTGTTGCGACCTCGAAACAGGTCTGAGGGTTGGGTAAACATTCGCTCGGTCATTGTTGCGCTGGAACGCCCGACCTGGGGTTCCGCTTCCGAACTCGTCTGAGACTCGTTCTCGCTCCACCCCAGGCTTTCGGATGTCGTTGCTTCGCAACTGTTCGCTCCAGACTTGGTTGGTACCCGCTGATTGTTTGGTTGTGCATGCACCCGCTCATCAAATTCACTCGCAAGATGCACCTAATCTACCTGCCAGCGCACAGGAACCGGTTGCAAAGTAGTCGCGTAGCGCTGACATCCGATAGCCTGGGGTGGAGCTCGGCTGGGACGTTTTTTAATGAAAAGCGTCCAGTCAAGTGGAACCCCGGGTACATTACCAAACATGAGCTATGTTAGTGCATGGCGGTTAGGTGCTACTTTACTGGGAAAGTGGCAGCAAAATCGTTACAGATCCTACGTCAAGTAAACTGCTTATGGCCGAATCCACTGCAACACTCAGCACTCGCAGAGAACGAGTCGGGGATTCCTTTGCGATCGGTGTGATCGTCATGCTTGCCGTGAGTGTACTGCAACGCAGCGTGGGGTTGTTGCGGGGCCTCGGCTTTTGCCATTTTTTGAGCGATGTTGATTTGGGGCAATGGGCATTGGCGAACAGCTTTTTCATGATTGGCGTTCCCATCGCCGTCGTTGGCTTGCCAGGCAGCTTTGGCAAGTTCACTGAATATTATCGCAATCGACAACAGTTGGGAGACTTTGTTCGCCGGGTGGCAATCGTTAGTTCCCTTTCTCTGACTTTGACATGCTTGCTGATCTTCTACTTCTCCGACCGGTTCAGTTGGTTGGTGTTTGGCGAGCGACATACGATCGAAGTAATTGTATGGTGCATCGCTACACTGATTTGCGTCACCATGTTCAGTTTTGTGAATGAGCTCGTCGCCTCATTGCGTCAAATACGCGTCGTGTCGATGATGCAATTCACTCAGAGCTTCACGTTTGCTGTGGTGGGACTGGCCATGATCGCCCAATACCACCGCTGGACGGTTTTGCTTCCAAGTTTCGCCATTGCCTCGTTGATCGGCATGTTGCCGGGCTGCTGGGCGCTGCAAAAGCAACATCGTGAAGAGTTGGTTACGTCGGGCGCTCTCGAACGCTGGACTATTTGGAGACGCATCGTTCCCTACGCAGGCACGATTTGGCTGATGAATTTTTTGGGAAATATGTTCGAAGTTAGCGATCGTTACATGTTGCTGCACCTGACGGCGGGCAGTGAAGTAGTGGGACAGTCGCTGGTTGGACAATACCACGCTGGTTATATCCTCCCCAACTTATTGACAAGTATCGCAGTCATGCTCTGCGGTATCTTGCTTCCCTATTTGAGCGCCGATTGGGAAGCTGGTAATCGAGCTCAAATTGCAGATCGATTGCGGCAAATGTTTCAAACGGTATGTATCGGTTTCATGGCGCTTTCGGTTGGTGCGGTGAGTATCGCGCCACTACTGTATGGCTACGGGTTTGGCGGACGATATGCTTTGGCAGAACAAGTCTTACCGTTTGCCCTCGTTCAAGCGACTTGGGTGAGTCTCTATTTCATCTGCCAAGCGTATATGATGTGCGCTGAACGTGGAAAGGCGCTCTCGGGACTGTTGATCGTTGGGTTGCTGGTAAACCTTCTTTTAAATTGGATCTTCATTCAGCGCTTTGGCCTGTTCGGTGCAATCGCGGCGACGTCGTTGGCCAATCTATTGATCTTGTTGGTCTTGCTGTGGATCGTAGGGCACCAGGGCTGCAATTTGGGCTGGAGTACTTGGGTGATATCCTTTGCTCCGTTGGCCCTGCTGGGTGGGCCTGTCTTAAGCACTTTAGTGATTGTGGTGTTCACCGTAGTCGCCGGTCGCACCAATTGGATTCTATCGCCGGGCGATCGGACGTCCCTTGATGCGGCTCTGATCCCGTACTTGCATCGACTACGACTCCGAATCGATTCTTTGTGGCCCTAAGGCTCATCGGGTACGACAACCTTCTTACCATAAATTTTCCTACCTGAGCAACGATTTCGCCTGCCCGCGCGTCATCCGTCAACTTGTGGGTAGGAAGATTGATGTAGGAAAATTTTGTTGTTAACCTAGCGCCAGGGAAAAGCTTGTTTGTGGTGTATGCGCCCCTGTCTAAAGTTCTCCAGGAGATTCAGAGAGGCCAGCAGATTCGCTCAGAGTCCGTTAAGATGATCCTGTAATACACAAACGCGTAAACTTTTCGCCTAACGTGCAGTACTCGGGAAAGACAATGGCAAACCCCGCCCAACGCATTCAAGAACTTAGCGAACTCATTCGCTATCACGATCGCAAGTATTACGTCGAAGCGCATCCAGAAATAACGGATCTCGACTACGATCGCCTGATGAACGAACTCAAGCAGTTGGAGGCGGACCATCCCGAACTTGTGCGCGACGATAGTCCGACGCAGCGCATTGGCGATGAAATTGTTGGCGACCTGCAACAAGTGCGACACCGGGTCCCCATGCTGTCGATCGAGAACACTTACAGCCTCGATGAGTTGGCGAATTTTCTCAATCGCGTTCAGAAAAATATTGGAGCCGAACCAGTCGAATGGGTATTGGAACTTAAAATTGACGGCGTTGCTGCAGCCGTCGTCTATGAACATGGGCGACTGGTACGAGCCGTGACCCGAGGTAACGGCGAAGTAGGCGACGATATCACGCACAACATTCGCACGATCGCTGATATACCGCTCATGCTGTCGGACAATCCCCCGCCCTTGTTGGAGGTGCGCGGCGAAGTTTACATGAATAACAGCGACTTAGCCAAACTCAACGTTCGTCGCGCTGAAGAAGGCTTGCCGCTCTATGCCAATCCTCGAAACGTGACAGCGGGAACCATTCGTCTTCTGGATCCCAAGCTCGCCGCCTCGCGTCGCTTGAGATTTTTTTGCCACGGCGTTGGCTATTGCGATGGGATTCGCGCGAACAATCACTTCGATTTTCTTGACGAATTGCGAAATTGGGGATTGCCGGCAACACCCCACGTGCGACTTTTCGCTTCAGCAGCAGAAGTCCTCGAACAAATCGATGCCGTGCAAGAGAGTTTGCACGAACTGGATTTTGAAGTTGATGGACTGGTATTAAAAGTCAATCGATTCTCGCAACGCGAAGAACTTGGCTCCAATAGTAAATCGCCACGGTGGGTTGTTGCCTACAAGATTGAAAAGTACGAAGCGATCACCAAACTGAACGAGATTCGCGTTCAAGTGGGTAAGACCGGGGCGATCACTCCAGTCGCCGAATTGGAACCTGTGCAATTGGCAGGTACGACGGTCTCGCGCGCCAGTTTGCACAATGCTGAAGAGATTGAGCGGAAAGATGTACGAGTCGGTGACTGGGTGGTTGTGGAGAAAGCCGGAAAGATCATTCCGCATATCGTGCGCGTCGAGTTGCATCGTCGCGATGTGGAGCTTTCGCCTTTTGCATTTCCCACGCATTGCCCGGAATGTCAGACGGAGTTGATTAAAGATTCGGGTGGGGTAACGATTCGCTGTCCAAATCCACTTTGTCCAGCCAAACTGAGGCAACGGTTGCGTTTCTTTGCTGGCCGATCCGCCATGGACATAGACGGATTGGGAGAAAAGATAGTTGACCAACTGGTAGATGCTGGCCTGGTGCAAGACTATGCCGATTTATACCGACTGCGCGAAGAGCAGTTGTTGACGCTGGAGAGTTTTGGAAAGCGGAAAGCCGAGAAGCTTTTGCAAGGGATCGAGGCGAGCAAGGAACGCGGTTTGGCACGAGTTCTCGCCGCGATCTCGATCCGGCATGTGGGAACAAGCGTTTCCAATTTGTTGGCTCGCAATTTTCCGAGCATCGAGTTGCTTCGACAGGCGAGTGTCGAGGATATCGCTGCGATCGATGAGATAGGTACGATCATTGCGGAAAGCGTTTTTGGCTTTGTGCATAGCGCAGCAGGCGAAGCGATCTTAAATGGGCTGAGTGAAGTTGGAGTCGCGCTCGAGATGCCCCAAGACGCCTTGGCACCCGCATCAGGAACCGGCATTTTTTCGGGTAAGACGTTTGTCGTGACCGGGACATTGACGCGCTACACGCGCGACGAGATCCAGGAGTTGATTGGTCAATTGGGCGGTCGCGCGTCGAGTAGCATTTCGAAGAGTACTGATTATTTGGTCGCGGGCGAAAAGGCTGGAAGCAAGTTGGACAAAGCAACAAAGCTGGGGGTGAAGGTGCTCACCGAAGAAGAATTTGAAAAGCTGGTGTCGCAGCCAGAGGAGAGCTAGGTAGTCATGCGTCCGCCGGGATGAACCCGGAGCGGTGAGCAAGGAAAGCGTTGGGTTGAGTTGTTGGTAGCTGCCAGTCAAGCTCCCGCCGGGATGAACCCGGAGCGGTGAGCGGTGAGCGACGGGTTGAGTTGTTGGTAGCTGCCAGTCATGCTTCCGCCGGGACGAACCCGGAGCGGTGAGCGGTGCGTTGAGTAGTTGGTAGCTGCCAGTCACGCTTCCGCCGGGATGAACTCGGAGCGGTGAGCGGGATGGTGGTGATTGATAGTGATAAATGGTTTTGTGGGGCAGCAAGTAGCGGTCAGTCCTGTTCCCGGAATGAAGTGCTCGCTTCCGTTTCAGGCTTCCGTTCAAGGCTTTGCCCTATCCTGCTTCCGTTCCGGGCTTGCCCCGGCGGAGCAGACAACTGGCAGCTACCAAAGCTAAAATAGGTGCAATGTTCTGTTCATAAATCGATCTCCGTTCCGGGCTTGCCCCGGCGGGATCACGACTAAGTTTAGCGTGCGCGTATGGACCCGATTTATACCGCTGACAACACCAATGCAGCCTATCAACTCAATTGGTCGCTCGCACTGTTTGGAAAGCAAGGTCTCCCTGCCCCAGCGAGTTGGTGCGAAGAACTGAAAGCAGCGACCGAATCGGATGGAGTCCGCATCCTCTCAAGCCATGCTCGTTCCGATAGCACACTGCAGTTCCTCGTTAGCACATGCCCCAAGTCTTCACCTTCCGATATCGTCCGTAGCGTTAAAGGAAGATTGCAATATTTGATTCGCGATTTGCTCCCAAAGGCATTCCGTCGCAATTATCACGTTCAAAGTACGGGCGAAGCGAAGTCGGATGTTCTTGATCAATACGTAGCCGGACAAACCGCGAAGCATCCCATGGCCGATAATGCGGTACAAGCATGTCTGGAAGCGTTGCAGTTCCACGACGAAGCAGTTGATTTATCAAAGTGCTCTATTGGCACCTATGGCCAATACTTGAATTCTCTGCAAATTGTCCTTGAGAATGAAGATAATTGGAATGAAGTGCGTGAGAGTCAGTTGCAGCGCGTACAAAAGGTCATCATTCAAACGGCAAAAAAGAAGAAATGGCAGCTTTCACGAGTTGGTTTGTTGAGCAATCACATGCACATGCTGCTGGGCGCTTCGGTCGCGGAGTCTCCGCAGTCTATCGCGTTGTCGCTGATGAACAACATTGCATATGCATATGGGATGAAGCCAATTTTGAAGTTCAGTTATTACGCGGGTACTTTTGGAGGCTATGATCGCGGTGCTATTAGGATTCATGAGAGATGAGTCGTTGGCTCCGCCGGGGCAAGCCCGGAGCGGAGGCCTCTCGTGGATAAGCGTTCCCTGACTACTCTTGTTGGTAGCTGCCAGTCATGCTTCCGCCGGGATGAACCCGGAGCGGTGAGCGGGTAAGCGGTGCGTTGAGTTGTTGGTAGCTGCCAGTCATGCTTCCGCCGGGATGAACCCGGAGCGGTGAGCGGTTAAGCGTTGGGTTGAGTTGTTGTTGGTAGCTGCCAGTCATGCTTCCGCCGGGATGAACCCGGAGCGGTGAGCAAGGTAAGCGGTGCGTTGAGTTGTTGGTAGCTGGCAGTCATGCTTCCGCCTGGATGAACCCGGAGCGGTGAGCAAGGTAAGCGGTGCGTTGAGTTGTTGGTAGCTGCCAGTCATGCTTCCGCCGGGATGAACCCGGAGCGGTGAGCGGGAAAGCGTTGGGTTGAGTTGTTGGTAGCTGCCAGTCAAGCTCCCGCCGGGATGAACCCGGAGCGGTGAGCGGTGAGCGACGGGTTGAGTTGTTGGTAGCTGGCAGTCATGCTTCCGCCGGGATAAACCCGGAGCGGTGAGCGGAGAGCAGAGAGTGCAAAAAGAAAACCCGGATCGCTTGTGGGCGATCCGGGGTTTAGTTTTCAAGATTCCATAGACCTCAGAACTGTCCGATAGAGTGACCTAGGATTCGGCGGTGACTGCTTGTTCTTTTTCTTTGGTGCTTAGCGAAAGTACTTTGTAGCCACCAATCGACGCAAAGTAAACGATGAGTCCGATGTAGATAATCGCCATTGTTGCGGGGATAATCGAATCGGTTACCAACGTTTTTCTATCGCCCGCGATGGACGCTTCATTGGCCGGTTTGACAGTTTCCTTCAATGCTTCGCGCTGTGCAACCAGAGCCGTGTTGTCTGGAGATTTCTCGATCTCGACGTTTAGCTTCGAGATTGAATCATTGATGTCCCCCATCTTCTTGCTGTCCAGTCCGGTTGCTTCCGGCAAGAACAGGAATCCACTAGGTTTGTCGGACTTAAACTCGGCGTAGGCCGCTGGGTTGGCTTGTTGCAAAGCTTCGCCGGCATAACGGTCCTTGAAATAACCTAGTCCAGGTGAACCAAGAAGGCCAGCAGACATCATCCCGATACCTCCCATAATGCTAATCGCAACTGCTCCCGTACGCGGAAAGCGGTCGCTTGCCACCGCAAGCATTGTTGGCCAGAAGAATGTTTTGCCGATGCCGTAAATGGTCAGCGCAATAAGTGCCATTCCAAAAGACTCAACCCGCGATGTTAAGTTAAGACCGATACACGCGAGCACAGAACACGCTAACAAGATCGCCAACGGTGACATGCCCAATTTTTTCTCAATGAAATCTGCGCAGAATCGCAAACCGAACATTACTGAGGAAGTGAATACAAAGAGAATCTTACCCTCGCTGCTGCTAAGGATATTTCCGGTTATGTTTTGGATCCAACCATCCGTGCCCAGTTCGACAGCGCCAACCAGGGCGTGCGTGATAAAGAGTACAAATAGCAACAATGAACCAAATGAAAAATTGGTCATAACTGCAATTGCAGCTAACAACGTGGCCCCAATCGCCCATCCGATAATTGAGGCCAACATTGCTTGGTCGGCACCGAGAAGTTGTCTGAAAAGGTCACCCATGAAAATTGCAAGAAGCAAACATACGATACCACCGCCCAGAATGCCAACATCCTTTAGCATCTGACCCAAAGTTAAACCAAGTTGCGACGCTTCACTCTTCGGGAATTTCTGGCCGAAGAACATGAATCCATAAGCAAGAGTTGGCAATAAGAACAAAGCGAGTTGCAGCTTCCAGTCGAACTGAAGTCCGTCGTCAAGAACCCACCCTAAAGCTCCTCCGATAATTAGTCCAGCAGGCCAACTGGCGTGCAAAATGTTGAGATAGTGCGTGCGATTGTTGGGGAACAGTGTCGCGACCAGTGGGTTCGCTACAGCTTCTAGAGTTCCATTTGCAACCGCAAATATGAAGGTACCCCAAAAGAGAAGAGCGTAGGCTGTATCACGCTCTGTACCGCCCACTGCTGAGAAAGTTACAAACGCTGATATTACGTGGAATAGAAAGGCTGCAATCACTAGTTTGCCGTAGCCAATTTTATCAACAACAACGCCACCAATGATGATTCCGAAACAAAATCCGGTAAAACCCGCTCCGCCGATGACTCCAAGTTCCGCGCCGGTAAAACCAAACTCACGCCCCCAGTTATCGAGAATTCCTCCGCGAATAGCGAACCCGACACCAGCAGCGAGGATGGCGGTGAAGCCAGCCCAAAGTAGCCACATGGCATTATCCGCGATAGGCCCTGAATCCGAAGATTTTACAGTAACTGTGCTCATGTTCGACTTCGACTTAAAGTTGGGGTTGGGAATTTAAACATAGATGCCAAGGAACCAGTCTTGAAACATTTCTCGCGGTTCTCCCGGAAGAAAGTTGCATGAGACGGAAATCATTTGAAGATGATCCAAAATGCAAGCGTTTGCATGCCTTTGCGACCGACGCTAGCGTAACTGGCAATGGTTGATTATTCAACGACCATTGTAGGTTTGGGGCTAGGATTTTACCTGAACTTGACTGGGCTTACGTTCAAGATCACTGGTTAGGTAAGCCATAATGGACACCCAACCTTCCAAATATGAGTAAATTCGGGGCAGATGGAGGGGACCTCCTAATTGCCCTGCTTTTGATCAAAGTTGTGTTTGCCTTGATTTCCCACCCACAGATAGGAATCGAATGGCATAGAGGCTTTGACTTTCTGACATTTTTCGGTTTAACGGAATTTATGCCTAATAACTGTTCGGCTCGTTCGTCTTATCAGTTAGCCAACCATGGACGGTCGCTCGCTTGTCTCTTTCCCGGAGCATTTAACAATGGGTAATTCAACCAACAACGGCAAGTCGCCGAAATGCGATGTGCCGCCAAGGGAGTGGATTGCGCAGGTGTTTGCTCAACTCGAAGTACCCCTCGTCGGCTACGCATCGAGGCACCTGCGCGGTGACTTTGAAGCGGCGAGGGATGTCGTTCAAGAGGCCTTCGTGAAACTCTGCCAGCAGTCATGGCCAGAAATCGAACCGCAAGTGACCGCCTGGCTCTATCGTACCTGTCGCAATCGCGCCATCGATCTTAACCGACGTGAGGGATGTATGAGCATGACGACTCGATCAACCGATGTTTCCCAACTGCAAGACCAACACGATCCACCTCCCCAGCAGCGCGCTGAAATGGACGAACAACTCGATCAAGTTCGCGTCCAACTCGATCAACTCCCCGATCGTCAACAAGAACTCTTACGACTGCGACTGCACGAGAACTTGAGCTACAAACAAATTGCGGAAGTGACCGGTTTGACGGCGACCAATGTCGGCTACTTGCTGCATCAAGCGATCGCGACCTTAAGAGCCAAGTCGGTGGTGAAGCGGTAAGTAGTAAGCGGTAGGCAGTAAGTTGCAAGCGGTAAATAAGAAACAATTTTAAGATAAGTAGAAGAGGCCTATTCGGATGAACGTTCCAAATTCTAGAAAACCGGCGTGGGAAGAGTGGCAGTTGACTGCGTTTGTATTGGGGGAACTCGATGAAACCACCGAGACACAGTTGCAGCGGGCCATCGAAAGCGATCGATCGTTAGCGGCTGAAGTGAAAGCCATACGTCAGACGATCGCTCAAGTCAGCGCGGTCTATCGCAATGAGTCAAAAGCTACAGTGCCGATCCAAGGACTGGGGACAGGCGGCTTGCAGGCTATTTTGCAGCGGGCGGATACCGATTCAAGTGGCATGCGACCAAACTACTTAGCTCCGTTGATACCAGCGTCCGACGCTTCGGCGATCAAAGCAGAGCAGCCAGGACGGCCAATCATGAAGTGGCTTGGATTGCTGGCCATGTCAGCCTGCTTACTGATAGCAGTCTGGTTGTCAGTCCCCAGTCTGTCCAGCTGGATGTTAGATCATGCGGAGAGTCTGGTCGCATTCGATACGAGCGAGAGTATGAATGTAGAACCTGCGTCGGCTACCATCGTAACAGATGGTAAAAAGAGTGAAGCGCAAGTCGCCACTGATAACGCAGCGTTAAGCCGAGAACTATCTATGCTCCAAACGGAAGTTGCGGCCAATTCGGTGGGACGTGCGGCATCGAGTCCACAGACGTCAGCAGCGGATAGCCCTTTGCCAGACTACGAACCAGCGGAAATGCCGGACTTGCTCTTTGAAGAACCACAGTTTGAACAAGTGCTGTCTACGCCACAGAATCTCCTTGGCGATGAAGTAGCGGGACAGAACAGCGAAGGTTATGCCGTAGCTAGCAACGAGATGGGCGGGCGAGGTGGCGTGGGCATGGGAATGGGAGGCATGATGGGCGGCATGAGTATGGGTATGGAAGGTGGCATGAGTATGGAAGGTGGCGGGGAAATGGGTGGCGGGGAAATGGGTGGCGATGGTATTTCCGGCGGGATGATGGGCGGTTACGGAATGGGAGCGGGGCAAGTGGAAAGCGCGCCGGCGCTGGCGGTTGCTTCTACCATGGGTATGACAGGTGGCGGTACCAATCATGATCCGTACAGCCGCGGACTTGAACATGAACGACATTGGGACGACGGCTTACGGAGGCGTCAATATGCCGAATCATCCAACAATCGTTTTGATTCGATTGTTGACAATAAGTTTGAGCGCGTTAGCGACGCACCGCTCAGCACCTTTTCGATCGATGTCGATACGGCTTCGTACGCCAAGTCACGGCAACTGTTGATGGAGAACAATCAGTTGCCCCCAGCCGGTGCGGTGCGGATCGAAGAATTTATTAACTACTTTGACTACGAATATGCTGGTCCCGGCAACAACGATCCCTTTGCAGCTCATTTGGCAGTTGCCAGTTGCCCTTGGAGGCCAGAACATAAACTGGTACGAATCGCGCTGCAGGCCCCCAAAGTCGACTTGTCAAAACGGCCTGCCGCCAACATCGTTTTTCTCTTGGATGTCTCGGGGTCGATGGATGAAGCCAACAAACTTCCACTGGTGAAAGAATCGCTGCGGATGCTGATCGAGCAACTTGGCGAAAACGATAGGATTGCCATGGTGGTCTACGCCGGCGCGGCGGGATGCGTGCTGGAAAGCACTCGCGGAGACAAACAAAAGGAAATAATGGGTGCCCTCGAGCGACTGAGTGCCGGTGGGTCGACGAACGGAGGCGATGGTATCCAATTGGCCTACAACATCGCTCGTGATCACTACATCCCCGGTGGAATCAACCGAGTGATCCTGTGCACCGACGGAGATTTTAATGTGGGTGTGACGAGCACTCAGGCATTGGTCGATTTGGTCGTTGAGAATGCGAAGAGTCGCACGTTTCTGACAGTACTTGGCTACGGAAATGGAAATACCAATGATGCGATGATGGAACAAATTTCCAATCAGGGCAATGGAGTCTATGCCTTTGTCGATTCGTGGCGCGAAGCCAAACGGCAGATGGTTCAGCAACTCGCCGGTAACCTCTTGACCGTTGCCAAAGATGTGAAGATCCAGGTCGAGTTCAATCCGCAACAGATACAAGCCTATCGTCTGCTGGGTTATGAGAATCGCATCATGGCCGCCGAGGACTTCAACAACGACCAGAAGGATGCTGGGGAAATTGGAGCAGGCCACCGTGTTACCGCTTTGTACGAAGTGGTACCCTTGGGGACGCAAAGTGACGCAGGGCGACCGCCGATCGATGAACTCCGCTATCAGTCGCGCGATTCGCTATCACCGACACCTACATTAAACCAGTTGTCGAATGCATCGGAAACGGCGGCCGGCGAAACGGCAGCGGAGTTCAACGCAGAGCTGTTGGCGGTGAAGCTGCGTTACAAACAACCGGAGGGCGACAAGAGCGAACTGTTGGTCTTCCCGTTAAAGGACTCAGAGGCGACATTTAACGAAGCCGACCGCGATTTCCGCTGGGCTGCCTCAATGGCTCAATTCGGGATGCTGCTTCGCAATAGTCCACATGCCGGCAACAGCAGCTGGAGCAGCTTGATTGAGCAAGCTGCGGTGGCCGCACGCGAAGCGGGTGATCCCCATCGCGAAGAGGGAGTGCAGATGATGCGGCGCGCGGCACAACTTCGTCGTGGTCGATGATCGCAGCGACGACGGATCATCCGACACGCGAGAGCGTGGAGGAATGGGAGAAATGGGACTTGGACTATGGTAAAGTGGTCCAAGTCCCCTCCAATAATAAACTCCACGGAAACGTCTCGCATGCCATCGACTCGACGCGACGCTGTCACTGCCCTGGGCGCACTGGCGGGTGCTTGTCTGCTTAAGCCAGCGCCGTCCCGCGCGGAAACATCTCGGACCCCTATCAAAGTAGGCCAAATTGGAGTGGCGCACGCGCATGCCTCCAAACTCTCGGTCTATCGCAAATCCCCCGATTACGAAGTGGTCGGAATCGTAGAAGCGGATCCCGCGCTGCGCAAAGCAGCCGAAGCCTCGGAAGTCTATCGCGGGCTACCGTGGATGACCGAAGAGCAACTGCTCAATGTCGACGGACTACAAGCCGTGTTGGTGGAAACGCATGTCCGCGACTCGCTTCGCACCGCCGGACAGTGCATTGCGGCTGAAAAACATGTGCACTTGGACAAGCCTGCAGGTGCCTCGCTACGGGACTACACCCAGCTCCTTGAACAGGCAGCTGAACGCAAACTGATGGTACAGATGGGATACATGTATCGCTACAATCCAGCGATCTTGATGCTGCACAAATTCATTGAACAAGGATGGCTGGGAGAAGTCTTCGAAGTGCATACGGTGATGAGCAAAGTGGTCCCGCCGGCCGACCGAACTGAATTGGCCGAGTTCGCCGGTGGAATGATGTTCGAACTTGGTTGTCACATCATTGATTTAGTCGTTGGCGTGCTGGGAGCCCCTGAGCATATCACGCCCTTTGCCAAACAGGTTGACCGTTCCGATTCATTGATCGATAACATGCTGGCCGTTTTCGACTACCCTCAGGCAACGGCGACTGTGAAGACGAGTGCCGTTGAAGTCGAGGGTTTTGCAAGACGGCAGCTTGTTGTCTGTGGTACCGGTGGCACCTTCCACATCCAGCCACTCGACAATCCCCAAGCGCGCGTTGCGTTGTCCGAACCACGTGGCGTCTATCACAAGGGGTATCAAGATATC
Organism: Pirellulaceae bacterium; assembly: GCA_041753315.1. GTDB lineage: Bacteria > Planctomycetota > Planctomycetia > Pirellulales > Pirellulaceae > Aureliella. Next base: position 40,568 of record JBGSUV010000108.1, on the reverse strand, counting down.
GAGTTCCCTCGCTTCGAACGTTATGTTGCCGATGCCGCCGACATGGCGCAGGTCATTCGTGGTGATAAGCCGATGGCGTTCAGTTACGCGCACGACTTGGCGGTGCAAACCGCCGTGCTAAAAGCGAGTCGGATGATCTGAACGAAGGCGGATAGCTGGTGGATTCACCACAGCCACTTGCGCTGGAATCTCAGATAATGCTCTCCCGGTGGCAATACGACTTGGATGAAGAGAGCATTCTCCAAGGGATGCAAATTGTCATTTTCATTGGCGGAATCGATCAGCCACCCACCGTCGTTCAATTGCCGAACGACCAAACCGCTCTCTGCAGAGCACGTTGCATGCACCAGTAGAGTCGTGGAGTTGAGCCATTGCCACTGGACGGCAGACCCAGGTGCTGCAGGACCAGTTTCATTTCCAGGTGGTATGCGCAGTTCACAGAACGGTTTGGGATCTGGCACCGGTTGCCATTCCGATGTTAACAGTCTGTCGACCCATACGTATACCAGTCGATGCGTTATACCTAGCTCTGCCAAAACCGTTTCGAATTGCGGGTGAGGTGGCAAGGGTGAGAGTTGATCGTGTACAGATAGCCATTGTTTTAACTGATCGACAGAAGCGGGTTCGATCGATTGTGTAGAATTGAACCAACGAGCGGATGATAACAATCCCAGTTTGCCAAGGGTGCTGAATACCAGTTGTTCACTTGGCATACTCCTGGCCCAAACGAATGGAGCGTCAGTGCGCAGTTGAATAGGCGGGGTTGGCATGGGACGTGGGGGAGGAGTAAACGAAACCCAGGGCATGGCCACAACCGTCATTTCGGCCAGTGTCAGCATCGCAATGGCGGGCATCGAACAGGTGACTCGGGTAAGAATCAACAGCAGCAATGATGGAATGGCAAATGCCAGAGTAGCGCTCTGTGCGATGGCTTGAGTTCGGGGAGCGTCGAGCCAAGGATCAGCCGCGTGGCGCATGAGCCAGAGGTCTAGCCACGGCGCATAGCCAAAGGTTGATAGCAGCCAGAGAGCTAATGAGGAAATCAACCCGATACAGGAGATGGTCAACAAGGATCGCGTCCAATATATTGTTCTTTGGTCGCTACTCCACTGATGCACACCAGCACTCATCGACTGTGCAGCGAGTAGGCAAGCGGTGGCGGAGAACCATGTCGTCCATTTGGCGGGATAACGGAACGCGCCGTACCCAGGCACGACTTCGGCCAATAGCCAACTGAGCGTTCCAACGTGGTCATTGGGTAGATGTCGCGCGAGCGTTTCCAAACCGAAGCCCAAAAAAGCTTCGCGAAGTAGCCATATAATCGAATAGTTGCCGAGGGCAGCCAGCAACGTCATGGCCAATAAAACGAGCAGAGGTCTCGATCGCAAACGGCTTGTAAAGTGGGTGCAAGTTGTTGTTATGATAAGCCAGCACGGTAGTAGTCCAAAATATAGCGAGGGAATCCACATGCGGCCTTCGCTAGGGATCGCGTCAAATAGCCGTGAGTTCTTAGCCAGGTAATGCCCCCCCAGCGTAGGAAAGACGCAGGTGGCGACATACCAAGGTCCTAAACTGAAGTCGTAGATGCGGTAGGAGGGTGGTGGAGCGTCACGAAGGGCACTTGCAATGACCGGGTTGTTGGCGTCCATTGGCTGCGCGACCCCGTGGTCCGCAAGCCGACTGCTTTGCGATGTCCAGCGCATTGCGGGAATCCATTGGATGGCTGTCAGGCAGACGACAAGCACAACGCCACTTGCAAGCCAAATGGGGGCGGATAACTTGCCGAGCCAACGCTTGGTGAAATGTGTTGGTCCCGGCGAAGGCTCTACGTTCCACCTCAAGAAGCATCGCGCGCACGACCCCATACCTGCCACAATTAGACTATTGGCCGTTGTGTGTGGGTCTCCGCCAAGCGTCATCATTGTGCAAGCGCCGCCAAATACGCAACAACTGCGAAAAAGTTCCTGGTTGGCGATCCGCAGAGCACGGACCGTGGCACCAAGTGCAAAACCGATCCAGGCAGCGCTGCACAGGTAGATCAAATTAGTGTGCTGAAATAGAACCGGGCAACTCAGCGCATAACTAAACGCGGCCAACCAACCAGCAGCCCGCGGCAAGCGGAGGCCGCGAGCGGCGTAGCGCATGCCCGCTGCTGCAATTAGCAGGTGCGTGATGCAAACAATTGCATAACGCTGCGGGAGCGAGAGCCCGGGAAGCCACCAGAGAATGCGGAGGGGATAGTACAACGCGGCGCTTGGCTGCCCGGCTATCGACACGCCTAGTCCCTCGTCAGGATTCCAGGTCGGGAAAAGCTCTCCGCGGGCCGCGCAACGGTCGAGCCATATCGCTTGAGGGTAATAGAAGTGGTACCCGTCGCGAAAGGCTGGAATTTCCGAGTCGACTAACCCGGGGTAAAACAGCACGCAGAGACAGGTGGCTAACGCCAGCCATGGACTAAATTCAGAACGCAGGAAGTTACGCATGCTGTCAGTATAAAGCGCTACAACCGAGTCCGTAGCCGATCTTTGCCAGTTATCTCTGTGCGATTGGCTTGCTGCGAGATCATTCGATCCTGCTGGCGATCACAACCTCCAACCGGAGAGGTTGAAGCGAAGTGTAGACTCTTGAGTCGAGCAGCAGCTCACGTACTTGCGAGCCGTTTCATGGCCCGCGCGCGATCGCAAGCTTTTTGCCGGGCAATGGCCTGTTCCGGAGCATCCTTGGGCATCTCCAGGGCGGCCCGCATGGCGGCTTCAGCCGATTGAGCAGTAACCTCCTTCATGGCCATCACGCTATCGGTCAAGACCGAAACGACATTCGCTGAGACCTGCACGAAGCCACCTTCGACGAAGTAACTGGTGGCGGTACCCGCGGCATCTTTGATCCGCAGCGCGCCGTAACCAAGCCGCCCGACCAGCGGGCTGTGATTCTTCAGGATTCCCAACTCACCGTCAAACAACGGCACCGTGACCGATGTGGCTTGCACATCGATCTCGGTTTTCTCGGGTGTTACCACCACACACTTAATATCGCTCATGATCGATCGCTTGCTTGGAAGGCCAACTGATTGTTACTTCGCTGCCATCTTCTTGGCTTGGGCTTCGGCCTGTTCGATAGAACCGACGTACATAAACGCTTGTTCTGGCAGGTGATCCCACTTGCCGTCGCAAATCTCTTCGAAGCTGCGAATCGTATCGGCGATCGTGGTGATTTCACCGGGACGTCCGATGAATTTCTCCGCGACCAAGAACGGTTGCGACAAGAACCGTTCGATACGACGGGCTCGGTGCACGACCATCTTGTCCTCTTCGCTCAATTCATCCACACCAAGAATGGCGATGATGTCTTGCAATTCACGATAACGCTGAAGAATTGTCTGAACTCGGCGAGCGATCGTGTAGTGACGTACACCCACGTATTGCGGATCGAGAATTCGGCTGTTTGACGCCAATGGATCGATCGCAGGGTAAATCCCCTTTTCAGAGATCGAACGCTCAAGGTAAATAAACGCGTCCAACTGACCGAAGGCGGTTGCAGGAGCGGGGTCGGTTGGGTCGTCCGCAGGAACGTACACCGCTTGCACCGAAGTGATAGCACCCTTTTTGGTCGACGTGATCCGCTCTTGGAGAGCACCCATCTCAGTGGCCAACGTGGGCTGGTAACCTACGGCGGAAGGCATACGACCCAATAGGGCCGACACTTCTGAACCAGCCTGGGAGAAACGGAAGATGTTGTCAACGAACAACAATGTGTCCGCCCCGGTGGTATCGCGGAAGTACTCGGCCATGGTTAGTGCCGCCAAGGCGACACGCAGACGCGAGCCTGGTGGCTCATTCATTTGGCCGAAGAGCATGCACGTCTGTTCGATGACCATGCGACCGGTGGTCCCGATTTCGGTTTCTTGCATTTCGAGCCACAAGTCGGTGCCTTCGCGGGTACGTTCACCCACACCGGCGAACACCGAATAACCACCGTGTGAGCTGGCGATCCGCGCGATCAATTCAGTCAAGATAACGGTCTTGCCCAAACCGGCACCACCGAACAGACCCGCTTTACCACCCCGCACGAACGGTGTGAGCAAGTCGACCACTTTGATACCCGTTTCGAACAACTCGGTGTTTGTTGAAAGTTCGTCGACCTGTGGAGCGTGGCGGTGAATGGGCCAATAGTCATCGGCTTCGACTGGGCCGCGTTGGTCAACGGGCTCGCCAAGTACGTTGAAGACGCGACCGAGAGTGGCTTTGCCAACGGGAACCGACAGCGGTTTGCCGGTATCGACACAGTCGAGTCCGCGGCGTAGACCTTCGGTGCTGCCGAGAGCAACGCAACGCACGCGTCCACCGCCCAGGTGCTGTTGGATCTCACCGGTCAAGTTGACTTTGATCCCCTTTTCTTCCGACTTGATCTTCACCGCATTGTAAATTGGCGGCAGTTGACCATCAGGGAACTCAGCGTCAAAAGTGGAGCCGATCACTTGAGTGATGCGTCCAACGAATGGTGTGGTGGCGGTCGACATCTCTGCTAATCCTCGGTTGGATTTATGGTTGAGTTGATTTGTTGTTATGGGAAGGAGGGAATCGAATCGGGTTGAAGCGGCAAAGGAGAACTAACCTTCGAGCGCTTCAACACCACCGATGATTTCCATGATTTCTTGCGTGATCTTGGCTTGACGGGCGCGGTTGAACGTCATCGATAGTTGCTTGATGATGTCACCCGCATTTTCGGTAGCGCTTTTCATCGCAACCATCCGCGCGATTTGTTCGCTGACGGCGGCGTCGAGGAAGCACTTGAACAGTTTAGCGCGGAAGCTGGCTGGTACCACCTCTTCCAAAATCGATTCGGCCGATGGCAAGAATTCGTAGTTTTGGTTGCTGGCAGAACCCGATTTGACTTGAGCCTCTCCGGCGACCGGCTCCAGCTTGGGTTGAGCGAATGGCAGGAGCGTTTCCGAGACCGCCACTTGTTTCGAAATGCTAATGAACTTGGTGTAAACCACATCCAGGCGATCCATGCGTCCGGAGGTAAAGTCATCCATTAGCCGATCGGCGATTCGCGCCACGTCGGCAAATTTCGGTTCGTCTTCGAAGTTCGTATACGAGTTGTCGATCCGCACTTGGCGGAACTTCATCGCGTTGACACCCCGTTTGCCGCTGATCTCAAACTGCAAGTCGGCACCGGTGGCTTCGATTTCGCTGCGGGTGATGGTGGCCGCACGAATCACTGAGCCGTTGTAGCCACCGCACAGGCCGCGGTTACTGGTGAGCATCAGTAGGGTCGCTGTCTTCACTTCAGGCCGCTCAGCCAGCAGTGGGTGAGAAACTTCCAAGCCAGCGCCGGCCAAGTCGCGAACGATCTGAGTGATGCGTTGCGTGTAGTCATTGGCCGCCGAAGCGCGGTCCATGGCTTTCTTGAATCGCGCTGTTGCGATCAATTCCATGGTCCGCGTTATTTTGCGGATATTTCTTACCGACTTGCGCCGTTTGTCGAGTTCACGAATGTTTGCCATGAGTTCCTTATGCCTACCAGATTAGCTGCTACAAAGGGCTAGCATCCCAGGTTTTAGCCTGGTTTGTAGCCTTTCTTGAACTCAGCGATGGCTGCCTTGATACCCGTTTCGACTTCTTCGCCTAGGTCCTTGGAATCTTCCAGCTTCTTCATCACATCGCTCTTACGGTCGTGCATGAATGCCAGGAGTTTGGTTTCGAAGTCTGCGATGTTGGCCACGGCCACGTCGTCCATGTGACCCCGTGTGGCTGCATAAATACTGACAACTTGATCAAACACGCTCATCGGCTTGTATTGCAACTGCTTGAGCAATTCCACCATCCGGTAACCGCGGTCGAGTCGAGATTGGGTAACCGGATCGAGATCGGTACCAAGTTGTGCAAAGGCCTCCAACTCGCGGAACGAAGCCAAGTCCAGTCGGAGACCACCGGCGACTTTTTTCATCGCTTTGATCTGAGCGGCGCCACCCACGCGAGAAACCGAAATACCGGCGTTCATCGCAGGACGAATGCCTTTGAAGAACAGGTCGGGCTGCAGATAGATCTGGCCGTCGGTGATCGAGATCACGTTGGTTGGAATGTAGGCTGACACTTCACCTTCTTGCGTTTCGATAATTGGCAAACTGGTGAGCGATCCGCCGCCGAGCGCTTCGGAGAGCTTGGCCGAACGTTCGAGTAAGCGACTGTGGCAATAGAATACGTCGCCGGGGTAAGCTTCCCGACCTGGTGGACGACGCATGAGCAACGATAGCTGGCGATAGGCAACGGCCTGCTTGCTCAAGTCATCATAGACAACTAAAGCGTGTTGACCATTGAACATGAAGTATTCGGCCATTGCTGTACCAGAGTACGGAGCAATGTATTGCATTGGAGCTGGTGTGCTAGCACCTGAGACGATGACGGTGGTGTAGTCCATCGCGCCATACTTGCGGAGTGTCTCGACGACCAGAGCGACCGACGAGTCCTTCTGGCCGATGGCCACGTAGAAGCACTTAACGCCCGTTCCCTTTTGGTTGATGATGGCGTCCAGGGCAACAGCGGTCTTACCCGTCTTGCGGTCACCGATGATCAATTCGCGTTGTCCGCGACCGATGGGGGTCATTGCGTCGATGGCTTTGATGCCCGTTTGCAACGGTTCGTGAACAGGTTGTCGTTCCGAAACACCGGTAGCGATAATTTCTACTGGACGTTGCTCGGTCGATTCGACTGGGCCGAGTCCATCGAGGGGTTTGCCGAGCGGATCGAGAACTCGACCTACGATCCCTTCGCCAACGGGGACGCTGAGCAACTTGCCAAGCGATTTGACTTCGTCACCTTCGTTGATCGTTAGGTAGTCACCCAAGATGATGATACCGACAGAGTTCTCTTCCAGGTTGAACGCCAAACCGATGACGCCGCTGGGGAACTGGACCATTTCGCCAGCCATGACGCCTGACAGGCCGTAAACGCGGGCGATACCGTCGCTCACTTCGAGCACCGTACCCACTTCACGGACGTCCATTTGACTTTCGAACGTCTCGATTTCTTTTTGAATCACCGAGGCGATTTCGTCCGAATTGAACTTCATGCCCTACCTCGAAATACTTCTGTTATGGTTGATAATGATTGAATGGATAAATTTACGAAGAAAGCAGCGACTCGTACTTGTCGCGAATCGCCTTGTGGATGCCGCTGGCGACGGAACTGCGTATTGCGTCAAACCTGCCTGAGACACTGCCATCAAAGACCTGATCTCCCACGCGGATGACTATTCCACCGAGCAGGGACGCATCAACGCGTTCTTCCAAAACGATTTGTTTCCCTAAGACTTCTCCCATCCGCGCAACGATGTTGGAGCGTTGCGAGTCGGTCAGCGGAAGAGCCGATGAGACCAACACGCGTACCTTACCCAGTTCTTCATCGCGGAGTTCCGCGGCAGTCACCTGCACGGCGCGAAGCGAACCGATCCGATTACGGCGGCACAGGACTTTCATGAAGTTCAAAACGATGGCATCGACGCGACCTTTAAAGATCCGGTCGAGCATCGCTTCCTTCTGCTCTTGGCTGACTCGGGGGGAAGCGAGGGTTTTCTCCAGGGCGGGGAAAACGGTCAAGCATTCGTCCACGACGGCTTTGAGTTGAGCGACGATTTCATCCGCACGGTCTCCGGCTGCTCCCAGGATAGCTCGTCCGTACAAGCGACCAATCTGCTGTTCGTCGCCGTCCAGTACTGTGGGATGCGTGCTCTCTTGTTCGGGATTTGTCATGGCTCAGGCAGCTAAACAAGTGCAGGATGAGGAATCGAAACGGATAACTAGTTCTTGCTCGGAAGCTGGGTCAGCATTTCCTGGATCAAGTTTTGGTGGTCACTCGCGTTGACTTCCCGTCCAACCACGCGTTGCGCCAGGGTCATCGCCACGTCGGTCGATTTCTCTGCCAATTCGCTCAACGCGACTCGTTTGGCAGAGTCGATTTCAGCGACGGCCCGTTCGCGTTGGCGCACAGCTTCTTCTTGAGCGGTGGCAATCAAACGTTGACCGGTGGCTTCGGCATCTTTGCGGGCATCTGCCAAGATTTGCTGAGCTTCTTGATTGGCCGAGGCCAATTTCGATTCGTACTCAGCCAGCTTGGCCATGGCATCTTGCGAAGCCTTCTGGGCATTGGCAATGTTACTCGCGATCCCATGCTCCCGTTTTTCAAGGCCTTGCATGATCGGTTTCCAGGCGACCGTGGTCAGGATGGCCAACAGCACCAGGAACACGATGGCACTGAAAAATGCCATGTCGGTCCGAAAGTCGACAACTTTGTAGGTTTCATCCCGCATGTTGGCGTGCGTTGGATCCAGATCCACATGTTCGCCGCCATGATCTCCGTCGGCGTGTCCCGCGTCGGTTTGGCCAGCATCCGCATGGTCACCGCCGACCTTTTCGACTTCTGCCTGCTCCGAACTTGCTGGCACATCTTGAGCTAGGCTCGCAGAGGCTAGCAGCGCTAGGTAAGCGATAGAAAGTAGTCCGCAAAAGAGCTTTTGTAAATTTACCATGGCACCCATTCACACTGACAATGGAAAGCTTGTTGAACGAATTCAGTCGCCAACCATCGCTTAGCTACAAACGATAACCGCATAAAAAGCTAGACCTTCGATCAAAGCTGCTGCAATGATCATCAACGTCTGAATCGTGCCAGAAGCGTCGGGTTGACGGGCAACCGATTCAACTGCACCCTTGGCCAACATGCCAATTCCGAGCGCGGCACCGATTACGGCCAAGCCAGCGCCAATTTGAGGAGGCATACCACCTGTCGTTTGTGCAGCGGCGGGCGATGCAACAGCCAACAAAAGTCCCAGAGTCCACATTGCTGTGCGAACAGATTTAAACACTTATCTCTCTCCTAAAAAGCAGACGTAAAGTAGTAGTATCAAAAGGTTGTAATTAACGCGCTGACTAAGATTTTCTTCTGTGATTTAGTGACCGTGCGAAGCGCTGCCGATAAAGAATGCGGCCAGCAACGTGAACACATAAGCCTGCAGGAACGCCACAAATAACTCGAGCAGACTCAGCACGGTTGTTCCCAAAACGGCAATGATCGATAGACCTGTCCAAGCACCCACGTGCATTGCGCCGGCGTGTGTGCCAAAGGCCAGCCCCATGATACCAAGCAGAACCATGTGACCGGCCGCCATATTGGCGACCAATCGAATGGACAAGATCGCGTGCTTGATGAACAACGAAGCGAACTCAATGATCCAAACCATGGGAACAATAAAAATCGCCAAATAAATCGGCAGGCCCAGGTCGGGTACAAGCCCCTTCAGGTAACCCACCAAGCCATGGCTTTTAATCCCCACATAGCTGCCGATGACAAACACGACCAAAGCCAAAACCACTGTTAATGCAAAAGCGGCCGTGGGGGCTCCAACCCAAGGCAGCATACCCATCAGGTTGCAGCCGAGGATGAACAAGAAAATTGTCCAAAATAATGGCATGAACTTGGGTGAGTCGTGCGGGTCAACCCCTTTTTCAACGATATCGGTCTTGATGAATGTCAAGAAGCTTTCAAGCAGATTCCAGACCTTCCCCTTCGGTGCATCGCTCTGCTGCATCCGACCGGCTAACCAGCGGAACAGCACGATCATGATAATGGCAACCACCACTTCAATGATCATGTAACGCGAAATGGCGAATCCCGATTGAGGCTCGTACGCGTTTCTGAGGGTGCCAAACGGTTGGGGGATGAAGACCTTGCCAGACAAGTGGTGATTATATTCGGCTAACTTTTCTTCCTGCCAGGTCCCACGGGGGCTGGCGAGGTAGGTATTCAGTACCTCACGTGCGTCCATTTCGGTACGGACTGCGCTCCAAGCTTTTGCGTGCTCAGCGTTATCGGCCAACTTTACGATCCAATCGAGCTGCTCGTTTGGATTCTCCGCCAAATAAGCCTGGGCTGGATTTCGCGGTTTCTCGTCACGGTCTTTTGTCTCCGCGTTGGCTTGACTTGCGGCCGCCTTGGCTCGGGCATTTGCCCATGAGGTGGCTTGGGCTCGCAACTCGGCTTCAGCGTCTTGTACGTATTGATCAAACGGACGGCCGTGGCGGTGAGAGTCAGCATGCTGCCAAGCGAGCCACGCCTCTTTTGCGTGGGCTAAAGCAGGTGTGTCCCCAATGATTTTGGTGAGCTCTTCAATGAACTTGTCGGCTTCCCAAGACTGATAATCGGGGTCGTTGCGAACAGCCCAAGCACCTACTTGATCGGCGATTTGCTCCGGCGAATTGTAGTTCGCGCGGACCAACATGCGCGGCACATCGAAGTAGTAGCTGTCCTTAATGTGTAGGATTGGTTCGGAAGCCATGGGGGAGGTCGCGTTGGGGGACTGGCCGTGAGACACGAAATCAAGAACAACGGACGCTAATCTACAACGAGGAGTCGTTTTTCAGCGGTCGCCTAGCGTCAACGATTAAGAGCCACGATTCTAATGGCAATGCAACGAAATAACAGGCCAGAAGTGTATTCAGATACCATTTTCTTTCTTCGTCCAGAAAACGTGTTGCCAACAGCAACGCCAGTAACATAATTCCCAGTCGCCAAGCAACGACCAATAGCTGTTTTGCTGCAACATTTCGCATCATCTTGCTAATTAATAAAGGCGGAACCAAGCCAAACAGGGTCGCGCTGGTCGCAATCGCCACCGGTCGAATCACCTGCTCCCAGCCGTGGCTAATTGTCGCAAGCAGGCTAATGACGCCAGCTCCCACGATCGCGGCGCTAACCACAAGTGCGTTTCGAGTCGACCTAAACTGCTCTGGTTGCACGCCTTCAATCGAGGCTGCATCCAGCAATTTGTTACTCGAACTGGCGGTCGGTGGGACGGTAGCTTCAGCTGGCTGGACGGGCCGTTGAGAATCGAATACAGGACTGGCCGGCTGTAACTGCTCGTTGCCCTCATCACCTAACTCGTCGCTCATCGATCACGATCCTTCCTTGAAAAATCAGGATCCGCCAGCTCGTCGACAACTTCACCTTCGTCATCGAAATCCGCGTCCGTCAACGACTTACCTTTGGCGTCAGGAATAAAGTGCTTGGCAAGTACCAGAAGAGCGACCGTTGCTAACGTGATTCCAATGCCAAAGCCGATTGGTGTGAAGATGCTCAGTTTCAGCCACCGGTCAACCAAAGAGCCGAGTATGCCAGGTCCGACCATGAAGATCAGTACTGCGATGGTCCTGGATAACCACTGCATAGGTTGGTCGAAGCGTTGAGTGGTTGCCAACTATTCTTCTCTCGCAAAAAAAGGAAATGAGAGCCTCGCGAAAATCGATTCAAATTTATGCAGCAACGCTTCAGATTCCCGAGACTCCAGTTTTTTCTACTGATACTGAACGAATGTTCCCAGGGATTTCGTTTTGTGCGTCCGTTCGATCTAAGGAAGACCACGCATATTGGTGCCTGGACGAATATTAGCAGCCATCCTCCAAGTGCCTACAGGCGATTAAGTGTACACAGTTTTCATTAGAGGCTGTTTAATGTTGTCTAGGATGACATTGTTGGATTGTGGCTGGCCATGTGTACAAATGTTCACAATCTAGGAAATTGCACAATGGTTAGACATACTGCTGAGGTTGTCTTGCGTGCCATGTCAGCTCACTTGTAACAACCCTGGAACGTGCGAGTCGGTCTGAGATTTTCCGAGTTGCGTACGGAGAGCCGAGCCTGCCAAGATTCGTTTTCGATGGCGGCATTTCATGGAGGAGCATTTTTATCGTTAGACTTTCGAGCCGGAGTTTCAATTTTGTCCACCGCAGCCGATTTAAACTCCAAAACCAAACAAGAGCTTGCCGCAACGGCCAAACAGTTGGGAGTTGCGAGCGCAGGGGCTATGCGAAAAGACGAACTGGTGGCCGCAATTGTCAAACTGTCCAAGTCGAAACCGACCGCTTCAAATGACAAATCAGTTGGCAAGGATAAAAAATCGGACGGTAAAAAACGGGGCAGTAAGGAAAAATCAGTAAGTAGCGAGAAACAAGCTCCCAAAGTTAGCAGCAAACCGACGGCAAAGAAAGCGTCTGAGCCCAAGAATTTAGAATCCAAGAGTTCAGCGGTACATAACCCAGTAAACAAAAAGTCTGACTCAAAATCCGTCGCCAAACCCAAAGCTTCCGCAGTCAAGACCGCAACCCCGAGTTCAAAATCCGCCCACAAGACGTCGGGCAAAGCGGCGCCTAAGCCTACCTCACGACCCGCCGATAAAGCGAAGACAAAGCCAGATTCCTCCAAAACTGTTGCACCAACAAACAGCAAGGCTGCAAATAGTAAGTCTGCAACCGAGGTTTCAGCCGATGAGGTGAACGCGGACACTGGAAAGGCCAAGAAATCGAAAGCGGCGATCAAGCCATCGCCAATCAAAGAGCCTTCCGCCAGCAAGAAATCAACCAGCACGACGCCCAAGCCTGCCGGAAAGTCGGTTCCCAAGCCAACGTCGACTAGTCCTAAAGTTTTGAAGAAGATTCGCGAACTACAGCTACAACGCGAATCGGGGAAAGATATTGCTTTTCGACCAACACTCGTCAGACCACCAGGGGCTGCTGAGCCGATTTGGGAAAAAGAGCCTCTCAAAGATCGAATCGGTTTGTTTGTTCGCGATCCGTTTTGGCTTCACGCTTCATGGGACATTACACGCAACGCTGTCGAACGCGCTCGAGCTGCCATGGCCGAACAGTGGCATGGCTGCAAACCCATCTTAAGATTGCTCCGACTTGACGACTCGGGAACATCAAGTTCCTCGGAGACCGTGGAGCGAGATATCGAAATTCACGGTGGCTTGCGGAACTGGTACATCGACTGGACTGGCGAGGCGGCCAGTTTCCGAGTGCTGGTGGGTTATGTTTCGCCGAGCGGCAGATTTCATGCAATCGCCAAGAGCAATATTGTGAAGACCACAGCAGGCGGAGCTCCGGATGCCGTCGACGATCACTGGAGTGACGTAGGGCCGGAGAGCGAACGCATTTTTGCTCTCAGTGGTGGTTATGACACCGAGCGCGAGACCGGTGAGCTAAAGGAGATATTGGAAGAACGTGTGCATCGTAGCCTTGGCGCACCTGCCCTGGCAAAACTTGGCGCCGGTTCGGAGAGTCCCTTCCGCCGCCGAGGTGAATTCCATTTTGATATGGAAATTGAATTGGTCGTGTATGGGTCGACGGTGCCTGATGGCTACCTGACGCTCAACGGTGAACCGGTCTCATTGCGGCCCGATGGCACCTTTGCTGTGCGTTTGCCCTTTCCCGATCGACGACAAGTGCTACCTGCGGTCGCTTGCACTCGCGATGGTAGCCAACAACGCACCATCGTGGTTGCCGTCGAACGCAACACAAAGATCATGGAACCACTCGAACAAGAACGCGATACGGGCGACTAATCCGAGTTAGAGCTGCAATTTCTAGTGGAGTAGACGATCATGGATGGTTCAGTAAACGCGATTGCAAGACGGCTCATCGAATGGTTTGAGCCGCAACGGCACTATGCAATTGCACTTAGCGGAGGAGTCGATAGCGCGGTCGTCGCACAGGCGGCAGCGTTTTCATCCAGTCACGTCGTGGCTGTGACCGGGCGCAGTGCCAGTGTCGCTGCTCGGGAGCTGAGTGATGCCCAACTGGTCATCGAACATGTCGCTTTGCAACATCAAGTGATTGATACCGAAGAACTCCGCAGCGATGACTATCGACGCAATGATGAACGTCGATGCTACTTCTGCAAGCAGCAACTGTTCGCCACCATGCAAGCTGCTTTCCCAAACTCAACGATCGTCACGGGTACCAATGCGGACGACCTAAGCGACTATCGCCCTGGCTTAAAAGCCGCCAGCGAAGCGAGGGTCCGCGCTCCATTGGCAGAGTTGGGCATCGCCAAGAATCAGGTACGAGAACTGGCTGCCTTGTGGCAAGTTCCCATCGCCGACAAGCCGGCAAGCCCTTGTCTGGCTTCACGCATTGCTCACGGTGTCCCGGTGACCGACGAACGGCTGCGACGAATTGAGCAGGCCGAAGAACTATTGCGTGAACTGGGGTTGGTCGAGTTACGGGTCCGCTTGCACGAAGGTGAATTGGCCCGGATCGAAGTCGGTGTCGCAGACTTGGTGCAATTGGTTGATCCAGCAGTGCGTCTTCGCCTAACAGCACGCTTGCGTGAAATTGGCTTTTGCTTCGTTACACTCGATTTGGAAGGTTTTCGTAGCGGAAGTATGAACCCCGCGTTATTCCAGCTCCGGCCGACTTGAGGCTTGAGGCTTGAGACTTGAGGCTTGAGACTTGAGGCTTGAGATCTTAGACCTAATGCCTAATGCCTAATGCCTAATGCCTAATTCGCAAAAATGCCGTTGCGGATGGTGAGTCCGGAGCCGACTTGTGCGAGTGGGAAGACTCCATAAGCTCCATCGGTAAAGACTTGCTTGACGAAGTTGTCAAAACGTTGGATTGGAGTTGGTGGTACGATGATCAGGTCGCTATCTCGCAACCAGATTTCGTCTGTCGGGAGCGGTACTTTGCCCAAGTGTGCGCCCTTGAGATCGACGCGTGTAGCCAGCAGTCGCCAGTCTTCGGCTCGGCGGAAGATGACGATCTCGCGCGCGTTGCCACCGATTTTGATGCCTTCGGCCAAGGCCAAGGCCTGAGTCACTGAGGTGGCGCCGAGCAACTCATAACGATTGGGTTTGTTGACTTCACCATATACAAAGATGAAATGTTGAGCTTGAGCGTCCACATGCGTTTCTATTTCTAGCCCAGAAACGATTTGGCGGTATTGCAAATTGACTTCACGCTTTACTTCGTCCAACGTCATCCCCTGGACGCAAATGGAACCGAGCTTTGGCAAGCGAATCGTACCATCGGGTTGCACTGCATAGACAACACCCTGCCCCCCCTGCCCTGCTCGGGCGTCGACCGATGCGCGGATATCTTCGAGCAGTGTGTTGGTCTTGATCGGAATGATATCGATAGCCGGATTGCGAATTTGAGCTTTGTATGCAATTTCAAGATTGCGTCGTAGCTGCGAGATGGTGAGGCCGTGCGCACGCACAGGTCCTAGAATCGGCAGGTACAACATACCATCAGGCTGTATGGAGATGCCGCGTCCTTGCACGACATCACCCAATTTGATGGTGGGATCCGTAATGGACGAAATTTGCAGTTCATCACCGACTCGCAAAGGGAAACTGTCAGCGAGGATTTCGCGCGAGAGGATGTAGGTGAACCGCAGGCGATCGCCGATACGAACACGATAGTCAATGGTGGAAGGCAAGCGAATTGGACCGAGGTGCTCACCGTGAGCGAGCGGCTGGAAATCGTAGGGGTGAAGATCGCGAAACGTTTGGCGACCGATGCAATTGTCGGAGCAGTCGACGCCGACCGCACATGTCTGGCAACGCCCTTTGGCAACCTGGGGTTGCGACGGCAGATTGTCGACGGAAAAGCCACCCCGATCGACGTTGCCTGGAATGGTGCCGCGCAAAACGGGCTGATTGACGGCGGCAGGAGGTTGGAACATCTCCTCTTGCTGTCTCACGACATCCGGTTGGTTGCCAGGCGTCGTATTGCCAAGTTGTTGCGACCAGAGTGCCGAGTGCAGTTGGCAAACTATGGAAAATGCGATTACAAGTTGTTGGATTTTCATCACTTCAGTTTCAAGTCAAGGTAACGACGACTGGGCACGCACGCGACATTTTCTTTTTTAGCGCTGAGGCGCTGCATGTGGTGCGGTGGCCGTACGGGCTGCTGTGTCGTGATACAGCGGAGGTTGTGGGCCAATGGAACGGGGGCTAATCGCCATAAAAGTTTGCGGATCGACCTCCACGACTTGTGGCACTGGGCTTTGCGGAGGCTGACTATGCCGCATTGAAGCCAGATGCTGCATGGCCCAGTGTTGAGTCGCACCGTCGTTCAACCGACGACTGGCTTCCACCAAATTTTCAAGGGCTGACTCGCTTAGCTTGGCTTCCACCGAGGCGACCAAAGAGGCGCGAGCATCTTGTGGGCGATCCATCTGCAGCAAAATATAGCCGAGTTGATTGGTGGCGATCGAATTGCTTGGCGCAACGGCGGTAGCGGCTTGATAGTAGGTTACCGCTCGCCATCGTAAGGCATCTGAGTTCGCTGGGCTTCCGTCTGCTTGGGCCTGTAAAGTGCGACCAAGCGTGTAATAGACTTCGCTTCCCCAAGGGTGGCCTTGGCTAGCCTGAACAAGGCACTCTATGGCGTGCTGACGGTAATGTTGAGCTGCGACTAGCGGCGACAGCTGAGAAACGTCTGAGTTTTTTAGTAACTGCGTTTGATGGGATGCAATCAATCGTTCCAAGAAGTTTTGGTCGGTCGTCAAACGCTGGGAAAAGGTAAAGTCCTCTGATTCATTCAACGCCTGCTGAGCTGCCAAAAGCAGTGGTTCAGAGCCATAGTTATTCGACATGAGGTCTAAGATTCTAACCAAGTAGACCGCCGCCGATTCCGCTTCTTCGCGGGCGGAGAAAAAAGCGTTGCGACGCAAGAGAGCTTCGCAATTGTGGATATGCCGCGACAACCGCTCGCCGACGGCATTCCAGCCGGGTGCAGGGTCTACCGAATCAAGGGCAACGTCTTGAGCATGGGCCGGGGCATCGCCAATAATTCGACTGGAAACCAACGAAGCGAGTACGGCTCGCTCTTGGCGTTCCACGTCGACTGCTGTTTCCTTTACCAGAGCGGTGTTCTCTGGTGCAGTTGTCTGTTTTTGGTCGGTCGCAGGGAAATCAAGCGAGGCGAATTCACCAGTTTTGAACGCGGGCTCCCTTGGGCCTTGACGAGGGCTCGACGGGAGCGGGTCGAACTCGAGCGACAGTTCCTGGTCAATTCGAAGGTTACTCGTGGAGCTGACGAATGCCTCGTCCAAAGTTGATTCGCGCGGGGCCGTCCCTCGTGTATACCACTGCAGCGTATTTGCACTCCCGACTTTGGCGGCACTCGACAGTGACGGAGCACGCGGCGGAACGTCGAACCGATCGATTGTTGGGCGAGTTGCAACGTGCGTTGGCGGCGAAAGGCGTGGCTTCGCGTCGGGAGTTGAAAGGCTGGGTTGCTGAATGGGCGCAGCTTGTTGCTCAATCGTCACGCGCAACCGTGGTTGAACAATGAACGTGTCATCAGCCATCAGAGACGTGGCTGAGACGCTCGTGAGCAGAAGAGCCAGCCGAAGTTTCATTCTCTTCGCGGATTGCATGTTCGTTCCATTCCCAGCAGTTGGACGGCAGTCGAGCGGTGGAGCGCTCATCGGTTGTACGGATCGCAATGACAGTCCGTGCCCTGCAGGTGAAATCGGTTGTAGCAATCGATCTATTCAGCCATTCTCCACTCCTAAGAAGTGCAATTTGTCCGTTCGAGGCATATCCCGAATAATCGTTCCCCCTTATCAAGCCTCGCCGACGGAAGGGGCTGCAAAGGGGGCCTTTAGATACTCCTCCCCACGCGGATATTCAAGCATTCGCTTGGATTTCCGCGTGGGGAAGGCAAGTTGCGCGGGGCTGCGTTCCAAGGCAGGGAGCCTTGGAACGAGATCAAATAGGCATCAAGGTTCAATGGGACGGGATGAACCTGTTGAAATAGCTAGCTTGTGTAGCTGCGCACATAACTTTGATCAACAAACGTCTCTGGCTTGCGAGTTTGACTTGGCAGTCCAGCTTCAAGAAACGTCTTGTCGAGGGCGTCTTGCGCCAAGCCGACCAGTGCATCGCGGGTTGCGGTCTGGTTGAGCGGTTTACCCATCGCCGTAACAGGCAACTTCAGTTTCTCATCAGCAAACTTGCGAAGATAGGAAACGCTATCAATAACGCCAGTGGACGAAGGCAACAGACAATCGTCGGCCGTCGCAGCCGCTGGATCCACGCCTTCGCTGCAATCTGCTAACCGAATGGCGGCAACGCGTTCAAGGCCGAGTGCATCGAGTTGGGCTTCGGTACCGCGACCGAGGTGCCAATTCCAGCTATCAAAAACGATCGACACATTCTTGGCATTGCAGGCCTTGATCAATACCAAGAAGCCATCGACGTCGCGAATGAACTTGAACTGCTTTTCTTCAGCCAAGTCGGGAATGGCATTAAACGCCAAAGCCAACCGAACTTCTTCTTTGGCAAAAATGTCGGCGATTTCGTTGATTCGTTTGCGGATGATCTCAAAGTACTCGGGGTACGGCAGGCGGTTGGTTCCGGTCGGAATTGTCAAGATAGCAATTCGCGCGTCTGCACGATTAGCAATCTCGGCGACGCCGTTGAGAGCGGCCAATTTGAGAGCGTACGCTTCGTCATCTGCATCAAGGTCAATTGGAGTTTCAAAGCCACCTATTTTCAGCTTTGAGCTGGCCAAGAAACGCGAGGCGTTTTCATAGGAACTTCGCTGACAGCGTTTGACCAGATCGACCATATCGATATCGATTCCACGGAAACCATATGTCAAAGCGAGTTCGATGATCTCGCTTTGTCGACCGGAAATCGCCAATAATTCGGAATTTAAGTTCTTATACACGCAATACTCCCTAAGGGTTAAGTCTCTGACTTCATGCCGCGCCAACTCGTTGCTTCGGTGCTGCTTCTCCCGCGGCCCCTTCCTTTGGGACAATCATGCTGGAAAGCTCTCTGAGCGCCAGTTGTGACGGGACAAAACCGCCCGAACTATGAGCGACAGAGTGGCCAGATGGTGGCGACACTCCGGTTCGATAATTCAGACGTTTTCAAGGAAATTCGCACAAAAATAGGACGACGTGCATGGAATGCTGACGGTCTATGACGAATTCACTAGTATGCCATAATGCCCCAAAATGCGACAGGGGACCAGCTTGGGGCTTGCACCAACCCTAACAG
Organism: Pirellulaceae bacterium; assembly: GCA_041753315.1. GTDB lineage: Bacteria > Planctomycetota > Planctomycetia > Pirellulales > Pirellulaceae > Aureliella. The sequence goes on along the minus strand of JBGSUV010000108.1, from coordinate 21,719 downwards.
CGTAGAAATCCAGAAATGGAGATGGAATGATCTCAAATCGCAAAGCAAGCCTGAACTACGGCGCACGCTTTCTCAATTTGCGTTGCAGGGATCGTCGGTGAATTCCGAGACGGCGAGCCGCCTCGCTAATGTTTCCACCACAGTCGGCAAGAATGCGATGGATGTGTTCCCATTCGGCCTGCGCCAATGTGGGTACAGGGATTTCCTCTTCTGCTTCTGGAACGTCGACCTCTGCATCTCCGCGAGCGAATGCGTTGAGGATATCATCAGCATCTGCAGGTTTGGGAAGAAAATTAGTGGCCCCCATGCGTATCGCATCAATCGCTGTGGCAATGGAGCCAAAGCCAGACAAGATCAGAAACTTTGTAGACGGGGCGATCTTCTTCAACTCTTGCAGGAGAGTTAGCCCAGGTTTGCCGGGCATGCGCAGGTCGAGTACGGCCAAGTCGGTTGGAGCTTTGGAAAATGTAGAAAGCGCTTCGTCGTAATCACCAGCAACCGACACTGAAAACCCGCGTTCTTGAAAAGCCATCGCCAGTCGATCGCGCAAAACGATGCTATCGTCGACTAATAAAATGCTCTTCGCCTTTAGACCAACATCACTCGTTGTTTGCACTGAGTTATTAAATTCTCGATTTAACTCTCGGATTGCCATGGCGATACTCCCACAAATGCGGAACGCAAAGCTCCGCGCACTTCGTTCCAGGACTATTCCTTTAGAGTAACATGAAATCGACTTGATGGCGAATGCGTTTACACTCGGGAGCGCGAGGCTCCTGCCGAGCTTTTTCGGGCAGCGTTCTAACGTCCACAAGCCAAACGAGTACAGCCCCTGGCCTGTGAACGGCAGGCGGCGGCCGGAAAAGGCTCGGCAAGAAGTCGTCCCGAGACCGCGTAACAAAGATGTTTAGAGCGGGAGTTCCAAGCTCGCTGCTCAGCCCCGATCGACGGGAAGCGTGACTTCTGCTTTTGTCCCCTGTCCCGGCTTGCTAGAAAAGCTGAGTGTGGCATTTAGTCGCCTGAGCACGTTTCCGGTAAGATAGAGTCCTAGCCCCATCCCTCGCCCAGGTTCTTTGGTGGTGAAGAACGGCTCTCCAACTCGCTTGAGTACGTCAGGGGACATCCCTGAGCCCTGATCTTCAACCAGCAGTCTCCAATTGGCTCCTACCAAATCCGCATGAATCTGAATGGTACTGCCGGCGGGACTGGCATCAATGGCGTTTTGCACCAAGTTGCGAATCGCCTGCGCGGCGGCCTGCAACGGCAGGAGGCTGGACATCGTGCGTGCTTCGTCTGCCACGAAAAGTTGAACTCTCTCTGGCTCGCGCAAGCCCAAAAGTGTTTCGCTCAAGAACTCATCAATCGCTACTTGACGCAGTCGCTCACCCGCAGCCTCACCCGCAGCGCTGGTCATGCGGTCGAGAATTTGACGGCAGCGATCTAGTTCCGATCGAATCAAGCTGACATCATTGGCGAGGTTCTCCGATGCTCCCTGTTTCTCCAGGCTGCGACTGAGTTCCTTGGCAACCACGGCGATGGTGCTGAGAGGTGAAGCCAATTCATGCGCCGCGCCGGCGGCCAGCGTGGCGAGTCCTTCCAGTTGTCGGTTGCGCATGCGCGCTTCTTCAGCCTCATTTAACGCTTGCTCGCGCTGTCTCAGCTCTCCAGTGAGGACCGTGATGAAGTAGGTGATGATCCCGCTGCAAGTTGCAAACGAGACGAGAAAGCCAAGCTTCGGAATCGTCCAACGCATCGGAGGAGTTGCCGCAAAAGAGCTGGCCGCACTTAATTCTTCGATGGGCTGCGCATGCATCAACAACAACGTCACGCCGGCAACGGTGGCTCCCCAAATGCCCCAAGCCCAAGCGGGAGTAATGATGGCACCGGCCACCGCAATGTTGACAAAGTAAAAGAGCGCAAAGGGGTTGGCGATACCCGCCGACAGATACAGCAAACCGGTAAGATCGATGATGTCGATCAACATCAACCCCGAAACAACTTGATCGGTCGGTAAGCGATCGGATCGTTGTAGGCCACTTTTGTGCAACCGGCTGAGCCAATAGGAGTAAGCGGCATTGGAAGCCGCCGTGATTCCAATCAACATCAACAGTTTTGTAACTGGTAATTCCGTTTTGAGAACCAGCGTGACAAATGCCATCGTTAGCAATTGTCCCGCTACCGCTATCCAGCGCAGATGCAAGAACCAAATCGCCGTATCCAACGTTGGATGAGCATAGACGTGAGGACGCATCAACGGAGGCAGTGGCATGATGGTTGCGAGTTGTTGTCGCCCAAACGTTGAAAAGAAATGGACTATTGGCTGGGATACACGTCGAGCAGAACCGTACGCATCAGGTCTTGGCAACCCAACGGTCGCGTCGTCGAAAAGACTTCGCCCGCACCAAAGCCTGCAGCGCTTCCAGCGGCGATCGCAATCCCGCGCACGCGGTCCAGCGTCGCCCGTTTTTCGGGAGGGAATTGCGTTTGGTAACACAAAATCGAAGCGATCTTTTGTTCAAGCTGTTCCGTGATATCGACTGTCACACTGCTACCGAACTCGGGGTGCATCACCGACTCAAAGCCAAGTTGGAAATTAATGTGCGCTGCAATGGTATGGACCGGTAGACCACCAAAATGCTCGTCCCACTTCGTCAGTCGCGAGTAGAAAATCGCGGCATCGGTGATCAACAGCGCCTGATAGTGATCGGGAGATGCCATGGGCGTCTTGCGTCCAAAGCCAATTACTAGCTTGGGGCGATACCTGCGGAACTCGGTGGCCAGCGCCACCCGTTCGTCAAATCCGTCAAATAAACGACGATTTGGAAGCGGCAAGATTTTACGCATGGCGATACCCAGCGTTTTCGCCGCTAAATCCGCCTCAGCGACTCGTACCTCAGGGGATGGGCAACGGGGAGTTGGCTCACCGTCGGTCAAGTCGATGATCCCCACTCGATAACCTTGACTGGCCAGTTTTGCCAATGTTCCACCACACGCGATCTCAACATCGTCGGGGTGTGCTCCAACGGCTATGACGTCAAGTTCCATTTCGAGATGCTCGTTCATTTATGACTTTTTAGCAACCAGCAGGAACGAGGGATTGGCGGCTTCAAGACGCAAACTATCGAGTTGTTGTTGACCGCGGGATAAATTGATCATCAAGATTTGGGGATCGCACGATTTTGCTCGCAAGGCTTGTTCAGCGGCTGTGAGGTTATCGATGGCTGCGATGCTAACGACCATCCGACCTCCAGAACGCAAACGCTCCCAGGCTGCATCTACCAAGCCAACGACGGCTCGCCCTGTTCCACCGACGAAGATGGCATCAGGATCAGGCAACTCTCGCCATGCCGCAGGCGCTTCGCCCAACACGGGCGTTAAGTTGTCAGTACCAAATGTTCGCGAGTTTTCAATAAGTAGATTGTAGTCTTCGGGATCCATTTCAATTGCATAGATTTGGCCCTCCGGCGAAAGTTGAGCAGACTCAATCGCTACCGATCCACTCCCCGCGCCGACATCCCACACAACGCTGGAAGGACCGAGGTCCATTTCTGCAAGGGCAATTGCACGCACTTCGCTCGGCGTTAGCAAGCCTCGTTTAGGTCGGCTTTGCAGGAAACACTCGTCGGGATTACCAAACAGGCGTTTACCGACCAATTTAGTTGGGCGATCGGGCATGTCCGGCAAGCGAACGAGAATCATGACATTCAAGCTACCGAAGGACTGGGCGGCGATCTCGGCCAACGACCCCCGCGTCACACATTCATCACGCGATCCGAGATTCTCGCAAATGTAGGCTGTGAAGTAGTCAATTCCTTGTTCAAGCAAAGCTTTGGCTAGAGCTTGCGGGGGTACGCTGTCCGTTGTAAAAACCCCAACCTTTTCGGCAGAGCGAATGCGTCCGACAACTTTTGAAACGGACTGCGTTGCCAAGTTGGTTAGGTAAGCTTCGTCCCAACTTTCTTTGACGCGAGCAAATGCCAGCTGCATGCTGCTGACGTGCGGTAGAACTTCGAATCTCTCTTTCCCCAGCTTTTCACATAAGTAGCGGGCGACACCGTAAAACAACGGATCGCCACTGGCAAGCATGACCAGTGGTGGCGCAGCTGGGGCGGCAATCGTTTCGGCGACCTGGTCCAGATCTGCCGAGAGTGGTACCAAACGTGGTCCTTGAGCCTGAACTTTGTTGAGCAGATTCGACGGTCCGTAAAGCGTACCAGCGCCGGCGATCCATTCGAGCGCTTGACGCGTTAATCCATCGAAACCATCGTCGCCAATTCCGATAATGGTGATCTTTTCGCTCACGGGCGTACCCTTCCAGATTCCAAAGGCAGGAATGAAAAAACGGTTGCGGGCCGACCCGCAACCGTTTCTAGACTTAGATTATTGCCAATGGAGCTTACGCTGAGAAGGAGCTACCACAGCCGCACGACTTAACGGCATTGGGATTCTCAAACGTAAAGCCTTGTTTCTCAAGGCTATGGTACCAATCAACCGTGGTGCCGTCCAAATACAAAGCGCTCTTCTTATCGACGACAACCGCCACACCATGGTGCTCATAGCGGCTATCGCCTGCGGCATCAAACTTGTCGTCAAATGCCAATGTGTAGTTAAATCCGCTACATCCACCGCCAGCGACACCAATACGCAAAAACATGTCGTCACCAAATTGGTGCTCTTCACGGAACTTCTTGACTTGATTGGCGGCGTTCTCAGTGAGAATAATTGCCATCGATGGGATCCCTCTCGAAACTGAATGAAGTGGTCAGCAAACGGTCAGCTTACTCCACATGTGTTCTAATTGGTTGCGATGTTTAACGCAACTCATCCTATTTTATATGCTTTGACCCCAACGTGAGACAAGGCTTAATCCAAAAACGCCAAGAATTCGATCGCGGGTGAAGCTTCGGAAGAGTTGGCACAGGGCCGGCCCGCAGCGTCCGATGTAGGTGTTACGCTCTTTCGGGTGGTTTGTCGCTTCGTGGAAGTTAAACTCGAACTTAGACTCGAACTTAAACTTCCCACATTTACAAGCTTTACATTTGCACGTGTAGCCACCGTCGCCAGACGGTGGACAAACTAGGTAGCCACCGTCGCCAGCCGGTGGACGCAAACTAGGTAGCCACCGTCGCCAGCCGGTGGACGCGATCATTAACGTCTTCCACCGCTTGGCAGCGGGTGGCTACGAAAACTTAAGGACGCCAAATTGCCCGGGGGGTGGGCCGGCGCTCGTGATCTTCTCATTCGGTTGCGAGTGAGCTCTCTGCCTAAACTCAAACTCAAACTCAAATTTAAACTCGAACTCGGAGAAATCGCGATTTTCGAGTAGGGGAGGAAATCGAAAGGCTGCGCACGAGAATGAAAACCAAGATTCTCGGACATCAAAGCAAGCGGCCAGGGTGCTAGCTAAAGGGGTTAATGCCACCGAGTTGAAGTTTAAGTTCGAGTTTGAGTTTAAAAACCGTAGAGAGCGCGATTTGCGGGACAATATTGGGGACAATCGCTCTATGTTCCGTGCGGCAACTGTCTCTGGAACTGGCTCCACTGCGCGTCGGCCCACTGTCGAAATCCATCCCAGAGCGTCGACGAGTTTCCCGGTACCCGCACCCATAGCGTCTGTCCTGGATTCCAAAAGTTGTCGCCGCGGGTGTGGGAGGCTTCTGGCTGGATAAGTACATCGAACCTCGGCACCAAGAGTTTGAGGGATTCGTTCCCAGCTTCGTCTTGGCTCAGTTCAACCGCAATAGAGCCCCCATAAATTGCCGCAAGTTGGGGTTCGTGCAGCACATCCGTGCAGCGCGGTTCGACTTTTTCGATTCGCCCAAACGCACGGGAACCATCCATCAGGCGGATTTCAACCGACGAACCCAAGCATTCTCGCATCCGCTCGGCATCCTTCTGGCTGGCAGATAGATGAACTTCCATCGCACCAGGCGTGGCAATCAAACCCAATGGAGTACCCGACTTAAAGAACTTACCAAGTTGCCGACTTAAGTCGTGTTGGATTAAAGTGCCATCCACCGGCGCGCGTACTTCCAGTCGCTCGGTGCGTTGGATGAGTTGAGCCAACTGGGTTTGCAGCGAAACAAGTTTCGCTTCATGCGATTGTAATTCCGCCAATTCGCCGCGAGCGCGTTTAGCTTGAATGCTCTCCCGCTCGCGTTCGACTTCGTTGGCTTTGAGCGCAAGTTCCAACTCAAGTTGTGAGTTCTTGAGGACTGCAATCAAATCTCCCCTTTTTACTACTTGCCCCACCGGAACAAGGTACTGGTCGAGAGTTCCCTCGGTCTCCGTTCTCAGCGTCTGCGGGGATTGAAGCGTGACAACTCCTGGAGCACTTGGTTGCACTGGAGATGGAAGACAGAATAGGATGGCGAGCAATGTGGTAACGATGCAGCCACCCACGACGCGTTCCCTAGAGAGCCACGGAATAAATGGCTTTGCGCCATTGGCTTGTGCGGCAATATCCGCTTGCTGCGGACGTGCAAGCGCTCTCTGCTTCAACCAAGGAGCAATCACGATGCCATAGGCTCCCCAAGCAACCAACGCAACGCCGATACCTTGCCAAACGAGCAATGCCCAAATCGCCAGCGACGCGAGCATCACGACGCGGTACTGCAAAGACCCCAGCCCGTACAAGAGGAACCCGGGATGGATCGGACCATCTATTGCCTTGAAAGGATTAAACAGTTTGGCCGTAAAACGTTTGACGGCAAGCTGACCATCGGTCCACAGATTGGGTCGATCGATCAAGTCGGAGAGGATGAAGTAGCCATCGAAGCGGACCAGTGGATTTGCGTTGAACGCAACGGTCGTCAAAGTGCCCATGGTTGCCAGGGCACAGCAGAAATATTGCAATGATTCGTTGGTTGTGTGCAAGGCGACAATTGCAGCCACGGCGGCGATCGCCAGTTCGACCAGGATCCCGCCTGCGGAACAAAGCACGCGGTGCCAGCGATTGGAGATCGTCCATAGATCCGAGATATCCACATAAGGAACGGGCGCAAGAAAAATTAAGCTGATCCCAGCCGCTCGGATTTGACTACCCACTTTGACAGCCATGACGGCATGCCCGAGCTCGTGAGCGGACTTGAGCACCAGCCATGCTGCAATCCACCAGAGACGACCGTCGGCGACAAAAAGATTGCTCGCACGTCTGGTGAATTCATCCCAGTTGAGCAACACGCTACCGGCGCCCCACAACCACGCCAGGACCACCAGTGCGATGACAAACCGGTTTACAAGCGGCTGCAGGCTTCTGGCGATTGTTTCTAGCAAAGGTCCACTGAGTAGTGGAATTCGCGTGTAAAGTAAATTCACCACAATTTTGCGGTGAGACATTTGGGCTGTTGGCGTTTCATCGGACTGCAGCATGCCCGCCTTGCCCAACCAGGCTGCCAATTGTTGCACATCCGCTTCAGAGGCGGTCAATGAGGGATCCAGCGCGCTGAGAGCAGCAAGAATGTCACCGATCGGTCGTTTTCCATCCATGGCAGTTGCCAGCAGATATTCACGTCTACCCAAGCGCAGGAATTTGCCCGTTCTTGGATCTTGGACAGCGTACCAAATGTCAGACTTTTGCCGATGAACCGTATAAGTCAGGTCCTCGCGTAACGCAGGGAGCGGTACGGCCCCTGAATCAAGTGTGTTAGGTTTTTCCGTCATTGGTTTACCACGCGAGCTTCTTCATCAGCCACACGTAGGGGCGATGAAATAGTAGCCAACCGATTGTACGGGTGCCCGCGGAAAGTCGAACGGCTCCCTTCATTCCAGGTCGCAGAGCTGTGTTGTCGTTGATGACTTCCATCTCGGCTAAAAAGGCAACTTTTGAGTCCACGACTTGGCCACGTGGATCGATGCGCGAGACGCGACCACGCCAACTCGTTCCGTGTGCGGCATCGACTCGCATGGTAGCAATCGAATTCGATGGAATTTGACCGAGGTCTTCTGTTGTCAGTTGTATCTCGACGCGCATCGCTTCCAGTGGGGAGATTTCAAACAACGTTCCGCCGCGATCGACGGGAGCTCCCTCATTGCGATGCCAATCTCCTTGCACCACAACTCCGGCGATTGGACTGCGAATTTCGAGTTCTTCCAGTTGCTTTTTGAGTGCATCGATTTGGATTTCGAAACGCTCTTGCTCCAACTGGGCTAATCGCAGTTCTCCCCCGGCCCGCGTGGCCAGCGCGGAGTCGCGACGCTTAGTAGCCATTTGATACTCTGCTTCAGCGGCTGCCAAATCCCAACGGATTCGCTCGTCATCGATCCGTGCTAACAACTGACCCGCGGCGACAACATCGCCCGGACGGACCATCGAATCGATCACTCGACCATCAATGGGGCTTGCCAAGAACTGTCGTGAGGCCGGTTCCACCAGGCATTCGCGTCGCGGCCAGTAGGGAACAGGAATCGCCAAACATCCGATGAATCCGAGCAAAGCAGCGACTGCAATCTGCCCTGAGCGACGGCGGTAAAACTGCGTAAATGAAAGCCATCGCTGGACGGAGTGGCCAACTCGACAAATGCGCCAAGTTTCCATCCAGTCGGGTAGCTCGCTCTGTATCGACTTCAGGAGCTTTTCATACGCTTCTCTCTTTAAGACCCGTGTTTGGTCGGCAACACAGAGGACGAGCCCAAGTCGATCGTCAGGCTTGCCCGCACCAATACCAAGGACCAACGCCGCTTTTTCGCGTTGCTTCAAATTGCGTAGCACGCCAGAAGTTGCATTCTCCTCCATGGCCAACAAGCAGTTGTCGGAATGGGAGCACTCAAGCAATGCGGATTGAATCAGTGGCGAAACGACGGAATCGCGATAGTTTCCTGGGCGGGTGCTTGCTGTTTGCAATCGTCGCCCCGTTTGCATGTTGTACGCAATAAAGATATCACCTTGCAGCTGCATACCAAGATGCTGCAAGAGCTTGTGCAGAGCCTTGTCGGTACCATCGGCCACAAATGCATTGCGATCGATTAACCGAGTTGGGAGTTCGTCGCGAACAGGGAGGGCGTCGGGCCGCGGCGAATTTGGTAGCACCTCCGAATTTGTCAAAGACAAAGCGGGAGTTGCGAACTCTGGTAGTGTCGTGTCTGCATGGGCTAGCATAGGAACATTAAAAAGTTGGGTAATGGACGAGGCTACGAGTCCCACGTGCGCTGGTCTTTCAACGGAACTCGTAGCCTCGTCCACTACGATGAACCCTTGAATTTAGTGTTGACGCAGCAATGGTGAGCATTTGTTTGTGCACACTAAATTTGCGACGCATGTATGATGAGAGAACAACGCGAACCCTGGATTTCTTGTTCAAAGTTCTCAACCAACACACGCACTTCGATCAGCCCGCTTTCACTATCAGCTACGGGAGCGATCTGTTCGACTAGTGCGTCGACGACGCCACCATTGCTCAAACGAACTTGTATTCTTTTGTCGTGCGGTAGGGACTGCACTTCTTCTACTTGGAGGAAGAAACTGGTGCGCAGTCGTGTTACATCAACCAGCCGCACCAACTCCGGTGTGTTGGGTGCGACAAACTCGCCAACTTCTTTGTGAATCTTGAGTACGATTCCATCAAACGGTGCGACGATCGTGCGTTGACGCAGTTGTTGTCTTAGTCGTTCAACTTGCAAAGTCAGAATCTGCTGGTCTTCACGTTCGCTGGCCAAACGGGCTTGCGCAATTCGCAGGTCCGCTTCGGCGCGTTCGAGTTCCAATTGAGAACTGTACTCTTGTTTCCGTGCATCGCGAATCGCATTGACTTTGCGCTGGTGCAATTCAACTTCCGCTTGTGCGATGGCTTGACGTCCCATGGCGGTAGCCTGAGCTTCCGCGACGACGATCTGAATTTCTAGGGAGCCGGAATCGAGTTCCGCCAGGGGCTCAGCCGCTTTTACACTCGCTCCACTAGTAACATACAAACGTTTGACCAAACCCGTTTCGACGCAGGCAACTTCCGAGATTCTCCATGGCTCCAGTACCCCTTCGGGTGCATAGTTGCCATTGACAGACGTCCGCTTCAGAGGCGATTGTCCGCGCGCTGGCTGGCATGTCAGCCATGCGAGGTGGACAATCAGAAGTAGGATGACCGAAATTCGAAACATGGAAGGCTTGGCGAATACGGGGCGAGGCACTGATGAGCGCGTTGTTAAAAACGTGTCGCGATGTATTCTAGGACAGGTTCCGGGGGGCCTGGACTTATCGCACTTCGCAACTTGCCATTTGTTATGTCCAATTCAACGACATTAACGGTTGTAACGGATAAACAATTCACATGGACGCGCTCGCTCGGACCGACACTCATATGGGGATTGTGCATCCTCGCGGTTGGCGGTAGCACTTCTAGTGAACTACGGAAGCGTCCATCGGAGGAGTAAACGGCAGCAATGTGCCGTTGGCCAGACGCAGCGTGGCCATGGCTATCATGTGATCGGCTTGTGCACGCGCCCACGCATTCTCCGACTGAATAATTTGAATTTCAGCATTCAGCAGTTGATCGAGTAAGAGACTCGATTGGGTCCCATCGAGAAAGGCGTTTTGCCAACGCGCCGTGAGGTACTCGAGCTCGGCATGCGTCGCTAGAGTTGAACGAATTGAAGCTTGCAGTTGTACGTTGGCAGCTTCGACGCCAGCAAGCGCACTCTCCACATCTGCTGAGATTACCAGAAGTTGGTTTTCGAGCTGTAAGAGCACACGTTGGAGTTCGAGTCGCCGTTCGCGTAAGGCTGCCTTGGCGGCCACGTTGCGATAGGGACGCGCGAAGGAAAGCCCTGCGGCATAGCTTGGAGCTCCCTCGGTAAATTGCTCACCAAACGACTTGGCAGCGTCAAAATCTCCATTCAGGCCGCGAAGATAACTTTCCAATACCAAGTCAAGCGTTGGTCGTAGTTCATGTTCTGCGACTTGCAAGCGTCGTCGCGCGGCCTGCAAGTTGAAACGAATCGCTTGCACATCCGGATGGTATTCCAAGGCTGTCGTCAGTTCTTGGTTGCGATTGGTCTCGACCAGCCAATCGCTGGTGGGTGTTGCCGGGATGACGTCCCCTTGGCTGCGGTCGAGTAACTCAGGGGCACCTACTGCAGAGCGTAGGTTGGCCTCTGAGGTTTTGATTTGTGCAAGAAATCGTGCTTGGGCTGCAGATTGTTTGGCAATGGCGGCATCGCCACGCAACAATTGGCTGCGCAGGCTGTCGATATCGGATCGGCCGGCCAACTGTTCCTTGAGTTCGACCAACCGCTTGATGCCACGTTCGGTCTGTGCGTAGCAGGCCCGATTGGCGTAGAGCTCCCAGTAGGCGACCGAAATGTCATACGCATGTTTTTGAATTTTTGAAGATACATCGTACGAACTTTGGTTAGCAACCAAGCTGGCGATAGCAAACGACGACTGATTATAAACCTCGCCACGTCCACGCATTAACGGTTGAGTGTATCGGAGGAACATTTTCGTATCCGCTTGGTCGTTTGGCACGAAGAAGTCGGAGTTGTTATCTTTGAACATGAATTGTTGAGAAAACTCGGTTTCACCGCCGCGCGTGTTTTTCGCGCGAATACCCGAGCGATTGTCCCAAACGTGTTCGTTCAGCCGATTGGCACTGCCCGTTATAAGTGTGTTGCCAACGGGGTCCGAAGAGTCATGAAAAATGGAGTCAACAAACGGCTGTGGATCAAATTGCCCGTTTATTGCCACAGCGCGCGTTTGTAGAATTTGAGGCTCGATAAGAATGGATTTCACATACGGCGAATGCTCGAGAGCCAGCCACAGCAGTGGTTCCAACTCCCACGGTTTACCGACAAATGCCGCAAGGAATTCTCCTGGATGCGCGCTCACTGGGGAATCGGTTGCGCGGACCGCGGCGAACTCTTGGGACCACCACGGCTGCATCGGTTTATCTAGCGTCGTTTCGGAATGTTCGTCGAGAAAAGTGGGCTGGGCTACTAGCGGTTGAAAGCGAAAGTTCGGTTCCACGGTGGGCATGGTGTCATCGGGCATCGTGTCGACCGACGTCGATCTATCAACCGAGTCATGGTTGACACTAGCCTCGACGTGGATCGCAATTTCGTGAGTTGGATTCGCAGTTGCAAATTGAAAGCCTTCACGAATTGAAGGAAAATCGTCGGCCAACGCAAGTTGTGGAGTCGTCCTTACTTCCTGACCATACGTGCAGTCTCCGCCTATCGCCAAAGCGATAAGTAGAGCGTAGTTTGACGTTAACCGCCAAATCCTCTCCACGAAAGTTCCCTCGTTCGTGTGGCACTTCTGATCTTCACACGCGCGGCAGCGACCGCTACATGGGTGATAACCAGGACAATGAAGTCCATTAAACTGTTCGGCAGTTGTGACTGCATCGGTTATACCATCGATCAAATTTGTGCCGAAGACGCATGGAGTCAATCTGCAATCCATACAAACCGTACAAAGCATCAACTCGGAACATTGGCCCTAACAAAAAAACCAGATTCTCGGACTCAATCCGAGTGGGTTCATGAACTTCTGGGCGTGGCTTCCAGGAGGGGTTCATCCCTGACTAATCGTCACAACTGACATAATTTGACTTGTAATTTCTGATCGGAGTTACTGTTGAGGTTGAGTTTTTTCCGTTCGCCTCAACATCTCAGACTGTGAGCAAGAGTTAACCACTTAGCGAATTTCTAAGCAGTAGCTTTTGTTACATCAGTGTTTCGGCTTCCGAGTGGGCAACGAATCGTCATCATGCAACGCCTCAGTATTACATACCGATTGGCGCTTTTGCTGGCCCTGTTGTCCACCGCTCCTTTGGTTTTACTTGTTTTCAACCGCACGAGTGACGAAATCGCTCGTCAGTGGCAGCATCGGTTGCAGTCGAGCGAGCAGGTAGCGATTAGTTGCTCCCTGCATCTCCGTCATAAGGACTATGTGACCGCTGGTAAGCTACTTGACCATTTTGCGGGCAAATCCGAATCGGTCACTGGCCTGCGACTTGTTCGATTTGATGGCTTGGTCATACATCAGATTGGAATGATGGTCGATGACGAGTCGGTCGCCAGCAATGATCCAAATTTCGTGAGCGTTCCGATCACTCGCGACAATCGACAATGGGGTCGGCTGGATGTGAGTTTCCGCGACTCACTTGCAGAATCTCAGCTTTGGCATATTGCGAAAGCGTTCGTCACGACATTGGGTTTGAACCTGTTGATGTTCGCACTTCTCCTGCGTCGCTCCTTGGCGGTACTGGACTCGGGTAGTGTCGTACCGCGTCGAGTCAAAAACACGCTCGATACGATTGCGGGTGGCGTGGTCATCTTGGACGCCAAGGGGCGAATCGTCATGGCGAATGATGCGTTTCGGCTAAGTTGCGATAAAGCGATGGATGATTTGGTTGGGCATACGCTGAGCAGCTTGCCATTTCGTTCGGAGGAGAAAATCCTGCCATGGATTCGGGCCAAGCAAGAACGAAACCGTATCTCAGGAGCGACGTTATTCTTGCCCAGTGAAAGCGACGGAGAACGCTGTTTTGTGGTCAATGCCACACCGATCTTTGATTCAAAAGACGAGTTGGCTGGCACGTTGATTAGTTTTGAAGACGTGACGACGCTCGAACGCCAAAACAAATCGCTTATGCTGACGCTCGCCGAACTCGAGACATCCAAGGAACAGATTCAACAACAAAACCTACGACTGCAGGAGTTGGCCTCAAAGGATGCGCTAACTGGCACCTTCAATCGACGTTCACTCTTCGAACACTTGGAAGGGCAGTGGATCAATTACTTGGAAAAAGAGATTTTGGTCAACTGCGTTATGTTGGATGTTGACCACTTTAAGAAACTGAATGACAATTTTGGGCATGCTGTTGGAGACCAGGTACTACGCGATGTGTCGCGCACTATCCAAGACGCTGTGGATGGCCGAGGTTTCGTCGGACGTTACGGCGGGGAAGAGTTCTGTGTCGTACTTTCCAATATGGGGCACGATGCGGCTTCAGCAATTGGTGAATCCATCCGCGCAGCGATCGAATCCAAACTTGCCGAACCCTATGCGGTGACTGCAAGTCTGGGAGTTTCCTGTTCGCAGTTTGGTGCGCCGAGCTACCAACTCATGCTCGAACAGGCCGACCTGGCACTTTATGCTGCCAAGCATGGAGGTCGAAACGCAGTTCGTTGTTGGAGCGAGGAATTGGCGCATGAAGCCGAGCAGCCAATTGCTTTGCCCGTGGCGATCGCTCATGCCGATCAGCCCATTTCTTATCACGCCGTAGCCTCGTTGCATGCCGCACTGGCCTATCGAGATGCTGATACCGCGTTGCACAGTCAGCGCGTGGCTGAAATGAGCGTTGCGTTGGGACGCGGGCTGATGCCCGTTAGCCAATTGTACGTACTTGAGATCGCCGCGCTGTTACACGACATCGGGAAGATCGGCGTGCCCGATTCGGTGCTACTCAAACCGAGTAAGTTGGATGTGGACGAATGGAAAGTGATGGAGGCGCATGCGCGCATGGGAGTGGAGATTGTTGAATCATCATTCAACTCGATTCCTTTGTCCCAAATCGTTCGGTTCCATCACTATCGGTTCGATGGCATCAATACGCCTGAAGGCGGTCCAGTGGGTACAGACATTCCTATTGGAGCACGCATCGTCTGTATCGTTGATGCGTACGACGCGATGGTTTCAAACCGAGTCTATCGAAAAGGCCGACCTACCGACGCAGCATTTGATGAGCTGCGACGCTGTGCAGGTAGTCAGTTCGATCCAGAGTTGGTTGACCGCTTTATCAAACTACAAATTGGTTGGCGGCCTGATAGTCGCCATATACAAGGCGACTTGGAAGACCGCTTGGCGATCTCCGTTGGGCACTTCACCGAACGAACCATGTCGGCATTTGAACTCAAGGATGCCAAGGGCCTTGCCGATTCGCTGGAGAATCTGGGGCGCATCGCCGATACGCACGATATGCCTGCCATCAAACATCTGTCCAGTAAACTCAGCAAATTGATTAGTGAGAGCCGAGACGCTGACTGGGAGTTTGCCGTGCCGATCGTACAAGATCTACTTGACATGTGTTTGGCGATTCAACGCGCCCATATTCGCGATGTGGCCGCACGGCCGCAACAAACGGAGAACTGTCCACAAAGTAGTTATTACTCGACCGCTCGAGCTTGGTGGGAAGCTGATCAAGTGTAACACGGCACTTGCTGGGTGTCCGAACAGCTTTCTTGCTGGTTTATGCAGTCGCGCGGTACGAAACCTGCTGTCAACTTTGGTCTGGCGTTGAGGCCTAGCAGGGCCCGCCATCGTAACCCATCGATCTCCAGAAACCAAAGTACAGAGGAAGGCTCGCGATGAAGGCATTATGTTGGCATGGGACAGGCGACGTACGCGTAGATCGAGTCGATGACCCGAAAATCGAGCATCCTCGAGATGCGATCGTAAAGATTACCGCCAGTGGCATATGTGGCTCTGACCTGCATCTGTTTGATGGAATGATGCCCACGATGGAGGCCGGTGATGTCCTGGGGCACGAACCGATGGGCGAAGTGGTCGAGGTTGGTGCGCAGATCACGAATCTGAAAGTTGGTGACCGAGTCGTGATACCATTCACCATTTCATGCGGCGACTGTTTCTTCTGTAAAAAAACTCTTTACGCCTGCTGCGATGACTCCAACCCAAACGCAAAGGAGGCCGCGAAAGCAATGGGGCACTCACCCGCAGGAATGCTTGGCTATTCACACATGTTGGGAGGTTTCGCTGGCGGGCAAGCGGAATACTTGCGAGTGCCATTTGCGGATGTAGGGCCATTAAAAATCGAGTCGGGGCTAAACGACGAGCAGGTCTTGTTCTTGTCAGATATCTTTCCGACGGGATATATGGCAGCAGAAAACTGTGGTATCGAGCCAGGGGATACCGTAGCCGTTTGGGGCTGCGGTCCCGTCGCACAGTTTGCTATTCAAAGCGCTTGGATGTTCAATGCTAAACGAGTTATCGCCATTGACCGTGTTCCCGAGCGGTTAGAGATGGCTCGCAACTATGGAAAGGCGGAAACGATTAATTTCGACGATGTCGATGTCTATGAACAACTTCAAGAAATGACCGACGGTCGAGGTCCGGATCGCTGCATCGATGCAGTTGGATGCGAGGCTCACGCAACTGGGAGTATGGATGCGGTGCTCGACAAGGTGAAATCAACTGTAATGTTGACGACCGATCGAGCTCACGTGCTGCGAGAAGCGATCATGTGTTGTCGCAAGGCTGGCACCATATCGGTCCCCGGAGTCTACATAGGCTATCCCGACAAACTTCCCTTTGGCGCGTTGATGAATAAGGGGCTGACCTTACGTACCGGTCAGACGCACATGCAGCGATATATGAAACCACTGCTCGAAAAAGTTGAGTCGGGGGCGATCGATCCTACGTTTGTTATCACCCACCGAATCAACTTGGACGAAGCACCCGAGGCTTACAAAACCTTCCGAGACAAAAAAGATGGCTGTATCAAAGTCGTCATTAAACCGTAGTGGTTGTATCGCTGAAGTCCGGCGGGAATCACCCTCAGTGATTACATCAAGCAACGGAGAGGATGAGGAAGAGCAGTAAACTTCTAAGAGAGGCGGGAGCCTCTGAGCAGTGCGTTCCAGGCAGAGCCTTGGAACGAGGGTGGATTTCTAGGAGTGGCGGGAGCCTCTGAGCAGTGCGTTCCAGGCAGAGCCTTGGAACGAGGATGAATTTCTAGGAGAGGCGGGAGTGCTATCGACGGTCCGAGCCAGCTACTTTGACCAACTTGTTGTAGATCCCCATCAAAAGAAACGGTGCGACCCATTGCCCTACGAACAACGCAGCGTGGTCTTTACCCGAGGACTTAAGGGCCAGCGAGCCTAACACCGCGCCTCCCGCAGCCCATAAGAATGTATCCGAAGGGAGTTTGGCGGTCTGTTCTTCGATCGAACGGGCGAGTCCACCCTCCGCGTGCCGATCCGCTTCAGAGCGTTGGGTACCGTAAGATGAACGAGTAGCAAAGGCCATTTTTCCGACTCCATGATAGTTTGTAGGAATACTCTTGTGCGCTTCTGCACACGGCGATGATCTTCGACTGCTCGTCTCCGATCATTCAAGGATCTGCGAACGTAAAGAACCTGTCACAGTTTCTAAGATTCGCCACGCTTGCATTTAGTTATATTGCCAGTTAGCAATATTTGTGCCTGCAACTAATTTGCGTGGGGCGATGCATCAAAGTGACGAGTTATCCGCCAGAGTGAATAGTTGGAAATCGCCGCGATTCACAATCAACCGCCCGAGATCCCCCATATTTACTCCGACTTACGCGTTCGTTATCATTTGGAACATGCCCGCCGAGGAGAAATGCATTGAACGCTATTCATGACTCCTTGCCCGACGAAAGGGAAGCGAGAAAAAGGGAGGTCCCAATCCCCTTCCTCCAGAAATTGCAGTACATGGTTCTCTTTTTTGCCGCCTATGTACTTGCCGCTGGATTGGGGCATGGTTTGGCAATTATCCCAGGTGTAGCCATTTCGTTCTGGCCACCGGCAGGAATATTTGTTGGAACTCTTTTAACGACGCCTCGTCGTAGTTGGCCATGGTGGATTGCGACTGGTTGTGCAGCAGAGTTGACATGCAACGCGATCTGGTTTGACAATCCCTTTCACCATGCGGCGATCTATTACGTTGCTAATTTGCTGGAAGCCCTTACAGCAGCCTGGGTGATTCGCGCACTCGTTAAGAAGTCGTTTCGGTTGGAAGCGATCGAGGAAGTTGTGGCCCTCGTCTTGGGAGCTTGCGTTGCGCCGATCGTAGGCGCCACGTTGATAGCATCTTTCGACGCACTGTTAAATAAGCACACATTTGGTACAGCTTGGCAACTAGTTTGGTTAGGTGACGCCTCTGGACTGTTGATTTCAACTCCTCTAACCGTTGTGATTATTTCAGCCTGGCGGGGGCGCGCTCGCATCCAATTCGTACGTGCGGTAGAAGCAATCTTACTTGTATCCACGTTGTTCGCGGTTGGTTGGCTGGCCATTGGCGGCTACTTGCCGACCACTTATATGGTCTTGCCGCCGCTTTTGTGGACGGCAGTACGATTTCAAATGCCAGGTGCTGCTGCGGCGCTCGGGTTGATCACGCTGCTGATAGCAGGTTCCACGATGAGGGGGCATGGTGAATTTGTTGGACAACCCGAGCTGCAACATGAAAAAATATTGATGCTGCAGACCTTCTTAGCTGTTTCCGCTGTTTCGGCGCTGCTAGTGGCAGCGCTTTCACTCCAGCGGCAGCGAGCAATTGTCAATCTCCAGGAGGCCAATGCCGACCTTGAAGCCAGCGTGGCCTTGCGAACGGCAAGCTTGCGCGAAAGCGAAGAACGCTTGCGACTTCTTGGTGACAATCTACCCAAAAGTGTGTTGTATCAGTACGTTCACGATCGCGATGGTAACAGCAAATTTCTGTATGTCAGCGCCGGGATCGAACAATTGAACGGGGTGAAAGTTGACGACGTTTTACGTGATGCCAAAACGTTGTTCCGGCAATTCCCCACTGAGTACCTGAAAACGCTAAGCGACGCAGAACACCGGAGTCGTACCGAATTAACTAATTTTGATTTGGAAGTTCCCATGCGTCGCACTGATGGTGAACTGCGGTGGATGAGCTTTCACTCTCAGCCACGTCGTTTACCCGATGGAAGTACTATTTGGGAAGGCGTGCAAATCGATGTAACCGATCGCAAGAATCGAGAACTCAATCTCGCCTTTTTAGCATCGATCAGTCGCAGGTTGATTACCGGGTATCAATCGGAAGTACAAATTCTCAGAGAGGTCTTCGACGAAGTTGCCAAAACGCTGGACCTGGAATTCTATTTCAGTTTTTTATCAGAGAGCCCCCAATCACTTACGCTCGTCGCGTCAAAAGGTCTAACGGAGTATCAACAGTCCCATTACTCGACAGTGCACGAGGGGCAATTGCCCTGCACCGCAGTGGCTGGACAACGCGAACGAGTTGTTATCGAGGGCTTGCAGTCGAGTCAACGAAACGATGTCGCCGATTTGCGCGAGCTGGACGTGAGTTGTTACGCTGGATTTCCGCTCTGTACTCGTGAAGCGGTGATGGGCACGGTCGGTTTCGCGTGCCGGCACCGTCAGCGTTTCGAGACCGACGAATTGCAATTGATACAGACGGTATGCGATCAAGTAGCGATCACACTCGAGCGGGCGCGCGCCGAGCGCTATGTGCGCGAATCCGACGAGCGTTTTCGTGCGTTGTTCGATTCGATCGACGAAGGTTTTTGCATTATCGAGTTAATTTTTGATGAAGATCAACGTCCTGTCGATTATCGCTTTGAGGAAATCAACCCAGCGATGGAGCGTTTGACCGGCTTGCAGAATGCACTTGGCAAGACGGCGCGGGAACTGGTGCCCGATCTGGAGGATTATTGGTTCGAAACATACGGCTCGGTCGTACGAACCGGGGACGCCGTACGATTTGAGAATTACTCGGCGCCCATGAATCGTTGGTTTGATGTCTACGCCTCGCGAGTCGGCGATGTCGATAGTCGGCGTGTCGCACTGGTTTTTAATAACATCACCGAACGCAAAAAGGCGGCGTTGGAAATTCAGCTTGGCGCTGAGCGACTCCGCAATGCTGCAGAGGCGGCCGGCTTTGTCATGATGTATGCCGATTTGACTACTGGGCAGGTCACCTACTCGCAAGAATTAAGTCAGTTAATTGGTGAGCAGAATGACGGCGGTTCCTACGACTGGAATGGCCCTCCTCCCCCTTGGGTGCATCCAGAGGACCGCGAGTCGGTAAGTCGATTTTTCTTTGAGCTAGGCAATGTGTTCGACGGAAAAAGCCGTTCGATAGACCACCGCATCCTGCACGTGGATGGAACGGAGTGCTGGATTCGGCTTCAAGCAAAGACGCTGCACGCCACTCACGGTGATCATCATCAGGCTACACAAGTCATCGGTACGCTGTTGGACATTACTTCGCAGCGCGTGTTCGAAC
This sequence comes from Pirellulaceae bacterium, assembly GCA_041753315.1. GTDB lineage: Bacteria > Planctomycetota > Planctomycetia > Pirellulales > Pirellulaceae > Aureliella. The sequence continues at coordinate 1,750 of JBGSUV010000108.1, read as the reverse complement.
AATCGCTGCAAGCTGCACTGGGCGCTGCCGAAGCGGCAAGTCAGGCAAAAAGTGCATTTCTGGCGAACATGAGCCACGAAATTCGCACACCAATGACAGCGATCCTGGGATACGCCGACTTGGTTGCAGAACAAATTCCGGATGGCGAGAATGCTCAACATCTACGTACCATCAAACGCAACGGCGCGTTTCTGCTTGAAATCATCAACGATATCCTCGACTTGTCCAAGATCGAATCGGGTAAGTTTGTGGTCCACCGCCATCGATTCGCGCCTGATCGCTTGATCGAAGATGTGCGTTCCATCATGGAAGTAAGGGCCAAAGACAATAACGTCGAGTTGTCGGTCGAGTATGAAAGTGCAATACCGATTGAAATCGAGTCGGATCCCAAAAGTCTTAAACAGATCCTGATCAACTTAGTCGGAAACGCAATCAAGTTCACCCGACAAGGAAGTGTACGCGTCATTGCAAAGCACCTGATGCGCTCCGGCGAATATCTCCTCAACATCGATATCGTTGACACGGGTATTGGCATGAGCGCAGAACAGATGTCGCGCATGTTTGAACCTTTTTCACAAGCTGATGCTTCGGTAACTCGAAATTTTGGCGGGACTGGACTGGGCTTAGCCATTAGCGATCGCTTGGCGAAATCGCTAGGAGGAAGCATTTCCGTAGCAAGTGAACTTGGGAAAGGCAGCACGTTCAGTTTGACCGTCGCGATCGGCAAACTCGACGGAGTATCGATGATCGAGCCCAAGTCGACGATCGAGGGGCCGCTTCGCGTGGAAGATAGACGAGATATTCAGCTAAGCGGACGAATACTAATTGTTGATGATCGTCGCGAAATTCGATTCCTTACACGCCGCTTTCTGACTGGAGCAGGTGCGACCGTCACGGAAGCCGAAGATGGAGAACAAGCCATTGCACTGGTACTGCAAGGTATGTCTGACGCGACTGAAGTTGAGCTCATTTTACTCGATATGCAGATGCCAAAACTGGACGGATACCAAACCGCGGCGCGTTTGCGCAAATTAGGTTTTCATCGTCCAATCATCGCTCTGACCGCTGACGCAATGCAAGGCGATATGAGCCGCTGTATCGAATCGGGTTGCAACGACTATCTCAGTAAGCCGATCGACAAACATCGTTTGCTCGATGTAGTGCAACAATATCTATGCGGCCACTCCAACGACTGAGTGTCGCGGCTCTCTAGCAGATAGACTAATGTCTGGCGCATAAGCTGAAGTCTGTCGCACATAGGAGCCTCTAGGCAGTGCGTTCCAGGCAGAGCCTTGGAACGAGCCAATATCAATCGCACTAAACATCATGCATGGTGACTTGACCAATAAAATATGCAGCCGGGAGAGCGAGGCTCCTGCCGAGCTTTTTCGGGCAGCGACCTAACGTCCACAAGCAAGCCTCGAGAGCGTTTCGGCGCTTCAGCTCCCTTCAAAAGCTCGACTCATATCGCTCACAATGTCTCATCCGTGCTCTGGCCGTTGCTAGCGGTGTAACACAACGCAAGCAATGTTCAGTGCATCGAGCAAATAGAAGAATGAACTGAGTGGCAGAAGATAGTTAAGAGAGGCAGGAGCCTCTAGGCAGTGCGTTTGTCAAACGCAACTAAGAATCAGCCAATTTAGCAGGGTGGCTGGGTTGTTTGCGATTGACTGATCGCAGTTTGCGGGGCGGCTGATTATAGTAGAAGGGTGTTTTCAGCCTAGAATAATCGCCTCGCTGTGAAGTAACT
>JBGSUV010000107.1:0-6286 GCA_041753315.1 Pirellulaceae bacterium | reverse complement strand
GCAGTCTGCTTGCCGTCCGTAACTTCCCAGGTGCCAAGCAACTTTCCAACCCGATAGTCCAGCCACGGAGTGGCGACACATCGTTAGCCCCGGGTGAGCGCGGCGAGCCACAAGCGAGCCAAGCGTAACCCGGGGTCAGCGAAGCGAAAGGTTTGGCGGTGAGGGCTTATGCCGCCATTTCAGTTGTCATCATTCGAACCGCAACATCAGTTACGGCGACCATTGGTTTGTCGAAGACACTGTCGATTGCATTGGTCTATTCGCCCAGACACGTTTAATCGTATGGCAGAGCGAGTTGTGTCGGCCCTTCGGGCCTTCCACCGCCACGTCAACTAAAGTCGGGTCTATTGAGGACCTTGGTTGATCGTTTTGTTCGTTGTCGTATGGCTCCGGAATTCCCAAGTCGCGACAGATTTTCCTGGATAAGTGATCGGATACTTCTGTGTGTTGCGGTACAGCCGAACGGCGTCCATTCGCCGGATTGCCCCACCATGAATGATTGCCGCCCTCACGTACGAGTTCGCAGCCATGATCCATCAAATGCCGTATCAGATCTCGGCGTTTCACAATTCAATCGTCACCTCTTCAAAGGTCTCGCCAGCAGCGTTGCGAGCATATTCGCGATTCATCTCGATCGCCTCGCCAAGCGCCTCACGCAAGTTCGATAGCAGTTCATCGCGGGTTGCACCCTGCGAATTGACGCCAGGTACTTCCTCAATCCATCCAATCCACCAAGGTCCATCTTGACGGATCACAGCGGTATAACCAGCGGGCAGCATTCTGTTTCTCCTAGCAATTTTTCGAAGCGCTCATTATTACGACTACGGACCTCAGAACGCAATCGCTATCAATCGGATAGGGAACGTAAGAACCCATGTAAGTCCGAGGGTTTTGGGGCGGGAGTCATTTGTAAAACTGGCGACTCAACCGGTGATGCTGAAAGCGGTGTACAACTTTCAGTCACATTCAATCCGCCCCGCAACCTTAGGACTCGACTTAGCATGAAAATTCTCGCACTCGACCTGGGGACGAACGACCGAAATCATCCAGTTTTGGCAGTTAGTGTTTTGTGTAGGAGTGACTGGCCACCGAAACTTGGATGCATTTCCTGGTTCCTGGTTCTCGCTTTGTATCTGAGCCACCAAAATAGCCGACGAAGCGACGCAGATGCAATCAATTTTCGCGTTTGGTTTGGGCTTGCGATGGTTTGGGATGACAACGAGTTTGCAATACGTCAATTATTGAGTTATCGAAGTTGCACACGTACCACGACCACCAACTTTCCAACCCGATAGTCCAGCCACAAAGTGGCGACACATCGTTAGCCCCGGGTGAGCGCGGCGAGCCACAAGCGAACCAAGCGTAACCCGGGGGCAGCGAAGCGAAAGGTTTGGCGGTGAGGGCTTATGTAGCCATTTCAACTGTCAACATTCGAACCGCAACATCAATTACGGCGGCCTTCGGTTGTCGAAATCGTTGTCGTTTTGTTCAGCTTTATTCGCCCCGACAACTTCAATCGTTTGGCAGAGCGAATGTTGTGTCGGCCCGTCATCCGCGTTCGTCGAATACCGATCGGTCACGTCGTACATGAAGCACGCCGGCTACAACCAGGTTCGCATTGTTAACACGGTACCAAAGAAGATAAGGAAAGCGAGAGAGCTTTCTCCACCTTAGATCTGATCTTACAACAGGTCGTTCCAGCGGGTTACCGATCGTCGCAGCCAATGTACGACGATACTCTACCATGAAGTCATCACCAAGACCTGGTTCTCGCTGATCGTACCAGTCTGCAGCTGTCGCCAAATCGGTCGCAACTTCAGGCCGAATCTCGACGTTCATCTTTGACGACGAAGCCGAGCCACCCGTTCTTCGATCTCCAGCGGAGTCAAAGCTGTCGTTGGATCAGCATCATGCACCGCTAACCGACGTTCCAACTCGCGAAGCTGTTGCTCGGCTGGATTCGGTACTGCGGAATCATCTAGTGAATCCCAAATGGCTTCGGCGACACGAAGCCTTTCGGTGGGGGGAAGTGCGTAAAGCTCAGCGATGGTTTCTGTAATGCTCATTCTACTATTGTAGCTTTTCATAGCTAATTGGGCAAATGTCAGACCTGGTTCGGATAACGCATTGCGTTCTATGCGGGGGGCAGGCACGACGGAGCCCTACTTTGCGTTGAAGGTTGGCTGGCCTGCCCCACGGATAGAACGTGCGTTGAACTTTGTCGAACGTCCCTGATTTGATCAAGGACTATGAATTCGACAAGTCAATCCAACTGAAACGGGTGTCACGATGTCTCAGTCGTTCAACAAAATTCTAACGGATAGGTCCACTCGGGACAAAGCCCTGGGAGATATAACTGCTGTGGCAGTTTGGCGGAAGGCTGCGACAGCAAAAGAATGATGAAAAAACAGACGGCGTAGCCGAACCAAAACTTTGAAAGACCCACCGCGCCATGTGAGCACGATATGCGGTGTTTGGCCGGTTGCCAAGAATGAGTCCGGTGGATGACAGAAGAAGAACCGGACCAGGCGTTGATGGCAGTTGGCATGGATGCCAACTCCTCTTCCACGCAGGAAGCGTGACACCACAGTTGAGCATGCCGATTAAGTTCAACGTTTGCGTTGACCGGGCCGCCGCCAATCAACATGGATTTCAGGAACGACGCGATCGGCGGCTCCGCGTCCAACGCTTTGTTATGCCATTATTGGTTGTTTGATCGATCGTTGCAGTGCTGTCGATCCGTTGATAAAGATCGATTGAAGAAGAGTCTTGTCATCGGTCTCCCAGCGCGGTTGGTAGCACTCACCTTCTGGAGTAATTGACGGAAGATTTGAGCCGTAAAATAGTTTTTGATAAATTTCCAACGCGTTATCGATTTCTATTGTTAGTCTGCCGAACTGGTCGGGTAAGGTGGCACAGAGGTCGATGAATAGGTTCCATACACCAATCGCGTTGTGGCAGCATTCTGTTGAAGGAACTGGGTTTTCCGCCCAAATCAATGCAGCGTCAATGTCACACAAGATGGGAGCATCATCAACAATGTTCCCAATGTTCTTGATGACAGCAAATTTGAGTAGTGTGGTCAGATCGGGAAAGCTCGCGACGAATCGAGTTTCGATTGTTTCAAGGGTATCAGGCGCAGGGCCAACGTCGTCTGTATGCCAGATCAGATAGCCATCAATTGCATCAAGGCGGTAGTAGAGGGGAAAGTGCAACATCATCTTTGGGCATAACGACTGCGATCAGCGGGCGGAAATGGCGCGAATGATCTTAAATTCAGAAAAAGTCGGAACGCCATTTCCGCTTATTGTAATCCGCACATCGTAATAGATGGCCTGAGTGGGAGCCACCGTAGAGCTCAGAACGAAGGCCAACAGAAACAACGTGCGGCGAAAATTTTTCGAATGATGGTTGTCACTCTCTACCTGGTCGTACTGTTCTGGTTCGTCGCTACTCGTAAGCGAGTAGTTGTTTGGCTGGTATTTTTGGGGCAGTTTTTCGGCCAAGCACGCTCAATTGCAGCTTTCCTCGCTCCCCGAATTACGCTCTGTTTTTTAGTGTTTGTCCAGCTTGCTGACGAACTTCCGCCGCTGTCGCACTTAGGTCCAACCGACTTGTGTGACGACTTAACGGAGACCTTCGCAGCAAGCTGGGCGACTTTGGATAAAACGAATTCTCAGATGTCGTTCCCAAGACTCTCAATAAGCACTTCGCCGTCCAAAGTCTTACAAACAGCTTTAGTTTCCCTTCCACTTTCATAAGGCACAACAACATGCCCAGCAAAAAGAAACCCACTGATGTCGATCCACCAAATCGCTCCTCTGAATCGCTCGCGTCTTGCCTGCTAGTTGGTATCGACTGGGCAGATGCCGAGCACGCTTATGCTATGCGCGATCCCAACAGTTGATCGATGTTCTAAAGTGCTACTTTCCACTGATTTTACTGTTAAAACCAGCGAAAATCTATGCCGATTGGGTTGTGGAAATGGTTGTCAAATGGCCCCTTAGCGCCTCGGCCATGAAGAAAATTGCGAATGGTTTGCGTGCGAGCGGATTGCAGCTGCTGCACGAAGATGTCTTGCTGCGAACCAGCGCGCTGCGGGCTATAGCGATCAGTCAGCAGCTGGTTGTACTCAATGCAGCCATCGTAGACTATCAGCGCAAGATCAAAGCTCTACTGCGGACGCATGCCAGCTATCGAGTCGTTAAGTCTCTACCTTGTGGCGATATTAGCCGAGCTAGAATACTTGCCGCGTTGGGCGATGATCACAGTCGCTATCAGTCGGCATCTCAAATAGCATCGATGACGGGCATTGCGCCGCTGACTGAGCAAAGCGGTAAGCAACGCTTCGTTCACAGCAGATGGGCCTGTTCACACTTCCTGCGTCAAACGTTTCACGAGTTCGCTCGCGTGAGCGTATCTCGATGTGCTTGGGACGAAGCTTACTACATGCAGCAAATCGATAATGGCAAGTCGGCGCAGATGGCGTATCGAGCTTTGGCGTTTAAGTGGATTCGAATCATATTTCGCTGTTGGCAGACTGGTGAACCTTATCTTGAAGAGCGGTACCATTCACGTTTGGTGGAAAGCAACTCGCCGCTCGCCAACAGGATTAACGCGGAGAAAGGTGTAAACGCTTAAGCAATTCGAAACGTCGCAAGCCACAGAAAGCAAGCAGAGAAACGGTCCGAACCAGTTCGGACACGTTACGGTTCGCCGCTTGAATCGACCTGTCATTTACAACAAATCAAAACCCAGAAAAATCGAACACAAACGTTATCACGTGACACGTTAACAACTTGTCAAAAACCGACTGCAAAACTTGTCAAAAAATAAAAACAACTTCTTCAAATACTATTGACACGATGACTCAGATGTCTCCGTTGCATCCCATGGTTCTGTCTTCTCGTTGCGGTGGGGGAACAATCGCGATTTACGGCGAGTTTCGTGGTTTGGCCTTAAGCACCGCCAGAATCCGATTGTACACGTTCTGCCATCGCGGGTCATCCTTGAACCAGATGAATTCAGGATCTAGATTCTTCGCAGTGTCAGCGTAGTCGGAAGCGATCAACGAGTTTTCAATGGACAGCGCCTTGTTGCGGTACGCAAGCAGTCGATCAATTGAAAGCAAATTGAGTTCATCGTCGGTTAGGATTTTCAGCCGCCGTGGTATTGCCATGGTTCAGAGTTGCCATTGCATAGTGTCGCGTCATCGCGAGTTGAACCGCCTCGGTTTCGCGACAACGCCATGGAATTCTTCGCGTACCTGTTCAAGTAACACAAGTCTTTTGAAGAACGCTTTGCGTCCCTGCGATGTTCCTCCGTTTTGATAGCCGTGGAGGCATCTCGCGATTTCGGCGTTTATACGATCAAGCGGCAGCTTTGCCAATGATTCGCTGTCGTCAATCGTATAGTCAGAATTGGACATTGGTTTGAAGACAGAACGTCGGGGTTCAGCGAGCCCGAACAGTTGACTCGGGCGCAAGTCAAAACGGCTGATCGAGGGCTTCGTCTGCAACCCTTTGTTATCGAAATCATTCATCGTTGAGTCGGCGTCGACGCAGCGCTTGTGCGTTGCGGTCGGGCTCGCGTCTTCCGTCGAGCACAGCGTATACGATCACAAGATCTCCTTTCATCCCGTACCAAATTACGAACGGAAATCGCGAAGCGAAAGTGTAGTGCCACCCATCGCACTTGGCATGAATGCCTGCGTAGAGCATCAATGAGTCAATGTCTGCAGATATGCTGTCATGAAAGTAGGTTGCCAAGTTTGGGTCGATGTCGCGGTAGAAATCGCACCCATCCGCAATGTCGCGTTCAGCGCCAGCGGAGATCTTGATTCTCATCGGAGACGATCCGCCAGGCGTTTCTTCGCGTCAGCCCAATCAGAAAGTGATTCTTCTCCGCGCTCGAATGCAGCCACACGGTCGGCAACAACGCTTCGATGCCATTCTGGGGGCGCAGCAGAAGGATCTTCTGTTGTTAGCCGTTTCCAAAGTAGTTCCATGGCGACAATCTGCTCATCGCGAGTAAGGCCGCCGATTAGTGTTTCGAGTGACATTTTTACCTCCAGGAGTATTATAGCCGCGGGTATCCTGCCAAGCAATTGCCAGAGAGGCGTGACGTCGATACGCGGAGATTTCGATAACGGATAGCGATCACCTCGTCGCCGTGTTTGATAAGTTAGCAAAACGGACGGGCTCGGCGACTGAGGTGCATCGCCGTGGTTCGTCACGGTTGGGCGCTACGCTGACGAAGTAGCAGTGTAGCAAATCGTCACGGTGTT
>JBGSUV010000106.1:0-39780 GCA_041753315.1 Pirellulaceae bacterium | reverse complement strand
TCTAACAGCCTAGCTTAGCGCCGGGAGCAGACTTTGTTTGTGGTGTTCGCCATGAACAGTTCTCCGCTTAGGCTACATGCGATGGGAGTCCGGAAGGTTTTTATTCCACTGCCCCCATTCCCCTGCCATCATCGCGACACTTGCGCGCATGGGGCAAGAGCCATAACGGTTGTCCAGGGCCGCGATGACGCGGGGTGGCTAAACGCGTATACTGTTGGGTTCGCCCTCGAGTCGCTAGGAGGAAGCCAAAAACGTGAGTCAAAACGTATTGCCACAACTCGACGAACAAGCACCCATAGAAATCCCGGATCGCGTAGAAAACCCAGCGGCTAGTGAAAACTCGGATTCCAGCGATAACGAACGGGAAAAAGCCGCAGGTTTGTTCCCCATTCCGTTAGCATGGAACCTGTTAATCGCCTTACTCTGCTGCGTCGCGGTCGTGAGGTTGGCCCCCCAATGGATTGATACGACTTTTCGTACTGCCGATGCGCCACTGAATCAATCGCCGGTGTTCGTCGTTGATGTGAATTTGGCTTCGCTTGAGGAATTGCAAGCATTGCCGGAAGTGGGAATCGCGTTGGCCGAACGCATCGTCGACTATCGCCAAACCCATGGGAACTTCCGATCGATCGACGAACTGCAGAATGTGCATGGTTTTGGTCCCAAACGCCTTGAAAATCTGCGAGAGCTACTAACGGTAAATGGCGGCGAGGCCAGCGCGTCGAACCCTAGCACTACACTTACTCCAATCGATGGGAAGCTGAATGCCAATTGAGATCCAACAGCGCGCCGAGTTCCAGCTTGTCAGCCCTTTCCCTCCTGCAGGCGATCAACCCAAAGCGATCGAAGCGCTGGTGCGAGGCGTACAAGCCAACGTCAAACATCAGTGCTTGATGGGGGTTACAGGTTCCGGCAAGACCTTTACCATGGCCAATGTGATCCAGCGTTGCCAACGCCCGGCCCTGATTCTCAGTCACAATAAGACGCTGGCCGCGCAACTCTACTCCGAGTTCCGGGATTTCTTCCCGCACAATGCGGTGCACTACTTTGTCAGCTACTACGACTACTATCAGCCCGAGGCCTACATCCCCTCGCGCGACGTCTACATCGAAAAAGATGCGTCTATCAACGAGGAGATCGACCGCCTCCGCTTGGCCGCCACCAGCGCTTTGGTCAGTCGCCAAGATGTCGTCATCGTCGCCAGCGTGTCGAGCATCTACGGCTTGGGGAACCCGGAGGACTACCGCAACATGGTGGTTCCTCTGAAGGTTGGCACCACGATCGTACGCGACGACATTTTACTGCAATTGGTCGACATCCAATACCAGCGTAACGACGTGGGTTTTGAACGCAGCAAATTTCGCGTGCGAGGCGACTGCATCGAGATCTGGCCGTCGTATGAAGAATTTTCGTATCGCGTCGAGTTATGGGGCGATGAAATTGAGCAGATCTCCATCACCAACCCGCTCACGGGAGAGGTCATCTCGCGATTAAGCGAAGTCTTCATCTACCCTGCAAAACACTTCGTTACACCGGAAAGCCGGATTGAAGCGGCGATCAAGCTGATCCGCGAAGAACTTAAGGAACAGCTTGAGAAATTTGAAGCGCACGGAAAGCTGCTCGAAGCGCAGCGGCTGAACGCGCGCACCCGCTTCGATCTGGAAATGTTGCAGGAGGTTGGTCATTGCCCCGGCGTTGAGAACTACTCGCGGCCGCTGTCCGGCAAGCCACCGGGAGCGACGCCCGATACATTGTACGATTTTTTTCCCAAGGACTTCTTGCTGTTTGTCGACGAGTCGCACGTCACCGTGCCACAAGTTCGCGCCATGTACGCAGGAGACCAGAGTCGCAAGAAGACGTTGGTGGAACATGGATTCAGACTGCCCAGTGCCTTGGATAACCGTCCACTCAAATTTGAAGAATGGGAAGCCAAAACACCACAAGTCGTGTTTGTGTCAGCCACTCCCAGCGATTACGAGTTGCAGCAAACGGGAGGTGAAGTGGTTGAACAGGTGATTCGCCCAACCGGCTTGCTGGATCCTGTGATTGAAGTGAGTCCCGCACGCGGTCAAGTAGCCCACCTGCTGGATGAAGTTCGCTTGCGTGCCGCCAAAGATGAACGGACACTCATCACGGCTCTGACGAAACGATTGGCTGAGGACCTGGCTGGATATCTTACCGAGCAAGATGTCCGCTGCCGGTGGCTGCATAGCGAACTGGATGCGTTTGAACGCGTCGAGTTGTTGCACGACTTGCGGCAAGGAAAATTCGATGTGCTTGTCGGCGTGAACCTCTTGCGGGAAGGCCTTGATTTGCCCGAAGTATCGCTGGTCGCTATCTTGGACGCAGATAAAGAGGGTTTCTTGCGCAGCGAAACGTCATTGATCCAGACGATTGGTCGGGCCGCGCGGAATGTAAACTCCAAGGTGATTCTTTACGCCGACAAGACAACTGGGGCTATGCGGGCAGCCATCGATGAGACCGTGCGGAGACGCAAGTTGCAGGAAGAGTTTAACACAGAACATGGGATTACACCTGAAACGGTCAAACGCATTATAAAATCCGGCATCGAGTCAGCCGCTCAGGCGCACAAGCGTGCGCGGTCCATGGTCAGCGGTGAAGGTGGTAGCCAAGTCATCACCAACGACTATATCGATCTTTTGGAAAAGGAGATGTTGCAGGCTGCAGAGGATCTGGAATTCGAACGCGCCGCATCGCTGCGTGATAAACTGGTAGGCATGCGCGACCGTGTCGGAGAAACCGTGGACAGCTATGAAATGGCGGGCGACCAGCAGCCGCAAGGATCGCGCCGCGGCGGCAAGGGCTTTAAAGGGAAAGGTGGCAAAGGCAAAAAAATCCCTCGCCCCAAGCGCTAAGCCATCGCTGCGGAGCCGTTCACTCTTGGCGTTCCTGTAACTCGTTTTGAATTTCTATCTTATATAACCAGATATTGAGCTGGTTTCGAATCGGTACGACTTTGCTCGCACAATAGGTTTTCCCATCGACCAAGTCGCCGTCGAACCACGGGAACCTACTTAGCCACTCGACAGCAGTTTTTCTATCTGGGAAACGAACGACCGATTCGTCATAGACGCATCGCGACACTCCGTTGTGCTCCGTCCAGTGATTGCCTGGTCCAGGGTAATAGGCACCAAAATGGCCATCCCACTCCGCTTCTCTAGGCCATAGCGTCAGGCTTCGTGTTGCTCCGTCCCATGAAATTGTTCTTTCAAGTGTTGATGTCGCCTCAATTTGATACTCGCCGCACGTTGCGCGTTCACCAGGAGCGAGTACTAGATCTTTTACTCTGTGCTCGTCACGCGAATTGTCACAAGAAGTGAGTAATACCAGAACTAAGAGGCTCAGGCTTGTACAAAACAGAGCACTGGAGGTGCTGCCAAGATCCTGCGCAGGCCCAAGTGGCGAAGTTTTCGCGTGACGTCCCATGTTGTCGACTAAAACAATATTGTTCATTGTATTGCAGCTCTAATGAATTGCCGAGCTTTTATAGCGGTGGATGCTGTCTCTGGGGAATTGCTGCAGAAAATATCTAAGAGAGGCAGGAGCCTCTGTGCAGTGCATTCCAGGCAGAGCCTCGGAACGAGAAAACGACAAGCCCCTCAACTGAGCAAATCTGTTCCCAATTGCTCCCAAGTTATCCTTTGCCCACACGTAAGAGCCCATTGCAAACAATCGCGTAGCGATGACATACGATAGCCTGGGGTGGAGCTTGGCTGGGACGTTTTAATGAAAAACGTCCCAGCCAAGCGGAACCCCAGGTACAGTGGAAAGTGCACAAAGTGGCCGAGCAGGTAATTATCCTAACGCACGGATGAGCACCGAGGCCGCAATTCAACTGTTTATCCAATGTATTTCTTTGATGATGACGAGCAAAAATTGCCTCTCGAGTCGGCAATTGGAGTGATGCTGAACTGCCGGGATGTGTTTTGGTGTTCATCTTCATGCCCGCATTTCCTTGCGTCAGTTGTCGTTTTTTCGGTATCAATCGGTGCGACGCGCGCAGATTCTCGTTTTTGCCATCACCCATGTGTTGCGACCTCGAAACGGGACTGAGGGGTGGATAAACATCCGCTCGGTCACGGTTGCGCTGGAACGTCCGACCTGGGGTTCCGCTTCCGAACTCGTCTGAAACTCGCTCTCGCTCCACAGACGCAAACGTGCTTCAACAGCCATGCTGCTTTAATTCTGCTCTTGCTTGATCCAAGTCTCATATCTTTTTGAACTATAGGACTTGTCAAAAACCTCTTTCAACTTCAGCAATTCGCTTTCGCTAAAATCTAATGGCTTGAACTGAGCAATGATCAAAGAACTAAGTCGAATTGATGCGAGTTCATCCGAATTCACTATAGAATTCAGAATTCGAATTCGAGCGTTGCTAGGGATGTCGACATTTTGCGCAAGAACTTTTGCTGCGTGTTTTCGAAAATCACGATGTCCAAGCGCATCAAGCAGCGCCGAAAATGCGTCAGCGTCATTAAGAAGTGTATATTTAGTTGCAATAAGTTGCCAATACAACTCCGAATCCGCGGGAGGCGAAAAGCTCTTTAAGAACGAAGCGACATCACTGGATGGAAAGCCGTTCTTACGAAGTGCTCGAAGGACGTAACATCGAAAATCAATCGGAACGAAAAAGTCGGGTGCAGTACTGACTGTTCCTAATATTGGATTCTTGCACAAATCCACCAGCTTTGCATTCCACAAGAGGTTTCGGTTTTGCCTGTTCAAGATAGCCTGGCACGCGTAACTGATGCAGAGCTCCGAACTAAGCCCATGTGTAATTGACAAATCAAATTTTTCATCTAACCGATCGGGCGATGCCGCTAGTCCATTAAGCAGTTTGGCCAAGAATGCATCACCTTTTTTGATACATAGCTCTTGCAACTGCGCGGCATCCATATCCGACAGCGTTCCGAAATTGATTGCTCTCAAAAGAATACCAAATTGTTCTTCGGAAATGCTAGGTTTGTCAAAGGCTTCTAAGACTAACCTCTGAACTGCTGCGTTACCACGGACGTCACCAAGTTTATGGCTTACTATTGATGAGATAGTTAAGGGCTCTGGGACCAAAACTCCCAGCGGGATCCGAGTGTTGTCTTTTGCAAGGTCTATCAGGCGTTTAAAATCCTCGTCGGACGATTCGCTGTCGATTCCCCTAATGAACTCAACTCGCTCAACAATCGTCAAGTCACTGTTATTGTCCGCGCAAACTAGCGAATGCATGTAGAACATGAGGAGACAAGCTAAGGGTGCGGAGGTACGGTTCATTGCGAGCATACTCATTAAATTTCAAATAGGGTTTCCGAAAATGGCCCGCAGGCCGTACGAACCTAAGTTCGTTACTCGCGCCGGAAAGTAGCATTTCGACATCTATTATAGATCAATTTCGTTGGGGGATTCCTTCCCACACGTAAGAGCCCGTTGCCAAACAACTGCGTAGCGATGACATGTCGTTGCTTCGCAACTGTTCGCTGCAGACTTGATTGACAGTTGACAGCAATTCCCGGCGTTGCTCTTGACTCGGGATGAGTCGTTGGGGTACATGCGAGAAGTATCGGTACTCGCAAACGCTGGGAGAGAAAATATGCTTGGTCGACGACGTTGGCTGCAAACGATGGCATGGGCTACGTTCGCTTGGCTTCCCGCGGGCTGGGGCGCGGCGCAGCAGGGACGCGTGGGAGTCAATCAAGGGCGCGGCGTGGCGTCGCTTTCGGACCAACTAACCAGAGGTCTGCGGGCCGTTGCGCCCGATCAACAACAATACGTGCAATTGGTCGTCCAAGAAGTAGATCAAGGTCGATTGCCACGTGGGCTGGTAAATCTGGTTTACAAATGGTCGCTGGAACGCAATCCCGATGTTCCGTTCCCCTATTTCCAGTATGCTTTGACCATCCTGGCAAAACGTCGCGGTATCAACCTGCAGCTTTAAGCACAAATCCATCGTGTCCGATCCCAAAACCCCCGCTACCAGTCCGCACGTCCAGATCTTCTCTTGTGGTGGTACGATCGACAAAGTCTATTTTGATGCGAAGAGTGAGTACGAGGTTGGCGAGCCGCAAATTGAAGCGATCTTCCGCGATGCTAACGTGGTGTTCAGCTATTCGATCGAGTCGCTGTTTCGCAAAGACAGCCTAGATATGACAGAAGACGACCGGGCCATGATTCGGCAACGTGTCGCGAACTGTTCATCCCGCTGTGTGCTGCTAACGCATGGCACGGATACCATGCCCGAAACGGCCAGAAGTCTGCTTGGAATTCCCGGCAAGGTCATTGTCTTGACCGGCTCGATGGCGCCAGCTCGCTTTCAAAAATCGGACGCCGAGTTCAACATCGGCTGCGCGGTCGGTGCACTTCTCAGTTCACCAGAGGGAGTTTACATCGCGATGAATGGCTTTATTTTCCCTGGCGACCGCGTTCAGAAAAACCGGGCGGCTGGTCGATTCGAATTGCAATAAGCCCGCCGACAGACCACACCGGATGCAAATCGGCCGTTATAGACTCTGCAAGTTTTGCGTGGCATTGTCGTCCAGTTCTCCAGCGACGATCGGATTGGGCCATGTCGTCGACATCATCACCGAGTTGATACCGGAGCCGATGCCCAGCAATGCCACTTCGTCTTCGGGCCGGATAAAGCCGCTGCGCAGACCAAGCGCCAAGGCGGTGGGCAAGGCAACGGCGCCCGTATTACCCAACCAGGCGAAAGTCGTAAAATCCGACGCTTCGGGTAGGCCCAGCGTTTGGAGCATCAGTCGTCGGTGAGCCACCCCCACTTGATGGCAGACCGTTTGCGAGATGCGATCGCGAGAAGTACCACTTGCCAACAGTTGATCAAAAGTGCGTTGCCCAACCGCCACCCCAGCTCGCAGCAATTGTTCCGAATCGGTCTGCATGAGTGGTTGCATGTCGGCACCCGCTTGATCGGTATCGCTTTGGCAAAGTGCGTGATGTTGCGACTCGGCACGGGCGACGCAGTGGAGCAGTCGGTTCCCAGTGCGACTGAGCGAACGATCCAGCAACAGGATGGCACAACTTCCCGAGCCGATGGTCAGCGAAGCAAACGAGGGCTTGATCGACTGGCGCGTTAGGTTCAAGTCGGTGTTCAGTGAGCCAACGGTCGACTCGACCAAGTTTCGGGCGCTTTCCGTACCGACGACGATCCCAGCTTTGATCGCCCCTGATTCGATTAAAGTCGCGATTTGAACCATACCGTTGAGAAGCCCCAGACAGGCGTTGGAGAGGTCGTAGACCCAGCACGCAGGGCTTAACCCCAGTTCGGCGTGGACGCGGCAAGCGGTAGCTGGCTCGAGATAATCGCGGCAGACGCTGGCGTGAATCAAACAGCCGACATCGGCAGGGTCGATGTGGGCGGCTTCGAGCGCCAGTCGCGCGCTGCTCACGCTGGGCTTACTGATGGGCGTTTTGGGTGCCCACCAACGCCGTTCTCGAATGCCACTCATCAATTCCAAACGACCCTCGGGCAATCCCAACCGTTCGTAAGTGGGTGCAAGCTGTTGTTCAAGCTGCGTTGAAGTGATGACTTCGGGCGGGAGGTTGAAGCCGATGGTTTCAATGGCGACGCGGTCAAATTGCACGGATAGTGATCTACTTATTTAGTGGATAGACGGGGTGTTTTAATGACAAATGGCGCGCCACAGGCAATTGCTAGCACACTACATTGTGCTAGCAAAACTGCCGGATACCAAATCTAGGTTATCGCTTGTGTGACAGAATTTGCCTGCTACCTTCTCTGCAATCGTGCACGCAAGGGTTGCGTGGCACATGAGAGAACTCAGAGTTTAACGTCTTCGGACGCTTTTTCGCAGGGAACCAGCGAAAGTCACTTTGGAATGTCTCTAACGCAACAGTTTCACCAGATTATGTCAAGGATCATCGGGATGATGACGGCAACTTGGGAACTGAGCGATTCACGACATCTGCAGCGACCGCAAGTCGGACGTGATGTATCTCGTCTACCCGTCACCAGCTTTCCATTGCTTCGGCCATCGGTCCGAAACGGTAGTTGGGATCGTCTAACGTTCATTGCGAAACAGCTTACTGGCACAGGGCTAATTCGGATTTGAGGCCATGCACCAGCGAAGCTGAGCTTCGAGGCTCGCACTATTGTTTTTATCTGACAAGGACTTTCAGATGTCGAAACCAATTATTGGTATCAATGCCGACTACCGCACTGCTGCCCACAATCAACCCGCCTTTTCCTACGTGGCAGCGGGATATTATGACGCAATCGCAAACGCTGGGGGAATCCCGCTTATCTTGCCCCCAGTTGCTGACGAGGAGAGCTTGCATCAATTGATCGATCATCTTGACGGCGCGGTGCTCATCGGAGGTGCCGACCTCGATCCTCGCAATGACGGCTTTATGTTGCATCCAGCAACGAAGCCAATGGACGCTCGACGAGAACGTTTTGACAGGCGATTCGCCAACGAAATCGTCGAACGTCGTCTACCAGTATTGGCAATCGGCGTAGGCCTTCAACTTCTTAATGTTGCCTGCGGAGGCAATTTGTTTCTCCATATCCCAGAAGACCTGCCAGGAGCACTTCCCCATCGCGACCCTCAAGATCCAGCCCACCGGCACTCGCTGATCATCGAAGCGAATTCGCTCATCGGTCGGGTCTACGGCGAAGGGGAGATCCGCGTCACCAGCCGTCATCACATGGCTATCGACGAAGTTGCGCAAGGGTTTCGCGTTACCGCTCGCTGCCAAGATGGTGTGATTGAGGCGATCGAAAGCGAAATGATTGACTGGTTTGCCATCGGTACGCAATTCCATCCCGAATGTGCAGCAGCCAGCGCTTTAGATGTACGAATCTTTGAGGAATTCATCGACGCAATTCGACAACCGCAGTGCACATTAGCCGAATCCATGAGCAACGCCGCCGCTTAATCCTCAGAGCTTCTACCGCGTCAGATTTGACACTTATGGGTGGCTGCTATGTCGCAGCACTTAGCGAAATTCACGATTCCGTACATCAGTGCAAGGATGCACACACCTGCTCACGGACTGGCCAGGGTGATGTGCGGAGTCGTGTTTTTTCCATTTCTTTCGATTCAAGCGCACAGGCGAATCATCCCGCCAACTGAAAACATTACAATCTAGTAATGTTCGTTTTCTGATTGCGCTTTCATTTCCGCTAGTGCTTCGTTCATCGCAGTTGTTACTGCAAAAAAGCGGGCGGCCTCACCAAATTCGACGGGATACGCCCGAGTCCCACGCCGACAGGTGAGGCCGACCCATATGATCCATGCGATGTCTGTTTACGACAATTGCAATGTTCTACAAAGCAAAACTGACCTGGAACTCAGTCGCTGATTCAGGAGAGCATTTCGTGCGCCAGTTTCACCACCTGAGCAAAAGTCGTCCAAGATCGGACAATTAAGCTAGCCAATGACTCACCGCGCTCAGAATGACTCGGACAGTTCTCTCACGTAAAACTTAGCACATGATAAACTTTCAAGCGCCGCTGTCCATCGGTTTACCACAACTTTTACATGAGTGAGCTGAATTTTTTCCGGAATGGCCGAACGAGCGAATGACGGCGGGCCGCAGAACCATTCTGAACCGGCAACTGATTGGCGACCGACCGATCCGGCTCGGCGGAAAGAGCGATCAACGACCAGGGCGGTTGATTAGCGACCTGGCGTCCGCTCGACTGAATTACAACTGAGGCTTGGGGAGCTGTACGGGAGAAGCATGGGTAGTGGCTCCTTGCGTGTCCAGCTTTCTCGCATAGACATTTTCACCAGCGGTCACATAAACGGTGTCGTGCAATGGACCACCCAAAGCCATGCCACTGATTGGGTCCTTTGACGGCTTGCGCACAATGAGTTGCACGCGGCCGAGTTGATCGAGCGCTTGGATGCCGATGGCTGATGCGACCAACAGCGTTCCCTTCTTGTCCACCGCCATCGCCGTCACTCCACTTGCGCGATCCATGTAGGGCACATGGAGGTAGCCGAAGCGCTGTCGATGCTCAAGCTGACCGTTGGGAGTGATTTGATAGTGCAACGAGAACGGGCGATCTTTGGGAGTGACATGCATGAAAGCGTGATCAGCGGTTGGCGAGAACGCTGCCACTGGTTCTGTTAGCGTAGCCGCCATCGAGACTTTGCCGCTGTAGGTACACCAGTGCAAGGCAGGGACGGAATCATCGCTTATGTAGAACCCGTCAGGCAACGTCACAATTTTCTGACATTTTGTATCCGCCAGCACCACTTCCTCTTTTCCATCCGCATCAAAGCGAACAACCTGCTTCGCATCTCGGACAGCGTACAGCTTGTTGTCGGGTCCAAACGCCAAACTCGAGATTCTGCCGGCCTGGTCTTTAAATACGCGAGTCTTGACATCGTCGCCAACGCGATAGATGCGTCCAGCGCGTGCATCTGCAAAAAACAGCTCGCCGGTTGAACTGCATACTGGAGTCTCAGCGAGTTGATGTCCCGTGCTTACCGGCAGCCAATCGTTGCCTGGTATTAACAGTTCGAGGCGTCGCTCGCCGACTGGGTTCGGTGCGATCTTGATGGGTTCGGGATAGTCGCGCCAAAGCCATCGCAGCGCTTCAGGCATGACCTCGGCACCATGCTTGCCGTCATGCCCACCGTCCCCCCAAGCATGCTTGACATCATAGCCTGCCCATTGCAGGGCGGAGAGCATATCTTGGTTCGCTACCCACCAATCGCCAGCATAAATATTCAGGTCTCGATTTCCATCTTGCAAGAACACTCGGAGCGATTTCGGCTCAGTCTTGCGTACCAACATCGGAAACTCGTTACCACCGCGCAAGCCTACAAATGTCCCAATCGTACAAATGACGCGACGAAAAGCCTCGGGGCGCTCCCAGGCAGCATTAAACGCACAGATTCCACCGGAACTGGCCCCAGCCAACGCCCGATCGTTTGCATTGGAACTCAGGTTGTAGGATTTCCCAACCTCAGGCAACAGTTCTTCGAGCAAAAATCGGGCATAAGCATCGCCGAGCGAGTCATATTCAAAGCTGCGGTTGTAGCGCGGCTGCGCATTTTCTTTCAGCGCCGGAACCTGCCCAGGAGTAACAAAAATGCCGATCGTAACCGGCATTTCTTGAGCATGAATGAGTTCGTCCATGACGCGCGGAAGATTCCACTCGTCGGCGCGATTCTTGCCATCCTGCACCACCAGGGTGCAGGCTGGTTTCGCTGGATCATATTGTTTTGGTACATAGACCCAATACTGGCGTTGAGTTCCCGGATAGATAGTGCTCATCAGAGGGAATGGTCCCTCCACGCTGCCTTCCGGAGTCGCCTCTTTCGATTCCGCTCCCGCCGCTGGACTCGCGCGCCCACTATCCTCCTGCGAGTCACCGGCGCGAGCGCGAACAACCGCAATGCATTGCGTTAACAACAGGGCTGCGAGCACAATTGTCAAAAAACGGCTCGCTGCAGATTGGTAAACCAAACTGGCGATAGCGGAGTCGTCATCGATCAGGTCTGTTTCGATTGGGATGGTTGATTTCATCAAACGTCGAATATGGCTGGGGGTCAATGAACAGTAAGTGGAGACGGGGGTCGTTTCATTCTAGCCCAGCGCACTGCCCCAGGCGATCAGGTTTGATTCTGAGGGTCATCAGCACCTGCGTTTGCCTGGTCGGAATTGTTCTGGTCAGGGTTATTCCGGTCGGAGTTGTTCTGGTCAGGGTTTGTGTGATCAGCGTTCGCTTGAGGAGGCGTGGTTTCCGACAGATCACTGCGATTGGCGGGCTGGGAAGCCGTAGGGATGTTTGGCAACGACAATTCAATATCACTCTCGATGGTCTCCATTTCGTCCAATTCGCAATTATCGACCGAACGACGGAGGATCAGGTACACCGCAGCGCTGGCGCTCCAGAAAAAGCTGAACCAGTAAGCGCCGATCAAGCCAATCGTGAGCTCATTTCCTAGGCCAACGAACAAGTCGGCAGAGCTATCGCCAGCTGCGTTAAAGGTAGTACGCGTTAAGCCCCACCCCAGGTTTAGTGTCCAGTAGACAATTTGTTCGCCAATGACGCCAATCAGCATCAAAACCAATACGCACAGCGCACCGACGGCGGGGCGCTGGAAAAAATAGGCGTTTGAGCGGCTAAAGCCTTCGAAAGCATCCGCTTTTTTCTCAACGCTAATCGCGCACACGCTTAGCGGAAAACAAACGATGGCGCTTAGCGCGAAACGCCCAATTCCGAACACCAGTGGAAAAGCCAGCAACAAAAGCACTCCGGCCACCACCGCTCCTGGGGTACCAAGCCGGCTTAGCAACCCGAGCAAAGCAAACGGTATCAGCAGCAGCGAGACACCAACGATGTGCATGCCGGTTGCCCAAAAATAGCTTTGCCAACGCGAGCCAACAATCTGAAATGACTCAGACCAAGTCGCCACCGTCCGTTGCCCCAACTCGACCGCTGCGCGCCGCGCGATCACCGCGCCGAAAAGTGCGGCTGCCGTAAACAACCAAAGCCAAACAAACAGACAAAACGCTAGTTCGGAGAGCCCAAACGACTCAAAGCTAAAAAACACCTCCGGCAATGCGACCAACCACCCAAGCACCGGCGAGCCCACCAAGCCGTTTCGATAGCTCTCGAAGCCCTTAAACGAAGCCATGGCCTCAAAAGCTGAACTGTCCCAGCGCGGTGCAAACAGCCACTGACCGAGCGAAATCCCCGCGCCCGCAACCATCACCGCGATCAAACTTAGCCCCAACGACAACATGCGAATCGCAGGCTGAATGGCGCGCGTCAGAGGATACCACCACCATGCCGAACGATCCCAGTCGATTTCTGCAAGGGGCACATGTCGGTCTTCGAAGGGAACTTCTTCCATGGAACTGCTCGCGTGGTGGATAAACGTCGCCGTACTGGCAAACGCAAAGTGGTGATTGGGGGAGCGAATTGGCAGCGCACAATCGCCAACAACCATCGCAACAGCGAGCGAATAGTACATGGCCTCACGACCCGAACACTCACCAACTTGACGGCACATTGCCAGCTGGGAGGGCTAGTTACTAGCCATCATGTTACTAGGCATCATGTTACTAGGCATCATGCCAGCCAGGTGGCAAGCGTGGCGAAGAGGCTGATCCGTTTTCGCTCTCAAGCTCCGAATCGTCAGCGGATTCGCAGGGTAACGCATGCTCCTCATTTAGCCAACGCCCCAAATCCCGCAAGCGACAACGCTCACTACAGAACGGCAAGTGCTTAAAGCTGACCGACGAGTCTACCAAAATATCGCAAGTGGGGCATTTAGGTCGAAAGTTTCCAATGGAACTCACAGGGGTCTCCTTGGGTTACAGCGGCCAATCCGAACTGTCGTCATGTTAATTCCTGGTGTCCGCTGCGATGAGATGGCTGATCGGAATCAATGGTTGAATTGTCCGATCTACAAAGCAAATAGGATATTGGAGTTGAAAGCAGGAGCCATGCCCAGGCGAATGCAATTGCCGCTCCCGCCAGTACATCGCTGGGAAAATGAGCTCCACTATAAATCCGCTGCAAAGATGCCAGGGTGGCGAAGGCTGCGAAAAGCAGAGTTCCTCGAGGGAAAATAAAACTGAGCCCCACCGCCAGTCCCCACGCGGTGGCTGCATGCCCGGAAGGGAAACTGCGTTGCCTTGAATCCCAAAAACTACGAGGCTCAGAGGCCTGCGAGGCATTGGGATTCAACGCATCTTCCCCCAGCAGTTCGATGCTGTGCGGGCGGATGCGAGCCACGGTGCCTTTCATCAAATTAGCCGTCAGCCCCGAAAGAGCAGTTAGACAAACGGCCCACCAGACCACTTTCCGTCGGTCAATTGCGACCACAAAAACCGTTAGAAGTATGCCAGCGGCCCCCAGGCTATGGCCAAAAACTTCACTCAATTCGATTCCCTTGCGCAGATCTCCACGCATCTCCAATCCCCGAACGGCTGACGACCAACTGTTGTCGACGAACAGAACGAGAGCCGCAGAGACGGCGCAGAAGGCGATGGCACTGGCGGTTCGTCCTCGCGAAAGGAGCGGATGGGAAATATCACGAAACACGAACAAGGGATTAACTGACAAGTTTTCCACGCCTACCCATTAAAAAACACCTTGCGATCCTCCCCAGCTTCCGTCCGCACACAACCGACTTGCGCGACGGAACAACACGGACGCTGCATATAACTTGCCCAAGTCTACTGAAGTTCGCGCAAAACAGAGCTAGCAATCCCAGTTTCCGAAGAAAATACATTTTGACGTTGACGGCACCTTCATGCACTCTTAAACTTTCCCGCTTCCCAGTTGGGGATTCGAGTCCATACCACGGACTCACCCACGGGTTGTGTTACGAGGTCTACGGTCGTTAGGGGTCTACTGTGTCGGCAGGTTCGCACGAGGTCATTCGAATTCGGATGGAAGCATACGATCACTCGGTACTCGACCAGAGTGCTCAGGAGATTGTCGACACTGCCAAGAGAACTCACTCGGAAGTTCACGGGCCGATCCCTTTGCCGACTCGCATTGAGCGGTACACCGTATTGTCTGGTCCGCACATCGACAAGAAGGCGCGGCAGCAATATGAGATTCGAACACACAAGCGATTAATTGATATCCGTCAAGCTACAGCCAAGACGATTGAGTCTCTCAATAAGCTGAGCTTACCGGCGGGTGTCGACATCAAGATCAAGGCAACAGCTGGCCGATAGGGCAGTTCAAGCATTGATCTCTACTGCGTGACCAAGCGTGTTGGTCACGATTTACGTTTTTTATTTCAACGAGTCCACTGTATGACACGGATGCTGGCGAGGTAACTCGGGGGCATGCTCCTCGGTCCTGGTTGGCAAGCGTTTGACGGGAAAATGCAGAGATGACAAAGGGTATTCTCGGCCGAAAGGTCGGTACAACGCAGATTTTCCAGGAAGACGGCATTGCTGTCCCTGTGACTGTAATAGAAGTCGGCCCCTGTCAGGTCCTGCAGGTTCGTACCGTTGATCGCGATGGTTATGAAGCAGTGCAGTTGGGATTCTTGGACAAACCGCGTCGTTTGAGCAGTCGCTCCGAGCGAGGCCATGTCGCATCGATTGGCAGCAAGCGTTCGAAGCGGCTTTCCGCTGCCGGTGTCGAAGCGGCTCCCAAGCCAGGTTGCGAGCCAAAGCGTTTTGTCCGCGAGTTGCGTGGCAAAGCCGACCTGCAGGTTGGGGCTGAGGTTACGGCAGCGATTTTTGATGGAATCACTGCAGTCGACGTCACCGGTACCAGCAAGGGTCGCGGTTTTTCAGGCGTGATGAAGCGACACAACTTTGCCGGCCAACGTGCGACGCACGGTGTCAAGAAGTGCCATCGACATGCCGGTGGTACCAGCATGGCGACTTATCCCGGTCGGGTTTTCAAGGGCCAGAAAATGGCCGGTCGTTATGGTGGCACGAAATGTACAAGTCGCAATCTTAAGATTGCCAAAATTGATTCAGAAAATAACCTGCTGTTAGTGCGTGGTGCAGTGCCCGGCCCCAATGGCGGTTACGTAATTGTTAAAGAGACGAACAAGGTCGGGTAGTTCGTGGTATCGGTATTACCGATAGCGTTAGTTTGATTCAGAGTTTGTTGCTCGGGTATTTTTGGATACAGGTCCCATGGTTACTTTGCCGGTTTACGATCAGAAGGGTGCTGAGGTAGGTCAGATTGAAGTTGACCCCACAGCGATTGCCCCCAGGATCAGCAAGCAGTTGTTGCACGACGCGGTCGTAATGTATTTGGCATGCCAGCGTCAGGGCACGAAGAAGTCAAAGGGTCGTGGGGAAGTCTCCGGATCCACCAAGAAGCTGTATCGACAAAAGGGCACCGGCAACGCGCGGGTTGGCTCGCGACGGGCACCTCAGCGCCGTGGCGGTGGACACGCAATGCAGTTGCGACCTCGGTCGTTTTACTACCGCTTACCTCGGAAAGCAGTGCAAGCAGCAACCCGCATGGCGATCGCCTCGAAATTTGCCGACGGTGAAGTGGTTGTGATCGACAAACTGGAGATGGCGGCGCCCAAGACCAAGGAATTTGCAGCGGTGCTGCGAGCATTGGGCTTGGAAGGCGTGACAACCATCGTAGCCACCAGTGACTATTCAACCAATTTGTACATGAGTTCGCGGAACGTCCAAGGTGTCGATGTGACACGCGTGGCTGATTTGAACGCTCTTTCAGTCCTGCGTCCGAAAAGGATGTTGTTGACTAAAGATGCGGTTGAAATGATCAAGTCTCGATCCAATGAGGCTACTTCGGCTGCCTAGTGCCGAGAGGGGTGATAGATATGAGTGCAACCAAGTCAGACAAACCACGCAAGCTACAACTCGAATCCCACCAGGTGATCATTCGCCCGCTGGTAACCGAAAAGGGTGTGCACAGAGCCGCGCGCCACAATCAGTATGCGTTTGAAATTCATCCTCAAGCGACCAAGACGGATGTTCGTCGCGCTGTCGAGGAGTTGTTCAATGTGGTGGTTGACAAAGTGATGACACAAAATCGGCGTGGCAAGACACGGCGTTACCGCAACCGTGCGGGAGTTACTAGCGGCTGGAAAAAGGGAGTTGTGAAACTCAATTCCGAGCATCGCATCGACTTCTTCTAAGTCGCGTCGACTGGAAGAGTTTGGACTTCATCGTTACGGCTGAAACGTTTAAAGCTTTGGGTTAGAAACATGGGAATTCGCAAATACAAGCCAACGTCTGCTGGACGCCGCAACTCGTCGGTCAGCGACTTCAGCGAACTGACGAAGGGCGCGGTCCCGGAGAAGTCATTGCTTCGCCCGAAGAAGAAGAAGGGTGGACGTAACTTCCAAGGTAAGATCACTGCTCGTCACCGCGGTGGTGGGCACAAGCAACAATATCGAATCATCGATTTCAAACGGGATAAAGATGGAATTCCCGCAAAGGTCGATTCCATTCAGTATGACCCCAACCGCTCCTGCCGAATTGCTTTATTGGTTTACGCGGATGGTGAAAAGAGATATATCGTTGCCCCCGATGGACTGACTGCTGGTGATATGGTTCAAAATGGACCGGATGCGCCACCTAAGTTGGGCAACTGCCTTCCACTTAAGAACATCCCTGCGGGAACAGAAGTATTTTGTATCGAGATGCAACCTGGTCGTGGTGGCAGCATGTGCCGCAGCGCTGGTACGCTGGCGACATTGATGGCCCGAGAATCGGATTGGGCTCAGCTGAGTCTTCCAAGCGGTGAAATCCGCCGGATACCTGGCAACTGTCGTGCTACGATCGGCAAGGCCAGCAATCCGGATCACGATGCAGTTGTTTTGGGTAAAGCTGGTCGCAAACGTTGGATGGGCCGTCGACCTCACGTGCGTGGTACGGCGATGAATCCAATTGACCACCCGCACGGTGGTGGTGAAGGACGAACCAAGGGCGGACGCCATCCGGTTACGCCTCAAGGCAAGCCAACGAAGGGTGGATCGACTCGAGCTCGGCGCAAGCCGTCCAACTCGGCGATTATTCGCCGTCGCAAGTCGCGCCGCTATGGTCAGCTGAAGTTGAAGTAGTCATCGCACGGGTCCGAGCATCGCACCCAGTTATTGCTGTTTAAAAACATAAGTTTGAAAAAGTAGGTTATGGGACGTTCAACAAAAAAGGGTCCATTTGTCGACCCCCGGCTGTACGGCAAGGTTGTCAAGGCGCAGGAGAGCGGTTCAAGCGAACCGATTACGACGTGGGCACGGCGTTGCACCATCGTTCCGGAGTTTGTTGGGGTCACGTTCATGGTGCACAACGGCAAGCAGCACTTGAAGGTGGCGGTGACGGAAGACATGATCGGCCACAAGCTGGGCGAATTCGCTCCCACGCGAACTTTTCGTGGGCACAGTGGCAAAGGTAACAAGAAGTAGGTTCCGCTCGGCGGGGCTTACGAGTTTGGTTCGAGTAATTTTGTTTAGGGTTCTAGTCATGGCGTACCGCGCAACACACAAATACGCTCGCATCAGTGCTAGAAAAGTCCGCCCATTGGCCGACTTGGTTCGTGGAAGGTTCGCGGACGAAGCACTCGACTTGCTGAAATACCAACCCCACCGCGGTGCTCGCATGTTGGAGAAGGTACTTCGCAGTGCAGTTGGCAACGCACAGGATCCCGACCAAAATCGCGGACAGTCACAGAATCCACAACGACTTGTCGTTGTCGATGCTCGTGTCGATGGTGGACCGATGTTTAAGCGAATTCGACCGCGTGCACGTGGTATGGCCTTTGGTATCCTGCGCCGAACAGCGCACATCACGATCGAATTGCAGTTGCTTGAGGATTTGTAAGAAATTTACCGCCGCTAGGGCATGTTTACGTTAAAGCGAGTTTGTTATGGGACAAAAGGTCAATCCTGTCGGCTTTAGAACCGGCGTGGTCGTTGGCTGGAAAAGCCGCTGGTATGCTTCGAAACAAGAGTTTGCAGAACTGCTTGTCGAAGACCAGAAGATCCGCAATTTCATTCGACAGCATCCAGACCAGCGATTTCGGACACAATATCGCAATGCGGGTATCGATCGGATTGAGATCGAGCGAACGCGAGACGAGGTTCGGGTGATGTTGTTTGTTGCCCGTCCTGGGTTGATTATCGGCAAAAAAGGCCAAGACGTAGAGAAGCTGCAAGAAGAGCTGCAGTCGCTGATCGGGCGACGCGTCAATTTGAAAATTGAAGAGATAGCAAGGCCTGAGATCATGGCCCAGTTGGTGGCGGAAGACATCGCCCAACAACTGATGAAACGAGCAAATTTCCGGCGCACGATGAAACGTGCGTTGGAAACAACGATGAACGCTGGTGCCAAGGGCATCAAGGTTCAGTTGGCTGGACGACTCGGTGGCGCCGAAATGGCACGTCGCGAAAAGGCGAGTGCCGGGGCATTACCACTGAGCACGTTGCAAGCCAAGATCGACTACGGTTTCGCTGAGGCTCAGACACCTCAGGGAAATCTCGGAATTCAAGTCTGGGTAAATCAAGGTTCTTACGCGGGAGACTCCAGCGATGGCGCTGATGCCCAAGCGGGTCAAGCATCGAAAAAGCCAAAGAGGGCGCATAAAAGGTAATGCCACCCGCGGTAACCGAGTCGTCTTCGGCGACTTCGGATTACAAGCAACGCAGGGTGGATGGATCAAAGCGCGAACGATCGAAGCCGGTCGTATCGCCGCGCAACAGTATGTGCGCGGTGAAGGGCGGCTGTTCATTCGCATTTTCCCTGACAAACCGATCAGTTCCAAACCGTTGGAGACTCGGATGGGTAAGGGTAAAGGCGAACCTGAGGCGTGGGTGGCTGTGATCAAGCCAGGTACGGTTATGTATGAGTTGGCAGGCGTTACCGAACAGCAGGCAAAAATTTGCTTTGCGCGTTTGGCGGCTAAAATGCCAATTCCAGTTCGGTTGGTCCGTAGACGTCCAGCCTAGTTTTGTTGGACGCGTCCAAGTTGGATTGAAAGTGTTCAGATGAAGATTAACGAATTGCGCGAAATGAGCGACGAGCAGTTGGAATTAACTGCCAAAGACGCCGCACAACAGCTTTTTCGCTTGCGAGTTCAATCGCAAACGGAGAAGCTAGACGCTCCGTCCGAAAAGCGTCGCAATCGCCGACTGATCGCTCGAGTTCGCACCCTGCAAACTCAGCGAGCGAAGGCAACGTAAAACGGTTCCCAATCGTGGGGTCCTGCTCGAAGGGACCAACGGTTGGGTTGCCCAGCAGATGCAGTTCAAAGTGCTTGGCTCACCGCTCAGCAGAGAACCAAGTCGCTAAAAACTAGAGTTTGATCCGAGAACAAAGATTTAAGTACATAGAATCGGTGGGGCAACATGCCAGCGAGAGTATTAGTAGGATTCGTTACCAGTGACCGCGCTTCGAAAACACGGCGCGTTGAAATTGGTCGACTTGTCAAACATGAAAAGTACGGAAAGTTCGTCAAGCGACGTTCGGTCTGCCATGTTCATGATGAGAACAACGAGTCTGCAATTGGTGACAAAGTCGAGATTCGCGAAAGTCGACCGCTCAGCCGACTCAAGCGCTGGACGTTAGTGCGTGTGGTGGAAAAGAATAAGGAAGTCGACTTGGCGGCCCTGCGTGCTGCTCGTCGCTCGCAATCGAGTGAAGAGGTCGAGACGATTCAACAGTTGGCGGGTGACCAGCCGGCAACTTAATAATTGCCCTGATTAATGTGCCCGACGGAAGTTTTGAGTTCACTCGGATTTTAAGATTAGCTTAATACCATGATTCAACAAGAAACGCGACTTGCAGTCGCCGACAATAGCGGCGCCAAAGAAGTAATGTGCATCAAGGTGCTCGGTGGCAGCCGTCGCCGTTACGCAGGACTTGGCGATGTGATTATCTGCTCTGTCAAAGCCGTGCAAGCGGGCAGCGATGTGAAGAAGAAGGCCATCGTTCGCGCGGTCGTGGTTCGCTGCAAACAGCCAACCCGTCGGCCAGACGGCAGTTACATTCGCTTTGACAGCAATGCAGTCGTGTTGATTGACAAAGATGCAAACCCGCGTGGAACACGTATTTTTGGTGCCGTAGCTCGGGAATTGCGAGATCGTAAATACATGAAGATTGTTAGCTTGGCAAGTGAAGTTGTGTAGCCAGTTGGCAGTCCCAAGTCAGTCGGCAGAGGCAGATTGAGATAGAATTCGTTCAAGGTGGTTAGTGATGTTGATACGAGAGCAAGACGAAGTTCTGGTAATTCGGGGCGTCGACAAAGGTACCAAAGGCAAGATCCTCGATATCGATCGCGAACGCGGTCGAGTTGTGGTGGAAGGTGTCAACAAGGCTTACAAACACGTCAAGCGGAGTTCAAAGAATCCGCAGGGCGGACGCTTGAGTAAAGAGATGGCGATTAGCATCAGTAATGTGATGTTGATCTGCCCCGAAACCGGAAAGCGGACTCGCGTCGGTGTTCGGTACCTGAAGGATGGCAGCAAAGAGCGCTATGCGAAGAAGAGCGGAGCATCGCTAGGTGTGATTGCCCCGCCCAAGCCTCGCTACGCAAGTAAATAGCGGGAGGTCGCCAGTGACAAATGTCAATCAGACAACCTGTCAACTGCGACAAACCGGCAACGATGCAAAACAGGCAACGATGCAAAACAAATGTGAATTGAACCCAGCCAACGTGGGAAACCCGTGGCTCAGCCTTAGTAAACAGTAACAAGCTTGGATTAGGAACCAGAGGCCATGGCCCCACGGTTGCAAGAAAAATACCTGACGGAAATTCGCCCGCAATTGGCGGAGCGGCTTGGCATCACCAATCCGATGGCGATTCCGCGCGTCGAGAAGATCGTCCTCAATATGGGCGTTGGAGCGGCGGTCGCGGACAAGAAGAACTTAGAGTATGCGTTTGATGCGATGACCGAGATTGCTGGCCAGAAGCCGGTGATGACGTTGGCTCGCAAGTCGATCGCAAACTTCAAGTTGCGGGAGGGTATGCCAATCGGCTGCAAGGTCACCTTGCGTCGGCAGCGGATGTACGAATTTATGGATCGTCTGATCACGATTGTACTACCGCGGGTCCGCGACTTTCGCGGTATTAGCCGTACAGCCTTTGACGGTCGTGGAAATTACAGTCTGAGTTTGACCGAGCAACTGGTGTTTCCGGAGTTAAACCCGGACAAGTTCACCAAGTCGCAGGGGATGAACGTCACGATTGCGACGTCCGCAGTTTCCAACGAACATGGTTTGGCACTGCTGGAAATGTTTGGAATGCCTTTTAAGGCGGCGAAAACACCATCGGCTTAGTCGTTGGCGAGATTTTAATTTTTTTCACTGTATGAATTAACGCGGAAAACTACCCCGTGGCAAGTAAAAGCAAAATAGCAAAGGCGAATCGCACGCCGAAGTTCGCTGTTCGGCGCGAGAATCGTTGCAAGCTCTGTGGCCGTCCTCGTGCGGTTTATCGCAAATTCGGAATCTGCCGTATTTGTTTTCGTAAGCTAGCGGACCAAGGTATGATTCCTGGTGTTCGTAAGGCAAGTTGGTAATTGTCAAGTTGGTGAATTGTCAAGTTAGTATTTTTTTAATGGAAGCGGCGCAGTATTGCGTTTA
The DNA here is from genome assembly GCA_041753315.1 of Pirellulaceae bacterium. Lineage (GTDB taxonomy): Bacteria > Planctomycetota > Planctomycetia > Pirellulales > Pirellulaceae > Aureliella. The sequence continues at coordinate 17,724 of JBGSUV010000106.1, read as the reverse complement.
ATTCCAGTGGCAGCCGTAGTTGGCCCATGAGAGTTTTGTAAGGGGACACAGACCGCGATGATGACCGACCCAATCGCTGACATGCTTACTCAGATCCGCAACGCAGTCCGTGTGGAGCGTCCACACGTCGATATGCCTTTGTCGCGAGTTAAGCGTGGTCTAGCTGAGGTATTGAAGCGTGAAGGTTACATTTGGGACTTCGAAGAAATCGAAGCAGAGCCTGCCAAGCAGCTCCGCATCGAGCTCAAATACGGTCCAAATGGTGAACGCGTGATCCAGCAGATCAAACGGGTCAGCAAGCCCGGGCGTCGCGTTTACAGCAAGAGTCGCGACTTGCGTCCGGTACTTAACGGACTGGGGATTTCGATCATCAGTACTAGTAAGGGCCTGTTTAGCGATCGCGAAGCGCGACAGCAAAACATCGGCGGCGAAGTCTTGTGCGAGATTTGCTAATAAAGAAGATGCCTCAAAGTGGCTCCAGTGCTTCGCGCACGACAGGCTACTTAACGTATCCGTTTGTCAGTTAGTTTGAAACAATTTTTGAAGTGGCTTCGCCATGTCGCGTATTGGAAAAAAACCTGTCCCTGTGGCCGATGGTGTCAAAGTCAGCGTGGCTGATTCGGTTGTCGCCGTTGAGGGTCCGAAAGGCAAACTCGAGTTCAAGTATCGGCCAGAAGTGCAAGTGGCTGTCGATGAAGATGGCAAGTCCGTCGTCGTTAGCCGCGACTCCGAAGATCGCACGGCACGCGAGCTTCACGGTTTGACTCGTGCAGTGATCAACAACATGATCCTGGGAGTCAAAAATGGCTACGAAAAGAAACTGGAAGTGGTTGGCGTAGGCTATTTAGCCGCCATCGCGGGCAAAACATTGCAGTTGCGAGTAGGCTTCGCCAATGAATTAAAGAAAGAAATTCCTGCCGAGCTGGAAGTTACCTGCCCCGATCAGACACACATCGTTGTTCGCGGTTGTGACAAGCAAAAGGTGGGACAATTTGCGGCAGAAGTTCGCTCGCTGCGAAAGCCAGAACCTTACAAAGGTAAGGGGATCCGCTACCAAGGCGAACAAATCAAGTTGAAGGCAGGTAAGTCTGCGACGTAATTGGTGACGTACCCTGACCGACTAGTTCAATACTTTAATTGTTGATGTTGCGGGTTTGCTATGAAGTTAAAGAAGATTATCAATAACCAGCGACAACGTCGTACGTTTCGCGTTCGCAACAAGGTGCGCGGTACGGCCGATCGACCTCGACTATCCGTCCAGCGCACGCTGAAGCACTTCTCGTGTCAGCTGATCGATGACGAATCGGGGCGCACGTTGGCCTCGGCATCGACCATCGACAAGGCACTTGGCGGCGGGAACAGTGCGAACTGCGAATCGGCCTCCAAAGTCGGAAAGTTGATTGCGGAGCGGGCTTTGGCTGCAGGTATCACCAAAGTCAAGATCGATCGTGGACATTGCCGTTACCATGGTCGTGTGGCAGCGTTTGCCGATGCAGCGCGAGCTGCTGGACTCGAGTTATAATCCCCACGCATACTGTATCAGTTTGATGATGAATATTTGGAGTGCCCAAACCCGTGGCTAATGTAAACGACCAAACCTCAGACGGCTCGATTGAGCGCGTACTAAAGATCAAACGTTGTGCGGCTGTTGTCAAAGGCGGTCGTCGCTTTAGTTTTGCTGCCCTCGTGGTGGTCGGCAATGGCAAGGGGCACGTTGGCTATGGTTATGGTAAAGCAAACGAAGTTCCTCCGAGCGTGCAGAAGGCACAGAAGCAAGCCAACCGCGACGTCGTAGATGTCCCGTTGGTAGCGGGCAGCATTCCGCACACGGTGATTGGTCGTTACGGTTCGGCCAAAGTGATTCTGTTACCAGCCAGCGCTGGTACGGGGATCATCGCTGGTCCCGCTGTGCGCGCCGTCTGTGAAGCGGCCGGAATCAAAGACATTTTGACCAAGAGCTTTAGCTCGAACAATCCATCTGTATTAGTGAAAGCTACTTTTGACGCGCTCCGTCAACTTCGTACCCGCGATGAAGTAGAACGGCTGCGTGGAGTAACGTTGTCATGAGAATCGATCAAGTAAATACTGGCATCACCAAGCACCGTAAGACCCGGCGATTAGGCCGAGGCAACGGAACTGGTCAAGGTAAGACGTCCGGACGTGGCCAAGATGGTGCTCGTTCGCGCAGCGGATATTCGCGACATCCATCAAAGGTTGGTGAAGACCTGCCGATGATCCGCAGGATTCCTAAGCGAGGCTTCAACAACCGCTATGCGTTAACCGTGCTGGCGTTGAATGTTGGCGATCTGGCAGCCGTCTATGAAACGGGAGAAGAAGTCACCATCGCTAGCTTGCAGTCCAAAGGGCTGGTCAAGCGACGCTTTGATGTAATTAAAATACTCGGTGACGGGGAACTCGATAAGCCGCTAAAGATCTCGGCTCATCGCTTCAGTGAATCCGCCAAGGAGAAAATCGCCGCTGCAGGTGGTACAGCCACTCTGCTGCGCGCAAAACGAACTCCCAAGCAGCGAGTTGCCGAGCTGGCGGCTGCCGCCAAGTCGAAATAATCCGAACGGAATCGTGCGGTTGACCGAGGAGTCTTGCCGATGTGGGAAAAACTGAGAGTTATCTTTACCATTCCAGAATTGCGGCAGAAGATTCTGCTGACGCTCGCATTGCTCGGCGTCTATCGGATTGGTTACCAGATCTCCTTGCCAATGGTGAATCCAAACACGGATTTAGGGTCGGGCAACCAGATCAACTCGTTCTTTGACAAAGTTTCCGTGCTGGCTGCGACCGATTTGCGGCAGGTCACGATCTTTGGCCTCGGCATCATGCCTTATATCTCCGCTTCCATCGTCTTCCAACTACTTGGTAGCGTCTGGAAGCCGATTGAACAACTCCGCAAGGAGGGGCAAACGGGGATGCGAAAAATCAATGAATACACGCGTTACCTAACGGTCGTGTTGAGCGTCATTCAGAGCTGGATGTATTTGACGCAAGTCGTCATGAAGGATCCTGCCGCGATCGCACCGCAATTCTGCTACCCCGGCACGACTACCTTGCATTTTGGTTGGCAGCTGACTGCGATTGCCATCATGACATGCGGTACGGTTTTCCTGATGTGGCTCGGCGAGCAAATCGATGAGTACGGTATTGGCAACGGGATTAGTCTGTTGATTATGGCTAGTATCTTAGCTCAAATGCCGCTTGCTTTGTTCGAGCTGCGTAAGAACATGACCACGGAGCTGAGCGGCTCGGCTGGGGTTATCGGACCCGATAAATTAATTGTGCTAGCGGCGTTGTTTATTGCGGTGGTGTTTGGCGTGGTGTTTATCACCCTTGGACAACGTCGCATTCAAACGCAAAGCGCCAAGCACGTGCGTGGTAGACGGGTTTATGGCGGAACCAAGCAGTACTTGCCGTTACGGGTCAATCAAGCTGGGGTAATGCCTATCATTTTTGCCAGTAGTTTGTTGATGCTCCCGGGCTTGCTGTTTAGCGTATTGGCTGGCTGGTTTTCTGGTCCCAACACGCTGTGGGCAGCAGAAATGTTCAGTTCGTTGGCAAATATATTCACCTCGGGGCAAACGCTTACCTATGTGGTGTTGTATGTCGCCATGATCTTTTTCTTCTGTTACTTCTGGACATCCATCACCTTCAATCCGAAGGAAATGTCAGAGAACTTGAAGGACCATGGGACTTTTATCCCCGGCTATCGCCCAGGAAAAAGGACTGCGGATTACCTGGAAAAGGTCATGATTCGTATTACCTACGTGGGTGCCGCGTTTTTGGCTTTGGTGGCGATCGTTCCAATCATAATTCAAATTCAGCTCGATGTGCCATTTTCAGTCGCTTCGTTCTATGGTGGAACGGGTTTGTTGATTGCTGTTAGCGTTGGCTTTGACTTGATCCAAAAAATCGACAACCACTTGTTGATGCGAAACTATAAAGGGCTGTTGGAGTCGTAACTGGCTTGGGGCAAGTACGGCGGTTTAGGTGTCCTATAGCTGTGGCGGTCCTGTTTGGTTGTTTCGAAAGGCCTCGCCATGCGCATCGTCTTTATCGGCCCACCGGGAGCTGGCAAAGGAACGCAGTGCAAGCGGTTAGTCGAATTGCTCGGAATCGAGCAACTGTCGACTGGCGAAATGCTACGTGAGGTGATGGGCCAGAAAACGGCCCTGGCAAAATGGGTGGCTGGCTACTTGAGTGCAGGACAGCTTGCTCCAGACCACTTGGTCATGCGGATCGTAGCACAACGTCTGCAGCAATCCGCTTGCCTCAGAGGTTGTTTGTTCGATGGATTTCCTCGGACCATCGTGCAAGCCCAGTTGCTCGACGAACATTTGGCCCGGACGGGTGACAAGCTAGATCAGGTATTGGAGCTGTGCGTCGAACGCGACGAGCTGGTGCAACGGATGCTGAAACGTGCGGCGATTGAACATCGTGGCGATGATAACAGTGAAACGATTACGGCAAGGCTTTTGGTTTACGAGAACCAGACCGCACCCGTGCTCGACTATTATCGGCAGCGCGGACAATTGACCACGGTCAACGGCATGCAGACTCCGGAAAACGTGTTTTTGCAGATCCGCTCGATCATCGAGGGATGTTGAAGTATGGGGCAGTTGGGGTTGTGAACTTCGGGTAGGTTTTGAGTGTCGTAGATCACCGCGGCTGGAGAAAGTCCAGCATTGGCGGTGAGTTACGGCTTGCTACATTGGCTGGTACATGGCTACAATGCTCGATTCGACGGGTTCCGGCCCCAAAATCGCTGTTAGGATTTAGTCGCATGCTTCAACAGTAAGACAACAGCGACCAAAAGATTACAGCGACAAGTGCTGAGAGATAGAAACTGTGTGATGAAACTAGGTGCCAGGCACGTCCTGATCGCTTCCTAGAGTTAATAGATACAACAACTTACGTTATTTTGCTAAGGAGCTCTCCGTGCCGCGTTTACTCGGTGTGGACATTCCCAACGATAAAAAGGTAGCGATTTCGCTAACCTATTTATACGGTGTCGGCCCGAAGGTCGCACGGGAAGTTTGCGTAAAGAACAACATTGACGCCGACAAGCCGGCTCGCGATTTGGACGAGGACGAGTTGAGTCGTCTTTCGACGATGCTCGAACGCGATTATACCGTTGAAGGTCCGCTGCGTCGTCTGATGACGCAGAGTATCACTCGGTTGCGTGAAATTAAGTGCTATCGCGGTCTGCGGCATCGGATGAGCTTACCGGTACGTGGCCAGCGCACTCGGACAAATGCTCGGACACGTAAGGGTCCGCGCAAGACAGTAGCTGGTAAGAAGGGTGTTAAGGACTTGAAGTAGTTCCTGACACTTGCAGTTCAGTAGCAGAATATTCCAACGGTCATTTGGTTCTTGGTTAAAGAGGTTTTGAAGTGGCGAAAGTTAAGCGTCGCAAGCAGCGTCGGAACGTAAGTGTTGCGGTGGCACACATCCGTTCGAGTTTTAACAACACGACGGTAACCATTACAGACACCAAGGGTGATACGCTGTGCTGGGCTAGCTCGGGAACATGTGGATTTAAAGGCAGTCGCAAGAGCACTCCTTTTGCCGGGCAAGTTGCTGCACAGCAGGCTGCGGAAAAAGCGGCCAAATTTGGAGTTAAAGAGCTCGAGGTGCGGGTCAAGGGGCCGGGTTCCGGTCGCGAAAGTGCGATTTCTGCCTTGCAAACTGCAGGCATGACCGTCAAGGTAATCGAAGATGTAACGCCGATTCCACACAACGGTTGCCGTCCTCGCAAACGTCGCCGCGTATAGTCCCCATCAGCTTAAACCTATCCATCGGAAGATAATATGCACATTAAATGGCGAGGACTAGAGCTCCCCAGCGCGGTCCATGTTGATCAGCATACGCTCTCACCCACCTATGGCAAGTTTGTCGCTGAACCGTTTGAGCGTGGATTTGGTACGACCGTGGGCAACAGCCTGCGACGCGTGCTACTGTCTAGCTTGGAAGGCAGCGCGATAACCCAAATCAAAGTGCGCGGCGCACAACATGAGTTTTCCACGATTCCCGGAGTTCTGGAAGACCTGACCGATATCGTGTTGAACGTCAAATCGCTTGTCGTCAAGAACCACAGCGACTCGACGCGGGTCATCACGGTTGAACGGACAACAGCTGGTGTTATCACGGGTGCCGACGTCGAAACCGACGCAGATGTGGAGATCATCAACAAGCACCACGTCATTGCCACCGTAACTGACAACGTTCCATTTTTTATGGAAATGGTTGTGGAAAACGGACGCGGCTATGTACCTGCGTCAGAGCACAGCACCCGCGACCATGAAATCGGCATCATTCCGATTGACGCGGTGTTCAGTCCCGTCATTCGGGTAAGGTATGACATCGAAGAAACTCGAGTCGGCCAAAAGACCAATTACGATCGGCTGAATCTAGAAATCTGGACGGACGGTTCCATTGGACCAGAGATGGCGATGGTTGAAGCGGCAAAGATACTTCGCAAGCACCTCAACCCATTTGTTCAGTACACGGAACTTGGTCAGCAAGTGCATGCAACTGCACGCGGTGGCCCCGGCTCAGCAGAAGCACAGTTGGAAGCGAAGCTCAATATGCCCGTTTCCGATTTGCGGCTGAGCGTTCGCGCTGGGAATTGCCTTGAAAGCGAAGGAATTCATGTGATTCGAGAACTCGTTCAACGGAACGAAGATCAATTGCTTGAAATCCGCAACTTCGGCGAAACGACACTTACTGAAGTCCGAGACAAACTGGCAACGCTCGGTTTGCACCTCGGTATGCGATTGCCATCGACACAAACATTTCGATAATTTGACTTAATACAGCAGTTATTTACGGTTTCTTGTTATGCGACACAGAAGACACGGTCGAACACTTGGACGCTCTCCAAGTCACCGCAAAGCGATGTTCCGGAACCTCACCACGGCATTGATTTTGACCGAACGTGAGGAGAGCGATCTGGATGTGAATGCACCTAAGGTCAAAGGTCGGGTCATTACGACTGAGGCCAAGGCCAAAGAAATTCGTCCAATGGTTGAAAAATGCATCACCATTGCGAAGAAGTGCCGTGCTGCAGAGAAGTCTGCGGAACAGTTTGGCACAACGGCCGCACGCAACTCCGATTCCTGGAAGTCATGGCGAGCAAGCGAAAATTATGCGAAGTGGGTCGCGGCGACATCACCAGCCGTAGCCGCGCGTCGCAAGTTGTTCGCCACCTTGCGGAGCAAGGAAGCAGTAAGCATCCTTTGCAACGACTTGGCTGATCGCTTCGAAGATCGCCCGGGAGGTTACACACGCATCATGCGTCTGGCCACGCCGCGACTTGGTGACAACGGCACGCGGGCAATCCTCGAGTTTGTTGGACGCAACGATCGGGTCGTGAAGAAGAGCGAGAAGCCTGACTTTGGTGATTCCGGCAGTACTGCTGAATCGGCCGAATAAATTTGACCCGGGTTCACACGAAAAAAGCTTAAAAGAGTTCTGCGATGGCCAAAGGTAAGAAAAAGAAAGAAATCATTCACCTCGTTTGCGAGGAAACGGGTGATTACAACTATACGTTGAAGCGAAAAACGGGCGGAGAAAAGCTTCGAATCAAGAAGTTCTGCCCTCGACTACGCAAACACACCGTACACGTTGAGAAGAAGAAGTAAGCGACTGCGGTCGCTCGAAAGTGACGACGCGTCGGAATTGACTAAGGGCGTTTCAGTCGCTCACCTTTCGACTTGAATAGCCGAAAGGCACCATCAGGGATAGCGGCGCAATATCCAGTCAACAACACAATCGATTTGTCCCAGCCACTGGCTGGGATATTTTTTTGCCTGTCTACGACAGGCTCAACGCGTTGTTCATGCCCGACAGCCTGCTGCACCCAATGATCGAACCCGGACAGGTTAGTGCGGGAGAACTGCTGGCGGATATCGGATGTGGAACTGGAACGCATCTGCTGGCAATCGCCAGGCAATTACCCGATGTGCGACTTTGTGGTATCGATCTTGACGATCGCGTGCTGCGCATGGCGCGGAAAAAGTCCGAGCAGATTCCGGATTGCTCCATCGATTGGATCGTAGGCTCCATTACCAAGTTGCCGCTCCAAGACAATTCCGCGCAACTAGTTGTATCCTCCTTGGTCTTCCATCACTTACTTCCTTCGGAGAAGATACAAGCGTTGCTTGAGATCCGTCGCGTACTGGCCGAACAGGGGACGTTTATCTTGACCGACTTGGCGCGCGCGAGCAATTGGCGGCAACGTATCCAATTTTTGCCGGTGCGATTTCTGGATGGTTGGTCTCGCACAGCCTGCAACGCCTCAGATCGCTTGCCGCAGCTGATTCGCGAAGCTGGGTTTTCGCAGGTCGAAGAACTATTTGCGTGCAATTCGTTGCTCGGAACTATTCGCAGCTACCGCGCAACGAGTTGACTAGTCCTGAGCTGATTCAGGCAATCGATTCCACGTCTCTGCGCTTAATCGGAGTAAGAGGAAGAGTAGCCCGTGATCCGGTTACACTTTTCCCCGGGGAAGACCTGCTTAAGAGGCGAGTCGGCGAAGCAGTTGAAGCGGGCGTGCGGGGCATCCAACCCAACACTCGCCAGGGGGTACATCACGCACAACGACGGCACCGGCACCCACAGTCGCACATGCGCCGATACGTTTGTGGGGGATCACACTGGTACCAACGCCACAAAAGACTTCGCTTTCGACGATGACGTTGCCGGCGAGGTGCCCGCCAGGTGCAATGTGAGCGAAATCGGCTATTTCACAATCATGATCGACCGAAGCATTGGTGTTAACGATCACCCCGCGCCCGACCTGCGACTCCGCGCCAACGGTTGAGTTCGGCATGAGGACACTGCCTGCTCCGAGACTCGCCGACGGTGAAAGCCATGCCCCTTTGGCGACGATGGTTGCAACTGGGAAACCCACCAGGTCAAGCTGATCCTGCAACTTGCGTCGAATTTGATTGTCGCCAATTGCCACGATGGCCCAGTAGCCAGCATGCTGCAGTTCAGTCAAGAGTGCCCTTGTTTCGAGTCGAATTGGAACGCCAAGTAAATGGGACTGATTCACCGTGGTCGCCGAAAGGCACACCGTCGGTTCATAACTACCTTGACTACGTGCCGCTTCGATGACCATCTTGGCGTGGCCGCTAGCACCTAATACGACCAGTGCACGTGACATGCTAAGCAGCCCTTCGGATTCCGATGGAGCGGTGACCCCGGAGTTTTTCAACGGCCGCCAGGAGGTGATGGCAGACGTAATCGACATCGGCTTCGGAAAGCTTTCCGTGGGTCGGTAGATTGATTCCCCGCGTCGAACAATCATCGGCGACAGGAAAATGCCCCGAATAGCGCTGATAGGGTGGCATCCAGTGGATTGGATAAAACACCGGACGCGTTTCAATCCCGCGTGCGTCGAGTTCCGCCATCCAGGCATCCCGATCAACATCGACACTTGGTCGCAGCAGTACCGTGTACATCCAATACGAATGATCGGCCCATTCGGCTGCGTACGGAAGTTGCAATGTGTCTTCGTGCTCCGAGAGTCGCTCGAAGTACCATTCGGCGACCTGCTTTCGCCTTTGAAGTAGATCGTCAATCCGCTCCATTTGGGCAACGCCAATTGCGGCCGCAACGTTTGTCATACGGAAGTTGTAACCAATTTCTGGGTGCCAATAGCGGCGGTTAGGGTCGACTCCTTGTCCACGCAGGAATCGCATCTGCTGAGCGAGCTCCGTATCGTCCGTCGTGATGGCTCCCCCCTCGCCAGTCGTGACAAGTTTGTTGCCAAAAAAGCTGAAGGTAGAGCACTTGGCCAACGATCCAACGGGACGCCCGCGGTATTTTGCCCCGAGTGCTTCGGCGGAATCTTCGATGACCATCAGGCCGTGGCGATCGGCGATTTCTGTAATGGGATCCATATCAACAGGATGACCATACAACGGCACCGTCATAATGGCCCGGGTTCGTGGCGTGATGGCGCGTTCGATCCGCCGCACGTCAACGTTTAGATAGTCCGCTTCGCTGTCGACAAACACGGGTTTGGCATCGCAGTAGCGAATGGCATTGCCGGTCGCGACATAGGTCAGCGTAGGTAAAATAACTTCATCACCAGCCTCGATCCCGCAGGCGATCAAAGCAAGCTGAAGTGCGGAAGTTCCATTGTTGGTTACTACCGCTTCGCGAACGCCGCAGTAGTCCGCTAGCATACTCTCGAGACGCTCAATGTACTTACCGCGCGACGAGATCCAAGTTTCTTGAATGCAGTCGAGCACGTATTCCGCTTCGTGTCCATCCAACACCGGTTCGGCGACTCGGATTTGTTTGTGCATCATTGGGGAGAATCCTTTCTCAATGGAGTGCGCCAAAGTAGCTATCGCGCGGGGTTCAACGCAAGTCTAATTTGTCGGGTTGAGCCACCAAAATGGAACTTTTTTCTAAATGTGTGACTGCCTCTTATGCAACCACCGGCGGCGTAAGTATCATTTTTGAAAGCTCGGCTGCTGATCGGTAACGCTTGCGTACCTCCGGCAGATCGGCCCCAAAAATTGTCCTTGGAATCGAGAAGCATGGATCCTCGCTAATGCCAGCTACTGAAATCGCTCGACACATGAGTCAGAAATTAGCTTTTTGCGGCCAACGTCGCCACCAAACTCCGTCTCCTCCGAGGCTAGCTATCGCTAGTGCTGCTAGCCTGGTAGAAGCCTGTATGTTGCTAGCGATGATTCTCACTTCAACCGCGTTTTCACAACACGAGCATTCTGCCCCCGAAAACGGCCGAAACGCTCCTCCCACGATTTTTCTCGACAAGAGCCCAAGGGTTGTCGAATACCAATTGCAACGACTAAGCAACGAACAGTTGCTACTTATCGAAACAAATCGTGTGGACAAGAAATTTCTGCCCGTCTTCAGCGCCATTCTTAGTCGCGAAGGAATGACTGAGGCCGATCGTCAAGCTGCGCTGGAGGGATTGGTGGCGATCAACAACTCCCATACCGTGACCGAACTCGCGCAGGCATTGCAACGAATCAAGGGGACCGACGCACCCGCCGAGCGATCGGCTCGGGTATTGGCAAGGATGTTGCTTGAAACGCCACCGGTCGAGTTGCTCCCGCGGATAGAGCCACTCAAGGAACTGGCCGGCTCTAAAGAGTCACTGATAGCGCCGATCGGTTTTGCCGCCATATTGGCCGCCGGTGGCAACTCCACCGCATTTGAAGTCGCTGACGAGAACCAATCGTTGCCGTTGCTATTTGATGGTATCCAGTACATTCCAAGCCTTGCGATTCGCAACGAGCTGCACGAGCAGGTGATATTGGCCATGGGCGACGATGCACCCGAGTCCCAGCGCCGGGCGGCTGTGGAGGCGTTAGCACACATCCGTGCGCGTCAGCAGGAGACGTTTCTCGCCATCGCTAAGCTCGTCGAGCATGACGAGCTGCGCGACGTAGCGATCAAGACGTTATTGACGATCGAACCGGCCGCCCGCGAACCGGCCAAGTGCCAACAGCTAGTGAATTGGCTCGTCAACTTTGCCGAAGCGACTCCCGCGGCCGATCGGACTAGCGAAGACTTTATGGATGCGATGCAACTGGTCGACCAATTGTTAGTATCGATTCCGGTGGATCAAGCCAAAGCAGTTCGCTCGCGGCTGCGAGACATAGCGGTTCGTGTCGTCCGTATTCGCACGGTTGAGGAAGAAATGCGCTACGACTTGCCCTACTTCGCCGTGGAAGCGGGTCGTCCGGTACAAGTCGTGTTGATCAATCAGGATATGATGCCACACAACTTAGTGATTACCACCCCGGGAGCTTTGAAGGAGATAGCCGAACTGGGACTGCAGGTTGGTCCAAGCGGCGGACGTACCGGCAAGCAATATGTGCCGGACAGCGACAAAGTCCTATTTGCAACCGACATGGTTAATGCAGAGCAGCAGACTTCCCTTACTTTTGATGCACCTGACGAACCCGGTGAGTACCCATATGTCTGTACTTTTCCACGGCATTGGATGCGCATGTACGGAGTCATGGTTGTCGTGGAGGATTTGGATGCCTGGCTGAAGAACCCAACGACGCCTGTGGACCCAGTTGGAAGCAATCGTTCGTTTATTCAAAACTGGACGATCAATGACTTTGCGGATTTGCAGACTGGGCTGCGCGGGCGCACTCCCGAAATTGGCAAACGATTGTTTATTGAGGCATCGTGCGCGCAGTGCCATCGCGCTGGCGACCTACTGACCGGTAATGTTGGCCCTGACTTGAACCAAGTTGTGGAGCGCTGGAAGGGGAGTACGCATGATGTGTTGTTGGAGATCATCGAACCAGCTCATCGCATTGACCCCAAGTATGTCGTGGAAATTGTGATTACCGAAGATGGCCAAACCCTCACAGGCCTTGTCATCGAAGAGTCAAAGGACACAATCTCTGTACTGGAGAACCCAGAGGCCAACGAGCCAACCATTGTCCCGCAAAGTGAGATCGCAGGACGTCGCAAAACAGGCAATTCGATGATGCCCAAAGGACTCTTGGATCGCTTCAGCCGTGATGAAATCTATGAAATCTTGGCTTACATTCAGAGCATTCAGCAGGTTGCGGCGAATACCACCGATCAATAGTCACCCCCACAGCCAGATCAACCGAAACACAACCGGAACACCATGAAAGCGATTCAACTCGTCGAACCCAGACGCTTTGAGCATATTGACATTGAAGCTCCATCAAGTCCCGGTCCTGGAATGGTGTTGGTCCGCACGCATCGAATGGGAATCTGCGGCACCGATTACAGCGGCTATCTCGGCAAAATGCCCTTTTTTAGCTATCCGCGCATCCCTGGACATGAACTTGGCGTGGAAGTGCTGGAAGTCGGCGCGGGGGCTGAGCACCTAACCGTTGGAGATCGCTGTAGCGTTGAACCTTACATGAATTGTGGCCACTGTTTTGCTTGCCGCAAGGGAAATGGCAATTGCTGTGAGACGCTGAAAGTGATTGGCGTCATGGTCGATGGTGGTCTGTGTGAGCGTTTCTTGATCCGAGCCGACAAATTGCATCCGTCGACGAAACTCTCCTATGAACAACTTGCACTGGTCGAGACGTTGGCGATTGGATGCCATGCTTGCGATCGTGGCGGACCGACCGCAGGCGATCACGTACTAATTATCGGAGCGGGGCCCATTGGCTTGGCCACTCTCGAATTCACGCGACTGACGGGAGCCACGATCACGCTGATGGACATAGTCCAATCGCGTTTAGACTTTTGTCAGCGTACGTATGGAATTGAGCACACCATCCTGTTCAAAGCGGATGGAAGTGAACTCGCGCATATGCAGGAGATCACCCGGGGGGACAAGTACTTGATCGTGACCGATGCCACCGGCAACCATCGCTCGATGTCCTCAGCCATGCAATACGTAGCGCACACGGGTTCGTTGGTTTACGTCGGTATCACGACCGAAGAAGTGGCTTTTAAGCACCCGGCGTTGCACCGCCCCGAGATGACGATTAAAGGCTCGCGCAACGCTTTGCCCACTGATTTCACGCGAATCATTGGATTGATCGCAGATGGCACGATCGACACCAACCCTTGGATTACCCATCGAACTCATTTTGACAATGTCGTCGATGAATTCGAGAGTTTTACGTCTCCCGACTCGGGTGTAATTAAAGCCATGATTGAATTGTAGTACTGAAAGAGCTCAATGATCAAATCAGCAGTAACGATCAGCCTGGTCGATGAAGCGCGTGGCGGCCCTTTTGTTTTTTGGAGTGGACTGGCCGATGCGTTTTCCCAAGCGGCAGAATTGGGGTACGACGGGATTGAAATTTTTGCGCCGGGGCCCGATGTGGTCGATCGCCAGGAGCTCGCCCAGCTATGTGAGCAACATGGCTTGTTGGTGGCCGCGGTCGGGACGGGGGCTGGGATGGTCAAGCACGGCTTGAACTTGACGGACGCCAACGACGACAAACGCCTTCGAGCGAAGGAGTTCATCCGCTCAATGATCGACTTTGGCGCAGATTTTAGTGCGCCTGCGATTATAGGTTCGATGCAAGGGCGCTGGAGCCCGGAAGTACCACGTGACAGGGCGCTCAGCTACTTGGCAGAGTCCCTCAACGAGTTGGGGGCGTATGCAGCGCAGCGCGGCGTTCAGTTGCTCTACGAGCCGCTTAACCGCTACGAAACCAATCTACTAAAGACGCTTGGCGAAGGTGTGCAGTTTCTCGCCACGCTGGCGACTGCTAACGTCAAATTGTTGGCCGACTTGTTCCATATGAATATAGAAGAAAGCGATTTGGCGGCTGCCATTCGTCAGGGCGCGGGGAACATTGGACACATTCATTTTGTCGACTCGAATCGTCAAGCGGCTGGGAGAGGGCATTTGGATTTTGCGCCAATAGCGGATGCCATCCAGCAATGTGGTTTTTCGGGATACATGTCCGCCGAGGCCTTGCCGGTCCCCGATTCTCGTACCGCCGCGGAGACAACGATTAGCACCTTCAGGCGTTTATTCCGGTAGATCGTGCAGACTCCCGAAGTAATAATTCGGATGTAGATCAGCCAATAGAAAATAGCCTGCAAGACATCGGTGGATTATCGCGGTATGATGATCCTTTTTCGCGCCGTCCCCACCGCGCTAAAGTTGTCCTATTCAACATCCTCAGCGAATCTATTATCGGGAGAATCATGCAATGGCAAAAACAGTTAACGTGGCCATGATCGGCTTAGGTTTCGGTTCCGAGTTCATTCCCATTTATCAAAGCCATCCTCAAGCGAATGTCATTGCTGTTTGTCGTCGGAACGAAAAGGATTTGAAGGAGACCGGCGACCAATTTGGCATCGAACGGCGTTACACCAGTTACGACGATGTGTTGGCCGACCCTGACGTCGACTTTGTGCATATCAACAGTCCCATTAACGACCATGCTTGGATGTCGCTCAAAGCGCTGGATGCGGGCAAGCACGTCATGTGCACGGTCCCGATGGCAACCACGATCGACGAGTGCCGTCAGTTGGTCGAAAAGGTCAAGCAAACGGGCTTGAAGTACATGATGGCTGAGACGGTTGTGTATAGCCGGGAGTTCTTGTTCATCAAAGAGATGTATCGCTCGGGCGAGCTAGGCAAGATCCAACATTTGGCCGCTTCCCACCCGCAGGACATGGATGGTTGGCCCGAGTATTGGCAACGCATGATCCCCATGCACTACGCGACGCACGTGGTCAGCCCCTGCTTGGGATTGGTCGATGGCTTGGCGGAATACGTCAGTTGCTTCGGGTCTGGCACGGTGCGCGATGATATTGCGCAGAAATCTGGCAATAAGTTTGCTGTCGAGAGTTGCCACATCAAGATCCAGAACAGTGATCTGACGGCTCACATTTGGCGTTGTCTGTACGATGTAGCGCGGCAATATCGCGAGAGCTTCGATGTCTACGGCACGAAGAAGAGCTTTGAATGGACGTTGATCGAAAACGAACCCCACGTACTGCATACTGCCAAAAAGCCAGAACCTGAAATCGCTGAGAAGATTGAAGTGCCCGACTTTGCCCACCTGCTCCCAGCAGAGATTCGCAAATACTCGCTGCCACAGGAAATCCACGACACCGAGCACTTATCATTTATCCAAGGTGGCGGGCACGGTGGTTCTCACCCCCACTTGGTCAACGAAATGATCAATGCCTTGTTGGAAGATCGCGATCCGCGTCCCAACGCAGTCACCAGTGCCAACTGGACCTGCGTCGGCATCTGCGCTCACGAGTCGGCCATGCAGGGTGGTGCGGTCGTCCGCTTGCCTGACTTCACCTTAGGATAGAAAGCGAATGGAAACAAAGGATCGCATCGGACGACCACTTTGTAGCAGCGGTCATGGCGGGTGAAAAACGATTTGTGGTCGGAGGTCAGGATGAGTTTGAGCGAATGGCGAAACAGCGGATGGCTTAGACCGCATCAAACCAGTGTTGAAGAGATTGCAGGGTTGTTCTCGATCATTGTCAAGCACAGGACGTGGCAATAAATAAAAAAGGGCCAGCATTGCTGCTGGCCCTCTTTTGGTGAGCTTTGTCTTTGGCTAGGCTGGACTCTAGTACAGGAACTCGCCGCCGATCGACCAGCCTTGATACAGTGCTTCGCCATCGGTTTCGAGGAATGGGAAGCGGTCGCCAGTGAACGCTCCACCACCCAATCCATTGCTGTAGTCACGAGTGTTGATGTTCTCTGCAGCCAACGCCACGTTGTCAACATACAACACGTTGTACGAAGTCTTCACCGACCAGGAGTAGGTCAGGCGATAGACTGCCGAGGCAGTGAACTCCGAGAGATAGGCGGTTTTTCCATCTTGGAGAAACTCTCGTGCTGCCGGAATCGAGTTGGCAAACACTTGTGTTTCGACCTCAGCATGGTTGCCGTAGATACCTGACTTTCCTTCCACTCCCAACATGATGCCTGGCATGAGGGTAACCCACAGATCACCACCCAGTTGAAAGCCAGTCATCTGATTGCGAGTGTGTGTATCGATATTTGCAAAACGTTTGTTGTTGAACGTGAAGGTGTTGTTCAACGGACCTTCGGAGGCAAAGCCAAATCGTTCGTCGAGGTCAAAGTATCGCATACCAGCTAACCACGATCCTTGAACGAACTGTACCGGGCTAACCCAACGTCGGCGGAAGTTCACTTCGCCGTTGTGTATCTCGGAGTTGTAACTGATCGAGTGAATGAATGAGCCGTCGGTATCGTCGAAGCCACCAGGAGGGCTGACTCCGAAGTCGCTGAAGACAGAGAACAAGTCGGGAGTCTGCAGACGCACCGTCTGACTGGTTTCCCAATTGTTCAAGCCGAAGTACCGTGCTTCGAGATTCGTTCCCGCACCGACTTGAAGATTCGCAATCACCTCAAGGCCGTAGCGGATTCTGTCCAAGTCGAGGTCCGATGTCCTGAGGACTGGCGTACCAGCAATCCCCTCCGTGCTTATTACATCAGACTGAACCGGAATTCCAGTGATCTGATTGAGTGCCCCAGAGTACGGTCCAAATCCGCTGGTGCGAGCTAGACCAATGGTTCCGGCATACAAATCGAACCAGCGTTGGGCGCCAGCTCCGCCTTCGCTGTAGGGTGCTAGCGGTCCTAACAAGCCGAGTAGGCGACCACTTAACAAGCTGCCGCCGCCACCGCTGCAGGCCATACAGCCAGCACCGCCGCAATGGCATCCACGCAAGCGGGCAAGCGGGCCATTGCCGCTGCCGAGGCGTCCGGCATACGGGCCGCAGCCTTGACCACCACACATGCCGTTGCCACAACTTGGGCATCCGCCCATCGAGTCGCAACCGGCGCCGTACGCTTCGCCACCGCTATACATCGTTTCGAGGTCCATCGGCGCTGGGCCAGGGAAGGACATGCTCATCGGACCTGAGGGGCCCATCATTCCACCGGGCATTCCACCGGGCATTCCGCCCATGGGCATCCCGCCTGGCATTCCACCCATCACCCCCATGCCACCAGGAGCATGAGCATAACTGGCCAACGTGGCTTCGGCTTGCCGCCGAGCGCCTTGGCTGCCAGGCTTCGATGGCGCTTGGCCGTACGATTGATTTGACTCGATTCCCTGAGCACTCACGAGGAGAGCTAGCCCCATCGTCAGCCAGTGCATACGACCACTGAGCATTCTCATTGATTTCTCTCCAGCGGCACTACGTCCGTGTTCGGCAATGGCGTTACGCTCGACCAAAACGACAACAGTTGCCAGT
>JBGSUV010000105.1:0-5047 GCA_041753315.1 Pirellulaceae bacterium | reverse complement strand
GATAATGAAGGCAGCATGTCACCCGACGAGAAGTGGCTGTTTTTGTTTACTCAGGCGGGTGAGATGGAGCCTGGTGAGTTGGCTGACCTGCTGGTCGATCCGCCGTACCGTGAAGCGATTGGAGTGTTGCAGATGATTTCCGACAGCCCCGAAGACTTGGAGTATTATGAGGCTCGCCTGAAGTTCCTTCGCGATGAGGAAGGGAAACTTGAAGCTGCCAAGATGGAAGGACGCGAGGAAGGTGAGAAGCTCGGCATCGAGAAGGGTGAGCTGATTGGCAAGGTTCGAATGCTGCAGGAGTTGTTGGGAGGTGTTCCAATGACGGTAGTGGAACTTTCTGCGCAAGAATTGGCTGCTCTCTCCGCTATGCTTGATCGCCTGCAACAACGACTTCGGAGCCGCCAAGCCTAACAACACAAACGCCATCCCTAGTCGATCGAGTATCCTCGTCGAACCAGTCCACTCGCGGTTATCAGGCAACTTGGCACAAAAATCAGCAACATGGCACTCACTCGGCACAAGCCTTTGGGCGTTTCTAAGTCGCTTACGTGATGAGAGTTAGGCTGCAACTTGGCACTCTCGCCGAGTGAAAGCCGCCCGCCTCAAACGCTCGTCATACATAAGTGCATATCGATCGCAAATCCAATTTTACCGATCATGTTCAGTTTTACGACTTAGAGGGAACCAACTGGAAAGTTGTAGATTGCTTGACAAATTGACGCAGCGCGGATATCATCCTTAACACGCCTTCACCACGTGAAGAACTTTTCTGGCTGGATAATGTTCGCACTTTTCTGCCATCTGAAACACCGCAGCTTCTGCCTTGCTCTGCTAGCCATCGTCGGTTCGCAGGCGTGTGGTGTCTTCTGCAATGCGGCAATGGCTGCTGGATGTAACTACCACTCGCCAAGCTCGGCTGCTAGTGATTTGCCTCATGGAGTGGTGCGCATCTATGAATATGGCCAGTTTTACTTCTATCACCCTGTACAAACGCCTTGTTCTGGTCCGAGTTGCGACGGATCGAAACCAAATGGTTTTCAAGCGCCAGTAATCACGCAACTGAACGACCAGCGCGATTCATCGGTGTTGCGGCAGTCATTTATGGCTGGGAACGACCAGCCCTGGCAAACGCAGCCAGCTGCGCTGCCTAATCTCTATCAATCGCTGCGCGGTGACGAGCTACTGCGTCCTCCGTGTGCATCTTAACGCTGCATAAAATGTACTTCGGCGGCCGTGCAAATGGTTGGCCACCTAGGGTGCATCTCGTTGCAGCTTCTTTGGTCGCTGTTTTAATGGGCGACGAATAACGTTTGACGGTATTGCAGAGCCGTAGCGCGTTTCGATGCGTTACTCACTGGGGTGCATATGCATTGCGCACCGAACTGCCGTCGACGTCATCGTATTGCCTCGCAAGACCGCGACCCACATCAAGCATAAGCTCACCCAGTTACTCGTTGTGCTCTTGAGTGACCTAGGTAGCTGAACGACCTGTTGCAATCGCATGGCGATCGTCGCAGGCGCTGGTTGCTTTCTATTCCTATCGATAGTCCGTTCACCTGCTAAGCAGGTCATCACATTGTTGGGTGGTTAACGACTGCACGCTCACCCGCCCTGATAGGCCGTCCCACCACACAGAAATCCAGCCAAACGCTTGAATCTTGTGGGAGGGTGAGTCGAGGGCAGTTAACGCACGTGCCTATTGATTCTTAACTTAAATTACGAATGGTTTTTCAGGAGAATATTTTATGTCTCGTTCATTTACCCGTAGTCGTTCAACAGCACCAACTGCTTTCACGCTGGTTGAACTGTTGGTGGTCATCGCAATTATTGGAATACTCGTTGGGCTCTTACTTCCCGCTGTTCAGGCGGCTCGCGAGGCCGCCAGGAGAATGCAGTGCAGCAATAATCTCAAGCAGATCAGTTTGGCGCTGCACAACTATGAGTCGTCTTACAAAAGGCTCCCAAGCGGCCGCACTCGACTTTCGATTTCGCCACATGCAGCATTGTTGCCCTATATCGAACAAGGTAACGCATCGACTTTGGTCGATTGGCGAGTTGCATGGAACCATCCAAATAATGCGACCATTTTGGAAACCGAGATCCCAATTTTTAATTGTCCATCGGACCCAGTACCCAACGCTCCCGCGGTTTGGGCTTCTACCACTTATCGGTCAAATCAAGGTAGTCAACTGCTTCATGGTTTACCCCCGACAGACGCCAGCAATGGAAATTTTGGAATGCCGGAACCAAACGGGCCGCTCATTCCCGAGAAGTACTTGAAGTTTGGTGACATCGTGGATGGTTTGGCCAGTACTGCAGCGTTTAGCGAACATGGACGCGGAGACTTCAGCAACGCTATTTCATCAGTGACAGATACCTTCTGGCCCAAAACCTATCCTGCGACGCCCGATGAAGCCGTCGCGATGTGCAATGCGATCGATCCGCTCGACTTGCAGTTCCAGCGAGTGAGCAACGTGGGTGCGCCATGGTTACAGGGTTACCATTCGACGACTACCTATTTTCACGTGGGGCCGCCACAAGGTCGCTCCTGCATGTTCCCGCCTGGTCGCATTGCAACTACCGCAAAGAGTTATCACACCGGAGGTGTGCAAGTGGGGAGGTGTGACGGCTCGGTAGGTTTCGTGTCGCAAACGATTGATCTTCAGGTTTGGCGAGCTTTCGGAAGTCGTAATGGAAACGAAGTAGTGGGAGTCGCAGAATGAACGTCAGCCGGTTGTCAGGCTCAAAGAACCTGCCCGAGTCGAAGTTGTCTGGTTCGAAGTTGCTGTGGCGACATTCCGATTGGCTTCACGTTTCGATTCACCAGCTAGTTCAACGCTTCAGTTGCATGGGGCTGTTGATTGCAATTGGCTGCGTTTCCGGCTGCGCGACGAAGAGTGTGGCAGAGTCCGATGTCGAGCGGGCAACGTTACTGATCACCGATACTTTTGGCGAATGGCAAGCGGGTGAATCGCTTGACGCTCAGCGCAGTGGGACCCCACCTGTCTATGTGGCTGAAGAGCTTTGGCTGAACGGAAGTATGCTCGAGAGTTTCGAGATCACGGAACCCGGCGTGATGTTTGGGACCAATGTGCGATTTGGCGTCAAGCTGACGTGTGTCGACAAGTCCGGAAGTAAACGAGTTCGCGAGGTGAAGTATCTCGTAACAACCACGCCAGCGCTCACAATCGCTCGCGAGGATCGTTAGAAATTCAGCTCGAATAGTTCGCAGTCGAGCTTTCACATGGCAGGCATGACAACGCGACATGCCTGCCATCCTCCCATCAACTCAACGATAATTTAATACGCATAGGAGCATGGTGTCATGCAAAAAATAAACTGTTTGATTTTGGCTGTTTTCGTTACACAATGTACGGCCAATTTCGGTTATTCACAGAAACGAAACGAGGGCGTTCGACCGATACCGTTGACACGTCCCGAAATGAAGCAGATGCTCGAGGACGTGAAGCAACGTCAACCTCGAATACCGCTGCCGGAACTAACAGACGTCGATCGACAAGCACTTGGCGAACGAGCGGACAATTATGAAACGAGATTGCGATACCACTATTTATCAGAAGATCGATCAAGTGGTGGAAGTCGCGGCAGTGGTTTTTCTCGTACCCCAGATCCTGCGATGACGCTCGACAATGGATTTAAAGTGGAGCTTTTCTGGATCGTTTCGCGCACCAATAATTGCCAATATTGTCTCGGGCATCAGGAGTCCAAACTGCTTGGCGCGGGCAGAAGCGAAGATCGTATTGCAGCACTCGACGGCGATTGGAGCGAGTTCACTCCAAGTGAGAATGCCGCATTTAAGTTTGCGAGAAAATTTACTTACGAACCTCACCGATTAACGGCTGACGACATCAAAACGCTCAAGGAACATTTCAGCGACGTTCAAATCGTGGAAATGCTCCTGTCCATGTCATGGAACAACTCGATCAATCGCTGGAAAGAAGGGGTTGGAGTTCCGCAAAACGCAACGGAAGGTGGTTACTCACGGCTTTCTGCTATCACTGCGGTGGACAGCAACCAAGCCATTGATCCAGATAAGTTTCCGCGCGGCACATATTTGACACCCACCGCAGCTAAGTTTCAAAAGGCAATTACCAGGGTGGCACCCATTGTGATCGACAGTCAGGGCGTCGCATCGACGGCAGTTGTGTGTGATCGACCACCGCTTGAAAATCGCGAAGAGACGCAAAAGCAGCTTTCGGCAGCGCGTGAACGCACGTCACGAATTCCGCTGGTAGATGAAGAAACCACGCAAAAGCTGTTTGATGTTAAGGCAGGCACCGTCGCGAACTGGCAGCGCTTGTTAGCGCATTTTCCAGTCGAAGGGGTTCGTCGCGGACAAGCTTTGATCGAGGCCGACCATAACTCGCACCTCACGCCACTACTAAAGGCGCAGATCAGTTGGATTGTGGCGCGACATGATCGGGCGTGGTATGCAGTGGGCGATGCTCAGCGGAGACTGATCCAACTCGGGCAAACCGAGCAACAGATTGATCAATTGGACGGTGACTGGTCACAGTTTCCTGAAGCCGATAGGGTACTTTTTGTGGTTGCAAAACATTTGGCCGCTTCGCCGGTTGTGTTGAGTGACGCAGAGGTTGGTCATGCCGTAGAAACAGCCGGGCCAGCGGCAGTCGTTCAGGCGGTCAACTATGTGACCCATCGCGCAGCGTTCAATCGTATTACGGAAGCGGCCGGACTGCCTATCGAGGATTAGGGAAACATCCGAGAAAGCGGAGCCACTCAAGTTGGTTAATTTGTAGCGGACAGTGAACCGCGGTGATTTAAATCACAGACCGTTAGATTCGTCCCAGATATGCTCCTAGAACAGTCGTTGGCGTGACGACGCGATGAAAGTTCTGTTTTGGAGTAAAAGCGATGAAGAGAGTTAGGGCCCGCGCAAAAATAACTTTTACAAGTTTTATTAACGTGGATTGATCGTATAGTTCCACTCACCGTGGAATGTATCACGTTTTAATCGCAACGCTGCAAGCTCGGTATCGCTGACTTTAGTCTTTGTTGGATATTC
>JBGSUV010000104.1:0-56745 GCA_041753315.1 Pirellulaceae bacterium | reverse complement strand
TCGCTATCAGCGAACGTACTTGTTCAGCCAGGGAAATCGGTTCAAGCAGCGAAGCATTCATCATGCCCCGCAATTAGAATATTTCGCCTCCCGTCGCTAGATCGCTATACTACTCCCCACACCTTCGGCGAATGTTTACATTGACCTTGGCAGATTTGCTGCGTATGCGGAGCGTTTACGGGGACCAGAAGAGCTACGACTTTATCGAAGCAAAAGCAGAAAGCGTGATTCACGTATTTCTTCCGGGGGGTATGGCACATCAGGAGTCGTTTGATCCGAAACCTTACAGCCCGCTCGAATTCCGTGGCGAGATGGGGACGATCAAGACCAACACTGGCGAAGTGCTTAGTCAGACTTTGACCAACCTAGCCCAGTGTGCAGACAAGTTTACGATCATTCGGTCGATGACGCATGGAGAAGCGGCCCATGAGCGGGGGACACACAACATGTTCACCGGCTACAAGCCGAGTCCAGCGCTGATATTTCCAAGTATGGGAAGTGTGATCAGTCACGAGTATGGTCCGCGCGAGAACTTGCCACCCTACATCTGTATTCCAAACCGTCCCAATGAGTTTGCTGGAAGCGGTTACTTAAGCAGTTCGTACGAGCCCTTTAGCTTGGGGTCGGACCCTGCCAGTGGTGGTTTCAAAGTGCAAGACTTGGCGCTGCCCAACGGTGTGGACGAACCACGATTTGCGCGTCGCAAAGCAGCGTTGGAGACGGTGAACCAGTATTTTGCCACGCGTCACAACGCTGACGGTGTGGCCGCCATGGATAGTTTTTATGAGCGCGCCTACAGCTTGATCAGTTCACAAAAGGCCCGCGAAGCGTTTGATATCGAAAAAGAAGACGCAGCCATGCGCGATCGATATGGACGCAACGAAGCTGGTCAACGCCTACTTCTCGCGCGGCGGTTGGTTGAAGCCGGCGCGCGTTTCGTATCGATGACGTATGGTGGGTGGGACATGCACACCGCAATTACCAACGGATTCAACGCACAAATGCCTGCGCTGGACCAGGCACTGAGCGTGTTGCTGAACGACCTGGACTCGCGGGGACTGTTGGACTCGACGCTTGTTTTGGTCAGCAGTGAATTTGGCCGGACGCCGAAGATCAATGGCGAAGGTGGCCGCGATCACTGGCCAAAGGTATTTAGCGTGATGTTGGCTGGTGGTGGAATCAAGCGAGGTTCTGTTTACGGCGCCTCGGACCCAACCGCCTCTGAGCCCGATCTCGACCCGGTTAGTCCTGAGAACTTGGCAACCACAATTTACCATCTGCTGGGCATTGTGGCAGATAAAGAACTGATGGCACCAGGCGATCGTCCTATTGAAATAGTCGACGGTGGCGAGGTCATCAAAGAGCTGTTGGCATAGTTCAGGCCGCATTTCCCCATGCGGTTCCATTGTCATCAGTTTCGATACTACATTTTTTCAAATCGAGGTAGTTTAAGACGTGAAGGCTATAACATCTGCTGTCTTGGCCGTTTTAATGAGTGCGGTCACGGGCGGCTTCGCTGTTGCCGACGATCCCGCTCTTAGTCGCCTTTCCCCAGCTGGATTTCAACGTGGCACGGACGTGGAACTCACGCTCTCGGGTGCGCGTCTGGAAGATGCATCAAAAATTCTCTTCTACGAGCCAGGCGTCGAACTTCTAAGTTTGACTCCTTCCGACGATAACAACGTCGTTGCCAAGTTGAAGATCGCTGCGGATTGTCCGCCGGGGCTTAAGTCACTGCGTTTGGCAACCCGTACCGGCATCAGCAACCTACGGTATTTTGGCGTTTCTGCTCTACCGCAAGTGGCGGAGGTCGAACCCAACAGCGATTTTGAGACACCGCAAGTTGTGGCGATGAATTCAACGGTTAACGGTCTATGTCAGAACGAAGATGTAGACTATTACATTGTCGAACTGGCAGAGGGACAAAAGCTAACGGTTGAACTAGAGGGTTTGCGGCTGGGCACGGATTTCTTTGACCCATTCGTCGCGATCCTTGACGAAAATCGTTTTGAGGTTGCACGTTGCGATGATGCTCCCCTCCTTCAACAGGATTGCGTTTGTTCTTTCCGCGCAAGCAAGGCAGGCAAATACATTATCGAAGTTCGCGAAAGCAGCTTTGGTGGAAATGACAACGCAAACTACAGATTGCACCTGGGAGACTTTCCACGTCCAATGGCGATAGTCCCGTCCGGTGGTCGTCCAGGTGAAGCCATCGACGCGCTGATCGTCGACGCCTCTGGCGAGACCTGGAGGGATGTTATCCAGCTGCCGAGCACCGCTGGTGAATTTGAATACACTGCAACTCGTGATGGCAAGGTTGCTCCATCCCCAAATCGTCTACGCGTCGTCGATTTACCGAACTACACGGAAGCCGAACCCGACATTGATCGGGCTACCTTGACCGCCGTGGAATTGCCCGCTGCATTCAACGGTATCTTGCAAGCGGCGGATGATGTGGACTGGTTCAAAGTAAATGGCAAGAAAGACCAAACATTGGAATTTACTGTGTATGGTCGCCGCATTTTGCGATCGCCGCTGGATAGTTGGCTAGAGATCTATAACGCTGCCGGTGCGCGACTGGCTGCCAACGATGACGCAGGTGGGCCGGACAGCGTTCAAAGTTTTAAGTTCCCCGAAGATGGCGAGTACTTGATTGCCATTCGCGACCAACTAAACGAAGGCAGTCCGTTTCATGCCTATCGCATTGAAGTGGCGCCGCCCAGTGCATCTCTAGCCTTAGCCATTGATGAACTCGAGCGCTACATCTCGCAAGTAATCGAAGTACCGCAAGGTGGCCAAATGGCAGTCATCTTGCGAGCGAACCGCAGCAACTTTGGCGGTGACCTCGGGTTGCGGCTTGAAAACGCCCCCGCCGGACTTGAACTGTTAACGCCATCGATTCCTGCAAACGCCGGTTTTATACCGATGTTGATCAAAGCACCCACAGAGGCTGTGCCTGACGCGGCCCTGGCCAATTTGATTGCGGAAACATTGCCCGATGGGCCAGGTATCACGGGGGAACTCAAGCAGCGAACGATGCTGGTACGTGGGCAAAATAACGTCGATGTGTGGGGGCACGATGCAACCAAACTCGCCATTGCTTTGACAGAAGAACTGCCGTTTTCCATTTCCGTCGCACAACCACAAGTGCCGTTGGTGCGCCATGGCAGTACAAACTTTGTGGTGAACGTAACTCGCAAAGAAGGTTATGTCGATCCTATCTTTTTGCGAGTCCTCTACAATCCTCCGGGCTGTTCCGCAAGTGGTTCGATTCGAATTGAGGGAGATCAAACGCAAGCTCTGATTCCCGTCACGGCCAATGACAAGGCGGCGCTCGGAAGTTTTCCCATCAGCGTGCTTGGGCGAGCCAAAGCGCGCAAAGCAAATGTCTGGGCTGCTACAGAGTTTATTAATTTAGAAGTGGCCGATTCGTTTTTCGATTTTAAGTTTTCGACTGCGGTTGCTGAAACCGGCAAACCTGCAAGCGTTGTTGTGGGGTTGACGGTTAAAGCACCGCCGCAGGGAGACGTCTCATTCGAGCTTGTGGGCCTCCCTGCGGGTGTCACATCACCAAACCCGATCGTGAAGTTCGCCGAGGGTATGGAGCAGTTATCATTCCCGATCGATGTGGCCGCGGATGCGCGGGTCGGTCAGTTCAAGATGTTGGTAATCAAGGCAACAATCACTCGGCCCGAAGGTGTGATCGAGCAGTTGCAGGGTACTGGCGAAATTCAAATCGTGGCGCCAGTGGTTGCCGCTCCCGTCGTGGCAGCCAGTGCCGCGCCAGCCCAACCGGCGCCACCTCCATCAGCCAAACCGCTCAGTCGTTTAGAACAACTTCGACAAGCCAAAGGGCTTCTCGAACAATAGCTCTTTGCAAGTTACCAAAACATACGTTCGCACCCTTAAGACCACCCAAGGTGGAGAGACAAGCGATGCTGAAAATTCCTGCCACCATGGCATTCTGGTTCACTATATTGCTATTGCATCCTGCCGTCGCGAATGAAAGCCAGTGGGTTTCACTGAAGGTTTATCCACCCGAAGTCAAGCTGCACACTGCGGCTGACTACCAGAACATCATCGCTGTCGCCAAACGCGCAGATGGTGTCACGCTGGATGTCACAGACACCGTAACTTGGACAGTGGAAAACAATGAGCTCGTAACACTCGAGAACTTTCAGCTCAAACCAAAAACCGATGGCGAGACGCTTTTGAATGCAACCTGGGAAGGCTTAAGCGCTCAGTCCAGTATCTCTGTGACGCAAGCGACAACAGCTCGCGACATCAGCTTCAATTTGGATGTGATGCCCATCTTGACACGTTCGGGTTGCAATACTGGCTCGTGCCATGGCGCTGCTCGCGGCAAAGATGGATTTCGCCTGTCCTTGTTTGGGTTTGATCCCACGGGCGATTTTCAACGCATCACTCGCGAAATTGGCATTCGCCGCATCAACTTGGCTCGGCCCGATCAAAGCCTCGTCTACTTGAAGTCCATTGGTGCAGTGCCGCATTCGGGCGGCAAGCGAATGGAGAAGGATAGTCAATACGCGAAGAAGTTGCTGCAGTGGCTGGAAGCGAATGCAGTGATGGATCCCCAGGCTCCACCGACCTGCACAAAGGTCGAACTATTCCCACCCCAAGCCGTTTTGGAAGGCGAAGGTGCTACGCAACGCTTGGTCGCCGTTGCGTATTTCAGCGACGGAACCACGCGCGATGTCTCATCCTTGGCTGCTTTCACTACCAACAATGATCGCTCGGCGGCAGTCACCGACCTCGGCGCTGTGACAGCTGGAGTTCGTGGTGAAGCTTTTGTCATGGCACGCTACGATACGCACACGGTGGGTACACAAGTCCTGGCTCTACCTGCGGCACTTGACTACGCGGCTCCCGAAGTTGTAGGCAACTACGTCGATCAGCATGTGGGCGAGAAGTTGAAAAAGCTCCGCATTCTCCCCAGCGACACCTGCACCGACGAAGAGTTTCTGCGGCGCGTGACGATCGACGTTGTTGGTCTGCTACCCACGGAAGAAGAATATACCGCTTTCATGTCAGACGCCTCGCCTGATAAACGCGCCCAGTTGATTGACAGATTGCTGGAACGCAAAGAGTTCAGTGAAATATGGGCGATGAACTGGGCACAATTGCTCAAAGTAAAAAGCGACAATCAAGTCAGTTACAAGTCGGCGTTTTTGTATTCGAGTTGGCTCACCAACAAACTGGCGGAGGAAACGCCCATCGACCAGATCGTGCGACAACTCATCGCGGCGAACGGTGGAGTTTTCGAGCAACCCGAAACCAACTTCTATCAAGTAGAAAACGATACTTTAAAAGTCGCTGAGAATGTCGCGCAAGTTTTCATGGGCATTCGCACTCAATGCGCCCAGTGTCATAACCACCCGTTTGATCGATGGACAATGAACGACTATTACGGCTTCGCCTCGTTCTTTTCCCAAATCGGACGCAAGACGGGTGAAGACTACCGCGAAACGATTATCTTCAATCGTGAAGGTGGTGAGGTGAACCATCCAGTCAAAGGCGCTCCGGTACCGCCGACCTTTCTTGGCGGACCGGCGCCTGACACCGCAGGCAAAGACCGTCGCGAAGTGCTCGCCGAGTGGATAACCAGTCCTGATAATCCATTTTTCGCAACCAGTATTGCCAACCGAGTCTGGGCACATTTCATGGGTGTTGGTATTGTCGAGCCCGTCGATGACATTCGTGTCAGCAATCCTGCCAGTAACCCTGAACTATTTGCAGAACTTGGTTCTCGCTTGATTGACTACAAATTCGACTTGAAGCAATTGGTGCGAGACATCTGCAATTCGCAAGCTTATCAGCGAGCCACGCAGCCCAATGAAACGAACAAATTGGATACGCGCAACTACGCCTATTCCCAGGTTCGTCGCGTGCCTGCTGAAATGATGCTCGACTGCATATCGCAGGTGACGGAGACAAAGGAGAAGTTTCGTGGCTTGCCCCTCGGGGCGCGGGCTGTGCAGATCGCCGATGGAGCCACGAGCACCTATTTTTTGACCGCCTTTGGACGTTCGCCAAGAACGACGGTCTGTGACTGTGAAGCCAGTACCGACCCGTCGCTGTCGCAAGCCCTTCATTTGCTCAACGGCAACGCTACGCAAGGTAAGATACAGCAAGGCAATCTCATCAACCAATGGCTCGAACAGGGACTGCAAGTGCCACAGATTATTGAAAAGATCTATATCCGGGCACTATCGCGACGACCCACGCAAGTAGAGTTGGAGACGCTCACGAAGATGATTGCCGAATCGGGAAGCAGTCAAGCTGGATTGGAAGATGCCTTTTGGGCGGTGCTCAATAGCCGCGAGTTTATGTTCAATCACTAAGTGAAGCAACCGACACCTTCGCGCCACGCCTCTCAGCATTGGGAGGGCGGCGCGGGTCAAGGTCTCCGTTGCTTGGATCATTTGAATTTCGCACTGTACCTGTGCCAGGAAATCGTATGTTACGTTGGTCACCCTCTATATTGTTCTTACTCACCGTGTCTCCAGTCGGTCTGCTGTTCGCGGAAGACGAAGCGAAGATAACATTTGATGAACACATCAAACCGATCTTTCGGGAGCATTGCACAACCTGCCATAGTGAAAGCGACAAAGAAAGCGATTTGGCGCTTGATACTTACAGTGGCACGTTGACCGGAGGTTCCGGTGGAGAAGTCGTTGCCGAAGGGAACACGGGAAGTTCGCGGCTCTGGGCATTGATCACGCACGCCGAACAACCCTTCATGCCACCAGACCAAGATCCAATTCCCGAGGCGCAACGTGCGCTGATTAAAACCTGGATTGAGCAAGGCATGCCTGAGAATGCAGGTAGCAAGATCAAGCGATCCAACAACGCTGCCATGGCTATGCTCGGTGGTACCTCGCTCGGCAAGCCCGAAGGGCCGCCTCCCATGCCCGAAAAGCTGTTGGCCCAGCCCGTGGTTGAGACGGTACGAAGCGCAGCCATTTCAGCCATGACCTCCAGCCCTTGGGCACCTTTGGTCGCTGTGGGCGGTCAGGAACAAGTGGCGTTTTATCACTCCGAAACGGCTGAACTGCTGGGCATTATTCCGTTTCCAGAAGGTGAGCCGCAATCGCTCACGTTCACTCGCGACGGTCGACAGTTGTTGATCGGAGGAGGGCGACACAGCCATAGCGGTTGCGCGGTCCTGGTGGATGTTGCATCGGGCGAACGCATTACAAAAGTTGGCGATGAACTCGATATCGTTCTGACGGCAGACATCACACCTGATAAATCGCGCATCGCCATTGCTGGGCCACAGAAGATCATCAAGGTCTTTGATTCAGTTTCTGGTGAACTCGTTTTTGAAATGAAGAAACACACCGATTGGATCTTCGCCCTGCGCTACAGTCCCGATGGAATCTTGTTGGCATCCGGCGATCGCAGCAACGGTCTTGTTGTTTGGGAAGCTGACACCGGGCGTCTTTATACCGATCTGTTAGGTCACACGGGCGAAGTCCGCAGTTTGGATTTTCGCGCCGACTCCAATGTCTTGGCATCGGGCAGTATGGACGGTTCCATCAAGTTGTGGGACCTCTTCGAGAACAAAGAAGTCAAAGCCTGGGGCGCGCATGGTGGTGGTGTCACAGCTGTATCATTTGCCAATAACGGCCTGTTGGCATCGGCGGGGCGCGACGGCCGTCTTAAACTGTGGAATGGCAACGGTGAACTTCAAAAAGAATATGTCGGTTTGAGCGACGCAGCCTTAGAAGTTGCCATGACGGGTGATGCCAATTACATAGCTGGCGGTGACTGGAATGGACAAGTCCGACTGTGGCGCGCGGATGCTCCCGAACAAGGTGCACTCATTTCCGCCAATCCACCCTCGATCGAATCCCGTTTGGCTGCGGCAAACCAGCAATTGACCGCAATCAAGACTCAGCTGGACGCAGCCAAATTAACGGCAGAGGCTGCATCCGCCAATGCTGGGACTGCCCAACAAGAACTTCAAGTCGCTCAGCAAGCGGCCGCTGAAGTAGCCAATCAACTTGCGACTGCGACATCCAGTGATGCGATGTTGACCGAGCAGTTGGCCACCACCGATTCACAAATCGCTGAACTTGAAAAGCAAATCGTTGCACTTAAAGCCCAGCGGGAGCAAACTGCCACACAACTTGCAACTGCCAAAGAGGCGACGACCAACTTGCAGCAACAGTCGGCGACGGCAAGTCAAACCGTGGTCGCTTTGGAAGCCAAACAGAACGAATTAGTGACTGCGGCCACGACGGCGAGCGAAACACAGACAGCGCTGGAATCGCAACTCACCGCTGCCCAGGCCGAGGTGGACAAAGTCGCAGCTCAAAAACTAGCTTTGGACGCTCGCGCAGCCGAGTTGGCAGAACTGACGCAAGCAGCCATTGCGGGTGCACAGGCGATTGCTCAACAACTGACCGCCGTTTCAGCCGAAGAAAAAGGCAAAAAAGCATCTGTAGAAGATCTCACTATCAAGCTCAACGCGCTACAAGCGCAATTGACTGGACTTCAACAGCAGGTCGAACAAGCAGCTGCCGCGCAATCGGGAGCTCAACAACAGTTGAGCGAATCGCAGGCAAAAACGGTTGAACTGCAGACACAACTGGAAGCAGCCGAACAAGCAGCGCTGGCGGCCAAGGAAAAATTGGAGCTCTTCCAGAAAGCTTACCAAAAACCTGAGTAACACAAGCTCGTCGTCACCTGTTCCTGGCGACAACTTTCATCACCTAGCCCCGATCGGCTAGTACTCCCCGAGTGAATTCAAGCGATCTGAATTCACGCGGCGAACGTAAGAAGCGGCGCGCTGCGACTGATACGTTTTCGATTCTTGTTATGTCGTTGGGGTTGTTACTTTTGGGGGTAACAATCGTTTCGATAAGAGTGCGCCCGTGAGAGCCAACGGTATAGGCAGCAGCAGCGAAAGCACGAGGAACCAGTTGGGATGTGGGATCAAATATGCGTTGATCCCTGCCATCATCAACGCTAGACATCCGTAGATTGCGGCGCAAATCATCTTTGCTTTTGCGATCAATCCCGTAATGAGCCCTCCGAAAAACGAACCAGCAGATTGTGCGAGCAAGACAAACAAGATCGCACCCAGCGGCGCTGTTGAGATGTAATTCGCGATTGCCTCGGGATTGGAGACGTCGAGTCCCTGAGGAATGGGGTACACCTGATGTCCAATTGCTTCCACCGCAAATACGAAAACGCCGCCGCCGATGAAACCAGCGATTACCGCGAGAATATTCCTGAGCATAGTGGACTCCATATATGAGTAAAGCGATTGTCCCCAAACGCCTTGAAAACGATTTGGGACAATCGTTCGACACTGGTTTGTCTTGTTTGAATATAATAGCAATTCGATATGATTTGTGGGCGACTCGATCCTAGTGCCAACGCCCGAAAGTTCGAGTGTTTGTAGCTACATTGCGTTGATCACTGGGGACGTGTGCTAGATGCGTAACGAAAACGGGGAGCAGTGTGAAGTTCGGGAAGGCCGAGCGGTGAACGGGACGATTTTTTCCACATGCGTATTTGCCGCCGGTATTATGGCCATGGCTTATTTCTTTGATGGAAAAACGGGGCTGGAAAAGACACTCATTCGTATGAGCTTTCCCATTGGTCTAGTTTGGCTGGCACTCACCGCATGGTTGTTTCACGCTGTTTGGCAGCGAAGGTGGCGCCTTACGGTGGCTGTAGTTTGCGTCTGGCTACTGTTCACCTCCCTAGGGTCGACTCCAGTTTCCAACATCTTTCTCCGCATGCTGGAGAATCAATTCACCAATTTTCGTCCTGGCGTTGATCCCAATTTGGATATTGTCGTGGTCCTCGGCGGTGGAACGCTGCAAGGGCCGGAGCGAGCGCAGGCGGGAATGAGCGGTGATCGCGTTGTCTATGCCGCTCAACTCCTGACCGCTGGCTACACGCAAAAGCTCGTCACCACCGGCGACACGACCGCTGGATTTGGTCGCGCGCGAAAGAGTGCACGTGAACAAACCATCGAAATCTGGCAAAAATTAGGAATTGATCCCTCGCAAATCGGGCAACTCAACGGAATCAACACCTATCAAGAAATTCAAAGCATAAAGCAACTACAGCAGGAGTTGCCGGGGCAACGCATAGGATTGCTGACCAGTGCTTATCATTTGCCTCGAGCACTAAGACTGGCCCGCAGCGCGGGGATGCACGATTTGGTCCCTGTGGCTGCCGATTACCAGGTGACCGTGGAATCGTTCTCATTTGTGGACTTGATCCCTAGCGCCCATGCATTCGACCAAGTGGCGCGATGCCAACACGAATTTATGGCCGCCATTGTTGGCCGTTAACTAATCCGTCGGGTACTGCTGACCGTCGACGATTCAGTAGCCAGTCGCTAAACTCTTGACGCAGGTGTAAATCTAAATAACGGAGAGGATCGACGAGATGCCAGATGACGAATTGTTTGAGAGAATTGGTGGTGCCGAAGCTGTCGCGGAAATCGTAAAGGATATGTACCGACGCGTTTTGGACGACGAAGAACTTGCGCACTTCTTTAGCAAGGTGGATATCGATCGTTTGCAGCGCATGCAGTTTGAATTCATCGCCTCAGCGTTGGGTGGCCCCATCCAATACAGTGGCGCGGAGCTGCAGGCGATTCATAAAGGGCGCGGAATCCAAGCACATCATTTCTCCAAGTTCGTCGGTCACCTCGCTTCCGCCATGGAAGCGCGGGGGATTGCCAAGGACGACGTTGACAAAATGCTCGCACAAATGGCCATGTTTCGGGATCGGATTACGGGTAGCGCCAACGTGGATGGCTAGTAGGTCGCGTCTCATCCGAGACGCGTATTGATTGCGTCTCGGAGAGATCTCGGTGGAGAGATTTTTTGGATCGACTGCGCCTCGGAGAGACGTAGCTACGTCGGTGGGGGAAATGGATTATAATTGAGCTATCCCTCCTGATACTCAACCCACCCTGCGGACTGCATTCCCGTGCGAGCTCTCTGCTTATTTGCTTTTTGGCTGGTCGCCACCAGTGCAATTGCCGACGACCTGTTTTCGTCGAAAATTGAACCAGTGCTTCGTAACCACTGCTTTTCCTGTCATAGCCACGCAGCGGGCAAAATGAAGGGCGGACTGACGCTCGATGCGCGTTCCGGTTGGGCTAAAGGTGGCGATTCTGGACCCGCCATTGTTCCAGGCGATCCCGCCGAAAGCCTGCTCCTGTCCGCGCTTCGACACGAATCGCTTGAAATGCCACCCGACGCTAAACTGCCGGACGACGTGATTAGCGACTTCGAGCGCTGGATTGCGCAGGGCGCCAACGATCCACGCACGATCGATTTGCACGACAATCCCGGAAACTGGTGGTCGCTCCTACCGCTCGTGCGACCTGCACTACCCGAGATCGCAGGCGTTGAGCCGCCGTCCGTGTCTGAAAAACAATCCGATGAAGTGGAACAACACACTGGCACTGAGGTTTCCAATAACAATCCATTCTGGGCATCCAATCGTTCCAGTTCACATCCGATTGACCGATTCATCGATCAACGTTTGGCTTCTCAGGGGTTGAAGCGGTCGCCAGAAGCTGACGCACGCACGTTGATTCGTCGCTTGACCATCGATTTGCATGGGCTGCAACCAACGCCCGAAGCTGTCGACGAGTTTGTGGCAGATGTTCGCACCGACGCTTACGAACAACTGATCGATCGACTTTTGGCATCGCCCCGATATGGTGAACGTTGGGCTCGCCATTGGATGGACACGATTCACTTCGCTGATTCACATGGATTTGAACATGACGTCGGACGTGAACACGCTTGGCCATTTCGCGACTATCTCATTGATGCCTTGAATCAAGACAAGTCGTGGATGCAATTCACGCGCGAACAACTGGCAGCGGATTATTTTTATCCTGATCGGCCGGAATTGACTGCCGCCCTTGGGTTTCTCGGGGCGGGCAATTTTGATTTGAGCACGTTTTCAACTGCTCCGGTAACCTTTGACTACATGGATCGAGACGACTTGGTCACGCAAACGGTCGGTGCCTTTCTGAGCACCACGGCCAGTTGCGCACGTTGCCACGACCACAAGTTCGATCCGATACCTCAAGAGGATTATTACGCGTTGCAGGCCGTTTTCTCTGGGATGCTCAAAGGCGATGTGCTGTACGACCGCTCGCCTGAGGTGCAACGAGAGCGACAGCGATTGAATGGTATCATAGCCGCAGCAAAACAGCGAAATGCCGAAGTGTTGTTAGCACCTGAATTCGCGCCCCAGATTGAGGAGTGGCTCGCGAATCAACAAAAACCAGTGAATTGGGAGCAACTGCGGCTCGAGACGTTTTTGTCTACGACGGGAGCAACACTCACGCGCCAGCCAGAAGGGTATTTACTTGCAAGTGGCGGTCTTCCGGAAACGGACACCGCCATTGTTACTGGTACTACTCAATTGAAAACGATCACCGCCGTGCGGCTTGACGTGTTGCCGCATGATTCGCTCCCGATGCATGGCCCTGGTCGATGTGAAAATGGGAACTTGCATTTGTCCGAAGTTGAAGTGCAACTCTTCGAGCCGAACGAGGCGACCTCGCGCACGGTGACATTAAAAAATGCCTCAGCCGATTTTGACCAAGAAGGTTGGGGAATCCTGCGCGCGATCGACGGAAACGCCAATACAGCGTGGGGTATTCATCCGCGAGTTGGAGAGGCCCATCATGCGGTATTTGAATTCTCCGAGCCGATCGATGTTACACCCGAAAGTCGGTTGGTCGTTTCACTGAAGCAATTGCATGGCCGATCGCATTTGCTGGGAGCGTTCAACTTGAGTGTGACCGATGCGCCTGTTGCCCATGCGGTCGCACTGCCTCAAGAAGTTGCCGATGCTTTAGCGGTTGAAACTAACGCTCGATCTCAGGAGCAAAAGTTAGCCATCGCCGCGCTGGCTTTGTCAAATTTTGCCAATATGCAATTGTCACAGCTGCCGAAAATGGAGCGGGTCTACGCTGGAGGAAAGACAGTCGAAGTCCCGGGGGGGGAAGGTGTTTTCACGACGCATACCATCGCTGCCCCTAAACCGGTACATCTTCTGCGTCGAGGTGATTTTGACAAACCCGTTTCTGAGATCGCACCCGGCGCCTTGTCCGTCTTGAGACATGCTGCCTCACGTTTTGGCGAAGTTGGCAGCTCGGCATCAGTAGCCTCCTCGGACGCTGAGCGACGGGCAGCCTTGGCAGAGTGGATCATCCACCCTGAAAATGTCTTAGCCTGGCGCAGTGCCGTCAACCGCGTGTGGAGCTTTCATTTCGGACGCGGTTTGTGCGATACTCCAAACGATTTGGGGCGGATGGGCGATATTCCTTCGCACCCCGAGTTGATCGATTGGCTGTCCGTTTGGTTTCGCGACGACGGCCAAGGTTCACTGAAACAACTTCATCGGTTGATCGTAACAAGTGCGACCTATCGCCAAAGCACTCAATACGATGCGACGGCTGCAGCGATCGACAGCGACAACCGGGGTTTGTGGCGGCAACACCGCAGGCGACTTGACGCAGATACATTGCGCGACGCCATGCTCGTCTGTTCGGGCAACGTCGACTTTTCGATGGGTGGTCCCGCCGTTGAACATTTTGCGAAGAGCAAAGGTCCGCAATCCACGCCGGTCCTCGACTATGAAAATTACGATTGGGGGCAAGCGGCTGCGGCGCGGCGTTCGATCTATCGCTGTGTCTGGCGGGGAATAGCGGATCCGTTCATGGAAGCTCTCGATTTTCCCGATCTAGGACTGCTAGCACCGCAACGATCCATTTCCACGTCCGCGCTTCAAGCGCTGTCGCTCTACAATCATGATTTTGTCTTACATCACAGTGCAGCGATTGCCCGCAGAGTGGAGCAGGAGAGACCCGATGCAATCGAAGCTCAGGTGCAACGTATGGTGCAACTCGTGTGGTTGCGAGCGGCAACTGAAGATGAATCTCAGTTGCTGAACCAGTTCGCTGACCAACATGGCTTGGAAGCTGCCGCACGCCTATTGTTCAACAGCAACGAATTCCTGTTCGTGGAGTAGGTTATGTTCAATGCCTTGACAAACCGACGCAATTTCCTCAGCGACTTTGGAGGTGGATTCGCGGGATTGGCGCTCTCGAACTTACTGTGGCGCGATCCTTTGGCTACTCCAGCAGCGGCCGCATCTGCAGTTCCGGAAGTTGGTACCGCAAACTTGAGTGGACTCGCACGCCCAGCACCCGTTCGACGAGTGATCCAGTTGTTCATGACGGGTGGAGCCAGTCCGATGGATACCTTTGACTACAAACCCGAACTTGAACGACTGGATGGCCAGATGTTAGGGCCAAAAGAAAAGCCAGAAGGGTTTACCGCTCCTGCGGGTGCAATCATGAAAAGTCCGTTTCGATTCGCTCAACATGGCGAATCGGGAAAATGGGTGAGTGAAGTTTTTCCCCAACAAGCCAAGCTTGTGGACGAGATGGCATTCCTGATGGCTATGAAAAGCAAGACGAATGTCCACGGCCCTGCCACTTACATGATGAATAGTGGTTTCTTGCTGCCAGGGTTTCCCTGCCTTGGCGCATGGCTCTCCTACGCGCTCGGAAGCATCACCGATGATCTTCCCACCTTTGTCGTACTGCCCGATGCAAGAGGCCTACCATACAACCAGCGAGGTTGTTTCTCTGCTGGCTTCCTTCCAGCGCAGCACCAAGGTACCTGCATTGATGCCGCGTTGGATGCTCCCGTACCCAACCTGTTTGCAAGCGAGAAATTTCGATTTGCCAACGCAGCCAGCGACCGCGATGGATTGGCCCTGCTTGATCAACTCAACCGACGTCACGCTGCGGAGCGATTTGGGGATTCGCGTCTTGAGGCTCGCATTCAGAGCTATGAATTGGCGGCTAAAATGCAACTATCTGCACCCGAAGCGTTTGATCTGAGTCGTGAAACAACGGCTACACAGGCGGCTTACGGATTGCACGAGAAGCACACCGAAGACTTCGGCCGACGTTGTCTATTGGCTGCACGGTTGGTGGAACGGGGTGTGCGCTTTGTGCAAGTGTGGAGCGGACCGCAAGGAGCGACCAACAACTGGGACAACCATGGGAATATTGTTACCGAGTTGCCGCCCATGGCAGCCAGTGTCGACGCGCCAATCGCCGCCTTGCTTCGGGATTTAAAGCAACGTGGACTCGACGACGATACCCTTGTCATATGGACAACCGAGTTTGGTCGCACTCCATTTGCCCAAGGCTCACTGGGTCGTGATCACAACGGAGGGAGTTTTGTGACATGGCTATGGGGAGCTGGAATCAAATCGGGGGTTTGCCACGGTCAGAGCGATGATTGGGGGTACCAAGCTGTCGAAGGGCAGACATATTGCTATGATCTGCACGCCACCATCTTGCACTTGATGGGCATCGACCATGAAAAGCTCAGCGTTCGCCAAAATGGAATCGATCGGCGGCTAACCGACGTACATGGTCAAGTGATTACGTCGGTAATTGATGCAAATTCTTAACGAGCGACATTACCAGCGAAACTCTCCCTGTTCCCGCCGCAACACGTCGATGGACGTTGGGATAGAACAAGGAGGTTGTCGAACTGGTGACTTCGGATTGATCACGCGAACATTGTGGTCAGCGCGTCCGCCTTGACCAACTCGCGCGGTTGATTCAAGTGATTGTAAACGATGGTTTGCGGGTCAATGCCGAACCCATGATAGATGGACGCCAGCAATTCGATTGGGTGGACAGGGTTTTCCAGCGGTGAAGAACCTGTCTTGTCGCTCTTGCCGTGCACATAGCCTCGTTTGACGCCCGCCCCGGCGACTACTGCGGTGTAGCAATAGGGCCAGTGGTCCCGTCCGTCGGACGTGTTGCTATTGCCGGAGGTGCTGACGCCGCGTTGCGGAGAACGTCCAAATTCGCCGATTGCGACCAACATCGTATCTTCCAGCATGCCGCGATCATCCAGGTCTTCGATCAAGGTACTCAGGCCAGCATCGAGCATTGGCGCCGATTGATTTTTCATTCGGTCGGTGAGGCCCGCGTGGTGATCCCAAGAGTGATTGTCAGAGTTGGCAATTTTTGGCCAAATCACTTCCACGACACGAGTGCCTGCTTCGACCAACCGCCGGGCCAACAAGCAGCTTTGACCAAACGTATTGCGTCCATATTTGTCCCGCAATTCGGAGCTTTCGCTAGACAGGCTGAATGCCTCGCGAGCGCGTCCCGACACGATTAGGTTTAAAGCCTGGTCATAATAGCTATCGAGCTGGAAGTCTTTGACGGCGCTGTTGATTGCGGGCATCTGCGCATTAACCAGGTCGCGCAACTTGGCACGACGCTCGAGTCGCACGGCAAAGACATCGGGTCGCAATTGCAGATCGTCGATTTTGATCCGCTCCATTTTGCTCATATCCATGTCATCTCCGTCCGGATAGAGCGTATAAGGGTCGTATGCCTTGCCAAGAAAACCTGCTGTACCACCCTTTCCGATGACGTTGCTCTCTTGCAGGGGGCGCGGCAACATAACCAACGGTAACATCGGTTCATCGGTCGGACGCAACCGAACAATGTTGGAGCCGAAATTTGGAAAATCCTTAGGACTTGGTGGTTCAAGCTGGCCCGAGGGACTCACTTTGTCCGTGGTGTAGCCGGTCATCAACTGATAAATCGCAGCGGTATGATTGAACAAGCCGTTGGGTGTGTAGCTCATCGACCGGATCATGGTGAAGCGGTCGTTGATGTGCGCTAGCCGCGGCAAGTTTTCGGTAAACTTGATTCCCGGGATCTTGGTGGAAATGTCGCTGAACGGGCTACGAACGTTGTCGGGAACGTTTTCCTTTGGATCCCACAAGTCCAGGTGACTGGGACCACCTTGCAGGTAGACCATGATGATATGTTTGGCTTTACCCCAGCCGGGAGCTGTTACACCGCGATCCTCCGCTGCGTGCGACTGCAATTTGAGCATGCTCCCCAACGACAGACCAAGTAGGCCTGAACCGCCGACTCGAATCACGTCGCGACGGTTGATACCAAGATGTGGATCGCAAAGATCTTTGCCAGGAGCACCTTTGATTCGGAACATCGTCGTTTTCTCCATGAAATATCGGAAGTTCGACCAACAGACACTCGTCTGTTTCCAGTCGCAGTGTGTTGGAAAAGCTAGTGGTTGAATAAAAACGCAGGGCTGTTGATTAACGCCCAAGTCAAATCTTGAGCCAATGTCAATCGACGGTGAGCGAGCTGTTGTTTGCTTGCCTCGACATCAGTGCGAAGCTGAACGAGGTGCGGATCGTCAACCGTTTCCGCTTCGAGCGACTTGGACAAAGCTTGCAGCGCCGTTAGTGCAGCGTCAGGTGGAACGGGCATTTGCGCGGTAGCAATTGCTTGTCGTAGTTCATTCCAACGCACATCATTCTTTTCAAGGTAGCTAAACGCAGGAGCTACGTTTTCAATGGTCCTTGCCTCTTCGGCGATCGCGCGAACCGCTGCAAGCTCTTCAGGGAAACCTAGTTTTACTTCACCTTCGTCGGTGGTCACGGAAATGCGGAAGCGAGCCAAACGGTGTTCGGCCGCAGCATGGAACTGATGAATACTAAACGTCAATTCAGTGCCACCCTCAATGTCAACTGGCTGTGCAAATTCATATGCAATCCAGTGAACGGAACCACCTCGGGGGTGTACAGCCCAACCACCTTGATCATTGGTCTGGCCATCAAACGTTGCTTCCGGCGAGAAGCCCGCCTGAGAGAAGTCTCCTTTGGCAGACGCTATCACCGCGCGACTCTTTTGATCGAGCGACGCGATCGGCGCCGCGTCAACTTGCACTTCCGTTACGACAAAGTTGCCGTTCGCCGAAAGCCCGGGACCGCCGCCAGGCGTCGCCGTGTTGCCCAGGGCCTCTAGCCGGAAACCGCGAATGCCACGCAGTGGCGTACGGTAGGTAATGGTATAGATCGCCGGTTCTGCATTACCGGCTGCCAGGATGGAACGATCCGCTTGTGGAGTCAACGTTGCCTTGTTCGTCGTGGCCACGGAGGTTGGTGCCAACGGGAACCAATTTTTGCCAACATCGTTGGTAGCCAAATACTGATTGACGAGCGCGAGAGGATTTTCGGCATATAGTTTTGCCGCGTTCTCCGCCTCAGCTATCTTAGTCACGCGTTCGGCCTCAAGACGCTCCCGCTCGGGTGCAATCTCTGTTTCTCGAGCTACGATCTGAGCGTTTGTTGTGGCAAGTCGCTCGACTCGAATTTTTTCACGTCGCTCTCGTTCGGTTACCCACCACGATTCCTTTTCGGCGAGTTCTGCGGCCAGTTGTTCGTGGTCCACGTCGATAGATTTGGCAGCTTCCCTAACCGTGGCAACTTCCTCGTCCGTAGCGCCACGACTAAGAACTCGCATGTAGATTTCGCGAATCAGTTCGTCGTCGCTTTGATCGCCTTCGGCCAGCTTGGGCAATGCACTTGCTGGATCGCTGATGGCTTTGCCAACGGTCGGTCCACTCACCAACGCCATCACTGGGCCAAGTTGGAGTCCTTGCGAGCGCTCGCACTCGCAAGCACTTTCACGTACGGGGCGCCCCAAGTTGTTCAAGAAGCCATCGGACAATTGCACAGCTACGTCGGGCAGTGCTGCCGCTCGTGTTCCCGGTGCAACACCAGGTATCGATGAAACGGCTCCCGTAACGCGGTGCACGGCATCGTAGAGTACTTCGGCAGGCAAACGTCGCGCGGTCGCGTGCGAGTAGTTCAGTGTATCGTCGGCGTTCCATGGATTGGTCGCCACTGAAAGCTGGTAGGTCCGCGAGTTGCAGATCAGTCGCAACACGTGAGCTACGTCAAAGTCTTGACGAATGAATTCTTGAGTCAGGTGTTCGAGCAATTCCGGATTGGTCGCGGGATTGCCGGCTCGAATATCATCCAGCGGCTCCACCAACCCCGAGCCATTGAGATAGCCCCACAGACGATTCACAAAGCTCTTGGCAAAGTATGGATTTTCTTTGGAAGTTATCCAAGCGGCGAGTTGTTCGCGGCGACTGGCATTTTCAGCGGCATCAAAGTCACAGTCGAATGGAAAATTGGGGGCTACTGGCTTTTGCGTTCGTTCATGCTTCATCTCACCATCTGGCTTATCGAAGACGACTTCGTAAAGCGGCTTTGCACCTTCGACCGCCGTGCCTCCGATGGTCTGGTCGCCAGCCGTTGGATCCGCCTTAAGCCCTGTTTGGGCAAAATAAGCTGCCAATTCGTAATATTGATCCTGTGTCCAACGTTCAAATGGATGGTCATGGCATTTATTGCAGTTGAAACGGACCGCGAGAAACAGGTGCGTTGTGTTCTCCATCATCATGTCAGGTTCGCGCAAGATCTTGAAGTAAGATGCGGCAGGGTGTTCCTTATTGGAACCCGATGCCGTCAGGATCTCCTTGGCGAATTGATCGTACGGCTTGTTGGCTGCAATGGATTGTCGGATCCAATCGCGAAAGGCTTTTGCGCCGTCGGAGCCTAAGAACTTCGAGTTGACTTGCAACAAGTCGGCCCATTTGTTTGACCAATGCTCGATGTAATCTTCGCTTCCAATCAATGCGTCGATAACCGCCTGTCGTTTTAAGCGAGATGGTCGTGGGTCGGCAAGGAACTCCCTCAGCTCATCAAGCTTCGGAGGTAAGCCGGTCAAGTCCAAACGCACGCGTCTCAAGAACTCTTCATCCGTACATAGCTCGGAAGGAACGATCTTCATCCGCTCCCACTTCACCGCAGCCAACTCGTCGATCGTATTAAACGGAGTTGTGTCTTGCCAGGCAAAGCCTTCGCGATCTCCCATCACAGTCACCGTGGCGGCCGCATAGGCTCCTTCATATCGAGCAAGAATTGGTGCCTCCCCACGACGGATCGCTTGCACTCGACCACCGTTATAGCTTTTGCAAACTTCGGCGTTGCCCGTCTCAATGAATGCATCTTGTGTTACATCGCGTGTCGTTCCATCGTGAAACTTGGCGATCACACGGAACTGTTGCCAAGCCTGCTCGCGTTCAATTACTGGTTTGCTTGGCACAACTTCGATCGAAGCAACTTTGGTTGAAGCAGGGTTGACTTGCGCCCCTTCAGAAATCCAGCGGCGGAGAATGTCGTAGTGCACAGAGTCGCGGGAAAGCAACACTCCGCCTTCGTGCGGAACCGCCCCGATCGGTTTGAGCAGCATCAAGCTTGCATCGGGTGCCGCCGTATTCAGACGCCTCGACCGCAAATCGTCACTCAAGGCTCGGATGTCTTCGATGGGATCGTAACCACGGAGCGACAGTTTAAAGCCGTTTTTCCCTTTTTGTGCA
The DNA here is from genome assembly GCA_041753315.1 of Pirellulaceae bacterium. Lineage (GTDB taxonomy): Bacteria > Planctomycetota > Planctomycetia > Pirellulales > Pirellulaceae > Aureliella. The sequence continues at coordinate 36,412 of JBGSUV010000104.1, read as the reverse complement.
CCATGGCACGTACCGGCATTGCACCCCAATCGCGACAAGATTGGATTTACGTCACGGGTGAAATCGATCGCGTGAACTTGCGTCAAGTCGCCCACTTCGACGGGCACCGTTAGCGAATTCGCTTGAAAGTCGATCGTCAAAGAAGCTTGGCCGCTACTGATGGGGCGAACGAGTCCAAAAGGTGTGACGGAAAGCAGTTCAGCGGTCGCCTGGTACTTTGCCATTCTCGTTACATCGCAGCGTTGACCATCGGCATAGACGGCGGTAACAACTAGTTGCGCCGAATCGTGTAGTGAGGTAAAGCTCATATGGCTGGGTTCGACCTCGATTTCCATCAACTTACCGCGCGGCAGCAGACGAGCCTCCTCTTCGACATTCGGTATGGCAGAACTCTCCAAGGGCAAACCAGTTGCGGCCAACAATTGCGTTGCAGTCTGGGCAGCGTCTTGTGTGGCTTCATCAACGGGTACCGGAGTGAACTCGGCGGAGACCGCGCCGCTAGCGACATCGATCAAGCGAATCAACCCATCGCTTCCCCCGGTGGCGACTATCTCACCCGAAGGGGCAAATGCAACTGCGTAAAGACTGGTGGCGGGCAGGTCGATCGAGGCTACCGCCTCCGATGTTTGCCGTAAGAAATTGTTGACCAGGTTTTTTTCTTCGTCGCTTCGCTCACCAAACGGTTTGGCCTGCGCGGCAGCGACATCGGCCGGTGTTTCGCCAACGAATTCATAGGGATAGACGCGAACGTGGCTAGCCCCGTCCAAGGTGCTCGCCGCAACGATTCGTTTTCCGTCGGCTGAAGTGGCCAAGCTAAAGATGCGGCCTGGCATTGCGGGAAAACTGCGAATCAGATTTGCGTCGTCTCCGATGCGTCGTTCGGTTTCACGGAAAATGCGATAGATTTTCGGAGTGCCATCTGCCCCTCCTACTAAAATTTCATCCCGCCGCGGATGTGATGCTAGCGAACTGATGCCACCACGCAAAGCGCCGGGTGTAATCGACGTAATATTGTCGACAAAACGCTCCGTTTCAACTTCCGTAAGCTTGACGGTCATGTCGCGACCGGCGGACATCAGATGCGTTCCCGTTGGATTGAATACACATGTGAGAATCCAATCCTCGTGAGCACCCTGGTGCAATTTGCGTTCGCCCGTTTCCGCATCAATCGCGCGGACAACATTGTCAGAAGAACCAAAGGCAACTAGCTTTCCATCTGGCGAGAAGCAACCCCCATAGACCGTGTCATAGGTAACTTGGTGACTTAGTTTCAGTTCACCCGAGTCGACGTCCCATATTTGCACTTCACCCATGCGACCTGGTGATCCGCCAGTGACGGCCAGACGTTTCGAATCTGGCGAAAAACTAACCGACTCGATGCGTTCGCTTAAACCAATCAAGCGTTTGGCGATTTCATGAGTCTCCGCGTTGAGCAACAAGACCTCTTGAAACCCGCTAACGGCCAGCCACTTGCCATCGGGAGAATAGCCGAGTGCCGTTGTCACAGGAGGACGAGTGTAATTTGGCGGATTGTCGCTGTCATACCGGGTTGGTGAAGGTGGCGAATCGTTCTGCGCACCTTCTACGATCCATTGACGAATGAGTTCAATCTCGCTTGGTTCAAGCGGGCTTCCCTTCTTCGGCATGGCAGCGTGGCCATCGACCACGGTGATCTGATCGACCAAAAAGCTCTCGTCGGGTTTTCCAGGCACCACGGCCGCTGCACCGCTATCACCTGCCAACAATAGGTCAGCAAAGTTGATCATCGCAAATGATCCTTGTGCCTTGGCCGGTTGATGGCATCCCTGACAATTGTCGCGGAATATCGGCTCGATTTGTTTTGAGTAACTAACCGGCAATTTCTCTACCGGCGAGTTTTCAGCTTGCGCCGGCTCGTCGGCTCGAAGAACACTTGAGGTTAGCTGCAATACGATCAGCCAAAGTGAGATCATGGAGAGTCGCTTCATCATGAGCAAAACGCTTTCGGTCCTGAGCATGTTTATTACGGACAGGTGGGAAGGGTTGCGTGAGCTGCGCGGCATGTCGCTGAGCGGCAAGTTGCTGAGCGGCAAGGGAACTCACGCAAATGGGAGGTAAGGCAGGAATGCGCTACTTAATAGAATAGCAGATCGTCGCCACGACATTCAACCATTTCACAAATCTTTTTCCGCTTGGCGGGAGTGCGACAGCTTGCGTTCGTTGGCCAAGTGGCAGCATTCCGGCGAACGAGGCTCCTGCCGAACTCTTTTGGGGCAGCCTCCCAACGTCCACAAGCCAAAGGAGAAGGAGTATGGCCCTTTCCCGTGAATTTCAAGCGGCTGCAAAACTTGAACGTCAACCCGAACTCGGGCTCACAACCTAAGACATGAGCGGAAGGGGTGAGTGGGTTTAAGTTCGAGTTCGAGTTAGGTTTAAGTTTGCTGCAAAACTCCAATTTCAGCGTATTAAACAGAACCCGCCGCAGTTCGCTTTCACATCAGCGAACTGCGTGTGGACAATGCAAGGCATACTCACAACGTTTCCGTCGCGGACTCACCAGTGTTGGACTTACCAATACCAACTTCGCGAATTACCAGCCGAGACGATTACGCCACGCGATGGGATGTAGTAACGGTGCACTCCGTTGCTCATGTAACTCCCATTCATGTTGGGTCTCAGGGGATTGTAGCCAATCCAGTTGTTGTACTCCATTCGCAACAGGCGTTGTTCTGCGGCGAACATCGCGCGTTGCTGGGGTACGGTTGGACCTTGGTACGCGATATCACTGGCTGAATCTGAACTGGAAAGTGGCAGTGGACGCGCTGGCTCTTGACCTTGAACCGGTACCGGCAAGCACAAGAAAAGGGCGATCAGCCCCAGGAATGAGTAGTTTCTAAACATTGGATTCTCCACGGATTACTTTAATGTGTTTCGAAGTGTCATCGAAGCGCATCGACAATGGACTGCGTGGTAAGGTTGGAGCGTACCATGGGATCGCAACTTATCGGCAATTGCTATCGATCGACCTAAGGGTTGATCGAGCGTGTGACGGGCTGGCGAACAAGCAATTCGATTGAATTCTGGCGGTTACCATCTAGTGCCTGTTCGAATTGGCGATCAGAAAATGTGGGATGCTTGCTCCAATTGATTCGATTTGCGAAAGGCTACGTAGAATGCCAGTCGCGGGTAGCGTTTCGCTGGCACCGCATGTTCACGGAAGCCAGCCGATTTGCGACGGTTCATACGCAGTTCACCAGCAATTGGATGTTGGGCGATCCGTTCGCTCCGTCGACTGCACCAGTTTATTTAAGAGGTTGGAGCGACAAGTCGCGAACTTTGCGAACCCAATATCGCTCAGGATGATTGAAGGTACCGATTGTAGCGATAAAAGGGCCTTCGAATGCGTTAAATAAGCGTTGAAGAATTGGCGGAATTGCTTTATTCTTAAAGGCTTATGTAATTGTTACGATCTCCTGGAGAATGGCGAAATGGCAACGGCTGAAACAAAACGTGCAACTGAAGTAATGACCGGAGCGGATATCCTGGTTAAATCTTTGGTCGATCACGAGGTGGATGTCATTTTTGCCTACCCCGGTGGTTGCAGCATGCCCATGCACCAATCGCTGACCAAGTACGGCAAGAAAATCCGCACGATACTGCCGCGACACGAACAGGGAGGCGGGTTCGCTGCCCAAGGAATCGCACGCAGTACGGGAAAACCTGCGGTCGCGATGGCAACCAGTGGTCCAGGTGCGACCAACCTGGTGACGGCAATTGCTGATGCTAAACTCGACAGTGTACCAGTGATTTTCATCACAGGCCAAGTTCCCACGGCTGTGATCGGTACCGATGCCTTTCAAGAAACCCCAATGGTCGAGGTCTGTCGCAGCATCACCAAGGCGCATTATCTGGTAACTCGAGTTGAAGATGTTGCCCGCGTCATGAAGGAAGCGTTTCACATCGCCACCACCGGGCGCCAAGGCCCCGTTTTGGTCGACATGCCCAAGGACGTGCAGCTCGATAGCTGTGAAGTCGAACCCGACGTAGCCATGAACTTGCCTGGATACAGGCTCAAGACACCGAAAGCGCAGCCCGAACAAATTCGACAGATTGCTGCGGCGATCAAGCACTCCAAGCGACCGGTCATCTATTGCGGTGGAGGCGTGATCTCCTCGGAAGGGGCTGAGGCGCTTCGGCAATTGATCGACATTACCGGCATTCCAACAACGATGACCGTGATGGGTTTGGGCCTTTACCCCAACGATGGCCCGCTATCGCTCGATATGCTGGGCATGCATGGTTCCGCATACGCAAATTATGCAGTCCGCGACTGTGATCTGTTGATTGCGTTGGGAGTTCGATTTGACGATCGTGTAACGGGCAAACTCGAGTCGTTTGCCAAAAATGCGAAGATCATTCACGTTGATATCGACGCATCCGAGTTGAACAAGAACAAAGTCGCCCATATTTCGGTGTGCAGCGATGTTCGTTTTGCGTTGGAAGAACTCAATAAGATCGTCGAGGCCCCAGAGGATATTGGCGAGTGGGTTCAGCATTGTATGTCGCTGAAGAAAAAGCACCCGTTCACCTACGATCAGAAGTTTGATGGAATTCTCCAGCAACATGCAATCCGCGAGTTGTCGAACTTGACCCAGGACCGAGAGACCTACATCACGGTGGGGGTTGGACAGCATCAGATGTGGGCAGCTCAGTTCTATAGTTTCCGCAAGCCACGACGTTGGTTGAGTTCCTCAGGACTAGGAACCATGGGCTTCGGGCTACCCGCTGCGATGGGAGTCCAAGCAGCACATCCAGACGCTTTGGTCGTGGACATTGACGGAGACGGTAGTTTCCAAATGAACATCCAGGAGTTGGCGACGTTGCATTGTGAAAAGCTGCCCGTAAAGGTGCTGTTGCTTAACAACCAGCACTTGGGAATGGTGGTGCAGTGGGAAGATCGATTTATGAACAGCAATCGTGCACACACCTACTTGGGCCCCATCGACCACGAGGAGGCGAGTGGACCTGGGGTCACCGACAGCCATGCCTATGTGGCCGAACGTTACCCGAACTTCGTGGAAATCGCCAAGGGTTATGGGTGTGGGGCCGCCACGGTCAGTCGCAAAGCGGACTTGCGAGCAGCATTGGAAGAGATGATCAACTATGCGGGCCCATTTGTGCTCGACGTAATGGTCCCATACCAAGAACATGTGTTGCCGATGATTCCGTCGAATCATACTGTCGATGACATGATTCTCGAATAAAAAATCCGCGTTTCGCCACCCTAATCGATGCGTAGTCACAAATGGAATTTCCACGTGCTTCGGGTGTTCTACTTCACATTACAAGTCTACCAAGCGATTATGGGGTCGGCGATCTCGGCCCCAATGCTTATCGCTTCGTAGACTTTCTCGAGCTTGCAGGACAACAGATTTGGCAAATCCTGCCGCTTGGCCCAACCATTCAGGCCAATTCGCCATACAGTTGCTATTCAGCCTTTGCGGGTAACGCGCTGCTCATTAGCCCCGAAGAGATGGTGAAACACGGGCTGTTGGAAGAGAGCGACATCGAGACGGCTCCGCTTGAACCGGACGCAGCCTGTCACGCAGATTTTCCGCATGCCTTTGAAGTCAAGTGGCGACTATTGCAAATCGCCAATGAAAAATTCTTCGGACGTCCTGTTTGCGCCCAGATCGATGAATTCGAGTCGTTTTGTGTTAGCCAGCGCGGATGGTTGGACGATTTTGCCTTATTCGCCGCACTGATGAAGCACTTCGGCACCGATCAATGGTTCCGTTGGGAACCTGGATTGGTGCAGCGCGACCCAGCCGCGTTGCGTGAATGGCGAACTCGCTTGGCCAAACAGATCGAACTCGAGCAGTTCGTACAGTTCGTCTTCTTTTCGCAGTGGACTCGTCTTAAACAATACGCCAATCAACACGGAGTGCGTTTGTTTGGCGACATGCCAATCTTTGTTGCACACGGCAGCGCCGATGTATGGGCGCATCAAGATCTCTTCTGGCTCGACGAAATGGGACTGCCCACCGTTGTCGCTGGAGTGCCGCCCGACTATTTCAGCAAGACGGGACAGCTGTGGGGCAATCCGCTTTATCGATGGGATCGACTGGCAGCGACAAATTACGGTTGGTGGACGCGACGATTCCAAACGGCGTTTGCGATGTACGATCTATTGCGCATCGATCATTTCCGTGCCTTTGAAGCCTATTGGGAGATTCCCGCTTCGGCTCCCACCGCAATTTCAGGGCGGTGGGTCAGTGGTCCTGGGGCCGCCCCTTTTATCGCCGCGCAACGCCAACTTGGCGAACTGCCAATCGTCGCCGAAGACCTGGGGATGATCACCGAAGCTGTGCATGAGTTACGCGATCAGTTGCATTTTCCCGGCATGCGCGTACTGCAATTTGGATTTGACGTGGAACACGATAGCTTCCATCGACCGGAGAGTTTTCCCGAAAATAGCGTCGCTTACACTGGAACCCACGATAACAGTACGATCATCGGCTGGTATCTCGAGCGACAACCACCCCATGGGTCGAAGCCAGATATCCTCGACCGCTATCTCGATTTAGCCGCTGATCAAAAGACAATTCACTGGCAGTTGATCTCCATGGTGCTGGGTTCACAGTCGCATACGGCTATCGTACCGATGCAAGATGTATTGGGCTTGGACAATAGCGCTCGCATGAATACCCCTGGCTTGGCATTCGATAACTGGGGCTGGCGGCTACAGGCGAGGCAGCTGACCGACAAATTGGCTGCTGAGTTGAGGATAGTAACAGAACATACGGATCGACTGTCGCATAGTTCTGAGCCGATCACCGGCCAATTGGCGCGTTGACTTGGAAAGAGTTGTCACGTGCGTCAAGCGTCTTATACTTAGAGGTAAGCGCCCATTTTGATCGAGCATTTGCTATCTTGCTGAAAGTTAAGCTATGAATATTCGCTTTGCGTTGCTCTGCATGCCCGCCTGCCTCTGTTTTCTTTCGGTTCCTTCGGCATTTAGCCAGCAGAATGCACCAGTTGGAAAGGCCGAGCAAGTAACGCGCGTCACTCCCCCCGTGGCAACCCCCGAATCTCAGCGCGAATACCGGGAAATGGTGGAGCGTAGCATCGAATACCTTCGTGTGCGTGGTCAAGCAGCCGATGGTTCGTTCTCGGCAGCCAGCGGCATTGGACCAACCGCCCTCGTCTTGACCGGTTTAATGGCGGTGGAAGTCCCAGTTGAAGATCCCATGGTAAGCAAGGGATTGGCCTTTTTGGAAAAGCATGTTCAGCCGGATGGCGGGATCTACGCCGTAGAATCGTTGCACAAAAACTATGACACTTGCATCGCGATGGTTGCTTTCGAGAAAGCAAACGCGGGCGGTCGCTATGATCAAATCGTCAAAAATGCAGAAGCGTTTGTAAAGGGAATTCAGTGGGATGAAGGCGAAGACAAGGCGCCAAGTGACATGTTCTATGGCGGAGCCGGATACGGTTCGCATTCTCGTCCTGATTTGTCCAATACGAGCTTTTTGATTGAAGCCCTTCATTCGCTGGGGAATGGCCCCGAAGATGAAGCGATGCAAAAAGCGCTGACGTTTGTTTCGCGCTGCCAAAATTTCGAATCCCCCGCCAACAACTCGCCGTTCGCCGCCAAGGTAAACGACGGTGGCTTTTTCTACACGGTGGCAGCTGGCGGTGAAAGCAAAGCTGAACCGCTCGAAGGCGGCGGACTACGCAGCTACGGTTCGATGACCTATGCAGGCCTGAAGAGCATGATCTATGCGGGTGTGGAGAAAGACGATCCGCGAGTCAAAGCCGCTATTGACTTCCTAAAGAAAAATTATGATGTCGATGTCAACCCTGGAATGGGCAAGCAGGGATTGTTTTACTACTACAACACAATGTCGAAAGCACTCGACGCCCTGGGCCTGGAAGAATTCGTAGACGCGCAGGGCCAAGCCCATAATTGGAAAGCCGACTTGCGATCCAAGCTTGCCGATTTGCAACAAGCTGACGGTAGTTGGGTCAACGAAACAACTCGTTGGATGGAAGGGGACCCGAATCTTGTTGGTGGTTACGTCCTCATGGTGTTAGCAAACTGCAAACCGTAGTGTTTACCTGATGTCCTGTGGTTTTTGGGGCGCGCAGCGATTACGATTGTTCGCACAATGAGCTGTTCGTTGTTTACTAGAACTGACCTTTGCGCGAACCGACTCAGTTCCGCGTCCCCCACCTCTCCTCCCCCACACCCGTTTTGGAGCCATCCATGCATCGTCGTTTTTGTTTTTCGCTTTTCGCCTTAGGCCTTATTGCCTCAGGCCTTTTCACGATGATCGCTTCACCGGTAGTTGCCGATCCTCCGGTTTTCACCGATCCGAAAGAAGCGGGCATCGATTATCAGATCCAAGGCGAATACGTTGGTAAGGTGCCGGCCGATTCGGGTGATGAAACGTGGGGAGCTCAGGTCATCGCGCTCGGTGAAGGCAAATTTGACTTGATTGGATACAAAGGTGGCCTGCCCGGCGCGGGCTGGGAACGCGGCGATGAACTCAAGAGAACATCTGGAGAACTCAAGTCGGGCGACAAAGCAGAATTCTCCATCGATGAAGGTAAACTTGTCATCGCTGATGGGAAGCTTTCGATTGTAGTCGATGGCTCGACCGTAGCCACGTTGAACAAGACTGAACGCAAGAGTCCTACGTTGGGGAAGGCTGCTCCCGAAAATGCAACCGTACTGTTTGACGGCAAGTCGCTCGAAAGTTGGGAAAACGGGAAACTGGTCGATGACAAGTGGTTAGGCGCAACGAACGCCACTAGCAAACAGAAGCTTGGCGACCATTCGTTACATATCGAATTCCGCACGCCCTTTATGCCCGAGTCGCGGGGCCAAGCCCGAGGCAACAGCGGCGTTTACATGCAAGGGCGTTACGAATTGCAAGTGCTCGATTCATTTGGCCTCGAAGGCAAGAACAATGAGTGTGGCGGGATCTATACGATCGCTGAACCCGACGTCAACATGTGTCTCCCGCCACTGGTGTGGCAAACTTACGACATCGACTTTGTCGCTGCACAATACGAAGGCGACAAGAAAACCAAAAATGCGAGAGTTACAATCAAGCACAATGGCGTGGTGATCCACGACGATCTCGAGTTGCCCAACGGTACTCCCGGCTTTAAGCCAGAGGGCGCTGGCGACGAGTCGCTTTTCTTGCAAGACCATGGCAACCCAGTTGTCTTTGGTAACATCTGGGTTGTCGAGAAGTAGCTGCCTTGCCCCTCGTTCCGAGGCTCTGCCTTGGAACGCGCTGCACAGAGGCTCCTGCCTCCCGTAAGCTCTCTACTGTCAGCCTTGCCCCTCGTTCCGAGGCTCTGCCTTGGAACGCGCTGCCCGGAGGCTCCTGCCTCCCGTAAGCTCTCTACTGCCGCTCGTTCCGAGGCTCTGCCTTGGAACGCACTGCACGGAGGCTCCTGCCTCCCGTAAGCTCTCTACTGTCAGCCTTGTCGCTCGTTCCGAGGCTCTGCCTTGGAACGCACTGCACGGAGGCTCCTGCCTCCCACAAGCTCTCTACTGTCGCTCGTTCCGAGGCTCTGCCTTGGAACGCACTGCACGGAGGCTCCTGCCTCCCGTAAGCTCTCTACTGTCGCTCGTTCCGAGGCTCTGCCTTGGAACGCGCTGCCCGGAGGCTCCTGCCTCCCTTAAGCTCTCTATGTCAGCCTTGTAGCCCGTTGCACCCACCTCTGATTGCGTTTTGCACAGAGAGGCGGTAGTAATTCGGCAGCAAATTTCCATGGGAGGCAGGAGCCTCCGTGCAGCGCATTGCGAGGCAGAGCCTCGCAACGAGCAAATTTCCATGGGAGGCAGGAGCCTCCGTGCAGCGCATTGCGAGGCAGAGCCTCGCAACGAGCAAATTTCTATCGGAGGCAGGAGCCTCCAAGCAGCGCATTGCAAGGCAGAGCCTCGCAACGAGCAGAGAAAAAAAGCCTCGCTCGCCGAACTGCAATTCTTGACCTCCAAACGTCGCGCTCAATGCCGACACCGTTGGTAACTCACTGGAGTTTACCAACTAACCATCGGTCGTTGCTGTTGACTAACATTCCAATCAACTTGCCAGTTGCTGCGTCTACCACCGGCGACCCTTCCAACGTGGGTGCAATGCTGACTCCAGGTGCGATGCTCAAGTTGCCAACTTCCGATTTAGAAACACGCGTATGGTCAATGGCCAACGGCTCGCTCAGCTCCGGATTGATGACCAGTAGCGTCGTGCTCGCCGCAAGTTCGCTGACCACGTTGTTACGCGACCAGCGATCGACGACAACGCTGTCCGGCAAGTTGATCGCTCCAGTTGCGCTTTGGATGGCAGCTTTCCCGGGTTCATAACTCAAGCTCGTCCCTGCCACTTCGATAGTAACGGCGCTGTCCGCTTCGCGCGCTTTCTGTAGGAATGTTGCTGGGATATGCAAGGTGCCATTATCGAGCGCCAATCCCCAGGTCTGAACGGTACGGCGACGATACAGTCCCAACCAAGAAGCTTGCCAACTCGCAACGACGCGCACCGGCGTCGGTGGCTCGAGACCGGTGGATGATCTTCCAAAACTGCCGACCGCAATACGCGGTTGCCATTCTAGCCACTCAGGTTGCGGTTGGGCTTCCAGCATGAAGCGGTGTCCGGTGACGACGCGTTCTCCCGGTTCAGGTGGTGTGGCGAAGGCGATGCCGCCGCGAATCCATGAGGAAAGTGATTCCACCGAAACCTTGACACCGCGCAGTCCAGCGTCGAATTCGATTCCACCGACAGCCCACCATTTCGAATTCGTCCGGACCAGTTCACTGTATTCTGTGTCGATAATGGCCACGACTTTGACGGACGCTCCATCCTTCGAAAGATTGACATTTGCCACACGGCCAATCTCAAGACCGCGGTAAGTGATTGGAGCTCCGCGTACGAGTCCAAGCCGACGAGGTGCATCGAGTTCAATCTCCAGATCACCATCGCGGCGAGGCATCGGGGGCGGATCGGCCAGTCCCACAAACTCGCTTTGTGGCGCTGATTCCTGCAAAGTTGACTGGAACGTAATGTATCGGCCAGCAATTAACGTATCTAAACCGCGTACTTCGGTTAGGTCCAGGCGAGGACGTTCGATCCAGAACTGCGTTCCCGAACGAGCGAACTGTCGAGCAGTTCCGACCAAGCGAACTCCCACCTTAACATCCTCAGCTCGTTCGCTGAGCTCGACGTAGGTCACTTCGCCCACGCCGATGCCACGGTAACGCACCTGATCTCCCACTTGCAACCCTTCACCAGCGGGAAACTGGATCGAGATCTCCTCCGAGTTACCACTGGTCATCGCCAAAGGAGTCTCCAGACCGATGAACTCGCGCTGCTGTTTGCCATCAGCCGGACCGGGAATGACGCCTAGATAATTTGCCCCCAGTACCGTTTCCAGTCCGGTCACTTCTCCCAATCTCAATCGAGCGCGTTGAATCCAAAACTGGCTACCGTCGACGGCGATATTTTCATGTCCCGGCGTGAGCAACACGTTGACTTCAACGCTTTGCAGGTCCTGCGAAAGCGCGACACTGCTCACCGCGCCCACGTCGATACCTCGATATCGCAACGTATCCCCAACTTTCAACCCATAGCCATCCTCGAATTGAATGCGAATGGGTTTGCCCTGCGCACGAAAACTGGAGATGGTCAATGCGATTGCCAACAGAGCGCAGATGGCCGTCAACCACCACAGTCGAGTCTTCAAGCGACCTGCAGAAACCTGTTGTGCCGTTTTGACGGCAGCTTGAGGAATGATCGACGGTTGATCAGTTGGTTTGTCAGAAGTGACGGATTCGGATTCGCTCACGCTGTGCCTGCTCGCTTTACGTCGGAGTTTTTGATGTCAGCGTCGGCAACCTCAGGCCAACTTTCTTCCCAAATCGCATGCGGATCAAACATAATTGACGCAATTAGACTCATCACCACACACATGACAAACGCCACCACGGCCGGTCCCAAATGAAACGAAACCAGTTCGCCTAATTTGACTAGGGTTACCAAGAGTGCCAGCAACAGCACATCCATCATGCTCCAACGACCCGTCCACTCCACCAATCGATAGGTCCAAGCGCGATGTCTGCGGTGCGTGATCCCGATATAGCTGAGTTCAAGCAACGCCAGCAGTTTCAACAGAGGCAGGATGATCGAGAACAACAGCACGATTATGCCGACAAACCAGCTACCATGCCATAGAAGATCGAGCGTGCCACCCAGTAGACTCGTGGTGTGGTGGTGGCCCAGTTTTTCAATCTCCAAAATTGGCAACAATATCGCCGGGAAATACAGGATCAAACCGCCAAGCGCTGCGGCGAAACATCGCGCCGAACTCCGCGCTCCGGAACGCTCCGACGAATCGATTTCAGACAAGCAACGGACACAGTGCGCAGCTTCACCCCGATTTAACGGGGCGACCGCGTGCACTAGTCCACAACAATGACATGCTCGCAACATAGGTCTGATTTGGTTCCACACACTTTAAAGTTGAGATGACGAACTTTACATTCTAGCCCAATCGCATTGTGTCTTGTCAGCGATTTCGTGTAGCCACCGCTGCCAAGCGGTGGAGTTTGCATCCAGGCGAGTGGATCACATCCAGGCCCGTCCACCGTCTGGCGACGGTGGCTACCCTGTGTAGCCACCGCTACCAAGCGGTGGAGTCTGCATCCAAGCGGTGGAGTTTGCTCCCAAGCCGTGGATTTCGCTTCCAGCCGAGTCCACCGTCTGGCAACGGTGGCTACCCAGTGTGAAAAATGGCGCTGTCCACCTATGATCTAGTCCATTCTGTCACGTTTCGAGAGTCACACAATGCAAAACCCTGACGTAGTTACCAATCGTGGGCAACGCGAACCAGCGTACATCGATCTACCGCAGCACACGCGAATCGCGCTGCTCACCGATGGGTATTCGACGCCATTTCTTGCCAAAACTGCGATTAGCCTTCTGCGTTACCGGACGAGCCATATTGTGGGCGTGCTCGACCAAACCTCTCCCGTGAAAACGGCAGGTGAGCTGCTGGGAGCGGGCGGCGATATTCCTGTGGTTAGGCTCTTGTCAGAAATACCAAAACTCGACGCCATCTACGTCGGAATTGCACCTCCGGGCGGTAAACTGCCCGACGAGTGGCGTCCTATGATCTGCGAAGGATTGCGGCGCGGTGTGGACATCGTTTCTGGATTACACGACTTTCTCATCGAAGATGAAGAGTACCGGCGGCTTGCAGCCGCCAGCGGCAGTCGCTTGATCGACGTTCGTCGCAATCGATTTAAGGAAACAGCCAGTGGACGCACCGTGCGACCAGCCTGCGTTGTCATCCACGCCGTGGGGCACGACTGCAGTATTGGAAAGATGGTGACATCGATCGAGCTACAACGCGGACTGGCAGCCGAAGGTTATAGCGCCAAGTTTCTCGCCACCGGGCAAACGGGGATTATGATCTCTGGCGAAGGAGTGCCCATCGACTGCGTCGTGGCCGACTTTGTCAACGGCGCAGCCGAAGATTTGGTTGCCCGCAACGAGCAACATGACTTTTTGCTAGTCGAAGGACAAGGAAGCATCTCGCACCCAGCTTTTTCCGCAGTCACCGCTGGCTTGCTCCATGGATGTGCTCCCGACGGACTGCTGTTCTGCTATGAAGCGGGACGAGAATTTGTGAAAGGACTCGACCGCGTTCCGATTGCACCCATGTTGGAACAACTCCGCGCCTGCGAACTGATGGCCAATTTGAGGCATCCGTGCAAGTTCATTGGAGTAACCGTCAATACCCGCGTACTATCGGCGGTCGACGCCGCTGCCGAGATCCAGCGTGCCGAACAGTTTTTCGGATTGCCAGCCTGCGATGTTTACCGAGATGGCACGAGTAAACTCGTCGCCGCAGCTATCAAATTGCGAAATGAGATCGTCCAATGATTAACATGCGACTGCACCGACAAGTGTTGCCGCTCGCTCACCCTTTCACAATTGCGCGAGGCTCAATCACCGAACAGGTCAGCCTGGTGGTCGAACTGGAACAGGATGGAGTGTACGGCCTGGGCGAAGTAACGGAAAACAGCTACTACGGTCATACATATGAAGCTCTAGCAACTACCATTGAGGCAACCCGCCCGCTACTGTCACCGTTGAACGAGGCGGCTCCTTTTGATCTTTGGGCCGATGTGCTGGAGGCCGTCAAAGGCAATCATTTTGCCGCATCCGCGGTTGATATTGCTTTGCATGATCTGCACGCCAAACGGCTTGGCATCCCGACTTGGCAAGCCTGGGGGCTCCAGTGGGAAAACATTTCCGACTCGAGCTATACGATCGGGATCGACTCGATCGATGTCATGCTGCGCAAACTGGCTGAGCGACCCGATTGGAATATCTACAAGATCAAGCTCGGCACTCCGCACGACATTGAGATCATTCGCGCACTGCGATCCGCCACGCAAGCAACTTTCCGAGTCGACGCAAACTGTGGATGGAGCGTAGAAGAAACACTGCGCAACGCATCGGAACTTGCCGAACTGGGAGTCGAGTTTATCGAGCAGCCGCTTCCTGCTGATGCCAGCGATGACGACAAACGTCGGCTTTTTGAGGAGAGTCGGCTACCAATTATCGCCGATGAAAGTTGCCAAGTGCAGTCCGATGTTCTCGACTGTGCAGGTCGTTTCCACGGGATCAATGTCAAAGTTTGCAAATGCGGGGGCCTCACGCCTGCTCTGCGAATGCTTCGACAAGCGCGCGAAATGGGAATGAAAACAATGGTCGGCTGCATGATCGAAAGCTCCATCGGTATCAGTGCCGCGGCCCAACTATTGCCCGTATTGGACGACGCGGATTTGGATGGTGCCGTGTTACTTGCCAACGATCCGGCGGAAGGAGTTACCATCGACCGTGGGAGCGTGCACCTGGCAACTCGCCCAGGAAACGGTGCGCTGTTAAAAAATCGCTAAGTCCGCCGACATCTTAACATTCGTCGGTCTCCTTCGATTCGTTGGAACCGCACTCGATTTTTATAGCACGGATGGCAAAGCCGGTGCACGGATGTTCCAGCCAGTGGGCACCTGCGGCAGGTTCTGTTTGTTACGCTGAGATTGAAATTCTGGAGCAAACTTAAACTCAAACTGGAACTTAAACTTAAACCCACTCACCCACTCCGCTCCTGCCTTAGGTGGTGAGTTCGAGTTCGGGTTGAAGTTCAAGTTTAGCAGCGCCTGACATTCGGCGTCCCCTTCGATTCGTTGGACCAGGACTCGATTTTGTAGCACGGATGGCAAAGCCGGTGCACGGATGTTCCAGTCAGTGGGCACCTGCGGCAGGTTCAAGTGAACGACTCTAGCTTCGTCGACGGGGGCACGGGAGGGCGACGCTCCGGCGGAGCCTTCTCCGGCCGCCACCTGCCGTTCACAAGCAAGCGGCCAAACTCTTTCTGCTTGTGGACGTAAAAAACGCTGCCCGAAAAAGCTCGGCAGTAGCCTCGCTCTCCCGACTGCAAGTGTCACTGCTTAAATTCGAGCGTAGGTTGCTAGCCAACTGTCAAATGGTCGTCCGCCTGGGAAGGGCCACGGAGGCTCTCCAATTGCATTTGGCTGAGTTTCACCTGCGCGGTCTCCAGGTAAAATCCGACCGCACCCGCGCGATAAGTCCGATCCACCAGCGACAGCAGAACTTGACCGTCAATGGAAAGCTCCAGATAACTGCCGAAGGCAATCATCTCGATGTCCACCTTCCCATCGCGCCGAGCGGACCAATAGGCGGACTGCAACGCATTAAATTGCATTACATTCTCCCCTGTCGCGGCATGATCGGCACCCCAAGCGCGACATTGGGCAATTCCCTTGCGTATATCGAGCGATAAATAGTATCCATCATGCGTCTCGCGATCGAAGCGCAGGAGCAGGCCACATTTTCCACGGCCAACCAATTCCAACTGCGCTTGCAAACGGAAGCTTGCGAAGGTGTCGCGGAAAACAAATGGCTGAAAACCCGCGTCGTTTTTCAGAAAAAGCTGATCTCCGTCCCATTCAATCTTGGTATCCGCCCGAGGATGCATCGCCGCACCGCAGCTACGAAGTGTCTCGATCGAAGAAACTGGAAACGACTCCTTTACCCGTTTCTGAATGCCTTCGAAGCTTACAGCCCGCAACAGCCCTTCACTGCAACGTTTCAGACGCTTGGGTGGAGGCATGACGTTGTGAAGCTTGCGACTTTCGTCGGACGAAAAGACATTCCAAATGAGGAACCCTCGATCGTCTGGGCAAATTCTACCTGCATAGTTTCCCCGCGGGAGCAACACGTTGTCATGGTAGCTGTGCCACGGTCCATCCAAATCGGTAGCATGCCAGTAACGAATCTTGGCATCTTCACGTATGCTACCAATGAGAAAATAAGTCCCATCGATTTCAATTAAGTTGGGGACCTCGATGTCATCATACAACCCTGGATGAAATATGGTCGGTCGAACTTCAAATTGACCTTGCTCGGTTTCTTCGATGAGCCCAACACAGCCGCGGCGCACCACGGGGCCACTATTGATGCGCGCAGAACAGACAATCAATTTGCGTTCCCCGTGCTGAAAAAAGTAAGGATCGCGCCAACTTACCCAATTGCGTCCCACGTCGAGCGATGCTTCGTAAAATTGTGCAAGTGCTTCGAGCGGAAGTGGGCTGGTCGATTGAAACAAATTGGAGGTTCGCGCTAAACCTATTTTGGTCGGAGCGAGCTGACTTGTCTCGGCACCATGATTCGGCGGTTGCTCTAAGTCAAGTTGCTGCTTGAGATTCGCAGGCATGGGCCAATGCGATGGTGCCTTTGTCCAGTGCATCAGGTCAACACTGGTGGCCATCCCAATGCGTTGCACGAGTTGGTGATCGCCGCGCGAGAGCCCTGTGTAGAACATTCTCCAGCGCTTTTCGTACGGGTCTCGCGAGACATGCATCGTCCACAACATCGAATCGTCCCACGAGCCAGGTTCGCCAATGAATATGGCGTTGTTCACCCGCGTCCATGAAACACCATCGGTGCTGATCGAATGGGCCACAAAATCATGATTCGGAAGGACCAAATGAAACAGATGGTAGACGCCATCGACATAAATGACGTCGACATCGCCCATCGTCTCGCCGTTGCCCACAAAGTCGTTGTACATGGCTGTGAGCGAACTTTATGCTTCTGTATTTGAGCTGATGTTGGCCGCTTTCGTGCCACTTTCCTCACGAGGTTGATTGGTGTTCCACTTGAGTCGTTTCGTGAATTCAGCCTGCATCTGCCCGGTGATACCAGTAAGTTCATCACGACGATGAATGGCATGCTCACGACATCGATCAACGACGATATCTTCCAGACGAGCTTGCAAGTTCACA
Source organism: Pirellulaceae bacterium (assembly GCA_041753315.1). Classification (GTDB taxonomy): domain Bacteria; phylum Planctomycetota; class Planctomycetia; order Pirellulales; family Pirellulaceae; genus Aureliella. Next base: position 19,044 of record JBGSUV010000104.1, on the reverse strand, counting down.
TCGGATATTCGATCATAGCCGCCGTGCACAAGCGCTTCGATCAAAGGCTGCTTGCGGTCGTCGCTACTACTGTTTGCGGTTCGCTCGAGAACTTCACAACAGATCTGCGCCAAGTCTTCGACCTGCGACTGAAGTTCGGGATTTAACTTGTTCATTCGATTAACTCTTCAAAGGAAATATCACTGAAGTTGATCCGTAGAGCTGGTTTGCTCCCCCGATCTTCCATCGTTTATTGTTTTCGACGCTTGCTTGCGGAGTATCGGGAGGGCGACGCTCCTGCGGAGCCTTCTCCGGCCGCCACCTAACGTTCACAAGCAATTGGCCTGTACTCGGTTGGCTTGTGGACGTTAGGACGCTGCCCGAAACAGCTCGGCAGGAGCCTCGCTCTCCCAAGTGCATATTTTATTGGTTAAATCACAGTGAATGGTGTTGGCCTGTGGACGCTCTCCCGACGCACAACCTTACCAAAAGATCATGATCACCAGAGCGCCGACGATGAGAATCGCCAGCAGTGCCAATGGATAGGAAAACAGGACCATCGCACCCGGTGCGCGTGGATGTTCGCGTTCCATCGGTTCGTCTTCGCCCCGCACACTCGCTTCTACCTTTTCGGGCAAAGTTTCCGTGTGGGGTGTGCGCGACTCGCTTAGATGTTCTTTATCATCTAACTTTGATTGTCCAACTGAACTATTCATCCTTACCTCGTATCACATCGCGTCATCTCTCGTTGGTTGCAGGACGAGAGAAAAACTCGTAAAGCAGTCGAATTGACTGTGTAAATTGAGCAACAAGGTTTGTACAGTTGCAAACCGAATGCCACTTACTTCACTAGCCGTCAGAACGAACAGCGATACGTGATGCGCTGTGACAATCATTTCAACGCCGATTGAAACCGCTTAGGCAAGCAGCGATTGACGGCTCAACATGCGGCGTGACGGCTCGCCGTCACTCGTGCTCGCTCAGCGGCCATTTTGATAGTTGATGCGGACTGCGCGTTACTCCACAACGTCGTCATCAACCCCTAATGGCTGAGGGTGTACAACCCCAGAGTCGTTCTCGCCGACTGTGTCTGCTTGGAAGGCCTTGCCCGAGACCAAGACAAAACCAATTAATACGATGACGGCAAAAACAATTGCGAGCCAACCCATCCACGGCCACGTGGTGACAGATCGCTTCGTAGACAACGACGAACCGTCGACAGATGATTTGTCGGAAACAGAGGTCATGATTTTTTCTCAAGTTTGGCGTCTGTTGATCGCAACATGCTCATTCCGTATCATGAGGTAACGTCATGCGAGTTACCTTGGAGGGGCCGGCGGTCAACACACTGGCTTTAGCGTCGAGCAGCTCTGCGTTGCTACCCATCACGATCAGCAAAACCCCACCGTCTTCAACCGTCTCGCGAAAATGCTCCTTCGCATCTTTTTTCTCGGCTGAGCTGCCAAGCATTCCTCCCAGTACGGCCCCGACTCCCACGCCCACCAACGGACCAACGAGAATAAATGGGCCCAGCAGGGTACTGGCCGCCAAAGGCACAGCCAAAGCGCCACCCAGAACACCACCAACTCCGGCTCCCGAAGCGGTTCCTTTGCTATCGTGACTTCCTGTTTCTAACTGCGATTCATCTTTTATAGCAGGATGATCTTGGCGCGTGATGACAGAAACGTGCTCCGCGCCATAGCCTGCTTTGGCGAGGACCTCCAATCCCAGATTTGCCGTTTCCACATCCTCAAATTCAGCAATGATGCATTCAGACTGCATGTTGTTTCCTCTTTCGGGCAACTTAAACAGAGTTCTTGCGCAGGTCCGCAGGTGTTTTGGGGGTTTCGCTGTTTTGCTCTGGCCTTCAACTCACCGTCTCGGACAAGCCGTCCCGTTTGCACCAAGCGAAACGCTTGATGCTATCGGTAGGGTGAGTTCAACACACGCCGACCTGCATCGGTGTGAAATATTGGTAATGGGCAATTCACATACCAAAATTCAGCCCCGAAAAAAACGGGCAAATCTGCAGGCCGCGTTGAGATCGAAGCGCGACCTGTATTACTCGGCGACGGAGTGCGGTGTCGAACGTCCGCTTCCTTCGCGGATACTCCATACCGGATGCGGCTTGTCAGAATTACTGGAATAATCAGATGGCACGTTAAATGTCTCTAACGTCTGATTGGGCCAAAGCACTTGCACTTCTTGGGCGTACGACGTGCCGAAACCAAACGACAATCGTTTGCCGTAGCCACTTTCGTAACCTCGCCCAGCCATGACAACTTGGGTTTGAGTTCTTCCAGCGTCGTCGATGACCGTGATCCGACTTCCGACGGCATCGCGATTACCGCGCGTACCCACCAATTCGATTGAAAGCGAGTTATGGGAATGTGTTGCAGTATTGCGTGCAAGCGTTGGTGGGGCATTGAAGTTTAATACGACCACGTCGACATCTCCATCGTTGTCCAGGTCGTCGAAGGCTGCAGCTCGACTACTTTCGACAACTTGCATCGCACTTCCCGAAGACCGAGTGACGTTGGAGAACTTGCCTTTTCCATCGTTGGCCAACAAATAGTTCAGTACTTTGACGTCGGTGCGATCATCGATGAAGCGAATGTTGTCCAAGAAGTGGCCACAAGCGATAAACAAATCTCGATCGCCATCGTTGTCGAAATCGACACCACCGATACCCCAATTAACGTGTGCGGTCAACGTAGGATCGATTTTGGCAAGGTTAGTTGAATCGACAAACAGGCCGGGTGCGACCGCTCGGTAGTAGACGGGCATCTCCGCTTGATAGGTGGTTGTTAGCAGGTCCAACTGACCGTCGCCATCCAGATCAACGTAGTCAACCCCCATGTTGCCGTTGGCTTTACCTTGCAAGTCATAGGCAACGCCAGCGATCAAGCCATCGTCGACAAAGTTTCCCTGCCCATCGTTGATGAGCAAAAAGTTGGCGTATTGGTCGTTCGCCACAAACAGATCAAAATCTCCGTCCTCGTCAAAATCTGCCGAAAGCGCTCCCATTCCCGGAGCTCTCAGTTCCGCGATTCCCGACTCCTCACTCACGTCTACAAACGTCCCATCACCTTCGTTGCGAAAGAGAAAGTCGGCTGCCGGCGGATAGTCGACTGGTCCAGTGTGGAATTGATGGCCCGCAATGGTTCGTACTTTGTATTGGCTGTATTCGAATTCAACGTAACTCGCGCAATACAGATCGAGATCGCCATCACCATCCATGTCAAAAAATACGTTGCCTGCCCCAAATCGAAATGGACCCCGCACGCCAATCGACTCTGCACCTTCGCAAAACCGACCATCCCCCTGATTCACGTACAGTCGATTGACGCCATAGTTGCTTAAAAACAGATCTGGGTCACCATCTTCGTCAAAGTCACCAACGACGACTCCCATGCCGTAACCCATGTCGCCCACTCCGGCTTGTTCGGTCACATCTTTGAAGGTCCAGTCGCCGTTGTTGCGATAAAGTCGATTTGTGGGAGGCGGATCGAACTCGGAGCCCTGTAGCGCTGAACCGTTGACCAGATAGACATCAGTGAATCCATCGCCGTCGTAGTCAAATAATGCCAGCGAACCGATGACCGATTCCATAATGTATCGTTTGCCGCTACCACCATCGGTATGCACAAAGCCAATTCCACTGGCACCGTTATCGATCAATTCAAGTTGAGCATCCAACTTAGCTTGTCCATGGGCTAACGGCGATGCAACGAAAGCTACCGTAAGCGCCACGCCGACCACCGTAATTCGCTGCATCATCAACGCGATCAAATTCATCGACATTCCCTACTCTCGACAATCTAGCGACTTCAAGGAACTGGTTGAATCAACGTATGGAGTTGATTAATCCCCAAGTCTGGATATTCAACGCGGTCGCCCATCCAGTCGACAACGATGCGATCAATTTTCCTGCGTGGTCCCAGACCAAATGAAAGTCTGGTGCCATAATGACTTTGATAACCACGCCCACTTCTCACTTCCGCCACCTGAATCAGATCGCCAGCGGTGACAATTACTCTTGCCCCGACGGCATCGCGATTGAAGGTCTTGCCAACCAATCTGAGTTGAATCCAATTTGGCGAGTTAGAGTCAGCCTTCGCGCGGTCGTTCAGTTCATTGATCAGTAGATTTGCAGGCGCGTCGCTGTTGAGCACCACGCAGTCGACGTCGCCATCATTGTCGAGATCATCAAATGCGATGCCGCGCGAGCTTTCGACGATCGTCAGCCCCCCTCCCGCCTGCTCGGTCACATTCGTGAAGCGGCCGCTGCCATCGTTGGAAAGGAGCGTGTTCCGCACCTTAAAGGTCGTCAATTGTTCAACTTCATTGGCCCATTTGAAAAGATGTCCATTGGCAATCATCAGATCGCGGTCGCCATCGTTGTCAAAATCGATCAAGCCCGCACCCCAGTTCGCGTGCGGAACAACGTCGCGTCCAGAGCGACTGGTGGTGGACATGTCTTCAAATCCGATATCACCGATGTTACGAAACAGAATGGGCATTTGCGTCGAATAGTTCGTGATGAATAGGTCATCGGCTCCGTCGTTGTCGATATCACTCGCATCCACCCCCATGCTACCCAGTGGAATGCCGCGCGAGTTGTAGGCGGCCCCCTGCAGTTCGGCATCTTCAGAGAATACTCCATTTCCATCATTGACGAAGTATAGATTGGGGGCGGCATCGCAACAGACAAAAATGTCTGTGTCGCCGTCTTTGTCGAAGTCGCCGCAGATGATTCCCATGCTGGGTGCTGGATAGTTCGCGATACCAGCTTCAACACTAACGTCGACGAACTTACCGTTCCCTTCATTACGGAACAGGTGATCGGAACGTGGAGCGTAACGGTCGGGGCCTGGTGGGTACGGGTAGCTTCGTTTGGAAACTGCCTGGAAATCGTCGAGTTTAAACGCGACATAGTCGGCAACATAGAGATCCAAATCGCCGTCGCCTTCGATATCTAACCAGGCAACTCCAGCCCCAAAAGCAACATCGGTAGTCGCCAGACCTGCAACCGTGGTCACGTCCGTAAACGTCCCATCGCCATTGTTTTTTTGCAACGTGATCGAGCCAAAGTTGGAGATGGCAATATCCTGAAATCCATCGTTGTCGAAATCGGCCATGGCAGTCCCTAACCCAAAAATGCCCTGCGAGCCCGTTCTGCTATGCGACGTTACATTGCTAAAGCGCAACATGACTGGCGCATTAGGCCCCCCGCGAGTCATTCCCAAGTTGCGGTAGAGTCCGTTGGTCGGACCGATCGGGTTCGTCGAATTTGAGGCCATTGAAACCGTGCTGGGCGATGGCGTTGCGACAATGGGAGCGCCATTCAGGAAGTAGGCATCGATCCGGCCATCGTTGTCGTAGTCAAACAGCCCCAAACCGCCCCCCATCATGCTGACCAGATAACCTTCCAGATCAGCCCCGTCGTCATGCGTAAAGTCAATTCCGGAATCTGACGACGCGCTCTTGAAGCGGATCGTGGCGTCTTGCGCATGACAGCGGGTAACCAGCTGACTAAAGCAGCCAATGGTCAACGTGACAAGCATGTGAACGCAAAGCGAGTTGAAGTTCACCACAGCAGCTTTACAATTGAATGTTTAACAGACGCGGATCGTTTGGAGCAATTTCGCGGGCTTTACGCAGTGCTTCAAAAGCTTGTGTTGGCTTGCCCAGCGCTCGATGGGCGGCGATCAACACCAGATAGGCCTCGATATCCGCCGATTGTTGGGCGGCGATTGAGGCATGATGCGCTGCATCAGCGAATTTTCCTAACTCAAACTGAAACCTTGCAAGGTAGAGATCTGCGTAGCCGCTGTCGTCTACCAACGTCGCTTGTCGCAACGCATCCTCGGCAAGTGTTACATTTCCCAGTTGCAAGGCAATGCTTGCACTGTTGCTGTAATTTACCAGATTCTGCGGAGCCACTTTCAACAATCGTTGGTAGATTTGCAGAGCATCGCCCAAGCGCGACGATCGATGACAAATGTCAGCCAGGGCAGCCAAACTTTTGGAGGATGCAGGGTTATACTCCAATGAACGGAGATACCACTTTTCTGCTTCGCTGGTCAAACCGCGATTCTGAAAGGCGAGGCCCAGCAAGCCATAGGTGTGACTCGCAAACTCCCGAAACGACTCCTGATAACGTTCATCGTCGATGGTGGTCTGCTCGAGTGGCGGCATCTGCTTCCGCAATTCAACTGCCTCATCGCGTTTGTCTAAACGTACCAAAGCGGCGGTCAAAGTTACATACACGGCTCGACTGTTTTCGCCCAATTCAATGGCCCGCCGCGCGTTAGATTCCGCCGACGAGAACAGCTCCAATTGCAACTGCGCCTGAGCCAAAGCCAAACGCAGGCGGGCGTCGTTCGGCTCCAGTTCAACACCTCGTTCGAGCACTTCTGCCGCTTGTCCAGCTTCACCCACTTGAATGTAAGCATTTCCTAAACCGGTTCGCAAACTTGGACTATCCAGTCCAAATTCGATACCTTTCTTCAACGCGACAATTGCCTCAGAGTGCTTGCCGACCTTGGTCAACATGTCGGAGTAGGCGATCAACACGTCTAGACTGCGCGGCTCGGCTTCGAGCGAACGGCGAAACAACTCTGCCGCCTGTTCGGTTTGTAGTAGTTCGGCATGCGTTAACCCTGCGACGTGGAGCACGTCCGCACCTTTGGGAAATCGGACCACCACCGCTTCAACTGCTTCGAGCAGTGCTTTCTGCTGCGGTTCGGTGTCTGCTTTGATCGGTTCGTTTGGTAAAGCGATCGAGACCGCGTTGCCAGACGCAGTTGATAACGGTTGCGAAGCGGCTCCGCTGGTTTGGTTTTGTACTTCACTTGCTGCGCTGTTTCGGTTGTCAGCGGTTGCTGTTTCTGGTGCCGAAATGCGACGCGATCGACCCTCTGAACCTGTTTCCGCGGCCGGAGGCAACAGGAAATAAACGCTCAGCAGCGTTGCACTGGACAAAACCGCGATGACAGTCAACCAAATCAATTGCGTGCTTTGCGACTTCGGCGTTTCGCTTCCACTACCGTCCAGGACGGTTGCGCTATGAGCGTTGGATGCATTCTTCGTCCCATATTTTGGGGGATTGCGCGAACTCCGTGACATCAAATTTCCTTGTACCTAAGCGCTGTTACAGCACGTAAAAAGCGTCGTGGACATACTCTAAAGCACCGTTAATCACCCATCGTACCTACTGGAGGGAATTTAACACGCTACACTACAATATTACTATAACGTCACAGAATTGCTCCCGTTGCCCGTTTCCTTAACGAAGTCTCTATCAGAGAACAGATTCAGCTGCAGGACGTCAATTAAGGCATTTTGCAGCACGGTGATTCGTACCAAGCTCTAGTGGTCTACATTTTGAAACTGAAGATCGTATTGTTGGCGTTATGTCTGGTAAACCTCGTAGGGGTCGCTGCGCTTTTGCTCGTGCGGAATTTCCCCTTCACTCTCGAAAGTAAGCCGGACCAAACGCTTGAATTGCCAGGCAAACATGGCGATGTTGAGGAAGCAGAGTTTGTGCTCCCGCCGCGACCCGCGCACGCGCAGACTGGTGAATCGCTGGACGGGGACGATAACGCGCGAGAAATTTCGCAACTGCGTTCGCTGACGTTTGATATTGCCGAAGAAACCGTTCGCAAGCTTAAGAACGATCCTGCGGCCTTGTCTTTGTTGGGCAAACTTCACTTGCGGAATAGTAATCCAGACACGGCCAGATCATTGTGGGACCGGGCGCTGAAGATCGATGCAAATGCGCCGGCACCCTATTTGGACTACGGCAACCTGGAACTCAACCTGGGAAATTTACCAGAAGCTGCATCCTACTTCCGTCAAGCCCTAAAGCTCAATCCTGAATTGCTGGAAGCGTACGAGCCGCTGGCAGAGGTTTTGGTGACACAATCAAAGTTTGACGATGCGACGAACCACTTGCGCGAGTGGATCAAGCGTGAACCCCGCATGCTAAAGGCTCATATTCAACTGGGCAAATGCATGCACGAACTCGGCAGGCATGATGAAGCGGTAGCTAGTTATCGTGCCGCACTTGACATCAACCCCAGTTCCCGTGAATCGGCAATGGGTCTAATGGCGACCTACCGCGCGAAGGGCGATCGAGTGAACGCAGCCGAAGCAGCGGAGCTGTTTGCAAAGTTAGATGCAAGCGATCCGCGCGTATTGGCAGAACGCAACGTGGTGGACCGTGATCGCGTGAAGATGCGCGACTTGCTGAGCTTTACCGTTCGAACGGCGGCCAATTTGCTTGCGCAAAGCAACGACATCCCGGCGGCCATTCGTCAACTCGAACTGGCCATGCCATATCTTTACGATGCACCCGAAGCTCGCAGCCAGTTGGCAAATCTGTATGCAAGTAACGGACGATTTGACAAATCGATCAAGTTGCTCAGGGAACCGTGTGAAAAGGATCCCGACGACGCAGATGCTTGGATGTCGCTTGCACTTTTTTGTATGAAACTTCGACAACTCGACGCAGCCGACGACGCACTGCGGCAAGTCATTCGATTACAACCCAACGATGACTATGCATACCGTCTGCAGGCACAGACTCAGATTGCTCAGGCTCGCAATTTACCCGGTGCAGTCGCTAGTGCGCAACGCGCGGTCGAGATTTCGCCGGTGGCTGGCAACCTTTACTTGCTCGGTACCGCCTACTATCATGTGCGAGATTATTCGTCCGCCAAAGAGTCGTTGCAAAAAGCCATCGCGCTTGAGCCGGATAATACTGAGTTTCGCAGAGCCCTGGCAGAAATCCCTTGAAATTTTTATTGGCAATATTCTGTATGAATCTCTTTCACCGCCCTCGCTGTTTGGCGGCCCGTTGGCAGTTGCTCGGAATCGTTGCATTACTTGCGATCTCGACAGGAGGTTGCAAAGAAAAAGCGGCCGAGGATGCGAGTGAACAAGCAAATGCAACGCTTGAGAGGACCGCAAGCGATACAGCGACCGGGCTCGAAGCAAGCAACCAGGAAAACCGCCAAGTCGCGGTAGAGAGTAACGCCGCAAGTGCATCCCACGCAACGCACGGAGTTGTTCTGAACGATGTCACCAAACAATCACAGATCGATTTTGTGCATTGGTACGACGGTGGCGGTGAATTGCTTATCGTGGAACCAGTTGCTTCGGGTATGGCTACTCTCGACTACGACCGTGATGGTTGGATCGACTGCTACTTCTTGAACGGTGCAGCCGTCCCATTTGATACTGCGCGGACGGTAGCTAATGGGCTGTATCACAATCGACGTGACATGCGTTTCCAATTCGTGACAGCCCCCGCGCACGCTGACGACCGCCGGCACAGCCTGGGCGTGGGTGTAGGTGACTACGATTGCGACGGCTTTCCAGATCTGTATGTGAACAATTTTGGTGGCAACAGTCTATTGCGCAACAATGGCGACGGTACTTTTTCAGACTGGACCGAAATCGCGCAGGTCGGTGGTGGCGAACGTTTGGGAGCTGGCGTCTGTTTTTTTGACGCCGACGGTGATGGACTCGTCGATCTTTACGTGGGCAACTACGTCAAATCACCGATCGAAACCAACGTGAAGCGTACCACTGATGGATTTCCCAGTTACCCTGGACCACTCGATTTCCAGCCAGACGTCGACTTCTTTTTCTATAACAACGGAGACGGCACATTCAGCGACCGAAGCGAATCCTCAGGAATTGGGCTCGTCGCGACGACTTCGATGGGGGTCATCGCAGGCGATTTTGATGACGACGGCGACAGCGACTTGATCGTCGTAAACGACGTCGATCGGAATGTACTGTTCCTGAACGACGGCACTGGCCAGTTTGAAGAAATAGGCATTCAGGCTGGAGTCGCGTTTTCTTACGATGCACAGCGCAATGGGAATATGGGCATCGACTCCGCTGACTTCAATGCCGACGGTTTTCTCGATCTGTACACCACGACATTCAGCAACGATGTGCCAGTCCTGTATCGAAACGATGGCTTTGGTAGTTTTGAAGATGTTACGCAGGCAACCAATGCGGGTGACGGCATGATGCCACACGCCAACTGGGGAACCAGCTTTCTGGATCTCGAAAATGATGGCGACAAAGATCTCATCATTGCCAACGGACACACTTCTCCCAACGTCAATCGCTGGGCTTTTAACACTGCTTGGAAAGTGGCCAACACCCTGTTAATGAACGACGGCCGCGGTCGTTTCACAAATATTTCCAGCACCAGTGGTAGTGGGCTCGCACCAGTTGAAAGCAGCCGAGGTTTGGTGACCGACGACTTCGATAACGACGGTGGCGTGGACATCATTATTCTTAACGCACTTGCGACTGTCACTGCAATTCACAATGAAAGCCATTCCAACCAGTCAACGTCGACTGGCTCCAACCACTGGCTGCAAGTGGAACTTGTAGGTAGGAATTCACCACGTGACGGAATTGGTGCTCGCGTTTCTTTTGAACTCGACGGTCGAAAATTCATCGACGAAGTTCGTGGAGGACGAGGCTACCAGAGTAGCTACGGACAACGACTGTACTTTGGGCTCGGTCGCTCGCAGTCAATTCCCGAGTTGGCGATACGCTGGCCCGATGGCACTCGCCAAACTCTGACCGAAGTGCCGGCCAATCAACTCTTAACGATCATTCAGCCTGCAGAATAAGAACAGGGGCAGCAAGACCGCTTTGTGAACGAAAGTTGGCGAGATAACTAGGGCGCGGCATAGCGCTTGTGGAATACGACTCCGCTTTGAATCGGCTTAAAACCCAATCGTTTAAGCAGTTGACTCGTCGGACAATCATCGGCGGACGACACAGTGCGAACAACGTCAATCCCTTCGCTTTGAAATTCGCGCAACGATTCTGCCAAGAGAAAAACCAGTCGATCGACTGCGCTTGCTTCGGAACTCAACGGCTTGGGAGTCGCCGCCATCGCCGCGGGTTCCGACTTGGGTGGCCACAACCAAGTGACCGATTGTCCTGACGATTGCAACTCGGGCGCGATGGTCCAGAATAGGACTTCGTCAAGTACTCGACGTTGAACACGGTCGGTCAACTGGAAGGCGGCCGGTTCGGTGTGTCCTAGGACGCAAGCTTGCCACCAGGGGAGCAACGGTTCGTCGACCTGCCGATCGACGTGCGCGCTTCGGCGAATCTGGATCTGCAACCGGTCGACAGGCGGATGAAACTTGGCCAAGTCAAGTTCCCATTGGTTTGTCGGCTGCATCGGCAAAAAGCCTGAGGCATGAATCCATCCGCATGTCCGTTGCTCACTGCTGGTCAGACCGACCATCGAGTCTGCTGGCCCCAGGCCTAAATAGAATGCCGTGTTTGGCAACATCGGCTTAACGCAACACTCGCGCGCTCCCAAAGTACTTGCCACGTCATCACAACGCTGAAGTAGTGCTTTGGCAATTTCTGTTTCCTCAGGGTGAGGCACCACGCACAGGGCCGAAATGCCAATCTTCCCTAACGTGGATTGCTCGAGACTTTCATCAGGCAGCGCGGCAACATGTGCGAAGCCAACTACTTGAGAATCGATTTCCGCCAAAATTAGGTGCGTTTGATCGAAATAGGGCTTGGCTAAACAGCCGAGTTCCAAATGCAATGGAGCAATTTGGCAATTTTGTCCCCAACTTCCAAAATGGAGATTCCACACTCGGCAAATCGCCTCCACATCGGTATTTCGAAATGTTCGAATCGAAAGTCGCACGTAGGAAAGCGTTTATAGAAAAGGGAGTGGGGGCAGCGAGAGCGCACAAGGTTCTCAATTTACCGTTTCAGCCCCGAATGCATAGTACTGCTTCCAGCACATGAACTCAACCTTTCCGTGCTACCTCGGCCTCCAACCAGTGCTGCAACGTGGAATGGTTAAATTGGAAACCGGATGCGAGCAATCGACTCGGCCGAACACGACAACTGCACAACAGCAGTGCATCGGCCATTTCCCCCATGGCTATTCGCAGTGCGAATTTTGGAACTGGCAGTCCCACGGGCCGATGTACCGCCTTAGCCAATTGTCGCGTGAACTCCGCATTGGTGACTGGTTGCGGGGCAACGACATTGTAAGGACCAGATGCCGTTTCGTTTTCCAACATCCAGACAATCGCTCGCACGCAATCCTCCAATGCGATCCAACTCCAATACTGCGTCCCTGCCCCCAACCGCCCTCCGAACATCCACCGGAAAAGTGGCAATACCTTTGCCAACGCACCACCACGGGAACTCAGGACAATTCCCAGTCTGGCATGCGCCACGCGCGCCTGTGACCGTAGCGGATCGACGGCCTCTTCCCAGTCGCGGGCCACCGAGGCGAGAAAGTCATCGTTTGACGGATGATCTTCCTCGACGATTTTGTCCCCCGTGTCCCCATATATTCCGATCGCCGAAGCGCCCATAAAAACAGCAGGGGGTCGGTTGAGCTCCACCAACTGCTGGACCAGCCGCCGTGTAGCTGCCACACGCGAATCTCGAATTCTCTTCTTTTCAGCGTCGGTCCAACGGGACGATGCGATGCTGCGGCCGGCCAAATGAACAATGGCGTCCACCGATTCCATCTGTTGTGGATCTCTCACTCCTGTTGAAGGATCCCAAACAATGTCCTCGTCAATCGCGCCAGTCGTCGTCTCTTTTGCGGTCTTGGCTGGTCGAACCAATCGTACTGGAACATGTCCAGCATTTCTTAAGGAGATGGTGAGGGCCGTCCCGACCAAGCCGGATGCTCCACTGATGGCAATCTTCATGGTCGCTTGTCCTCCGTTTATCAAAGTCGACTTTGTCAGTCGTCTGACTATTCCATGGCTCTCGTTGGAAGCGGTCGCGCTTGAGCCATCAAAGCTAGTTTCTCCATTGCTCGCTTTTCTATCTGACGCACGCGTTCTTTGGATATCCCCAGTTTATCAGCCAAGCGTTGTAGCGTTTGCACTCTTCGATGTCCCCCAAGTGAGAAGCGAGCCCTCACGATGAACTTCTCACGCTTGTCAAGCCGACTCAAAAACCCATGCAGTTCACTGCGAAGCTCGTTCCAGCGAAATTCGTCCAAACTCGAGCTTCCGTCGTCCTCAGCTACATCCAACCCACCGTCGCTGATACTGTTCGTGATTTTCAAGCGTTCATCTTGGCGATCCATGACGAAGCGATACGAATTGCGACGTACCACTTGAGTCGCATAGGTGCTAAAGCGAAATCCCAATTTGTAGTCAAACTTATCGACCGAACGAATGAGCGCCATAATGCCATCACTCAACAAGTCATCAAATCCACATTGTTGGTTAGAAAACTTCTTCACGATCGACATGACTAACCGCACATTAGCCTGAACGATACAGTCGCGATGCCAGTCCGCTGCGCGCAGCAGGCCCTGAACGCGCTCCACTTCCCATTGCCCCAACGACTCTCCAGGATGGCTTCTCAACAGCTGAGCGGCCCGATAACGGAGATAATTCATACGGCAAAAAAGTTGTCTTTCTTGTTCGGCGGTCAACAACGCAGCTTCGCACAGTCCAGCCAGATGCGGCGGCAAGTTCACTTTCCGCGGAGCTCGTCGCGGCTCGCTGGACGCACAGTCGTCCAACAACTGATCCTGCAGAATGACTCGCTCAGCATCTGCTGCTGCGAAATCACCACTGTCAATGAAGTCCTCGGCCCTTTCTCGCAAAGCTGTTAGTTGAATCCCCACAAGCAGTTCGTCTGGTGCCTCAGTACTCAACTGACAGTATCGAAGAAAATCCTCTTCCAGCTTCTTCCTGCGAAACGTCGCGAGCTTGGTCTTCTTCTGTCGCGCCGTCACGGCGACGACCGCCGTCTCTGTTTCCGAGTGCTTGCCAGACCGCTTTCCTGCTCGACTACTTCTCTTCAAATTCGATGCAACCATCGTCCCACCTCATTATTATTTCAAGTCACACAGCCACAATTCGTGCATTCCGTCCAAATCGTTCATTTCGTTCTAACGCTGGTCCATTGCGTTTGCAAGAGCCCTAAACGGAAGGAGCTACTGAAATCACAAGATTTTTGAACGATTTATCGGTACTGGACGTCCTCCATACACTTTCACGATTGTTGAACGAAAACTTTGAGTTATCCTTAAAACGTCCAAATCGCCCACCGGAGCAACCGCAACCATGCGGTTCAAATAACCCTATGCAAGAACAATTAACCACCCGCCAAATCGCCATGGCGCTCCAAGTGTCCGAGTCCTCGGTCAAACGCTGGTGCGATCGCGGCGTCATCCCTACGGTCCGAACGGTGGGCGGGCATCGCCGCATTCCGCTGGCGGGGTTCATGCAGTTCCTGGAGCAGACGAATCAGCAGGTTGTCGTGCCCCTGGAAACCAGGAGCGAAGTCGACTCTGAGGCCAGTCAGGAGAATTCCATTGAGTCGTTGGCCGAAACTCAGAAAAAGTTCATTGCAGCACTCGCGAAAGGAGATGAAGAGACCTGCCGATCGACACTCATCCGCTCCTTCGCTCAACACAATTCGATAGCACGGTTAGCCGACGACGTGATCGCACCTGCGTTGCATCGGCTGGGCGAAGAGTGGCAATGCGGCGAATTGGAGGTGTATCAGGAGCGGCGCGGTTGTGGAATCTGTTCGCATATCCTGCACGAGTTAAAACGAATTTTGCCGGCACCACCTGAGAACGCTCCTTTGGCGATCGGCGCAACACCCGAGGGGGACCAATACACGCTACCCAGTCAACTCATCGAAACATTAATGCAACAACTTGGCTGGCAGCCGATGAACTTAGGTTGCAATGTACCTCTTACATCAATTGCGGCCGCCGCGCAGGCCCATCGACCGCGGCTTTTATGGTTGAGCATTTCACATATTGTCGATGAAGAAAAGTTTGTGTCGGAGTATAGCAATTTCTATGCTTCGCTTCCGCCGCAATTGAGTGTTGTGCTTGGCGGTCGAGCGCTCACCGATCGTTTGCGGCCCCGCCTGCGCTACACCGGCTTTTGCGACAACATGCAACAGCTCGCGTCCTTTGCGACCGCCTTAAATGTTCGTCGTCATTCTTTGCAAAGTTCGACGAACTGAGTTCAATTGCTGCCTGCTAAGAGCGGAACTCAACTTCCCGTAACCCTAAATCTTGCCATGGCCATCCTTCAAGACCCAGCAGGGGATTTGAATTATGAACTTGCACTGAGTGAAACCGCATTGAGCCATCAATCGCATCCATACTTTCATGAGACGGGCGTTAGAATCCTGGTCAAGCTTGCTCGCTACGAAGTCTGCTGAGGTCAGTCTTCAACTGGAATTTCCGACAATCTTCCACAACGCGGACAGTGGACGCGCCAGATTGAGAGATGGCCGGAGACAACTGCAGCTGGCATTGCAAGCAAAGCGAACACCCGACAGCACTTGAAATAGGTGCGAATGCGGCCATCGGTAATCTTTCGCTGCGACCTTCGGTGAAAGGTGTTTTTGTTCTGCGGTTCACTGCCCGAGCACCGATCCGAAAAACCTTCTGAAGTTAAATCGAGCTCCCCGTGCTGATCTTCCATGTCTTTTGCTAGCCCTAAGTAGGTCTCCCGTAGGTCACTCCTGTAGGTCACTCCTGCCAGGAGTGACCAAATATCAGTAATTTCTGCGCCGTAAGTCACTCCTGCCAGGAGTGGCCAAATATCAGTAATTTCTGCGCCGTAGGTCACTCCTGCCAGGAGTGACCAAACATCAGTTGCATCCAACCCTTCCTTCACCCATTTCCAAATCAATATCGTCATTAATCTCGCGTTGCAATTCCTAAGTCGCATTTTCTTGCCTGACGTAAAGTTGGAACGTTAATGAAATGTGCTCTGTTGGTCACTCCTGGCAGGAGTGACCTACTTGGCAGTATTGACGTACGTGACGAACTCTGGTCACTCCTGGCAGGAGTGAATTACGTGGCGGGAGTGAACTACTTGAGCCGTTTCCAGCGGTTTTCGCAGTTCGAAAAACAAATTTGGTAATTTGTAACGATCAACGAAAGTTTACTGCCACCTCGGACGATAAGTACGGTGTCAACAGGTGCGTGAGGTGTTTCATCAACCCAACTGCGCCTACGACATAGGGGGGTTCTTAAAAACAAGATTCAGTCGCATTCGTGTCCGTCGGCCACGGATAGGTGCCTCGTCGGCATCTAATCCCGCCTCGTTCACGCGACACTCTTGGTCTAGGGACCTAGCTCAAATGAGCCAAACAACTGTTCGCTGGGCAGCTATCATCCAAATCTGCTTGGTTGTGTTTACTGGATGCGCTCCAACTCAACCTTTTTTCATCCCTCGGGATGAATCGCTAGCAAACTACCTAGACCAAGCGATGAGCATCGAATATGCCGACGTCCAGGTCGAAAGTCTGCCGGAAGCCACACAGGCTTACGTGCCGCTCGGTGCAACCAATCTACCGACCGAGTTCATCGATCTGACGCTCGAGGATTGCATCTCGATCGCGCTTCAAAACGCGAAGATCCTGCCGGTCGTTGGTGGCTCAAACCAACAAAGTGGATCGGTGGCGGCCGCACAGTTAAGCGCCCAGCCAGGACAACTACCAAGTATCTATGATCCAGCGTTGGCAGCGACAACGACCAATACTCAACCACTGCCCATCGACAACCAAGGCAATCGCATCGCACCTCGCGGTTCAACTCGTGCCAATCAAGTTGGCGGTGTGGAAGATGCGCTCAGCGATTTCGACGCACAGTTCTCGGCGGTGTTCGGTTACAACACAACGGATCGCCCACGGAACGTTGGACGAGGTAACGTCTTCAATCCACAGTTCTTCCAAGCAGTCGACGCAAACGGCCAAGCCGCGTTGTCCAAGCGTCTCGCTACTGGTACGATCGCCACCGCGCGTTTCACCACGGTCTACTCGCGCAATAACGTACCTGCCTCTGGTAACGCCGCCAACTCGGACTTCTTTGGTCGAGCCGTACCAAGCGACTACACCGCAGCCATCGAATTGCAAGTAACTCAGCCACTGGCCCGCGGTCGTGGAACGTTGGTTAACCGAATTCCGATCGTCTTGGCTCGGATCAACGAAGATATCCAAGTGCATGAGTTTGACGCAAACGTCCGTAACCTGGTCAAAAGTGTCGAAGACGCTTACTGGGATCTTTATTGCGGATACCGCGCCTTCGAAACTTCAAAGCTGGCACGCGCCAGTGCACTCGACCTGTGGCGCGTCGCCAAGACCCGGTTGGACACTGGGGCCGAGTTCCCAGGTCCAGCAGCCGAAGCTCAAGCTCGCGCTTTGTACTATCAATTTGAATCTCAGATTCACACATCGCTCTACGGCTCGTCGGTCCCCGGCAACGATCCTCTTGGCCTCTACGGTCGCGAACAGGTCTTGCGTGAGAAAATGGGTTGGAGTGCGACCGATGGTCGAATCATTCGCCCAAAAGACGAACCGACTTTGGCACTGGTGCAATTCGACTGGGAATCGGTCAAAGCAGAAGGCCTGACTCGCAACAACGAACTGCGTCGCCACAAATGGTCGATCAAACAACGTGAACTGGAGTTGATCTCCGCGAAAAACCAAATCCTCCCGCAGCTCGATGCAAGTGCCACCCTGCGATTCCTCGGCGTGGGCGACGAATTAGCGAACGCACAACGCAACGGCCTGGGCTTCCCTAGCCCTGGTTCAACGGCCTTCGAAGAGTTGACCGGCGGTGACTACCAAGAAATTGGAGCAAGACTCGAATATACGCCACAAGCGGTCGGCAAGCGTCGGGCGTTGGCAGGTATTCAGTTTGCACGCTTGCAGATCAAGAAATCACAAGAAGAATTGCGGCAAAAGGAAATGCAGTTCGTCCAACAAATCTCCTCCGCTTGGCGCAACCTGGAATCGACTTTCATCTCGATGAAGGACTACGCCGATCATATGAATTCTATCGAAGACGAAATCAAAGTCTACAACGATAAAATTGAAGAAGATGTCGGTGACCTTAGCCAACTGCTTGACCAACTGCTACGAGCTGAAGAACGCCGCGCTCGAGCTCAACTCCAGTACTATCAAGCCGTCTGCGAATACAACAAGTCACTCGTCAACATTCACTTCCTCAAAGGCTCATTGCTTGACCTGAACAGCATCGAACTTGCCGAAGGTGCGTGGGTTGAAAAAGCTTACTGGGATGCCGAAGAACGAGCACGCGAACGGGCCAGCGGTATCTACTTTGATTACGGCTACACTCGACCAAGCGTCGTGAGCCAAGGACCAGTCGTCAGCGGCGGTGCCACCGAAGGTAACATCTCCGACTCCGGTATCCACTTCAATCAACCAAGTCGCTCCGACGCCGAAGAAGCCGAGGAAGTCGAACCATCCAAAACCAACGATGCTGACGAAACGGATTCGCCATTGGAAAGCGATGGTCCAACTGCCGGAAACTCGCAACTTCGACAAATCAGAACGACGTCAGCACCACAAGTTCGACAAGCCGCAGCGACCTCCAACTCAGAATTCGATTGGGGTGGACTCGGAATCTCTTCGGAACCCGCGGCCCGACCAAACAACACCAACACTCGGCAACCTACTACTGCCGCACCACAACAACGTGCCGTCCGAGTCATCAGCTCTGGAACCGAACGACACTCCATCAACAACGCTCAGCCATCTAACGCTTGGCAACCACGTTAACCCCACCTCAACTCAACCACCGCTCAACCATCGAACTTTTCATGAGTACAGCTTTGCTGTGAACGAGGGCAGGGGGAACGGTCCGCAACGGGTCCGAAAACCTTTTAAATGGTTTTCGCGACCCATTTCGGCATTTGTTAACGAGTGAGTATGCGAACAGGAACACGGTGGCCAATGAAAAATGGTTTTCGCGACCCGTTTCGGCAATTGTCAACGGGCGAGTACGCGAACAGGAACACGGTGGCCAATTGTAGAACAATTGTCCCCAATTGTTTTGAACCCAGCTATAGTCAACCATCGCAAGGAACAGAACAATTGAGGACAATAAACCCTGTAAAGCTGTCATTAGGCTCCCGGGTAACATAGAGGTAGTCCTCTAGCTTACACGAAGGAGCCGATCATGTTGTCTGATATTGTAGAACAGTTTGCCAAGGGCGCTCCAGTGGCGAC
>JBGSUV010000103.1:0-213074 GCA_041753315.1 Pirellulaceae bacterium | reverse complement strand
CCAAACCTCAGTCTCGTTTCGAGGTCGCAACAGTTGGGTGATGGCTGGAACGAGCGCGTCGCGTGTCGAGTGCGTGTGATGCGACTGCGCGGTTCGACATGAGGCAGTGCATCGAGTCTTCGCAGAATCGCAACAACGTGCGATAGCGGAGGCAAGAAGATGGCGGCGAGAAGAGATAAACCAACCACGTTTGGCTGTGCAGCAATATTTGCTCCGTGGACAAACCGTCACATTGCGGCCTCGGCGCACATCCGCACGCTGGGATAATCTTCTGCTCGGCCACTGCGTGCACATTGCACTGTACCTGGGGTTCCGCTTGGCTGGGACGTTTTGGGAAAACGTCCCAACCAAGCTCCACCCCAGGCTATCGGATGTCATCGCTACGCGATTGTTTTGCAACTGGCTGTTGGGGTGGGACGGATCTGTTGGGTGCAATCGGGGCCAATACATTTCATATAGTTTGAGGCATTGGTGGCAACAGATTGGCAATTCAACGATCCACATTCGACGCTTCACCACACCATGCCGAGGACCAGAGGTGAAGAATTATGATAGCTAAGAAAATGCTTTGTTATTCGCTAACTATGTGTCTCGCGAATAGCTGTTACGGGCAAGATGTAGGAAGTGACAACGAGGTATTCAGGATTCTTAAGCAGGGAAAAAGTGCTGAAGTTTTCCGACACGGTCGGACGAGTCGAGAAAAGGAAAATACGAGTGATTGGGGAATAACCCGAGAGCAAGAGTTTATCGATGTTTCTGACCGGCCTGCTTCACAACTTCTATTGCAGGAATGGGTTGATATCGGAGTGTCGTATGAAGTAATAGTACTCCGAATGAACGAACTCGAACTAGAAGATGGAACAATGCTTGAGGCAGACAATCTACCGTTACTGAAACGAATTGAGTTAAAGTGAACGGACTTGAAGCCGTCCTTTGTCCAATCCGTTAAAATGCTGCCCAAAATTGAAGGAAGTTAGATGTGACAATCGATTCAAGCCACAGTTTCCCGATCTAACCCTCCTCGAAGATTAGCGCTCTTGATTGTGGTGCTGTGTTGTTTGCTCGTCAGTTAGCCTCAGGAATCGCATGTATTTATGGGTATCCGAATCAGGAACGGCGGCTGAAGAAGTTGGCTTATGTGTTTTCGATCATTGCATGAAATGCCAAACGGCTTAGTTCAGCTGCCGTGCCGACGTTGAGTTTGCGTTTGAGGTGTTCACGGTGGGTGTCGATCGTGTGCGTGCTGAGCAAGAGTTGATCGGCGATGGCACCGGTCGTTAGTCCTTCGCCTATCAAGCGGAAGATCTCTTTTTCACGGTCGCTCAGGCGAGACATTGGATCTTGCTCAACCGACGTATTGCCGAGCGCTGAGGCGACCAACCGAGCTTGCAGTGCTTCGCTGAGGTATCGTTCCCCTTTGAGAACGGTGCGGATCGCTTCGATCAACTTTTCGTTGGTCTCCTGCTTGTTCAAATATCCGAGTGCTCCGGCCCGCATTGCGCGTTCGGCGTAGAGTGATTCTTGGTAAGCTGAAATTGCCAGGAACTTGACCGTTGGGTTTCGGCGACGCACGCGTTTGATCAGGTCGATGCCATTGCCGGAGCCCAGCGAGATGTCGACTAGCACCAAGTCTGGGCTTTCCTGCGCAATCAATGTGAAACCCTCGGCTTCAGTCGCGGCCATGCCGCAGATTTCCCATCCGTCTTGGGCCGTGATCCGCATCGACAATCCGTCTCGCATCATCGGATGGTCGTCGACCAAGAGAATTCGTGACCGTGCTTGCAACTGGTTCATCCTGTCTTCCTTTGAGTTTTAACCGTGCATCGCACGATGGTTCCATGGTTGCGGCCTGCGGAAATCGACAGAACACCTCCAATCACATTGGCCCGGTACTCCATGATCTGCAGACCCCTACGCTCTATGCTGAGATCTCGCAAAAAAGCTTCGTCGACTCCGATTCCATTGTCGCCAACTTGCAGTTCCATTTGATGATCGTTGGTCGACAGCGATATGCGAATGTCGGTAGCGCCCCCATGTCGTTGGGCGTTGTTGACTGCTTCCTGGGCAATTCGATACAAATGAGTGGCGACCGTGTTGCTTTCGATGTTCGATGGACCGTGTTGAACGAATCCGCAGGCAAGCTTGCCGGTCACAGTTGTAGCGCTAGCGAGTTCCGTCAGTGCCGATTTCAATCCCTCGGCGTCGATCTGAACCGGCATGATGCCGTGCGAAAGAGACTGCACATGTTGGTTGGCTTCTTTCAAACCTTGCACCAGTTTGGTTGATGTCTCCATGCATCGCGACAACTCTCCGCGACTGAACGAAATCGGGTCGCAATCATCGCCGATCGTTTGTACTTTCTGGGCGAACAAGTCTTCGATAGTTCCAGCGATCAGAGACAATCCCGTCAATTCCTGCTGTGTGCCGTCGTGCAATTCTTGTCCGATCCGTCGCTGTTCATCGGATGCGATTTCGAGGATGTGGTCTTTGCTTTCCTTCAGCGAGCGTTCCAGCCTGAGCCGATCGGTAAGGTCGACGAACGTGATGACCACTCCGGATATGTGGTCGCTTGTGGAGCGGTACGGAAGGATGCGTCGCAGGTAAAGACGCGAATTCTGGCCAGCAATCTCATGTTGAATGGGGGCCGAGCCTTTCACCACTTTTTGGCAATCGCTCTGCAGTTCGGCATCATCAAAACGCGGAGTGATGTCGCCCAGGGGACGCCCCAGATCCGTCAACCGTAGATTGAAGAGCGCCACCGTCGGCGGCGTGAACCGCTGGATGTGCAGATTGGAATCCAGAAACAAAGTTGCGATCTCGGTGCTGGCAATCAGGTTCAGGATATCATTGTTGGCAACGTCTAATTCGTGGACTTTGTCCAGCAGTTCGAAATTTACCGTGCTGAGTTCTTCGTTGAGCGATTGCAATTCCTCTTTGGACGTTTCGAGTTCTTCGTTCGCCGATTGAAGCTCCTCGTTCATCGACATGATCTCTTCATTGGAAGATTTCAAGTCTTCGTTGGCGCCTTCGAGTTCTGCTATCACACCGCGGAGTTCTTCGCTATTCGTTTGAAGTTCTTGCTCCATTTGGTGAACGTAGTTGGTTTCAGGCGCCTGTTGGCGTCGGTCTCGCAAGAGATGAGTCGGTCCGAGGCGGATGTGATGAAGCAACCTTGTGAAATATCCTCGCTTAAGCTTCGGGTTGATGGAGCCTTCGCCGCGCGAAGGCTTGTCCACAAAGTTCACCAGCATAAGGCGCTCCGCATCGTCCGGGAGATTCGCCACACGAATGTGAACACTACATAGGACCGAATCTTCACCTCGCTCGATTGCGGTCACGAAGCTTGCGTCGGTGTCTTCCGCCATGCATTTTTGGCAAGCGAAACGCAGTTTGGTTCGCAAGCCCGGACGGCACATCGCCAACAAATTTTGCGTCAATTCACCGGCAGGGAATTCGAGGTAGTCGACTATGGGGCCGGCGACATAAAGCACTTCGTGGCGGCGATTGATTAGTGCCGTTGCGGGCGTGTAGTTGGCAATGAGTGACTTCTCGACAAGGGTCTTGTACGCCTGACGCGGTGGGACCTTCGTTGGTGCATTTACTTGGACGCTTTGCGAAGCGTTTGCGGTTCCGATCGGAAAAGCAAGTTGGCCGCGAATGCTGGTTGGTAACTTTTGAAAGATGCGCCATTTCTTCGAGACGGGCTCGAAGAGGTCGCTGGCTTGACCCAGCGATTCCGCGGGTCCCAAGAATAGCAGACCGTCATCGGCCAGCGCGAAATGAAACAGCGATAGAAGTTGTTGCTGCATCTCAGGTTCGAGGTAGATCAGTAGGTTGCGGCATGAGATCAGATCGAGTCTGGAAAATGGCGGATCGTTGATGACGTTTTGTCGTGAGAACACGATCGCGTCTCGGAGTTGCTTGCCAATTTGGTAGTGGGCGTCCCCAGCCTTCGTAAAGAATCGCTCTAATCGGTCTTTAGAGAGGTCTGCCGATATGCTGACTGGGTAAATGCCCGTGCGAGCGACAGCGATCGCGGCTTCATCAACGTCGCTTGCGAACAACTGGAACCGTTTACTCGATGATGATCGGTCAAGCTGACTGTCGTTGTTCTCGTCGAGACATTCAATCAGCAGCAATGCAAGTGAATATGCTTCTTCACCTGTCGCGCAACCGGGCACCCAGACGCGAAACGGCAATCGATTGGCCTCACGAATCGCTGGTTCGGTTCTCAGTTGTGTCGACAACGCGTCGTAGGCTTCCGGATCGCGAAAGAAAGCGGTTACGCTAATCAGCAGATCTCGATAGAGCGCCAAGATTTCCGCGGGGTCGTTCTTCAGAAGTTGATCGTATTGCGTGGACGTTTCCAGTTGATGCAGTCCCATCCGACGCTGAATGCGGCGGAGTACCATGTTCTTACGGTAATTGCGAAAATCGAATTGGGTGTGCTGACGCAGCAGTTCGACAATCGCATCGAGCTGTCCGTCTTCGGCTGGTATGCCCATCGTCGGTGATGTGGCGGAGTTGAGATACGGTTGTTGCATGTAGCGCTTAAGCGTTTCAGGCATTTCCGCCGGCGGCAGTACATAGTCGCTCAAGCCTTCGCGAATCACACTTGCCGGCATCGTATCAAATTCGGCGGTCGCCGGTTCTTGGGCGATGGCCATCCCGCCAGCGAGCTTAATATCACGAATTCCAAGCGTCCCGTGACTGCCGGTTCCCGACAAAACGATACCGATCGAACGTTCACCCAGGTCAGCCGCCAGCGATCGCAAAAAGATGTCGATCGCAGTCTCGCGGATTTCAGACTCGGTCGGTTGGGACAAATGAAAGCTACCATCGCGAATCGTCAAATAGTACTTAGATGGAATTACGTAGACGCGATTGGCCTCGGGGACCATTGCGTCGGTCACCTCGACCACTGGCAGTTCGCAAGCCTTGGAGAGGATTGCGACCATTTGACTTTCTTGTTTAGGGTCCAGATGCGGAACCAAAACAAAAGCAATCCCGCAATCGACAGTGATCGCTCCCAGTAGTTGATTCATTGCCGTTAGGCCCCCCGCAGACGCAACGACGCCTACGATTGGGAACCGTGTCGGCGATTCAGGTCGAATCGGTTTAGAAAGCAGTCCCGTCGCCATGATAAAATCAACCCATCGAAGAATTCGGGTCGTCGGTAGCCTAAGTCGCCAGACTTGCGGCGGTTACCGCTGACTCAGCTCCAATCTCTGGCGAGATCGGCTCTCCGATAATTCAGTGAAGATCTCGGCATGCCTGCGTGCCATAATTCTAACCGTTCGCTCCGTCACACGGAACGCCCCGCGGGCAGATTGGTTGAATCCGCCATCAGGGAATCAGGTTTTTGGCGATCCACCGATCTTCAAGGACAGCGAACAATGATCGGACCATACCAGTCACGATTAGCATTGGGAACCTGTTTCACGACCGGGCGGACGCATTTTCATGCGTCAATCGCAGCGGGCAAGCCTTTCAAGCTCATGGCATGGCCGACGGAAAGCTTCAATTCAAACGCTACTGCCTTCTGCTTTGCGAAGTTTTCATTCCAACCATATTGCTCGACGAGCTCGATGACAAGTCGCTCAGCCCGTCCATCAATCTTTTCGATGTCGAGATGACTCAACTTGCCAAACGTCTTCAATAGTCCGGCGTTAAAGACGGATCGTGCTCTACTTGCACTGCGTCCAAACATATCCATTCCTTAGTCTAAAAAAGATCCTTGTGCGTGCTTCATTCGACCTGTGCCTGAGTACCCACAAGATGTTGCGAAACGAACCAAACTTGTAGTTCGTTGCTGCGGATGACATCGCTGACCAACATGTCGTTGGTTCCATCGTCGCCGACCTCACTTGCTTGGCGAGCCATCGAACGGGCCGCTTGGAGCGTGATCTCGTGAGCTTGAAGCAGGCGCGTCAACTGCGAATTGGGACATTCACGGTCTTTCGGCGGTTGAGGGATGGTTGTGTTGTCGACGACGTCTTGTGCCATCGCGATGCTAATTCCACCTAGCACCATGATGCGTTCAGCAATCGTGTCGACGAGTTCGGCTTGTGTGACGTAGTGTTTATCGAACAGCAGGTGCAATTGATAGAATGTGGGGCCTGACACTTGCCAATGGTGCTTTTTGTACATATCTCGCAAAGTCATCGTGTCGGCGAGCAGTTGGTTCAGGTTTTCAACACTCTGACGACGCGTCGATTCTTGCAAAGCGATCGGCATCGGGATCAAGTGTCCGTATGCCTGAATGCTACGCGCGTCGCGAGTCATAATGGCGTTGGCTGGACTGACGTAGCCTTGGGTTTCGCTCATGGTGATTATGATTCCTATGAATCGAGGAGTGACGGTGCGTTGGATATTAGTGGGTTGCATGGGTGCGAAGATGACTCCACCTTCGTTTTCCCAGCGTTCGATAGCCCCTTGAATGGCCCCTTGTTCATCGGCATCATTCGATCGCCAGCATTGTAATGACCGACGAGTTCGTCGGTATGGTAGTCCTTGACGATGATTGAGAGCTTCGTCGTTTCCAAACCGCTCTTTTGTTGTTCCCTTATGGCCATCTTCGGCCTTAGGATGCGTCTGAAAGATAGCGACGGCGGAGTTGTTGGCAGGCATCATCTTATCCAGCGCGTGAATGCGGAGTTGCTTCGTGATGGGGCCTTTGCCACGACATTGCGAAGTCGTTGATTGGGCCAATTGTCCAAGAAGTAGTTGCTAGCCGATATCGAGACATCGTCGAAACTAACATGGCGGATTCGACCAGACATACCGGAGTCGCACTCGGGTCACTTCGAAGTGGTCGAATCCACTAGGGCATTTTCAGTCTTTGAGCGATACCGTCGCCTCAGGCCCTTGCCTAGATTTAAGGAACAGTACCAACCTTTGTACTGCGACCAGTGCCCCCCTTTTAGAGAGATTTCTAAAGATGACTAAGAAACTATGGATCGTCGCCGCAATTATCGCGACATCGAGCCTGTTGCTCAACACGAACGAAGTCGACGCTCAGGGCCGCCGCAACGGGAGGAGTTATGGTAGCAGCTACAGACAAACGACACAGCGCATGAACTATCCCATGAACCGGGGTTACATGGTCGTCACCCCAGGGTATCGCGCAGGATACTACAGCCCCTACTCAAACTATTCGGCTGGCTACGGAAACGTTTCAAGCTATGGCTATAGCTATCCGCGTCAGTATGGCTATCGCGGCGGATATCCTCGACTTGGATACCCTACGGGTGGCGGATTGAGTATCGGCATCAGCACCGGCAGTTTCGGGAATCGTGGCTTTCGTGGTTTTGGGTACTGATCACCGACCAGTTATTGATTTACAGGAGCGAGAACCGCAGCGGACAGAAGATGAGTGGTGGCCACTTCCTATTCGGCCGTAGGGTTTCAGTTTTGCAAATCAATAAATGTGAGCTTAGAGACAGCGATAACTCATAGGTGAAAAGCGATGCTATTCAAGGTCAGCACAGACAAGACCGTAAGTGAAGCTGGAATCGCGTTACAAGCCACGGTCCAGAACAACCATTTCGGCGTCATGAAAGTTCATAATCTCAAAGAGACGATGACGGACAAAGGTATCGACTTCGCTCATGAATGCCTGATCTACGAGGTCTGCCAGCCTCAGCAAGCCAAGAAGGTGTTGGAGGAAAACATGAGCGTCTGCACAGCATTGCCTTGTCGAATTTCCATTTATGAAGAGGATGGAAAAACCATATTTGCAACGTTTAAGCCAACGACTCTTTTGGGGATGTTCAACTCTCCGGGATTGGAAACGGTGGCCCAGGAAGTAGAGGACACGATTTTCAAGATCATGAAAGAAGCGGCGGCAGAGTTTCGCGATAACCACGACGCCTGATTTAAGACAGTGAAGGGGTGCAAAAATAATTCGAGAACAGACTTCCAACCAAACTTCACAAATGAATGCAAACCTAACCTCGCCATCCACTAGCGATGAGAAGAAGGGGACAACGCCTGGACGAGTTCCGGAAGTGCTACCTGCAGCTCCTTGGTATTCGCCGAGCAGACTTTGGCAGCGCAAAACGACAATCATTGCAGCCCTGACCGTGATCGGTATCGTGATACATCTCATGCTGCGATTCGGGTTTCATGCGTCATCTAGCACGATACAACTTCCGTTGTTGATCACGCTCGCAGTGGGAGGATTACCACTCGTTGTGGAATTGCTGAAAAAGCTATTTCAACGTCAGTTTGGAGCAGATTTACTAGGCGGAATCTCAATCGTCACTTCGGTTCTGTTGGGCGAGTACCTTGCTGGCTCGATCATCGTTTTGATGCTCTCGGGCGGCGAGGCTCTGGAGGCTTATGCGCTTCGCAGTGCTTCGTCCGTGTTAGCGGCATTGGCGAAGCGGGTGCCGTCGATTGCACATCGCAAGCGAGGATCCGAAATCGCCGATGTGGAATTGGCCGCAGTCGCTATCGGCGACACCCTAGTCCTTTACCCGCATGACATCTGTCCCGTCGACGGCGAAGTCATCGAAGGTCACGGTAAGATGGATGAATCTTACCTAACTGGTGAACCGTTTCAGATCACCAAGACTACTGGGTCAACGGTTATATCAGGAGCGATTAACGGAGAATCCGCGTTGACGATACGCACGACTCACGTTGCTGCGGATTCACGCTATGCCAAGATCATGCGGGTGATGCAGGAATCCGAGAGCAAGCGACCACAATTACAGCGACTTGGCGATCAACTTGGAGCGTTCTACACGCCATTGGCGTTGGCTGTTGCGATCCTCGCATGGGCCTTCAGCGGCGACTCACTGCGTTTCCTGGCCGTGTTGGTCATTGCAACACCGTGTCCGCTGCTATTGGCCATTCCAATTGCCATCATCGGCTCAATTTCGCTTTGCGCCCGACGAGCGATCATTGTCAAAAGTCCGGTTGTGCTTGAACAGATCGTTGGATGTCGCACGGCCATTTTCGACAAGACCGGAACGCTCACTTATGGCGAACCGATGTTGACCGAGCAGGTCGTCGCTTCAGGCTTTCAACAAAAAGATGTGCTGACCCTCGTTGCAAGTTTGGAACGCTACTCCAAGCATCCGCTCGCCGGAGCCATCCTTGCCGCCGCCGAAGCCGATATCATTCACCTGCCCGAAGCAACTGAAGTGGGCGAGCGTCCGGGACAGGGACTCGTCGGTACCGTTTCAGGCCGTAGCGTGCAAATCACCAGCCGCAATAAGCTGCTTTCGCAGGATGTTTTCGGTGCAGAGCAACTTCCGGCCGTCACGGGAGGACTCGAGTGCATTGTCGTGATCGATGGCAACTATGCCGCGGCGTTTCGGTTCCGCGACGCACCGCGCATCGAGAGTCGCTCCTTTATTAAGCATCTTGGACCAGAGCACGCGTTCACACGCGTGCTGATCGTCTCAGGAGACCGCGAGTCAGAGGTTCGATATCTCGCCGAGAAAGTCGGGATCACGGAGGTCTTTGCAGAGCAGAGCCCGGAGCAGAAACTCGCTCTCGTTCGCGTCGAAACGGCAAAGGCGAAAACGCTATATGTTGGCGACGGTATCAACGACGCTCCAGCGATGATGGCTGCCACGGTCGGCATGTCGATCGGCCAAAACAGTGATGTAACCGCGGAGGCTGCTGGGGTCGTGGTAATGGACAATTCCCTGAAAAAGGTAGATGAGTTCATGCACATCAGTCGGCGGATGCGAACCATTGCACTGCAAAGTGCGATCGGCGGCATGGCGTTGAGCATGATCGGGATGGGTTTCGCGGCGGCGGGTTATTTGAGTCCGGTGATGGGCTCGATCACCCAGGAGGTCATTGATGTTGCAGCGGTGCTCAATGCCCTGCGGGCGGCCCTCCCTCCCAAACTGATTCACGACCTGTAATGCAACCTCGAAAGAAAATGGCTAAATCCGCCACGATGTTTGGATTGGGATACTCGCTTTTGACAGTCAACAATGTGTCGGCTAGCGGAAAGCGAAGGTTTTAAATGGAATTCTATCAAGACAGAATTATGAAAGACTCACAAATTCAGAGCCAATTTCTAGAATCCTCGTCGGAGTATGCAGCTATTCGTTCGGAAATAACCTTTGAGATGGAGCAGCGAAACAACGAGCTCCTCGCAACGTTAGGACACGAAATTCGCAATCCACTCGCCCCCATCAAAAACGGCCTTCATTTACTGGCGATGATGAATCTGGGCGTGGAAGCTGAGAAAGTCCGAGCCATGATGGCACGTCAAGTGGAACAGATCGTTCAACTGGTTGACGATCTAGTCGATGTTTCGCGGATCAGCTGCGGCAAAGTGTTGCTGGATAAGCAAGTGTTTATGCTAACCACCGTGGTCGAGGCGGCCATCGAAGAGTCGTCGATTTTGATTTGTGAAAACGGTATGACACTGGAGGTGATTGACAAAAGTGATGCAGCGTGTGTTTGCGGCGATCTGTGTCGATTGACTCAAGTTTTCTGCAATCTCCTGAACAATGCTGCGAAATTCGGAAGAAGTGGCGGCCGAATTGTGCTGAATCTGGATACACACGACGGCTTTGTGTTCATTCGAGTTCAAGATAACGGGATAGGTATCGTCGCCGATCGGTTGAAAAATATTTTTAGGATGTTTGATCAAGTTGAAACTGCACACGGGCGCCGTTCAGCAGGACTTGGGATCGGGTTGGCCTTGGTCAGAAGCTTAGTTGAACTACACGGCGGCACCGTGGCGGCTGAAAGCAGCGGCCTCGATTGCGGTAGCACGTTCACCGTCAAATTGCCGCTGGCGGCGGGAATCCTCGGTAAAAATGTTCTCGCGAAAATAGTTTCCGATCATTCCTTACGAAAGTATCGTGTCTTGGTCGTTGATGATGTAAGGGCAATGCGGTTCGTGACGAAACAGTTACTGGAAAAACTGGGACACCAAGTTTATGTGGCTGAGAATGGGAGTTCGGCTTTGGAGGTTCTTGAATCGTTCAAACCGGAAGTCATTTTTTCCGATTTGACGATGCCTGTAATGGACGGTCACGAACTGGCCCGCCAAATTCGTGAAAGGAAAGACTTAGAACACGTCTGCCTGGTAGCTCTCTCCGGTTATGGGCAGTCGTCCGACCGCGAAATGGCCTTTGAAGCTGGATTTGATCGACATCTTACCAAGCCCGTTGACTTCCAGCGGCTTCAAGATTTATTCAATGAGTTGGACAGCTGAAGCGATCCCGCTTTCAAATAAGGATTGCATTTCAACATGGTGTTTGGTGAAAAACTGAAGATTCTGTCGATCAATGGGGGATCCTCGAGCATCAAGTTTGCTTTGTTCGATGTCGACGAGACTCTTCCGCGAATCGTCCGTGGTAGCATCAGCCAAATCGGCATGATAGGCTCCTGGTACGAGGTTGATGACTGGAATACGTTGTGGTTGTATCCGCCAGGGACGATTCAAGGATCGCTCGATAGGTCCTTCGGACTTAAAATCGTATCGTTGAGGTTGGACGCTCCAGGTTCTTGGCAAGGTTGGGGTGATATGTTTATTTCGTTTTTTGGCTTCAACCGAACGAGACATCTGAATCATGTCAACCGCTATCGAACCTACAACGCTCTCGCCTGAGAAGCTGCAGCGAATGGACGCCTATTGGCGGGCAGCGAACTATTTGTCGGTGGGCCAGATCTATCTGTTTGATAATCCGCTGCTCAAGCGACCTCTGAAGATCGAAGACATCAAGCACATGCTGCTTGGGCATTGGGGTACGACGCCAGGCCAAAACTTTGTCTATGTCCACTTGAATCGGGTCATCAAGAAATACGACCTTGACATGATCTACGTTTCTGGACCAGGGCATGGTGGCCCGGCGGTGGTTGCCAACACTTATCTCGAGGGCTCGTACAGCGAGATCTATCCCAACATCAGCCAAGACGAAGCCGGATTGCAAAAGCTGTTTCTTCAGTTCTCGTTTCCGGGTGGCATTCCCAGCCATGCATCGCCCGAAACCCCAGGCTCGATACACGAAGGGGGCGAACTGGGGTACTCGCTCAGCCATTCCTTCGGTGCCGTGTTTGATAATCCGGACTTGATTGTGGCGTGCGTGATCGGTGACGGTGAAGCGGAGACCGGACCGCTGGCGACGGCTTGGCACTCGAACAAGTTTCTTAACGCAGCCACTGACGGCGCGGTGCTGCCGATCCTGCACCTCAACGGATACAAGATTGCCAACCCAACCGTGTTGGCGCGCATCGAACACGAGGAACTTGAGCAACTGCTTCGTGGATACGGGTGGACGCCGTATTTTGTTGAGGGTGACGATCCAAAGTTGATGCACGAAGCGATGGCCACCACTTTGGACATGGCCATTGAACAAATTAAACACATTCAGCACAACGCGAGAGCCAATGAAGATGCGACTCGTCCACGTTGGCCGGTGATCGTGCTGAAGTCCCCCAAAGGTTGGACAGGTCCAAAGGTTGTCGACGGCGTGCCGATCGAAGGTACGTTTCACGCTCATCAAGTTCCACTCTCTGATCCCGCCAAGCACGCAGAGCATCTCGGTCTGTTGGAAGACTGGTTGCGTAGTTATCGACCCGAAGAATTGTTCGACGAGGACGGCTGCTTGAAACCGGAACTAGCCGAGCTTGCACCCCAGGGTGATCGTCGGATGGGCGCGAACCCTCATGCGAACGGCGGTATGCTGTTACGTGATCTGCGCATGCCCGATTTCCGCGACTATGCGGAGGAGGTAACCCGGCCGGGCGTGCGTGGTATCGGCGACACGCATGTGCTGGGGCCTTTCGTGCGGGATGTGATGAAGCGAAATGCTGAGCAGCGAAACTTTCGCGTGTTTGGTCCTGACGAAACAGCGTCCAATGGTTTGGAAGCTGTCTTCGATTTCACGAATCGGCAGTGGGACGCTCGGATCGTGCCCAATGACGAGTTCCTTGCGTCGGACGGTCGTGTGCTCGACTCGATGCTCAGCGAACATCAATGCGAGGGTTGGCTGGAAGGCTACTTGCTAACCGGGCGACATGGACTCTTCAACTGTTATGAAGCATTTATTCATATTGTCGACTCGATGTTTAACCAGCATGCCAAGTGGCTGAAGGTCACTGCGGGATTACCTTGGCGGCGGAAGATTGCGTCGTTGAACTATCTTCTCGCTTCGCATGTTTGGCGACAGGACCACAACGGCTTCACGCATCAAGACCCCGGATTTATCGACCACGTAGTGAACAAGAAAGCATCGGTGGTGCGAGTCTACTTTCCACCCGATGCAAACTGTCTGTTGTCGGTGATGGACCATTGTCTGCGCAGTCGGCATTACGTAAACGTGGTCATCGCCGGTAAGCATCCGGCACCGCAGTGGTTGAAGATGGACGCCGCCGCCCAGCACTGTACCGCCGGGATTGGTGTCTGGCAGTGGGCATCCAACGATCAAGCGGGCGAACCGGATGTGGTGATGGCTTGTTGCGGCGATGTGCCGACGCTGGAAACGTTGGCCGCTGTTTCGATCATGCGCGAACATTTGCCGGAATTGAAGATTCGCGTGGTCAACGTCGTAGACCTGATGAAGTTGCAGCCGCAAAGCGAGCATCCTCACGGGTTGAGCGATCGCGACTTTGATGCGTTGTTTACCCAAAATAAGCCGATCATCTTCGCCTTCCACGCTTACCCGTCGCTGATTCATCAACTCACCTATCGCCGCACCAACCATAGGAATCTCCACGTCCGCGGCTACAAAGAAGAAGGCACGATCACGACACCCTTCGACATGACAGTGCTGAACGATCTCGATCGCTTTCATTTGGTGATGGACACGATTGACCGTGTGCCACAGATCGGCGAAGTGGGTAGTCGCCTGAAACGGCAACTCGAAGCGAAATTGATTGAACACGCGGTTTACATTCGCAAGTACGGTCGAGATATGCCGGAGGTACGGGACTGGAAATGGGAGGGGAACTGACTGGCCAAAACGGTTCCCGAGACGACTAAGGACGGGCAGGCTCTAGTAGTGGACTAGGTAACGGTTCCGTAGCTTTAAGTCTCGTGACCTCGTCCTCTCTCCAAATATTGATTGCGCGGCCCCAAGTTTGTTCCTTGTATCTTGGTGTTACAGTTACTCCATTTGCCCAAACTGATTCCCAATGACACTCCGATTGTTCTTCATGCGACACGGCGAAACGGATTGGTCGATCAGTGGGAAGCACAGCGGCCGTGCGGATATTTCTTTGACGGAAAACGGCGAAGACGAAGCACGCCAACTTGGTGAACGGCTTCGCGTCTTCTCGTTCAAGCATGTTTTTAGCAGTCCCCTGCGACGCGCGTGGCGGACGTGCGAACTGGCTGATTTGTCGCAACTTGCCGAAGTCGAGCCAGATTTGGCCGAATGGGACAACGGGGACTTCGAAGGAAAGACACCCGCGGAGATTCACGCTTCGCGACCGGGATGGAACATCTTTCACGACGGTTGCCCTGGTGGCGAGATGCCAGCTGAAGTTTCCGCGCGGGCCGATCAACTGATTGAGCGACTGACGAAATTGGATGGCAATGTCGCGTTGTTCTCGCACAGCCATTTTGGTCGCGTGTTAGCGGCGCGTTGGATCGGGCTGACGGTGCCGCACGCACAGTCTTTGTCGCTGAGCACGGCGTCGCTCAGCATTCTCGGCTATGAACACGATCGCACCGATCGGCCAGCGATTGCGTTGTGGAACGCTGCAATACTTGCAAGTTTCGTTGAGGTCGAACGATGAAAGAGCTAATCATATTCGACTTGGACGGCACGCTATCCCAAAGTAAATCGCCGGTAGACACCGAAATGGCAGAACTACTCGCGTCGCTTCTTTGCGTCGCGAAGGTGGCTGTGATTTCCGGTGGTGCATGTTGCCTGCTTGAGCGATGCAACATCGGCAAACACGCAGGAGGAAGAACCATGTTTAACTTTGCTCTCAAACGTCTTGGCATGCTGATGGAGCCGGAACCTGGAAATCCATATGAAGCTGGTGGGGTTCTGAACCCAGCGGCGGTTCGTGGGCCGGATGGGGATTTGTATCTCTTTCCACGACTGGTTGCCAAAAACAACTACTCTCGAATAGGTATCGCTCGCGTGAAATTCGACGATGCGGGTGATCCATACGGCGTCGAGCGGCTGGGGATCGCCTTGGAACCGGAAGCAGATTACGAGCTCCAGGCCAACGGCCGGGGTGGCTGTGAAGACGCGCGCGTCACCTATGTGGAACGCTTCAAGCGTTATTTGATGACCTACACCGCGTTCTCCAGGAGTGGTCCCCGCATCGCCTTGGCCGTTTCCGAAGATTTGTTTCACTGGAGGCGACTTGGGCTCGCCACCTTCGAACCGTTCCGTGGCACTGACTTCGTTGGTGTCGCCAACAAAGACGCGAGTCTCTTTCCGATCGCCATACCGAACCACCGCGGAAAGTTGCAGCTCGCGATGATTCACCGTCCGCTCTTTCCAGGTTCGCTGCCGGAAGAAACGGAATGTGACGGATGCACACGCATGGTCGATCTCGAACACGAAAGTATCTGGATTTCATATTGTCCGATGGAGCTCGATGGTCTCGAGCCAAAACATCTGGGGCTATTTAATTCCCATCATCGCTTGGCGACGCCAGTCAGGCCGTGGGAATCACTCAAAATCGGTGGTGGCACGCCGCCGATGATGACGCGGCACGGTTGGATGATGCTGTATCACGG
The DNA here is from genome assembly GCA_041753315.1 of Pirellulaceae bacterium. Taxonomy (GTDB): domain Bacteria; phylum Planctomycetota; class Planctomycetia; order Pirellulales; family Pirellulaceae; genus Aureliella. Next base: position 197,389 of record JBGSUV010000103.1, on the reverse strand, counting down.
CGTCCACGCTGAAGAAGCGGATGACGCTGCGAACCGACGACTGTGCTATTCCGCTGGTGTCATGATCCTGGCGAAAGAGCATCCGCGAACGATTCTATACCGTTCCGCCGAGCCGATCTTAACACCCAATGACCCGCACGAACGCGATGGCGTTGTCGAGAACGTGGTGTTCCCTACTGGCATTGATTGTCGAACCGACATCGGGCAACCCGATCGGTTTGACGTTTATTACGGCATGGCCGATTCACGCATCGGTGTGGCGTCACTGCAAATTCCTGAACATCTACCAACCGCGAAGCAGCCCATCGTTGACGCCCCAAACGCCATCGTGCCTCTCGTGCCTCTCGTGGAAAAGCTGTCGGAGGCTTCGGCTTGAACGCTCAACAAGTAGTTTCGTCAAATCAAGGTGTCGTCGTTTCGGTGCGCGGGAGCGTCGTCGATGTTCGATTTGACCAACGACTGCCGCCGATTCATTCGGTCCTGCGCGCCGGCGATCAAGGGCAGATGGTCATCGAAGTTCTATCCCAGCAAGATGTTCATTGCGTCCGCGGCATCGCGCTCACACCGACTCAAGGACTGGCTCGCGGAATGCCAGTGCAGGACACCGGTGGGCCACTGGACGCTCCGGTCGGCAAAGCGTAGTTGTCCCGCATGTTCAATGTCTTTGGAAACACGATTGACCGTGGTGAAGAGCTGATAGACGTGGAGCGAAGGAGCGTTCACCGCGAACCACCACCCTTATCGCGAAGGTCGACCAAGTCGGAAATCTTCGAGACCGGGATTAAGGTCATCGATGTGCTTGTGCCATTGGAACGCGGTGGGAAGGCGGGGCTGTTCGGAGGCGCGGGAGTGGGCAAGACGGTTCTGCTGACCGAACTGATTCACAACATGGTCGGCAAGCAAAAGGGGGTCAGCATCTTCTGCGGGATTGGCGAGCGTTGCCGAGAAGGCGAAGAACTCTACCGCGAAATGAAAGCTGCGGGAGTGCTGAACGACATGGCGATGGTGTTCGGTCAAATGAATGAGCCACCTGGAGCGAGGTTTCGTGTCGGGCACGTCGCACTCACGATGGCCGAGTACTTTCGAGACGACGAACATCGCGATGTGTTGTTGCTGATCGACAATATTTTTCGCTTTATCCAAGCTGGCATGGAAGTGTCTGGACTGATGGGGCAGATGCCGTCGAGACTCGGCTATCAACCGACCATGGGTACGGAGCTTGCGAGCCTCGAGGAACGCATCGCCAACACGGACTCAGGTGCAATCACGTCGATTCAAGCTGTTTACGTTCCTGCCGACGACTTCACCGACCCCGCAGCCGTACACACGTTTTCGCATCTGTCGGCTTCGATTGTATTGTCGCGCAAGCGAGCCAGCGAGGGCCTTTTCCCTGCGATCGACCCGCTGCAGTCGAGCTCCAAGATGGCGACGCCGACTGTCGTTGGACAGCGACATTACGAGTTGGCCCAAGCGATTCGTCGCACACTCGCTCAGTACGCCGACTTGAAAGACATCATCGCCATGCTCGGCTTAGAGCAGCTGTCGCCAAAGGACCAGAAGATCGTCGGTCGTGCGCGGCGTCTGGAACGCTTCTTGACGCAGCCCTTTTTCACGACGGAACAGTTCACGAGCTTGAAGGGAAAGCTGGTCGGGCTGGACGACGCGCTCGCTGGCTGTGAGCAAATCCTCAACGATGAATTCAAAGATGCCGACGAAAGCGATCTGTACATGATCGGCAAAATCGAAGAGGCAAAGCAGAAGGCGAAAACGAGATCCAAAGCAAAACCAACTTCAAAAGCGAACTCAGACGCAGGGGGGAAGCATGCCGCCGGAACTCATGAGTCTTAAGATTCTGCTGCCCTTTCGCATCCTGGCGGACAAGACTGGGGTAGCCCGAATCGTAGCCGATTCGCCTGTTGGATCGTTCGGGATTTTGCCGCACCGGCTTGATTGTGTCGCCTCGTTGCCACCAGGAATCTTGGTCTACGAAACGGAAGAAGACGGCCAGATCTACACGGCGATCGACGAAGGGGTGCTTATTAAGACGGGGTTGGAAGTACGCGTGTCCGTTCGCAACGCCATCGTCGGATCGGACCTGGCCCTTCTGCAAGCTGCAGTGCAAGACGAGTTCTTAGCGTTGGATGAACAACAGCAGTCCGTCCGTTGGACGATGGACAAGCTGGAATCGAACATCGTTCATCGTTTCACGGAGTTGCACCGTGAATGAGAACTTATCTAAAAAAGAGTCTGAGAACTCTGGCAGGCGATCCGGCTTTCCTCAGGCAGTTGGTAGCAAAGCACAGCGGAAGTTGAGGGCTAAGCGTTCAGAGCATCAAGGCGTCTGGTTCGGACTGGGCATGATGGGCTTGATCGGCTGGTCGGTGGTCGTTCCTACGCTGTTGGGGGCGGCCATCGGCGCGTGGTTGGATCGCGATCACGCCGCCAGTCACTCGTGGACGCTCACGCTGTTGATTGCGGGACTGCTGATCGGATGTTGGAGTGCTTGGCAATGGGTGGCTAAGGAAGATAGAGCAATGCGAGACGAACAGGAGAACTATGATGAATGACGGACTAACACTGATTTTCGCTTGCGTTGCAGGCATGCTGTTGGGAGGCCTGTTCTTTGGTGGCCTTTGGTGGACCATTCGCAAATGCGTCGTGACAGAGTACCCGGCACGTTGGATGCTGGGCAGTGCGGTTACGCGAATGAGCATCACACTTGCGGGGTTTTACTTTGTCAGTGCGGGGCAATTCAAACCACTTCTGGCATGCCTGGTCGGATTCATCGCAGCGCGGTTGCTGGTGACTCGGTTGACTCGACCCGCGATGCGAGCTTCGGCCAAGAGTCGGGAGCCCTACCATGCGACTTAGTCCCGACGAACTGATTTTCTGGCAGTACGGCTGGTTCAAGTTGAATGCCACCATTGTGTTCACGTGGGCAGTCATGTTGGTCATGGCGATGGGTTCCAAGCTGATCACGCGTAAGCTATCGACCAATCACCAGCGGAGTCACTGGCAGAACCTGCTCGAAATTGTCATCTGCGGAATCCAGCAACAAATCACCGACATCGGACTCAAGCAACCTCGCAGATATCTCGGCTTTCTCGGCACTCTATTTCTGTTCGTCGCGGTAGCCACGTTAGGCACCGCTATTCCAGGGTACGAACCACCAACCGGATCGTTGTCGACCACTCTGGCACTAGCGTTGTGCGTCTTCGTCGCGGTTCCGATGTTTGGCATCCAGGCTCAGGGACTGGGCGGGTACATGCGAACCTACATTCAACCAACTGTGATCATGCTTCCGTTCAACATCATTAGTGAGGCGTCACGTACGCTAGCGCTGGCCGTGCGATTGTTCGGCAACATGATGAGTGGTGCGATGATCATGGCCATCCTGCTGACGATCACTCCGCTGTTGTTCCCCATCGTGATGACAGCACTCGGACTGCTGACCGGAATGGTCCAAGCATATATTTTCAGCATCTTGGCGGCCGTCTATATCGCGGCCGCCACCAGAGTTCGCGATACGAAACCAATGAAAATTCAACCACAACACACAAAGGAAACATCATGGACAGCATGACCATCATTGCCTTGGGATCCATCATAACCGCAGGTGTCACCACCAGCTTTGGGTGCATGGGACCGGCGTATGCGGAAGGGAAAGCGGTGGCGACGGCGCTAAGTGCTCTGGCGCAACAGCCCGACGCTTCCTCGACCATCACGCGGACCCTATTTGTCGGTCTCGCGATGATCGAATCAACAGCCATTTATTGTTTTGTCGTTTCGATGATTCTCATTTTCGCCAATCCGTTCTGGAATCACTTCGTCGCTCAAGCGACCGGGAATTAGCTCATGCTGGTCGACTGGTTTACCGTCGTCGCGCAGGCAATCAACTTCCTGATCCTTGTCTGGCTGATGAAGCGCTACTTGTACGGTCCGATTCTTCGCGCCATTGAAGAACGCGAGAAGAAGATCTCTGCAGAACTGGCGGATGCGGATGCGAAACGAGCCGAAGCAACAAGGGAACGCAACGAATTCGAACACAAGAACGAGGAGTTCGAACAACAACGCGCCGCACTGCTCAACAGAGCCACCGACCAGGCGGCGACCGAGCGTACTCGACTCCTGGATGAGGCCACGAAAGCCGCGGATTTGCTCTCTTCCAACCGCAGAGATGCATTGGAAATCGAACAACATGACTTGAGCGAGGAGATCAAGCGGCGAACGCATCGGGAAGTGTCCGCTCTGACGCGAAAGACGCTCAGCGACTTGGCATCGGTGGAGTTGGAGAGTCTGATGTGCGACGTTTTCACCGGTCGACTGCAATCGCTCAATGGAAAAGTCAAGAGTGAGTTCGCAGTTGCCTCGGAGAACGGGAAGCAAGCGATACGACTACGCAGTGCATTTGATTTACCGACCGAGCAGCGCTCGCAAATTCAAAAGGCGCTGAACGATACCATGTCAGCCGACGTTTCGGTGCAGTACGATGTTGATCCAAATCTTATCAGTGGCATCGAACTGACGGTCAACGGAAAGAAGTTGGCTTGGAGCGTGAAAGATTACCTGGAAGGCGCCGCCCATGGAGAATCCATTCCATCATGAACATCCTGCAAACCATCTACGACAACACATTCGCGGAAATCGCAAATATTCGCGAAGGTTTCGCGCCCGAGCTCTCACTCCGCGAAATTGGGACGATCACCAGTGTCGCAACAGGGATCGCGAAGGTGTCGGGACTGCCAAACGTTGGTTACGAGGAATTGGTCCGCTTTCCAGGCAACGTCTACGGAATCGCATCGAATGTGGATGAGCAGGAGATTGGTGTCGTGCTGTTGGGTGACTATTCGCGGTTGCACGCTGGAGACGAGGTCCAACGTACTGGTCGCGTGACGGATGTGGCTGTCGGCGAAGGTTTACTGGGCCGCGTGATCGATCCAACCGGTCGGCCGCTCGATGGAAACTGCGCCGTCCGCAGCAACCAACGGCTTCCCATCGAACGACCGGCAGCACCCATCATGGATCGCGACCCGGTGACCGTGCCGCTACAAACGGGAATCAAGGTCATCGACGCTCTGATTCCCATCGGGCGAGGCCAACGCGAACTGATTTTGGGCGATCGTCAGACTGGAAAAACCGCCATCGCACTCGACACGATCATCAATCAGCGCGGCAAAAATACCATCTGCGTCTATTGTGCGATTGGCCAGCGAGCTTCTGCGGTTGCCAAAGCCGTCGCCGTCCTGAAGGAAAACGACGCGATGAAATTCACCGTCGTGGTGGTCAGTGAAGGAAACGATCCGCCCGGATTGGCTTACATCGCTCCCTACGCCGCAACGAGCATTGCCGAGTACTTCATGGAGTTGGGCCGCGACGTGCTGATCGTCTACGATGATTTGACCCAGCACGCACGAGCTTATCGCGAACTGTCTCTGTTGCTGCGTCGACCACCGGGCCGCGAAGCCTTTCCCGGCGACATTTTTTACATTCACTCGCGATTGCTGGAACGGGCCACGCACCTACGAGAGGACCTGGGAGGCGGATCGCTGACCGCCCTGCCGATTATCGAAACCGAGGCTCAGGATATTTCCGCATATATCCCCACGAACCTGATCTCCATCACGGACGGACAAATCTATTTGTCGCCGTCGCTGTTCGCGCTAGGCATCCTGCCAGCGGTGGACGTTGGTAAATCAGTGTCCCGCGTCGGTGGTAAAGCACAGCGAGCAACCTATCGCTCGGTCGCAGGCGACCTGAAACTCGCCTACGCTCAATTTCAAGAACTTGAGACGTTCGCCCGCTTTGGTGCCCGGTTGGACGCCAGCACCAGCCAGATCATCGCGCGTGGTCAGCGAATCCGATCATGTCTCAAGCAGCCCGAGTTTTCGCCGGTGTCGGTTCCTTCACAAATCGCCATTCTGTTGGCGCTTAGCGAGGGACTCTTTGACGATGTGCCGATCGAACGAATGCCAAAAGCGGAACAATCGGTGAAGGTTGCTGCAGCCACCCTGCCGTCGGCAGTTCGCGACCGGCTGGAAACAGCGAAGACGTTCAGCCCCGAAGACCGACGGGTAATCATCGACTTGACACGCAGCGCGATCGAATCCGTTCTCAAGGAACCGTCATGAGTAATAGCATGGCGGACTTGAAACGCAAGATCAGCACCGCAAACGACCTTCAATCTGTGGTTCGCACCATGAAAGCGATGGCAGCTTCTAGCGTCGAACAGTACGTACGCTCCGTACTCGCATTACAGGACTACTATCAAGCGATCGAACTCGGGCTGAGTGCCTGTTTTCAAAGAGCTAACCTCGCAACGCCGGTGGAAGGAGCGGCGAACAATTTAAAACCGAAAACCATTTCCGCCATCGTATTTGGTTCTGACAATGGTTTGGTCGGTCAGTTCAACGATGTGATCATGGACTTTGCGGTGAACGAGTTGTCGGACGCCCCTGGCGAACTGAAGGTCTGGTCGGTAGGCGAACGGGTGCATGGGAAGCTTGCGGATTTCGGTTTGCCTCTGCAGGGACAGTTTTCTGTGCCAAGTTCGGTCAACGGAATCGCGACCCTGGTGGGGCAGATTCAAATCGAGTGCTTTGGTGTTCATCGCGAACACGAATCAACTTCAGTTTTCGTATTCCACAACCGCCCGCAGGCAAAGTCGCTTTATGAACCAGTCTCGCAGCGATTGTTGCCGCTTGACTCGGAGTGGATGCAACGTTTGTCCGGTCTGCCATGGCCGATGCACAGCCTTCCCGAATTACTAGGGGGCCATCACGTGACGCTGCAAGCGTTGATCCACGAATATCTATTTATTTCAACATACCGAGCCTGCGCTGAATCGCTCGCCAGCGAAAACGCCAGCCGACTCGCGGCCATGCAACGCGCCGATAAGAACATCGACGAGCTTCTGGAAACCCTTCACACGAAATCTCACCGCCAGCGACAGGGTAGCATTGACGAGGAGCTATTCGATGTCCTCGCCGGCTTCGACGCTCTATCCAGCTAGTCCTTGAGAATCGCAGTCAGTTGCGGCTTCGATAGCAGACACGCCATACTTCAAACCGTGTTGCCTGGTGCTGGTAAGACATCGGGAACCAAGCGTTGGACTGCAGCCGCGTTGGTTGCCGGCTTCTCGATGGGAAATCAATCGGACAACGCAACTGTTATCCGACTGTGAGCGAAATCAGTGTTTCCGAATCGTATCGAATCGCGGGAGACAAGGTATTTGAATTGAATGTTTGCCACAGCAGCCGAAAGCTGGTTGCTGAGATGCTTGGCGAGGCAGAACGATGCAATGCACTGGAGAATGGGGGGCCTTTTCTCGTTTGCTTGCAAGACGTTTGCCCATTCCGCGTGATTACTACCGTGATGCCGTAAAACCCCAGTGACACTATGCTTCGATACCTTTGTCTAACGTGCTTTCTGGTGTTCGCTCTTGGCTGCGAAGAAAAAAGTCCATCGGTCCCGAATGAGGCTTCATCTGTTCGAGAGTTACCACTCGAAGCAGTCGAGCCCAACGAATCTTGGACAGTTACCGGAGAGGTCGTTGACAAAAACGGCCTGTTGGTTGAAGACTTCGAGGCTGCTGCTATCTGGTCGTCCAACGGCGTTTATTGGAACGAAGTTGGTCAAGTGCCGTCAGATTACGATGGTCGTGGAGCTATCTGGAAGCAAGAAGGTGTACTCGCGGTGCGACCTGCAAATCTTGCGGCGATGACTTCCAAGGGCGCTTTCAGCCTTACGATACAGGGACGTCGAAATGCCCCCATCTTCGCAGTGACTCGCGATCGTACCCATGGCGGGATAGCGTGGGCAGATCGCAATACGGCGGAGCGACCACTACGGATTGTTTTAAAACCACTCGCGAGAGTCACTGCCGAAATTTTCTGCCCAGAGATAGGCCAGGCGCCAAGATGGTGTAAAGCAGCAGTTTATCCTGTTGGCGGAGACAACATGCCATTAACAATGTGCGGAACATACAAGGGAAAAGTCTCATTTTTGCTTCCTGCCGGAGAGTATGAGATTGCAGCAGATAGCGAAGAGCATCCGCCTCGCCGAATTCACGTTAGTGTCCCAGATGGCGTTGAAAAGTTTGACGTTGGCGTTATTGACCTCACGCTGATGAGGAATAGTGAAGGCAAGCAAGTTAACATCAACGATTTTTACGGAAAGCACCCACCTAATCTAGAGATAACCGACGCGTGTGGCGTCTCCAAAGCAGTGAGGCTGGAAGACTTTCGTGGGAAATGGGTGTTGCTTGAGTTTTGGGCAGTTTGGTGTGGCCCGTGTATTGCAACAAGCATCCCGGAGCTTGTAGAGTTTTACGAGCAGCACGCAGCGCTTCGCGATCGTTTCGAGGTTCTGGCCATTTGCGACACTTCAAGTGACAAGGTCAAGACGCTGCGTGAATTTGAAGCTCTGTCTGCAGACCTTGTAAAGAATGCATGGGGCGGTAAACAACTTCCCTTCCCGGTGCTTGTGGATGGAGATGGGCGCACATCACAAGCGTATGGAATCGCATCCCGTCCAACCTTGTATTTGATCGATCCTGGTGGCAATCTAGTGAGCGGTGGCGATCTAAAGATGCTGGCGCAACGCCTCCAAGACTTTAGCCGCTAGATGCATAACCGTCTTGCCGATTGGGGACGTCAAGGAAAACCACGCGATCCACCGCAGACGCGGAGTCCGTCCGACCTGTAAATAATAGCCCACGGCTACGCGATAATCGTTAACCGTTGTCAATATCAAGATCGCCAAGTCAATGCCGTGACACGAGAAAAGTCCACCCTGCCGCACCTCGGATTTCCGCTGAGGGTCATTCCTGAATGGTACAACTTCGTTGGCAACGACCATTTCCGTTTGCTACATTACTACTTCGGCGACACGACTGCGAACACAAAGTGTCATCGCATCAAACCCTGGGGCGGCGTGATCCGCAATAGATGAGCAGTGTAGAGAGCGCACTCGATGGATGAAAACGCATTCGAAAATCTTCCCGAACGGGTGAAGTCACAGCTTCGAAGTTCATTGCGGCTGCAGACGACAGGATGCGAACTGGACGCACTTCCTATTGGCGCTAGTCGAGTGGGAGGCTGCCCTGATGTGCCCCCAGGTTTTATTTGGCCCCGATACAAAGACTTGCCGCTTTCTTTTATTGCTCAACTTCACTTGGATGATATTCCGACGCACCAAGTCGACATTCCACTTCCCCAGAATGGAAGTCTCCTGTTTTTTTACGACAGTAAGCAGCGTACTTGGGGATTTGATCCCCAAGATCGCGGCAGTGCTTTGGTGTTGTTTACCGAGGCCGCGCCCGACAAACTGACTCGACTAAATGCACCGAAGGATATGCCGAAAATTGGGCTATTTAACTCTTGCCAAATTCATTTAGAGGCTTCTGTGAATCTACCAGATGCTTGGTCGATTCATTATCAACCTGAGTTGTCGGACTCTGAACGTGACAAACTTTTTGAGTATTTCGATTGGTATCGATCACAAACTGTTGGGCCAAACCATCGAATCGGTGGACACGCGGAATGCGTACAGAATCCTATGGAACTAGAGTGTCAGTTGGTTACAAATGGCCTATATTGTGGCAACTCTTCGGGGTATAAGGACCCGCGACGTGCGTTGTTGGAAGAATCGGCCACCGATTGGAAGCTTCTGCTTCAGATTGATTCAGATGATGATGCCTCAATGATGTGGGGAGACGTTGGTACAATCTACTTCTGGATTCGAGACGCTGATTTGCGAGATCGCCAATTTGATCATGCGTGGTTAATTCTCCAGTGCGGATGAAGTCAGAACTAGACGATGCACCAGAATGTGGTTGCGTTTGAAATAGAGGATTATGTGGAATCCATGATCGCGCTTGCTTTTTCGGCCGAGGTCCGCAACATAACAACTCAACGAATCGGTCTTGCGCGGATTGAATCTCGCGTTGTTGCGCTGGTTGGCCTTAAGGGTGGTTACTTCCAGTCATGCTGCCACCGAGACAGGCCATGGTGGTGAACGATAGATGAAGTGCTAGAGATGTTGCGCGACCGGCGTGGGCTGCGAGAGCCAAGACAAGGAATCGCATCTGGCCGCGCGAGACGAGAGTACAGAGCGATCGTCAAAGCGGATGTCAATCCAAGGACTTTGACAGCGTCTCGAAGCGCTCTTTCCAGATCGATGCAGGAAGTGGCTGGGTGGCAAAGAGCAGCGTGGCGGACTGTTTGGCAGCCTCGAGGTCGCCGGCAAGTACCTGGTTTTTGCATAGTCGCCAGCGAGCCGACAGATTCAACTCACTCGCCGACGGCGAACTGGCGGCAATCTGTTTAGCCAATCGAGTCGACTCGGGTAGCCGATCGGAACCGCTGGCTGCTAGGGCATTTGCAAGTTGCATCTGCAAAACACCATCCCGCGGTCGCTGTGCGGTTAAGGCGGTGAGCGCGTCAAGTCCAGCGTTGGCGTCGAACATCCAGGCTTGCAGCCGATGCGCCAGCGCTTGTGATGTCGGCGCCGTGGAGACTCGCAACTCGTCAATCCACGTACGATCCATTTTGAAATTGACTAGCCAGAGCAATGGCTCCCCGGCCGGCAGTTCGTCAAGGGCTTCTACCATGGCTACAGACCAGGCTACTCGCAGCGTCGTAGGTAGCAATTCGGGCTGCCAACGTGTCCACAGTGGCTTGGCAGCCGCTGCATCCTGACTGCGAACTGCGTCAAGCAACTGGACCGCCAATAAATAGTTTGCGTCCAATGAGTTGTTCGCTTCGACGCTCAGTTTCATGGCGAAGGCGGTTAATTCTTTTCTCTTACTAGTGATTGGCCATTCTGCCACGGCATCGACGAACAGCTTGGCAGCTCGCGCTGCTTCGCGAATTTCTGGTAGATCGATCCGTTCCGTCATTTCAACAAATTGTTGCAAACGATCAGTCCGCTCGCTGTCGTCGGAGAGCTTGAGAGCAATTTCCATCCAGTGGTTGATCGATGGGCGTGCCTGGCTGGATTGCGTCATCAAGGCAATGCGCGACTGCAAAGTGTTTAATAATTCGGCGTAGCGGCTTTGAGCTGACAGCCAAGTCATCAGCCAGAGCTCTGGTTCATCGGTAGTCGTCGAATTGGGCCAAGTGATCAGGTGTTTTGTCAGCGCGGACTCATAGGCGGAGATAAACTCGGGGTTCTTGGGCGCTGTTCGCAGTAGTTGGGTGTGTGACGCGATGACCAGGCGGTGCGCTTCGGCTGCTTTGGCAGACGTGGCAAAATCGAATAACAAGGGATCGAGGGCTGCGATCGCATCTTGCCACTTCTCCTGCTTCTGCAATAGTGCGGCCGCTTGGGCGGCAAATTGAATGGCCACTTCGCCGCGCCCGGCTGCCGCTTCATGGTCGCGGAATTGAAGCAATCGCCCAATTGCGTCCGCTTGTCGATCCGATGCCAAGAGCTGTCGGATCTCAACGAGCATGAGATCCTTGGCAACGTTGTTGTTCGAGCCCGCTTCACTTGCGCCTGCGTCGGGAGTCCTCGGCAATGAACCTACCAATAGCGCTTCCGCGCGGTTGCGCCAATAGTCTCCGTACTTTTCACCGATTTGCTTGGAGTCGTTTAGCAAGATTGCCAACTTCGATTGCCTCAGCTCCTGCGGCAGGCTGTTGAGCTCGGCAAGTGATAGTTGGAGTTTCGCGAGGCCCAATTGAGCTTCCGTGGCAGTTTCGCGCGTAGCGTCAGCCAGGTAGGCGAGCAGTGGTTGAGCGCGGCTGATGGCACGTTCGTCAGCCAAACGCTCGATCGCAGTCACTGCCGCACGCACTCGGACTTGCGGATTACTTGCATCACGGGCGAGCTGCTCCAACTGCGCGAGGGCGTCACTGTCATTGCCTAATTCCAATTGGGCAATTGCCTTGGCGATTTTCAACTGTTCGTGAGCCGACCAGACCTCGGCGCTTCGCGAGATAACGGTGGAGGCACGCGTGTCGATGTCGGTGGCGGCCGCGACGCGATCGGGAGAGCCGACCGGATAGAGCTTGACGCGAACCAGCAGAGCTTCGCATTCTAACAGGGCGACATCGACGGCTAATTTGTGGAGCTCTTCCACTGGGGCTTCACTTTCGTTTGTTAAGCCTTGTCGCGCGGCGCGTGGTTGACGCCGTTGGATATCCTCTGACAAAATTTCGGTCTGGCGAAGGATCTCGCGCACCAATTCGAGCGACGATTCGCGCAGATTTGTATTGGCAGGAGCGGCTAGATAGCGTGCCAAGTTGGATTGTGCTTCGAGCAATTTGCATCGCGTCGCTTGCCAAGCCAGCCATGGTAGTCGAGCATGTTCAGGAAATGCTTTCGAAAATTGTTGTTCGACCTCAACGGCGGCCCGCCAATGCTCATCGGCCTGCAGTGGTGAGTGCAAGGCGGCCTGCGCATGGCATTCCATCAGGCGGATGCTCCACTTCGCTTTGTCCGCAGAATTGGTGGATTGAAGGAGTCGGGCGTGCGCAACCTGCAGAGCTGTGTCGGCAAGTCCGTGTTGCCACATGGTTGACAGGGTACGATCTTCGGGCGCCATTTGAGCTCGGCCGGTATTTGTCCAGGCGACTCCCCAGATGGCGATCAATAGGATCGTGGGACGTCCAAAATAGTTCACGCGGTTCATACCTCGGCAGTGAGAGAGGGCACATCGTTGAGCAGGCCAATTTGGCGAGCCGCTTCAAACATCACAATTGCGGCCGCGTTGGATTGATTCAAACTTCGAACTTGGCCCGGCATTGGAATGTTGATGAGTCGATCGGCGTTTTCCGCGCGGAGCGAATCGGGCAAGCCGTTGGTTTCGCGCCCGAGTACCAGTACATCTCCTCGCGAAAAAGTGGTTTCGAAGTAGGCGCGTTGGCCAAACTTTGAGATCAACCACAATCGAGGATTTTCGAATCGATTCAGCAGTTCTTGCCATGAATCGACGGTTTCCCATTCCAGATATTTCCAGTAGTCGAGTCCGGCTCGTTTGAGTTGGCTTGAGTCGAGGCGAAATGTGGTGGGGCGAACAATCCACAACTTGGCCCCCAGGGCGACACAGGATCGGGCGATGTTACCCGTATTCTGTGGAATTTGCGGTTGGTATAACACCACGTGCAATGGGGCGGTTTGAGGGGCCTCACCGCAGTTTGAATCGGTCATGCGACAACTTTTCTAGTACGATAGGGCGAGTAGAATGGTCAAATTAAACTGCAACGAAACGGGATCGACACGCTGATTGACGTTATTGTTAATATTCATTGAACTTTAAACACCACTCCTCTAACGACTCATCTATTTTATGGCAATTCCAGTAACTTGTCCTAGCTGTCTCACCCGCTTCAATGTGAGCGATAAGTTCGCGGGCAAGAGTGGGCCATGTCCAAAATGTCAGAAGACGATCAAGATTCCGGAAAAATCGGAAGAGGTGGTCATCCATGCCCCCGAAGAATCGGGTCCCAAGGACTCCAAGGGGCGTTCGGTGCTAAAGCCTCTGCGAAGGAAAGAGGTCGCCTTGAGTCTGCCCGTTGTTCTGGCGGCATCGCTCGGAACATTGGTTGTGTTTGGGATTGCATTGGGCGTTGGGCTGAGCGGCACCCCGCCGACTGTTTTGCTGGCGACGAGCTCATTTTTGCTGGCGATACCACTGTGTTTTGTTGGTTATTGGTTCTTGCACGATGATGAATTGGAAGGCTATACCGGTAAGCAACTTGTGACGCGGATCGCAATTGGAGCACTGATATTTGCTGGCACGTGGGCAATTTATGCGTTTGTCCCTGCATATCTTTTCGAATACCAGAGCACGGCAGAAATCACGGGACTTCAGATGGTCGTACTTATCGCGATCATGATTGTGGTTGGTACCGTTGCTTCGATCCTTATTTTTGAGCTTGAGGTGCTGCAGGGAATGCTGCATTACATGTTCTATTTTGCAATTACGTTTATCTTGGCCTGGTTGGCGGGTACGCCTTTAGCGGAACCACTCAGCAACGGGGCGAAGTCCGTCGCACCGCCGAAAATTCAATCGCCGGCGGCTGACAATGCACCCCCGTCAGAACCCGCCCAGCCCACGCCTGAAACCGAAGATCCTAAGCAGAATATTCCAAAATTGTTGCAGTGAACCAGCGCTTAGTCACCTTGTGTAGGGCTATAGTCGGGACGTGGTTTGCGGTAGATTGTGGCGATTCGACTGAGAGTGAAGTTGGAGTTGAAGCGAGGTGATTCAAAGGGAGGAATCAACTTGCGACAGCAGGCGTGCCACTTCCAACTCTCGTGAACCCTCTCAACTCCCTGACTGACTTCAGGAGCTTCATTGCCGTGAATCAACGAAATATTACGTTTTCCAGACGACAGCTTTATGGAAACTGGTCGGTACCTTGCATAGCCGCACGCATGATTCTATGCAGTTGGGCCGTTTTTTGCGTTTGTCCTCAGTCGTACGCTCAGTCTCCGCTGGCTGATTCGGACGCGACCACCGAAGCAACTCCCCTGACCGAATTAGGTGCAGAAACGGCCACCGGTGTCTTGCCAGAGGGCTATCAAACCGATGAATATCTCGCTGGCCCCGACTCGGCACCGCACAACGCCTGGATGCTCGTTTCCTGTGCATTAGTTCTCTTCATGACCGCACCTGGACTGGCGTTGTTCTATGGAGGCTTGGTACGCAAAAAGAACATTTTGAGCGTATTGATGCAGTGTATGTTTCTGATGGGCTTGATGACCGTGCTGTGGGCGATATACGGCTACAGCTTGGCGTTCGGAGGGACGGGCGCCTACATCGGTAATTTGGACTTTCTATTCATGAACAATGTCTCGCGCGAATGGAGCGATAGCTTAAATCAAGCGATCACTCCCATGTACAACGGCGCCCTTCCGCGGCTAACCCACATGTTGTTCCAGGGTATGTTTTTTATCATCACACCAGCTCTGATTTGTGGTGCGTTTGCCGAACGCATGAAGTTTAGTGCAATGGTCGTTTTTTCCATTCTATGGGGAACGCTGGTCTATTGCCCTTTGGCACATTGGGTTTGGGGCGAAGGCATCTTGTATTTCAATGGCAAAAATGCATGGATGGGCGGCGCATTGGATTTTGCAGGTGGAACCGTCGTACACATCAGCTCGGGCGTGACCGCCTTAGTAGCGGCAATCGTTATCGGCCCGCGCTTGGGCCATGGTCGAGAACCAATGCCGCCACACAACCTGACGTACACAGCTCTAGGTGCCTCGATGCTGTGGGTCGGATGGTTCGGATTTAATGCCGGCAGTGCGCTTGCCAGCGATGGAGTGGCCGCAAGTGCCTTTGCCACCACACATTTTTCTGCCGCAGCGGGAGCCGTGGCCTGGGCATGTATCGAATGGTTGCAACGTGGCAAGCCAACTTTGCTGGGCGCCAGCTCCGGTGCAGTGGCTGGTCTCGTTTGCATCACCCCCGCAGCAGGCCACGTCCAGCCGATGCCAGCTCTGCTCATGGGTGCTATCGGTGGTGCCGTTTGTTATCTGTCCTGCTCGGTCCTTAAAGCCAAGCTGCGGTACGATGATTCCTTGGATGCTTTTGGAGTACATGGTATGGGGGGCACCGTCGGCGCGATCTTAACTGGAGTGTTCGCTACGCGAGCCACGTGGAATCTCGCAGCTGGAGAGCCGCTTGGAGCGATCGAAGGGAACTACACGACCATCGTCGGACAATTGGTAGCCACGGGGGTTACATGGGTATTTGCCGCAGTTGTTAGCTTTATTCTACTAAAGCTGATCGATGGTTTGATTGGCCTTCGCGTCCCAGCAACAGCCGAACGCCAAGGGCTCGACATCACGCAACACGGTGAAGAAGGTTATATCTTCCTGTAGTGATCTGTTACCATCATCGTCCGGGGCGAATTGCCCCTAATGCGTAACTTACCTCCCCGCAGGAATTCAGTCGTTTCGATTGAGTCGTGCGGGAGAGGGGCGTATTGGACTTTGGGTAGTGGACAAGGTTACGTGGGTTACGAGTCCTGTGGGCTCTGGTGTTTTGAATGGGACTCGTAGCCACACTGGCGTGGACTCGTCGCTTCGTCCACTACGGATTTAATTTGGGGAAAAAGCACAAGCTCATTTTTAGCCTCAATGTGGAGCCAACTTTCGCACGATCTGTAAAGCTGTAGCAACGCCGAACTTGGTCTTTGATTGCTTTGGGATTTATGATATCGACACGTGCTGGGTAATTGTGCAACCTAAGCATGCTAGCATTACCAAGTACTGACGCCCCACCTAAACACGTTCCGGCTGCGCGATGAATTATCGAAAAAGCCACGGATGAATTGAACCGATGCATAGGAAGCTGACGCCATTATGGTTGTGAAACCAGCGCCCGCCGAGCCAAAACGCATTTTTATGGATGCCACCTTCACGTTAGCTTCTGGAAAGAAGTCTGGGATCGAGCGCGTCGTATGCAACTTGCTGCGCGAATGCAAAGCGATTTGCAAGGCGGCAGGGCAACAGGGAGAGCAAGTGGATGGTGTGGGCCGTCTACCTTCTCCGCAACTCATTGTTTCGTACGCCGGCAAGTTCTTTGAGGTCGACGAGCGATATCTGGCGGAATGCGAGCGTCTGGGAGCGATTCATGCGAACATTGTCGCCAGCACAAATCGATTCTATCGCTTCGGTGCAAGCTTGCTTTGTGGGTTGATCCGATGGTCGATGCTTCGCAAATGGCTTCTACCGACTTCGGGACATCTGGGTATTTTTAAGTTGACACATAAATGGAAGTCTGCCCGCTCCATGCGATTGTTGGTTCGCCGACAGACTCCGATCGAAGCGCAGCCCGGGGACTTGATCGTGCTTCCCGATGCCTATTGGGTCAGTCGTTTGCGTCACAGCGTATGGCCAGCCGCCGAAGAAGCTCGACAGCACGGTGCCTTTGTCGTCACGCTACTATATGACTTAATTCCATTGACACATCCAGAGTTTGTTGGGCAGCGCCGCCGCGACTCGTTTCTCGACTATTTCACCAAGGCGGCTACACACTCCGATCTATTGCTCGCCATCTCGAAAACAGTTCGCGATCAAGTGCGACAGTTCTTACCGAGTCTATCAACGGAAGACGATACGTTTTGTTCCGATGTTCGCTCCTTTACGTTAGGAGCTGAATTGAGTGTTTCCACGGGGCTGGTGCGGCCAGCGGTGCGAGCTGCATTTGAACAAAGTCCTGCACCATATTTGATGGTTGCGACGTTTGATCCTCGCAAGAACCACGCCTACTTATTGGATACCTTTGAACAACTTTGGCAACGAGGACTCGACATAAGCCTTTGCTTCGTTGGCCGCATTGGCGCGCGATGCGAAGAAATTGTCTCTCGGATTCGAGAACACGCTCAATTAGGACGCCGGCTCTTTCTGTTTGATGACCTTAACGACGCTGAACTCCAGCATTGTTACCGCCACACGCGGGCGGTGGTCTTTCCTTCTATCGTCGAAGGTTTTGGGCTACCCATCGTCGAATCGCTGTGGTTCGGAAAAAAGACTTTTGCGAGTGATACTCCAATTCACCGCGAAGTGGGCGAAGACGACTGTGTTTATTTTCAATTGTCTTCCACGGAGGCGTTGAGTCACCAGATCGAGCAGTGGGAGATGGATTTGGCGAACAACATTGTTACGCCACAGTCAGCCCGCACGCCTACCGATTGGCACGGGAGCGCACTGGAGTTGTTACACCAATGCCTGGACGCGATGCGAGTGAGCGCGCAATCGAGCGCTATCGACGAAAGTCACACACGCGCCGCTTAAGGACGCCGCTCTAGCGAGCCGCCACCTGCAAGGGGCCGTACACTTTTGGCTTGTGAAGGTTGGGACGCTGCCCGAAAAAGCTCGGCAGAAGTCTCGCTCGCCTCGCTCTCCCAACTGTATATTTTATTGGTCAAATCACAATGAAAGATGTTTAGAGCGGTGGCCTAACTCTCACGAAAATTTGATGCCCAAAAGAGACGGTTATAAATGGGGGTTAAAAATAAAATGCAAATTCATGAGATCGAAGTCCGCCACCAGTGAGCTTGTGATTGCACCACAACGTCTGCTCACCGCAGATGCGCAATTTCGGTCAGCTCAACTCCGTGACTGATCGTCGTGCTCGTGTCCTTCTTCATTTTTAACCCCCATTTACAACCCTTGACGCGGTCAAAGAGCGCGACGATCCGGCCGCAACCTGCCGTTCACGAGCAAGTGGCCGTACTCTTTTGGCTTGTGAAGGTTGGGACGCTGCCCGTAAAAGCTCGGCAGGAGCCTCGCTCGCCCAACTGTATATTTTATTGGTCAAATCACAATGAAAGATGTTTAGAGCGGTGGTTAACTCTCACGAAAAGTCGATGCCCAAAAGAGACGGTTATAAATGGGGGTTAAAAATAAAATGCAAATGCATGAGATCGAAATCGGCCACCAGCGAGCTTGTGATTGCACCACAACGTCTGTTCACCGCAGATGCGCAATTTCGGTCAGCTCAACTCCGTGACTGATCGTCGTGCTTGTGTCCTTCTTCATTTTTAACCCCCATTTACAACCCTTGACGCGGTCAAAGAGCGCGACGATCCGGCCGCAACCTGCTGTTCACAAGCAAGTGGCCGTACTCTTTTGGCTTGTGAAGGTTGGGACGCTGCCCGTAAAAGCTCGGCAGGAGCCTCGCTCGCCTCGCTCTCCCGTTCTAACCGTCTTTTGACGCGGGCACGGGACGGCCACGCAGGTTTAGATTATTGGGGGGCTATGATAGAGCTTTGGCGACCGCTGACTTCATTTTCTCGAGTCCCGTTGTTGCGACTTCTTGCGGGGGCTTTTGCCAATAGGTGCGATTGAATAGCTCTAGGCTGAGTGTTCCTCGAAAGCCGCCGGCAACCAGTGACTTTAAAATGTGGTCGAGCGGTGCAACGCCATCGCCGGGATAGACGCGGTCCGCGTCACCAATTTGATCTCGCGCAGGTGTGGCCGGATAATCGTTCATGTGTAAACAATGCATTTTGGCTGCCGGCACCAAACCGATGTTGCTAAAGTCGCTGCCGCCCTTGTACATGTGATAGACGTCTAGCAACACACACGCGTCGGGGTGGTTGGCTGCTGCTGCGACATAAAGAACCTCTGCAAGCGTGGAAAGGTTCTTCGAGAATCCCCACAGTTCAACTTGTGGTAGCACTTCGTGTTGCCGACCCAGTTCCAGCAGCGTGTTATAGCGTTGCGCTGCTGCGTCCAGGTTCAAGCCGGGTACGTTGGTTGCACCAACGGGTGGTGCAGCAATGCGCAGACCGCCGATCGCGCGGAGCGTCTCCATGTCGCGTTTGGTCTGCTCCAACCCAGCCGCTCGCTCGGCGTCGTCGTCGACAATCCACTTACCAAACGCGATGGCGCTATCAACACGCAAGCCGAGATCGACCAGTTCCTTGCGCAGGTCGGCGAGCTTTCCACCTTCGTTGACAAACTTATCGACATCGCGCAGCCAAAGTTCCACGGCGTCGTAACCAGCCGTGGCGGCTATTTTGATTTGTTCACGAACTGGGACTTCTCCACCGTTGATTGTGCTCATGTTCAGGCAGTAACCTAACATACGTTCAACTCCATCTTCTTGGATGTTCTGGCTGGGGGTGGGATCGACCGAGGGTTGTTCAACCAGCGGACTCGCTTCAACGTCGCGGCGCATACCGATCAGGCTCGCTGCGGTAACAGTGGCGGTCGTGGCCGCCAAAAATCTGCGACGCGTTGGGTGGGGAAACGCCATGCGGTAACTCTACACGGAAAGATTGAAGAAGTGCCGGTTTACGCTCACGAAGAGTGGCTCTGATCATAGTCGATGCGAAGCCATCGTGGTAGAAAGCGAGGCGACAAAAAAACTACTCAGAAAGTCGGATCTGAATATCGTCACCGACGATTCGAAGTTCGTGGACGACGGTGGCTTCGGTGGCTGGCATCATGACGGCCGCACCCGTCCGCACATCGAACTGCGCACCATGGCGAGGGCAGGCCAAGCAGTAGCCGAGCAATTCTCCCTCACCCAATGGGCCGCCATCATGCGTGCAGACGTCATCCAAACAGAAGTATTGTTGTTCGACTCGGACGATGACGACAAAGCGGTCCTCTATTTCCAAGCACAATTTACCCGAGGGAGGGACGTCACCCGTTTTTGCTACCGTCTTAAAATCGGACATCAAGTTGTTGTTTCAAGTAGAAGAAGCTAGTTATCGATACTCGCGAACCTGGCGGGCAATCGACTGCCCCAACGCTTCGCGTACCGATTCAATCGTAATGCGATCGAATATTTGCTGAAAGAAGCCGGTCACTATCATGCGGGTCGCTTCTTTTCGCGTAAAGCCTCGACTTTGAGCATAGAAAATCAACTCTTCATCCACTTTCCCGGATGTACTTCCGTGAGTACAGCGAACGTCGTCTGCTAGGATTTCGAGTCCTGGGATGGAATCGGCGCGGGCATCGTTGCTGAGTAGCAAATTATCGTTGCGTTGATACCCATCTGTTTTCTGAGCGACACGGTCGACGCCGATCATTCCACGCCAGACGGTCCGCGACTTGTCCTGCAAAGCTGCTTTGTAGAGAAAATCGCTTCTACAGTTAGGAGCTTGGTGGTGCTGCAGCGTGTTGTAGGTCAGTTGTTGATTTTCTTGAGTGAATAACACGCCATTCACTTGGCAATTGGCCCCGGCACCAATCATCGAGACTTCTTGACGCACTTGGGAAAAGCGACTGCCGATGGCGGCGTTGGTCCACTGCATCGAAGCATCGCGATCGATTGTCGCGCGATGGTGTGCAAAGTGCCAGACGCCGCGTCCCCAATCCTGGAGATTGACGTACCGCAAGTTCGCACCGGGTCGCACGATAATTTCCACCGCACCCATATGAAGACCTTTGGCCTGTGGTGTGTCGCTGTTGGACTCATACAGGAAGGTGGCTTCAGCACCCTCTTCCAGCACGATCAGCGTCCGTCCGATATCGGTTCCGCCTTCGGTCATCCCGGCTGCAATTCGCAGTGGTTGATCGACGCAGACGCCGCGTGGTACGAGCAGCAATTGTCCACCGGTCCATGTGGCGGCTTGCAGGGCGGCAAAGCGATCTTGCGTGCGATCGACGACGGAATAAAGATACTTGCCAACCACCTCGGAATGTTCCATTGCCAAGCGACTTAAGTCACCAAACAAGACACCTCGTTCTGCCCATTTGTCATTCAAATGCTCGGCAACCAATGCTCCATTGAGGGTCGATAGGGAGCCAGCCGGATCCACTCCTTCAGCCAACCATTGGGGCACTCCAGCCTCTTCCAGCCCCGAAGTCGATTCGTTTGCCGGAAGCTGAAATCGATCCAATTTGAAGCCGCGCAGATCGCTCCTCATCCACTCCTCTTCCTTGCGACTTGGCCAATCCATTTCCAAAAATTGGCTCCAAGCAGCGCGACGAATGGCTGTCAACCAAGTTGGTTCATTGCGGGCGGCGATGAAGTGATCAAATCCAGTTTGATCGAACTGGAGTACGTCAGATTGCGAGGCGATGGTCATTGGGAAGAAGTTTGAAGTTTAAAGTGTTGGATCTCGGATTTTGTAATTCGACGTCGGATGCCTAGCGTCTAGCCAACGGAGCCTTCCATCTGGAGTTGGATGAGCCGGTTCATTTCGACTGCGTATTCCATCGGAAGTTCTTTGACGAGCGGTTCGATGAAGCCATTAACGATCATGGTGCTCGCTTCGGATTCGGACAATCCACGACTCATCAGATAGAACAATTGCTCTTCGCCAATTCGCGAGACACTTGCTTCATGGCCGATCGATACATCTTGGTCCAAGATTTCGATGTAGGGGTAGGTGTCTGAGCGACTCTTGGGGTCAAGGATCAGCGCATCGCAAACGACGTTGCATTTAGAATGTTTGGCATCCTTTTCAACCTTGACCAAGCCCCGATAGCTGCTGCGGCCACCATTCTTGCTAATCGACTTGCTGATGATTTGCCCGGTGGTGTGTGGAGCGGCATGAACCAGTTTACCGCCTGCGTCTTGGTGTTGTCCTGCGCTGGCAAACGCGATTGAGAGGATCTCGCCACGCGCCCCCGGCTCCATCATGTAGACCGCTGGGTATTTCATAGTCAACTTGCTGCCAAGATTTCCATCGACCCATTCCATGGTGGCATCAGCGTATGCCATGGCTCGTTTGGTAACCAGGTTATAAATGTTGTTGGCCCAGTTTTGAATCGTCGTGTAACGGCAGCGGCTACCTCGTTTGCAGATGATTTCTACGACCGCCGAGTGTAGGCTTTCGCTGCTGTACATCGGTGCGGTGCAACCTTCCACGTAATGTACCGACGCACCTTCGTCGACAATGATCAGCGTGCGCTCGAATTGTCCCATATTCTCGGCGTTGATCCGGAAGTAGGCTTGCAGTGGAAATTCAATTTTGACGCCGGGTGGAACGTAGATGAATGAACCGCCCGACCAGACTGCAGAATTCAAAGCGGCAAACTTGTTGTCGGAAGGAGGGATGATCTTGCCAAAGTATTCGCGGACCAAATCAGGATGTTCGCGGACCGCCGAATCGGTGTCGAGAAAGATAACTCCTTGGTCAGCCAAATCCTCTTTCAGAGAACCGTAAACGACTTCGCTTTCGAATTGTGCTTTGACCCCGGCCAAGAATTTGCGTTCTGCTTGTGGGATGCCCAACTTTTCGAACGTTTCCTTGATTTCGGCGGGTACATCGTCCCACGACTTCTCCTGGCCGCTGGACGGCTTGAGGTAGTAAAAGATGTCTTGAAAATCGATGGCGATGTCGCCACCCCAGGTCGGCAAGGGCTTGGAATTGAAGATCTCAAGCGATTTCAGCCGGAAGTCTCGCATCCATTCTGGCTCGCATTTCATTTCTGAAATCTGAGCGACAATTTCTGCATCAACACCTTTACGAGCCTTAAAAACGGCTGTGCTTTCCGTGCGAAAATCATACTTATTGATCTCGCCAACGGCGTCATTTTCTTGCGTAACAATATCGGTAGCCATAGCAACTTATTCTTTAAGTGAGCGAAGGGTCAATTCAAACGGTCGATCATCAACTAGCTAACCGCAACTTCTGCTGTTTCATCGCTGACCATTTCCTGATTGGCTCGATCGGCGTCTGGATAGTCTGCGCGAATGCGGTCATAACCACGCGAGTACAGCTCTTGTGCCAACTCGACTCCGCCAGTTTCAACGATGCGTCCGCCCAGCATGACGTGCGTAAATTCTGGGGGATTATGTTCGAGTAACTTGTCGTGGTGCGTAATGATCAATAATCCCATCTTTTCGCGACCGATTTCTGCAATGCTGGCACTTGCCAAGCGCACGGCATCCGCATCCAGCCCGCTATCGGTCTCATCCAAGATCGCAAATTTCGGTTGGAGCATGGCGAGCTGTAGGATTTCGGCGCGTTTCATTTCTCCACCAGAAAATCCTTCGTTGACGTAGCGCCGTGCAAATTCGGGGTCCATGCGAAGCTGTTCCATTTTCTCTTTTAGTTCCTTACGGAATTCTCGCATGGGAATCAGTTCTTCACCCTCTTTGCGATTGGGGCGACGCACGTTGGTCGCTGCGTGCCGCAAGAAATCAGCCATCTTCACCCCGGGAATACTCATCGGTCGTTGAAATGCCATGAATATTCCACTTCGCGCTCGCTCGTCGGCTGCCATTTCCAATACATCGCGGTCATCCAAGGTGATTGAACCACCGGTAACTTCGTAACCAGGATGTCCGGCGATCACCAACCCCAAGGTGCTCTTGCCAGAACCGTTTGGTCCCATCAGTGCATGAGTCTCGCCGTGTTTCATCTCCAGGTTGACGCCGCGCAGAATTTCCTTGCCTTCGACGGAAACTTGCAGGTTCTCTATTTTCAAAACGTGTGACATCAGTGTGCTCGGTTCCAAGTATTTGCGTTTGAATTAAGTTGAATGTTTTGTTGTTTGTAGTTGCGACCAGCTGTGATCCGGTCGCGGCAATCGTTCACTGCAGTCAATCACACCGATTGCGGTATGGGTTGAGGCACTGGACGGAATTGGCAGTGGTTGTGGCCATCGAGCCGGCAACAGTCAAGCTGCACCGACTGTCCGATCGCCTCACTTAACATCTCCTGTTCCAACTCGCACAATTGGCGGCTTTCATTTCCACCGGTAAGCTCTGGGTAGGGACATGTATGAACCTCCAGAACCGGGAGCAACCCACCATGGTTAACCGTCGCGGGGACTTTGCGTCGAGCTAGTTCGGAAACCATCGCATTCATGCGATCTTCTAAGGGAGCTCCATCGGGGACGTTGTGTCGTAAATCGCGTCCCATCCGTTTGGCAACGCGGCGCAATAGTCGGCTGCGAAGTTGCGGATTGGGTAGTTCAAGGATTTCGTGCCACAGCGCCGAGGCCAAATCGGCATAACTTGCCGACGAATAACGCATGCCTAGCGATGTCAACAAATAGCGGAACTGCGGTCGCCCGCGGCCCACGCTCTCCTTTTGCCGTTCAACCAACTCGACTTCAACCAGCCGTTCTAGCCGTTGCCGAACCGCAGTGGCTGTTACTTCCAATCGTTCCGATAATTCCGGCACGGTCAGGCCTCTGTATTGCCGAAGCAAATCGAGCACCGCCTGATCGATCGGACGAATATGGTCCGAAGTAGTGGGTTGCACGGCGATATCCTGACGCGTTGAGATTACGAAACATTGCTATTAAACCTTATGTGAGCGGTCTAATTTTGACAAGTGCCGATGTGAAAAATATTTTCCGCCCTGCTGAGGCTGGTGGAGCGCTACGCTGGCAGAGAGCGTTTGAGGGGGCTTCCTAGCGTTCCAAGGGGTCCACGAGTCACTCGACTTTTGGCCAAAAATTGCAATGTGCGTCGAGGACAATGGAGCAGTCGACGATTGCTTGGAACATGATTTCGCAGATTTTAATTTGCTCAAGGCGAAATGGCGACCTAGATTTCAGTTGGCTTTTAGCGAATTCTCTTTCAGCGAGTGATGCGATGTTTTGCGACGCAGTCAACGAAGAAGAACTCTATCAAGCGTTTTTACTATATGCATCGTTGCATGGAATGAGCACGCGGGAAGAAGAACTGCGCGAGCGAATTTCGCGTTATCTGAACAACACGCCCGATGAAACGATCGATGCCGCCATCCTTGCTTTTTCGGAAGATCGCATCGTCGCTCCCCCCGACATCATCCTAGCGCACTGGGGGAAAAGTCGCGTTTACGAACTGGATGCATTGCCCTGTGGTGGTTGGCGACATCAAGTCTGCGAGAATTGGTTCGAAGGCGGCTGTCGCTTCGTGGAAGGCGCGCCGGTGCGCCTCTCACACTTTTGGACCAAGCTGGCGATACCGTCCGTTACCGTCGATATTCGCTCCGGCACGCGATGCAGTTTGCAGTTAACGCAAACTGGAGATGTCAATGTGCTTCATCGGCAAAGCAGCGTGTTAGGGCAATTGCCCATCGAATTATCTGCCGAAATACTGGCGACGGCCTCCGAGGAGAATCGCTACTTGGCGTTGATGGATGTGGTCGATCCGGGCAATTCAAACTACACACTGCTGGTGATTCGGGCGCTGGACGATGTTCCAGCGCCCGAGCTCGTCGAATACGCTGCCAATGCATTTGTTGCACCTCGCAACAAATGTTGATTGGCCGATCTTCACTCGGGAGAGAGAGGCTCCTGCCGAGCTTTTTCGGGCAGCGTCCTAACGTGCACAAGTCATGCACGGCTTAGGTTATAGATGTGGGTTAAAAATGGAGGGCCGCTCAAGTGAGTCACGAGGGTTGCGTTGGGCCAACCCTCCTCAAGAAAATTCAAGCAGAACGCTTGAATTGACTTGCGGGGTTACGTTGCGCGGCAAACGCATAGGCTGCACAGGCCTTTGCGCTGCCGCTTCTTTGCAGCGGGTGACCGGCTTAGTTGGTCAGAACTTCTTGCATGACCAATTTGCGATCGTCGGGTGACCCTGAGGCGAGCGCTACGCCTTCATTTCCGCGAAGCACGATTTGGAAAACAGTAGCCACTTCATCTTGGGACAAGGCGCCTAGTGAATGGTACAAACGCGTCTCAAACAGTGTTTGCAGCTTATCTGCGGACTTGTCGTTGACCAATTGCATTAACCGCCCCTTGGCATGTTCGGGCTTGGGGGTAGGCATATCGATCAACTTCAGCTCCGAGTCGAATTTGTTGAACAGTTGGGTAATGTTCTTATCCACTTCATCTCCATCTTTGCCGGTCATTTTAGCCTTCTCGACATCGATGTTCTTTAGGGACTTGGTCGAGGCAACGATCGAGCCGCTGGTGAGCATCAGACGCAACTTGGTAGTGTTCGTGACGATACCGGAGTTTCGGATCGAAGTGGCTTCGATGTCGAACAAGAACAGTCCATCAATGCCTTGATCTGCGGCCTTCTTTTGCAGATCTTTTTGGTTGCCCGTACCTAGATAGACGAGTCCAGGTGTGATGGTTTGGCCGGGTAAAATCGTTTTCCGGCCAGCATTGGAGTTACCTCCAGCACCCGCACCAGGTCCGCCGAAGCCGCCACCCATGCCGGGGCGTCCCATCCCCATCCCGCGACCTTCTTCTCCCATGCCCATACCCATTCCCATGCCCATACCCATGCCGTTTGCATTGTTGGGAGCAGGGGTCACGGCCACGACATCACTGAAGACAGTGCCGAGAGCTCCGGAGGTCCAGCGCGATTCGAATGCCGAAGCCACGGCCTGTCCAAAATCGCCGGTAAGTTCATAGTAGGCTCGTTCCGTCGTGTTGTTTCCAGCACCACCTGGTCCACCAGATTCGCTGTAGCCGCCCATGCTGGGACGCCCAGCTCCACCGGCACCATTGCCCAGCTGAGAAGTTCCGATGGGCTTTACGTCAAGGCCTTCGGGGGCCTCCAGCACGATTCCAACAGCAAACCGCAATGTAGTGACAGGTCGTTTGCCCGCGGCAAACCAACGTGCACTTTTTAGGATTGACTGAGCTTCTTCGTCGGTTGCGGTGAGTGCTTGGGCATAGAAGTAGTTGACGGCTTCCAACTCTTTTCCACGCGCAAACGCACTTTTCGCACGGGCCAAGTAGTCTTGGCCCTCGCCCACTCCAGCTTTGGCCAACTCTTCTTTTACAAGTTCAACAAACGATTGCTTCTGTTGTGCAGTGGGACGACGTTGCGCGTTGGCGGGAGGCATCGCATCCGATTCGACTTGTTCAATGACTTGTTCCCACACGCTGGCGTCGGCAGCAATGTCACCCGAGAGCGAAGCGAGATTGACACCACCTTTAGGAGCGTTGTTGCTGTGGCAGGAGATGCAGTTCTGATTGATGAACTGAGTGATGCCAGAGGATGTTCCTCCCATGCCACCAGGGCCGAAGCCACCAGGTCCGAAGGTTCCTCCCATCGCGCCTTGTTCACCCATTCCGCTACTGTTCATCATTTCTCCGTAGCCAGCTGGCATGCCCATTCCCATGCCTTCGCTTTTACTGCCGCCGACGTTGGCGGCCATGCTACGCATGTCATATGGGTTCGACATGCCAGCCGATTCCTCATCGTTTGACATGTTGCGGGTGGGGTAACCCGAACTCATCATACTGTTACTCTCTTCACTATCCTTACTCATACTCATGCCGGGAGGCCCCATGGTGGCTCCCATGGGAGGTCCCATGCCGCCGTTAGCGCCATTGGGAGCCATCATTCCCATTCCCATGCCTTTGCCGCCTCCCATGCCACCTTGTTGCGAACCGTAGCTCGAACCGCCGGAACCTTCGCCACCATAGGATGAGCCGCCACTGGAACTGCTGGCTTCCTCTGAGTTCTCACTTTCACTGGGGGCCATGGCCGCAGGTCCACCGCGGCTGCTGGTCGGTGCAGGCGCCTGCGCGACCGGAGGAGTTTCTTCAGTTCCTCCACCACAGCCTGTGAACAACGTGAGAGAGGGAAGTGTCAGTAAGGCGATGGTAGACAATAGAGAGAAGCGTTTCATGACAGTAACCTTTGTGTCAGTTCGGCGTTCCACTGATGACTCGATTGATGACTTGTTGCGAGCGAGAAGCTAGCAGATGAGGATGTTTGAGGTGACTTTAGTCTATTTCGACTTCCGCCAGTATCCCGCATTATGGCCCCCTGGGAGTTGAATGTCGAGCGAAGTGGACCAATAATCGAAGTCCCACCAAACTCGACTACCCTTCCATTGAAAGCCTGACATGACTTACCAAGCCTTTGAGCCACTTCGCGCTCGCCTGTTTGTGCTCGGCATTTTCGCCATGGTTGCCTCCATCGGCGCGCTGGAAGCCGTGGCACAAGAGGGGAAAGTGAAGATTCCCCGACAGCAGACGCAGCCACCCGGCCCACCTCTATCTCCAGACGTAGCCCTTAAAAAAATGAAAGTGCCCGAAGGCTTTCGTGTCGAATTAGTCGCCGCTGAGCCCGACTTGCTCAATCCAGTGGCGATGGCGTTTGACGAACGCGGGAGAATTTGGGTCACAGAAAGTTTCGAATACCCGCGGCATGAGCCAGGACCGGGCAAGGATCGGATTAAGATTTTGGAAGACACCGATGGAGATGGCCGAGTCGATTCGGTCAAAATCTTTGCCGAAGGACTGAATATCCCCTCCGGAATTGCCATCGGACATGGAGGTGTCTGGGTTGCCAACGCACCCGACATTTTGTTCATGCAGGACACCGACGGTGACGACCGAGCTGACAAAACAGAAGTCGTCGTGACCGGGTTTGGACGCGACGACACCCATGAACTGCCGAACAGCTTGACCTGGGGACCCGACGGTTGCCTTTACGGGCTCAACGGCGTGTTTAACCCGTGCCATGTGGAGCAAGATGGAAAGGTCTTCGATTTCACCTGCGCGATGTTTCGAATTGATCCGGTGACCCGCAAGTTTGATCTGTTTTGCGAGGGGACAAGCAACCCTTGGGGAATCGCCTTTGATGCACATGGCGAGGCCTTTATCAGCGCCTGTGTGATCGATCACCTTTGGCACCTGACCGAAACCGGCTACTACCATCGACAAGGAGGCCCCTATCCGCCTCACACTTGGAAAATCGAGTCGATTGTCAAACACAAGCATCAAATGGCTGCCTATTGTGGCATCACCTACTTTGATTCGGCCGCATTTCCGCAGGAATATCGCGAACGATTGATGATGGGAAACATTCACGGAAACTGTATCAACGTGGATCGGGTCGAACGCGCGGGTGCGACCTACGCTGGATTTGGGGAGGATGATTTTCTTTCAGCGAACGACGTGTGGTTTATGCCGGTCGTGCAAAAGGTTGGACCCGACGGCTGTTTGTATGTGCTCGACTGGTACGATCGCTATCACTGCTACCAGGATGCCAGCGCGGATCCCGAAGGCGTTGATCGCGGACATGGTCGACTTTATCGCGTCGTGCATGAAGCAACCGGTCGCCCAGAGCCAGCCGTTCTAGCTGGACTTAGCCCGCAAGAGTTGGTTAGCAAGTTAGGGGACGCGAACATCTATGTCCGCGAAACAGCTCAGCGTTTGTTAGCCGAGCAAAAGTGCGAAGGGGCTATCGACCTGTTGCAAGCCATTGCACTGGACAATTCCGCGGCCCATAAGCACCGCATGCACGCTGTCTGGTCGCTATTGGGTGGCAAAGTGCTTAGCGCCAAGTTTGCAGGAGAGCTGCTCCAACAAGCTGATACGCAGGTCCGTGCGTGGGGCGTCCGAGCTTGCGCCGACTTGCATCCGGACAATCAGCAATTGGCGGAAAAGTGTGTTGCATTGGCGCGAGATCCCGAAGTAGAAGTTCAATTGCAAGTGGCGATTGCTGCGGGCAAATTGCAGCACATCGACCCGTTAAAGACCTGGATCACAGTACTTTCCGCTTGCGGCGACGACCCCTTAGTGCCTCACATCGTTTGGCAAAATTTGCATCCGCGGTTGCCCGACGAGGCGGAGCGGTTGCTGGAATTGGTCGAATCCGTTGATCTGGAAACCGCCCCAGGACTGGCGGCAATGCTTCCGAAAGTCGCTGAAAAACTCCAGGATTAGCCAGAATACTCTGTCGTACTTTGTTAAGTTTGAAATCAAGCTCGCGGGGGAGGTGTCCACCGCGAGTTTTGGCTTTTTAAGCAGGTCGCATTACCTGGGATAACCGCTTCGCCTCTCCCCGCCCTGATATCCCGCAGGAAAGGTTGCGAGCCAGACGGCAGCGAAATCAGCATTATCCACAACGACTTGACGAACCTCCCGAGCAAAGAAGCGTGCGACCTGGGCACCGAAGAGGCGTGGGAAGATGGTGTGGTGCAACCATGGAAGTCGCTCGGGCAGACACCTGGGAAGGTTTTTGGTCGATCCCTATAATCTGCCGATCTGGCAAATGCTGAAGAAGATTCCCACCTGAGTTCGTAAGCTTGGAAAGTCTGTAAATATGAGTGCTATTGAAAGAACGGTCATCATCGGAAGCGGACCGGCGGGTTGGTCGGCTGCTATTTACGCAGCTAGGGCAAACCTCAAACCACTGCTGTTCGAAGGTACGTGGAAGCCGGAAATGATTCCATTGGGACAATTGGCATTTACCACAGAAGTCGAAAATTACGCAGGTTTTCCGGCTGGCAATATCCGCGCATTTGTCGAAAGCGCCGTGGATGTAGATCGCCACTACAATTTGCCTCCGGTTCCAGTCGGCCACGAACACGAGCGAGATGGCAAACCGCATTATGCGGTGCAGGGCGTCGAATTGATGGAACTGATGAAGCAGCAAGCGTTGAACTTTGGCACTCGCGTTGTCGGTGACGATATTGTCGACGTCGACTTTTCGGGAAAACCGTTGAAGGTGATGCCTGCCGACGGCGAGCCGATTCTGACTCACACCGTGATCATCGCCACCGGAGCCCGGGCGAACTATCTGGGGCTCGATTCGGAAGAGATGTATAAGAACAAAGGGGTCAGCGCTTGTGCGGTTTGTGATGGCGCGTTGCCTATCTATCGCCGTAAACCACTGGCGGTCATCGGCGGAGGTGACACCGCCGTGGAAGAAGCAAGCTACCTCGCGAACCTCGATGGCGCTGACAAGATCTACTTGATTCACCGTCGCGATGAATTGCGAGCTTCGAAGGTGATGCAGGATCGAGCCATGAATCACCCGAACATTGAAATGGTCTGGAATAGCACCGTGCAGGAGGTCTTGGGGGATGGAAAACAAGTCACTGGATTGAAGCTGCGCAATACCGTCGATGACTCGGTCAGCGAGCTACCAGTTAGCGGAATGTTTGTTGCCATTGGACACACACCCAATACAACTTTCCTCAAAGGTAAACTCGATATGAACGACAAGGGCTATCTAAAATGGACCTTGCCGTTCCGCAGCAACACCAGCGCAGCAGGTGTATTTGCAGCCGGCGATGTGGCCGACGACTATTATCGCCAAGCGATTACTTCTGCAGGCACCGGCTGCATGGCAGCACTGGACGCGGAACGTTTTCTGGCGGAAGTGGGGCATTGAGAGCTCGCGACAATATTTCGTGGAAACACTAGTTGGGGCGCACAGGTATCGTATTTTTAAGGAAATTTAGATGACAAGCCCTTCGAACTCGCCCTGGCTCCAGGTAGCCAAGGCATTGAGTGGTGAACATATCGATATGGATATCGAAGTGCGTGGTTGGGTACGAACCCGCCGCGATAGCAAAGGGGGCTTCAGCTTCATTGAAGTAAACGACGGAAGCTGCTTCGGAAATCTGCAGATCATTGCCGATGCGTCGCTCCCCAACTATTCGACCGAAATCAGTTCGCTTTCGGTCGGTAGCTCCATTGTGGCTCGAGGTAAACTGAAGGCGAGCCAGGGGCAAGGACAAGCAAGCGAGCTGGTGGCAACCGAGGTGCGGTTGATCGGTGACGCTCCGGCAGATTTTCCATTGCAGAAGAAGCGTCATTCTTTCGAAAAACTGCGCGAGTGGGCTCATCTGCGTCCACGCACTAACTCATTTGGCGCCGTGTCGCGTCTGCGCAATCGACTGGCGTTTAGCGTACACCAATTTTTTCAGGAAGAGGGTTTCTATTACGTTAACACGCCGATCATCACAGCCAGCGATTGCGAAGGAGCGGGGCAGATGTTCCGCGTTACGACTCTGCCACTCGACCGTTTGCCGCTTAAAGACGGCAAGGTTGACACCACACAAGATTTCTTTGGCAAGCCAACGTACTTAACGGTTTCGGGACAGTTAGAGGCCGAAACGTACGCTACGGCCCTGGGACGCTGCTACACGTTTGGACCAACGTTTCGCGCTGAAAACAGCAACACCAGCCGTCACCTGGCAGAGTTTTGGATGATCGAACCAGAAGCTGCCTTTTTTGATCTCGCTGACAACATGGCACTGGCAGAGCGATTTATTAAACGCTTGTTATCCGACGCGCTGACCACTTGCGTCGATGATATGCAGTTCTTCGAAGAACGAGTGCAACCAGGCTTGATCGCTGCTTTAACCGCCGTTATGCAAAAACCGTTTCAGCATATGACCTACACCGAAGCGGTCGATATCCTGCAAAAGTCTGGTCAGAAGTTTGACTATGCTGTGCAGTGGGGAGCCGATCTGCAAGCGGAACACGAACGCTACTTGACCGAGAAACATGTGGAAGGTCCGTTAATCCTCTACAACTACCCCAAGACGATCAAACCGTTTTACATGCGCTGCAACGACGATGACAAGACGGTAGCCGCCATGGATGTGCTAGTACCGCAAGTTGGAGAAATCATCGGCGGAAGTCAACGCGAAGAGCGGCTGGATGTTCTGCTCAGCCGTATGAAGCAGATGGAGTTGAGCGAAGAGGAATACTGGTGGTATATCGACTTGCGGAAGTACGGTAGTGTGCCCCACAGCGGCTTTGGACTTGGCTTCGAACGCGTTGTCCAATGGGTCACTGGGATGACCAACATCCGCGACTGTATCCCATTTCCGCGCACGCCAGGCTCGGCCGAGTTTTAGACGACCAAATCTGATCTGGTTTTTGTGGTGCAGGTTGAGTGGCTGAGGTAGGCGAAATGACGAGACACTGGATCGATAAATTCCGCAATGCGATCCGGGGTGTTAGTGTTGGCATTCATGGGCAAAGCAGTTTTTCGGTGCATTTGCCCATGGCGGTTTTGGTATTGCTCATCGCCGGCTTGCTTCGCTGTTCGGTGCTGCAATTTTCCATCTTGCTGTTGTGCATCGCACTTGTCCTGTCACTCGAGTTGATGAACAGTGCCGTCGAATACTTGGCACGTGGGCTTTGTCGCGAACATAATCCGGAGGTTGGCAAGGCGCTTGATATCGCCAGCGCTGCTGTGCTGGTGGCAGCGCTAATTGCCGCGGTCGTTGGCATCTCTGTGTTCGCCCAGCAGCTGCGCGCAATTTGGCTTGGAACGTAGGTAGAGGTTATTCAGTTTGATCCAAAGCTATTTGTTTCCAAGAAATGGACAACTGCGGATTGAACCTTCTTGTCATCCATGAGAAACGAGTGCAAGCGGGGGACTTCCATGAAGTCGGCTGCACCAGCCAACTTGGTTTCTTCAACACTCACAACGAAATCTCCTTCGCCGTCGACCAACGGATTGGTGATGGTCGTATCGGTGAGTCTACCTGCGACAATACCAAACGGACAGCGAGGAACTGCCAGTCTTGCTTCGAACTCTTGCCAACCTGGGCCAAGTTCCAGACCACCGCGACCGGTAACCCATCCAAACACGCCAGTCTTCGCTAGTTGACGAGCGATCGACGAGCCCTGATTGGGAGGTCCAAGCATAACAACATGTTGGATGCGATCGAGCATGTGCGTATCGTCGGCGCGAATCAGGTCTCCGATTAAATGTCGCACCACGATATTCCCCATACTATGCCCCACGAAGCTGATTTCGACATGCTTGGGAAGTCCATCGAGTACCTCGCGCAGCGCTCGCGCGTGCTGGCCGATCGAGCTCCTGGTGCTGGCATATTCAAATGAGATGACCGAATACTTTTGCTCTTGCTTTAACGCCTCCGCCATCGAATGCATCGAACCGGAAGACCGCATCAAGCCATGTAAAAGAATGACCGCGTGCGTTGTCGGTAAGGCATTCTCCAGTTTTTGCTGTTCTAGTACTTCCACACATGCGTCGCGACTTCCCCACGCCTCGCGGACATTGTTTTCGTCAAGCAAACGCCAATGTCCGGTGATCGCATTTTGTTGAAGGCGCCAACCTTGTCGCCAACAGTAATCGGTCCAGAATTGCTTGCCTCCAAAGGTAGGGGTGCGCCAGTTCGGAAACTTGAATGCGGGCATCGACTCCTCGTCAACGCTTGCAGGGTCGTCATCCATACGATCTTCTACCTGTCCATGGCATAAGCCCGCCGGAAGCGAGGTGCTTAGCCAAACGATCACAGTGAGCACGCGTATAAAATAATTGCACATGAAGTTGATTGTAATCATAGACTGACGCGGCGTGGTATCCCTGCGAGCGATGCAAGGCAGGGGGCGCAGGGAATGGAGTAGAGCGGGCAAGCGGCCGTTATTCCTCAATTTTTGCTAACTCGTCTTGCCACGAACAGCCGACAACTGGTAATTGGGGACAGTTCTCCGACAAATTCGACTTGAGAGACGACACCATTGACTGCACGGCGGAAACGACGTGCCGGAGAACTGCAGGCGACCTGGATTATTTTCCGAAGTCGTTGCCAGTGATAATCGAGCGAGCTCGCTGCGGCGATCAACTTTCTGATTTGCTGCAAGTGGTTCTCCATCCTGACAGCGACTGCCAATCGCAGTTCCAATCAAAGGCGATGACCGTCCGAGGTCAGTCCCTTTGCGAAGGAGACCAAGGATGGTGTCTAGCAGTTCATTGTGGCCGCTGTTGTGCGACCTACTCTTCCCACTTCTCTTCGCGATCCCAGGCAGTGGGTCCATGTCAAGCGAAGAGTTAAACCAACGAGTCGACTTGATCGAACTCAACCATTTTTATGACGATCTTGGTCGTCATGCTTACGATCAGGTGATTTTCTATGAATGGTCTCCCGACTATCGCCGCTACCATGTGGTCGCATGGTGTCTGGTAGAGAACAATTTGGGACGCATGCCCACGCGCGACCATGATCGCGATGCGCACGTGGTTCGATGGTATGACCGCGATGCTCGCATGCAACGGAGCGTTTGGGCGTCGGTCTTTCGAGAAACTTGGAGTCAGACCGATCCTGAACGAGCCAACAAGAAACTGATGGACGAAAAGTATCGAGTCAGCTTGCTACGCGCGCCGGCCGCGTTGACGCGTTGACACCAGTGCTCGCGCTGGCTGTGGTGCTGAACATTGAATTGGCAGGTGCAGGGTGCCTACTGCATTAAGATCGGAACTAGATTTGGGGCGATGACTCGCAACTCGGCATTTAGAAGACTGCGAACCTGACGCGTCGTTTTTTGGTTCATCGCCTTGTTCAAAAGGTTTTCTGCCATTGGAATCGTCAGGTGCGCTGCCAGTTCCTTGACGGTGGGTATGAAGGCGGGACTCATGCTAAATCGCCTCAATCCCATGCCGAGGAGGATCACAAACGACTGGGGCTGGCCAGCCATTTCGCCGCAGAGGGTTACCGGTTTGTTGGCGCGATTGCAAGCGGCGACCACGGACGCCAGCACGCGGACCACGGCGGGAGAAAGAGGCTGGCACAAGTGACTCACCTTGGGATTGTCGCGGTCGGCTGCCATTAAGTATTGGATGAGGTCATTTGAGCCAATCGATACAAAATCGACCGCCGGGAGTAGCTGGTCAATCATGATGGCAGCGGCTGGAACTTCTAACATCATCCCAAAGGCGACATGTCCAAACGGCTTTTGCTCTGCAGTCAACTGCTGCTGTGCGCGACGTACAATCGCCCGCAGTCGTCGCAATTCCTCGAGATTGGTCACCATGGGAAAAAGCATTTGGACCACTCGCGCTCCTCGACCGTCCATTGCGGCTGCGGAACGCAAGATGGCACGGATTTGAGCGAGAAAAAAGTTGGGGTGTTCAAACGAAATGCGAATGCTTCTCCAACCCATAAATGGATTGGCTTCTTGCTGCGAGCGCCCGAGGAACGGGACGGTCTTGTCGCCTCCAATATCGAGCGTACGGATGGTGGCCGCATGATTGGGACTGGCCGAAATCACGTCGCGATAGATTTCTAACTGCTCCTCTTCGCCAGGCACGCTGGCGTGTGTTAAGTAAAGATATTCGGTTCGATACAAGCCGACACCTGAAGCACCCATGGCTTCTGCAGCCTGTGCATCCGCAACTCCGTTAATGTTCGCCAAAAGTTCCAGTGCAACGCCATCGCGCGTGACTGCTGGCTGGTCGCGATTGTGTGCAAGCTGATCTCGCAAATTGACGAATTCACGCTCCAACTTGCGGTATGCCGCCAAGACTTCCGGATCGGGATTGACGATCACATGTCCATCGCGTCCGTCCACGATGATGCAATCGCCGTTTTTGGTTTGACGCAAGATGCCAGCGACGCCACTGACCGCAGGAATTCCGCGACTGCGCGCAATGATGGCAGCATGACTGGTTTGACTGCCCGCTTGAGTCACGATCCCGTGAACTGGCTTGGAGCCCAACATCACAACTTGACTAGGTAGTAACTCGTCCGCCACCACAATAGTGGGGCCGCTCAGAACTCCCGATCCTTTCTCCAGCGCGGCGCTCAGGTAGCTTGTCAGACGCTCCACCACGTCACGGATATCGGCGAGACGTTCCCGAAGGTAGTCGTCGCCCGATTTGTCGAGCAGTACACGATAGGTTTCGAGCAGCTTGGACAACGCAACTTGCGCGGGCGAGCGCTCATCCTTGATCCAGTTACGCACTTTGTCGATGAGGGTCGAATCGAGCAATATCGATTCGTGCACGGCGAA
This sequence comes from Pirellulaceae bacterium, assembly GCA_041753315.1. Classification (GTDB taxonomy): domain Bacteria; phylum Planctomycetota; class Planctomycetia; order Pirellulales; family Pirellulaceae; genus Aureliella. The sequence continues at coordinate 160,549 of JBGSUV010000103.1, read as the reverse complement.
AATGGCTGCCGATTCTTTGCCGACCTGTTGCTCCACTTTCTTCTGAAGTGCGCGGAGATCTTCAATCGACCGCTTGCGCGCATTTTCGAACTTTGCTAGTTCGCCAGCGACTTCGTGTGATTCCAATCGACCACGACCTGGCTCCAAGAAAACTTCATGGATGCAGTAGGCAGTGCCAATGGATACACCTGGGGAGACAGCAATTCCTTTTCGCATGCGACGAAATTTACCAGATAGGGGCCAATTCGACAAACTGGGTAAGCGCTCGCCGTGGTATACTACACCATCAACGCCCGGTGATATATCGCAGATGATCGCCTCGGGGGTCGCAATTTCAAGGGTTTTCCATATGCCTCTTCTCGTTCGACAAACTTGGTTAAGAATCGTCGCCGGTATGGCGTGTGCATTGTACGCACCCGGCCTGTTTGCCCAATCGCTTGAGTCAACTGACGAGCAACCGGTCGTAAAAGAACGAGAGGATGCCAAAGATGCCGTTTTCTCGGGTCCGCAGGTTGGTGAGGCACTTGTCGAATTGCCGGTATGGGTCAGCGAAGGCAAAGACAAACCTTCAACCAAAGCAGATTTGGCGGAACGCAGCCAAAAAACACCCGTCGCGATTGCTTTCATGCACGAACGTTCTCGCCCTGCCTTTCAGCTGGTCCGCATTCTCTCACAGTTCGCCGAGCTGCGAAAAGAAGAAGGATTGGAATTGTACGTCGTCGTCTTAACCGACGATCGTTCCTCGAGTGAACAGTGGCTTGGCCAAGTCGGCGGATATTTTAAGTTGCCAACGAAACTGGCCGTCGCCGATGGTGGCATCGAGGGGCCCGGTCCGCTGGGACTCAATCGACTCGTCGATATGACCGTCTTGGTTGCCAAAGAAGGAAAGATCACCGCCAATTTTGCCTTGAGCCAAGTTTCTTCGGCGACCGACGCACCTCCGATTCTCAAAGCGATCAACGAAATCAGTGGTGGAGGCGAGATCCCAGACCTCGATCAATTGCTTCCGCAGCCTGCACAACGTAGAAACGCGCAGCGATAATGTGAACCGTCGGAAGCGGTACCAACATCGCGGCCAATCATACCCAGAGAAATGATGAGTATTGATAGGTTCAAGTCAGTCGTCTGTCACTTGGTGTGCGTCTGTCACCTGGTGTGTATCGTTACTCTCGCAGTCACACAGACCGCTGGCATCCGTTGTTTCGCACAGACCACTTCCGACCAGCCGCAGTTGCAAGAACAAGCAGTGCAGCCAAGCGTCGATTTTTCGGGCGACGTTATTCCGTTACTGACGCAGGCTGGATGCAACTCGGGTGCTTGTCATGGTGCAGCCGCAGGACGCGGATATTTGGCGCTCTCTCTGTTTGGAGCGCGACCGGAAGCGGATTACGAAGCTCTGCTATTCGCCATTCCTGGACGATTTATTGACGTCCAACAGCCTGAATCCAGCCTTATTCTCCAAAAGCCGGGCGGTTATCTCGAACACGGCGGAGGCGAGCGACTCGACAGCGACAGTCCTCCCTTTGCCTTGCTCAAGAAGTGGATTTCACAAAGAACGCCGCGCGGCAAGATGGCTGAGCTCGTTTCCTTGACTGTCTCTTCAGGTTCGCTTCTGGTTGGTAGTGTGGCCGAGCCGATCCGTTTGTCAGTTGATTCCACCTGGAGCGACGGTAGTTCCCGCGATATGACGCGGTGGGTGTCCATCTCGGATGCACAACCGATTGGAACTGAACAGGCCACGGTAGAATATCGCCTAGTGGATAACCTTCTCGAATTGACGCCGCGTGTCGTTGGTTATTGGCCAATTACTGTACGAGTTGGCAAACAGGTCACGACGGTGCAAATGTTTGTTAAGAAAGGAAGCCAGCCAACGCGCAACACACTCGGCATGCACGAAGATGTATTAGCGTCTGCGAAATTGTCGCGATCCGACAATACGATCGATGCCATCGTACAGGCTGCCAACAAGAGATTGGAGCTATCGGTGGCTGGACGCTGCAGCTCAACGTTGTTGGCACGCCGCCTCTGGCTCGACTTAGTGGGTCGCCATCCATCGCTGGATGAATGGAGTTCTGCCATTGACGAAATTGATCGTGGACAGGTGACAGGTCTAGTCGATCGCCTGCTTACCAGCAACGATTTTACGCAACATGCAGGAGACGTACTGGCCAATTGGGTTGGGACGCAAAGTCGTACGAAACGCAGCACTGATCTGCTTGCGGTTGCCATTAGCGATGAACTGCGTGAATCGGACGATCTGCAGTCACTCGTTCGACGAATGCTGTTGGTTCCCAATGAAGGGCAAAGAGCACAGGCGTTGATTGCGACGGCAACGGCCCGTAGTCCACTCCCAGCCGACCCGTCGGTATCAGCAATGAGTGCTCCACATCCGTTGAATGTGTTCCACCATTTTGCGAGCGATCCACGGCAGCGCGCCGAGTTGATCGCAGCTACATTTTTGGGAGTGCGCGTCGGTTGTGCGCAGTGCCACGATCATCCACTCGATCACTGGACACAAGACGACTACTTTGCAATGGCCGCATGTTGGGCCGAAATCGATATCGGCAATGATTCCACGGTCCGCCGGGTATCGGGACGCACTTCCACTGACCTAAGAACTGGACGTAACGCGGTCGCGCGACTGCCGTTTGCCTCCGAGCCGTTGCAATCTTCGGTCGGTAATCTGCTTGGCACAACGCAAGCTGTCACGCCAGACGAGGCTTTTGTCGACTGGTTGTGTAGCACAGACAACGAGCAATTCTCTCGAAACCTGGCCAACCGGGTTTGGGCATGGCTCCTGGGAAGCGGTTTGGTCGAGGAACTGGACGATCACCGCATCACGAACCCAGCCATTCATCAGGCGCTCTTAGAGCATCTGGCGGAACAACTGCGCACCAACGAGTTTTCGCTGCGCGAACTGGTGCGCTCGATTGTCTTAAGTGAGACCTACGCGCGCGTTTCAGACACCAGAGCGCCACAACTGCAACGACAAATGTTGGCTATTCGAGATGTGAAGCCGATCCATCGCGACGTCCAGCAGTTGGCGAGCGATGCTTTGGGAGTTGTCGACAATCGCTCGGTAGATCCGACATCCCAAGCAGCGGAAATGATGATGGAAACCGCCGAGAATGGCTGCTCGCGGCAGTCGTCGTGTGTAGACCCTATATCGGAAGGCCTTGAATTGGTCGCCGGGGAGCGACTGAATCGTTTCATCGAGAAGGCCGTTGCCCGAGAGTCGTTGAAGTCTCCAACATCGCTTGATTTGCTGCATGGCTTTCATGCTCAATTGTTTGGCCGCAGGCTTTCACCCGAGGAAATTGCCCAATTGTTGCAACGAGTGGAAATCTCACACACTGCCATCGAGATCGGTGAACTTGCAACCGTCGAAGACATTGTTTGGAGTTGGATCGTGAGTCCCCAGTTTCGGCAACTGCATTGAATGGAGTAACATGTATAACAGTCTTAATGTTCGCAAGAACACTCAGTCACGAGTTTGTGCGGTGGCTCGCATCGTCACACTATTTTTACTTGCGTGGTATGCGCCGCAACTTATATCCGCCGAAGATGATCCTCCCCTTCCACGCGCAGCCCGGTCGAACGCAAAAGTTTTTTTAATCGGCAATTCGCTGACATGGGATGCTATGCCAAGCTTGCTGGACGGCGATGTGCAATGGCACGTTGATTGTGGTCGGAGTTTGAAATACATACACGACCATCCAGAACAACCGTGTGTTAAAAGTTCGGTGTCATGGCCGACGGCGCTTAAGAAGCAGCAGTACGATTTTCTTTGCGTCCAACCATTCACCGGCTCCAATCTGGACTCCGATGTCGCTGTGATTTCGAAGTGGATGTCAATGCAACCGTCAGCGATCGTCATCTTGCATACAGGCTGGAGTCGGGCCGACGAGTTTGAACAGAGCTACCATGCAAAACTTGACGATAAACAGACCATGGTTCACTCGCTGGAATATTTTGCCAAGTTGCAAACGGAATTGCAGGCTCGTCATCCTAACCGGGAAATTCGTTCGACGCGTGCGATTGAGTTGTTGGACGCTATTTGGCACGATGTGGGACAGGCAACAACGCCGTTCGACAAGTTTAATGACCTCTATCGCGATGAGATCCATCTAACCACTCAGGCAGGTCGTTACCTCATGCATAATGCCCTGCGACACGCGCTTGGGCAAGTTCTTTCCAGTCAAGGGTTTCAAGTCGAAGAGGACGAAAAGGATTACCTTGATGGAAAACTCAAGTCGGTGTTAGGCATGCGTTAGGAAATCGCAATGCTTGATCACAGTTCCGCTCGCGTTTTTCATTCGTCGTCTCTTTCAATTTTCGTTGGACCCACGCTCGATTTAATAGCACGGATGGCAAAGCCGGTGCACGGATGTTCCATTGATCGTCACCTGCGGCTGGTTCTGGCTCTGAGTAACGGCTATTGACGGGAGATCAACGCGGGCACGGGCGACGCCACCGTTCCGCTCACGGCTATTGACGGGAGATCAACGCGGGCACGAGCGACGCCACAGTTCTGCTCGCGTTTGTCTTTCGTCGTCACTTTCAATTTTCGTTGGACCCACGCTCGATTTAATAGCACGGATGGCAAAGCCGGTGCACGGATGTTCCATTAATCGTCACCTGCGGCTGGTTCTGGCTCTGAGTAACGGCTATTGACGGGAGATCAACGCGGGCACAGGAGACGCCACAGTTCCGCTCGCGTTTGTCTTTCGTCGTCTCCTTCAATTTTCGTTGGACCCGCGCTCGATTTAATAGCACGGATGGCAAAGCCGGTGCACGGATGTTCCATTGATCGTCACCTGAGGCAGGTTCTGAAGCTAAGTATGATGTCCTGAAAAATCCTAAGTGGCGATTCCGTGAGTCTGTTCATAGGCGGTGATTTTGGACTCGTGCTCCAGAGTTAGCCCAATGTCGTCGAGACCATGCAACATGCAATGTCTTCGGAAGGCTTGAACCTCAAATGTCAGCGACAAACCAAAACTGTCGCTAATCGAACATGTTTCGAGGTCGACAGTCAATGTATAAGGGGCGTGTTTAGCGGCTCGCGCAAAGAGATCGTCAATGATCTGTTCGGAAAGCTGGATTGGGAGCACACCATTTTTAAAGCAATTATTAAAGAAGATGTCGGCAAAAGAAGGCGCCAATACAACGCGAAATCCATAGTCTTCAAGCGCCCAGACCGCGTGCTCCCGGCTAGAGCCACTTCCAAAATTTCGACGCGCGAGCAGTACAGATGCTCCTCTGGCTGACGGTTGGTTCAGTTCAAAGTCGGGATTGTCGGAACCATCGTCTTTGAAGCGCCAGTCAAAGAAGAGGAATTGGCCAAAGCCAGTTCGTTCAATCCGCTTGAGAAACTGCTTGGGTATGATCTGGTCGGTATCGACATTTGCGCGATCGAGCGTGGCGACCGTACCCTGGTGCTTGGTAAATGCTTGCATAGTGGTTTCGATGGTTGAGTTCAGTGGGTGATGCTTTCCAGCTTACCTGTTTAGAAAATTTTTTTTCGGTAAGAGGGGGAATGTTATGTCTTGTAGTTCCAACTCCGAATGTCATCGAAGCGTCCTTTGATCGCGGCAGCGGCGGCCATGGCGGGAGAGACCAAATGCGTACGCCCACCTTTTCCTTGCCGACCTTCAAAGTTGCGATTGCTGGTCGAAGCGCAGCGTTCGCCGGGTGACAATCGATCAGGATTCATGGCTAAGCACATACTGCAGCCCGCTTCGCGCCAGTCAAACCCTGCCTCGCGGAAAATGGCATCGAGTCCCTCTTGTTCGGCTTGTCGTTTGACTTGACCACTGCCTGGGACCACCATGGCATTGACGGAAGAGCTTACGCGGTAGCCTTTGACAACTTTCGCGGCCGCGCGCAGATCTTCGATGCGGGCGTTGGTGCACGAGCCGATAAATACGCGATCGATGTTTATGTCGCAGATCGGCGTGCCGGCTTTTAACCCCATGTAGTCGAGCGAAGCTGCCGTGCTCTTCTGCTCTGTTTCATCGCCACATTCACTAGGATCGGGTACCCTGGCGGAAACCGATGTCACTTGACCTGGGTTGGTACCCCAGGTGACTTGTGGTTCGATATCGCTGCCTTGGTACTTGCTTACCTTGTCATATTGCGCCCCGGGATCGCTGGGCAACAATTTCCATTTTTGAATGGCTGCATCGATGTCGGTCGGTGCAAACGGTCGTCCACGCAAATAATCAAAGGTGGTCTGGTCGGGTGCAATCATCCCAGCCCGCGCACCGGCCTCGATCGACATGTTGCACACGGTCATCCGTTCTTCCATCGATAGCTTTCGAATGGCAGAACCGGTGTATTCCAGGACATAGCCGGTGCCACCATGCGTCGTCAATTTTCCGATCAGATACAGAATTAGATCTTTTGCCGTAACGCCGGGGGCTAGATCGCCATCGACTTGCAGTTCGTAAGTTTTGGGTAGATATTGCAACAACGTCTGAGTTGCCAACACGTGCTCGACTTCGCTGGTTCCTATGCCAAAGGCCAACGCGCCAAAGGCACCATGCGTGGCAGTATGGCTATCACCGCAGACGATGGTCATTCCAGGCTGGGTGTATCCCAGCTCTGGTCCAATGATGTGTACAATCCCTTGGTGATGATCGTTCAGATCATACAAGCGGATTCCAAACTCTTTGCAATTCTCGCGCAATTTGTCCACCTGCTGCTTGGCGATGGGATCGGCGATTGGCAGATTGCGGTCGGAAGTGGGGACGTTGTGATCTGGGGTGGCGATGGTTCGCTCAGGACGTCTTACTCGGCGTCCAGCCAGACGCAGCCCTTCAAACGCTTGTGCACTGGTCACTTCATGTACCAGTTGGAGATCAATGTATAAAATAGTCTGCTGATTCGGCTCGGCATGAACGACGTGTGAATCCCAGATTTTTTGAAACATGGTTCGCGGCGAACCACCATTACTATTCATGTTCTTGCCTGTTAGTATGGTACGGATGAGTGAACTCGGGTTGGCGTTCAGGAGGCACGTCTTGAACCTCCCAAATTGCGTTGTGCAATTGCTGATATTCGCCTATGGATCGTCGCACCGCGACATACCCCCATGGGAAGGGTTAGTCGGTGCAGTCAATGAAAGCTCAAGAATGGGGTGGAACACGGGAACTGTCAAGCGTTGTTGTCGTTTGGATCGTTTGCACTGTGGCAGGACTTTCGTTGTTGAGCATTTTCCTACTCGTTCAAGCTTTCCTATTCCCTGATTCGGGTGAAATCGAGTTACAAGACTATCAAGTTGCATCGTCTTCCATGGCTCCTGGACTATACGGACCGTTATTTCGCGTCCAATGTTCGAATTGTGGAAGCGATTTTTCGATCGCCGCCGATACCGTTCAGTCGCAAATTCCCACTCGTTGTTTGGATTGTGGTGGGCTTTGTCAAGTCGCAGGGGCCGCAATTCCGGGGCAAATCGTAATCGTCGAGCGGTTTACGGCCCGACCGCTATTGTTCGAGCCGTCCAACAGTTTTTCGTTCAGCTCAATAGACCCAGTTTTGTTGAAACGGTTCGACCGAGTGGTGATTGGCGATCGCTCAGATGTAAATGGCCAGCAGGTGAAGCGCTTGTGGGGAGAGCCCGGTGAGCGAGTTGAATTTCGGGAGGGAAACCTGTGGATCAATGGGACCTTGTACCAAAAAAACTTGGACGAGCTCAAAATGGTCGGGGTGCCGATCGCCCGCTATCCCGCCCCCAGAACGGACTCGGCCTCTTCTAACAAATTGGTTCATCACCACCAGTTGAAATTCCATGCTTCCGATCAGCCTTGGGTCATCATGCCCCAAGAAACTTATTATTGGCAGTATCGCCGACCGGCGCGCGTCTCGGTCAACGATACTTCGGCGGATCAATGGTTAGAGGCGAGCGAACTGGTCGATGACTATCCTTGCAACCAGGGCGTGTCGCAGAGGCTGAATGCCGTGGACGATTGGCTTCTAGACATGCGATTGAGCGCCCCGCTGCAGGCGGAGTCAGAGCTCGACGGAGCGAGCGGTTTTTTGCTACAAGTGCAACACCTCGGCGCAGAACTCTCCATTTCGGCTCAACCACTATCATCCTCCAAGCAGCCGGCTGTTGAGCGTCCGTCGGCGACTCATGTTTCAATCGCATGTTTGAGGCGATTAAAGGTCGCGATATGCGACCAACGCCTTTTATTGCAAACGGATGTCGAAACCAAGGTAATCGACTTACCGAGTCGTGATGCCGAGCTTAAGCGCTCACCGTTTGAATTGAATCTGACTTGCCGCCAATCAACGCCCATTGCACTGGATTCGCTAGAGCTCCTGCGCGATTTGTATTTAACCAGCGCTCCAGCCGAGTCACATTTGCCGATGATTTGGAATGTACCCGAAGATAGCGTCTTTGTTTTAGGAGATAACCTACCGGTCTCCGTCGACAGCCGTGGAACGGTCGGGTGTATACCACTGGACAAGCTGTTTGGTATTGTCCATGCTCCACATTAGATTTTGGGGTAAGTCGTCCACGACCCTAATTTTCAATGTGGACTTAGCACTAGCTCAATGGTAGTTGAGCTGTTGAATTGAAAAGTTTCTTGATGACTTCGTACGTTTGCTGGTGTATGTCGGGGTAGGTACTACCGCGTGGTCCAGCAATATTCAGAACTTCGATCGCTTCATCAGCTAGCCAGCGCACGATCCGGTCCAATTCGACTGGTTGATCGAGACGAATGCGCAACAATGGTTTGCCATGTAGTTTGGCTAGTCGATTGGTTAGTGCCGTTCCACCTTGAAGTCGATCGCGGTAGAAGATCAGCGTCCCGTCGGAGTCGATTACATTGCGTTCGGTGCGTGCCGCATAATCGCTCGACGGTAGTTCATCCAGTTGGTAACAAGTGGCGATGGGACCATCCTCTGCCAGTCGTCCTTTGGGACACCAGCCACCATGTTCGATCCCCAGTTCGATTGCGGCATCCAACGCGCCTCGATCGACGCCGGTCTGACCTCCCGAAACGATCTTGTTGACTTGTGGTAACGCTTTATTCATCGTTCTCCTCACGCAGCACGGCCGTACCAAGTTGCCACAGTTTGTTGTCTATTTTCGACCAATGCTTTGGCCACGACTCGAATGACATTTCTTTATGTTGTGTCGGATGAGCTAGAGTCAGGCGGAACGAATGCAGCGCGATGCCGGGAGAGAAGCGCCTGCGAGCCTCGTACTTGGCATCCCCCACAACCGGATGCCCCAATGCGGACAATTGCACACGAATTTGGTGCTTACGGCCAGTGCACAATTCTACTTCGACCAACGATGTCGTGAGACTGGTGGCCAGCGGACGATAGCGTAGTTGGGCCAACTGCGCGTTGTTGTTCGAAGCAACAGCGATTTGCATGCGATGTGCGGCTTCGTTTTTGACTAGATAGTCGGATAACGTAATCCACTTGCCGACAGGAGTTTGCATTTCGCCTTCGACCATTGCCAAGTAGCGTTTTCGAGGAGTCTGACTGCGTATCTGTTCACTCAGTCGACTGGCTGCTTTGCTGGTGCGAGCAAAAACGATAACCCCGGAGACGAGGCTATCCAGGCGACTGACGACGCCTACAAAGACGTTGCCTGGCTTCTGATACTTCTTTTTCAAATATTCAGCTGCATCACGGGCAAGTGTCGGCTCACCGACTGCAGTCCCCATCGTTGCCACCCCCGCTGGTTTATCCAGAACCAGCAGGTGATTGTCTTCGTAAAGTACTTGAAGTTCAGCCACGGTAACGCGTCAACCAGGTGTTCTAACGGGAGTCGTTTCATGCAATGGGGTTGGCATCATCCCACAACCAGCCGCTAAAGAAAACGTCCAATCTGTCGAAATGTCGAGGCGTGGGGCCCCACTGGTCATCGTGGGGGCGATTCGCCTTGACTTCGCAGCCCGCAATTGGCTAATCGTAAGCTAGATTAGCGCTATGCGAGATACGGCAGCTGCACTTCAAACTCATTCCGTCAAAACAGTGGAGGTTTGAAGGGCAGTGCGTTACTTATCGCACGATGCTCACTAGTTGTCTCAATTGCGGAGGCAGTCTCCTGCCAACACTCCTGAAATCGTCGGCGACATCAACTTTTTCGCTAGCCCTGCTAGCTATAGGGGTTGCTGCGCTGACCGGGTGCCACAATCGGGCCTACAACGATCTGTATGTGGAGAGCATGGCGGCTGAAATACGGGACCTGGAAGACCAGCTTTATGAATACGACCACGAATACCGTGTCCTGGAGCAAGAATTAGCTTCACTTCGCGCCGAGAATCAATTGCAAGTCGCTCCAACAAAGAATTCTCCCAGCAAAGCGGTCGAGCCGTTGCCGTATTATGATTTTCAGCCGCGGGCGGCAAATCCTATTGTCCCGTCCCCTGCGCCAATGCAAGAGGATGTCGCAAAGCCTCCTGTTGAAATCTCGCCATCGAAGACACAGTCGATATTAGACTCCGAAGGTCGTCCACGTTCTTCCGCTCCTACTGAAAGCACTGTCGAACCCCTTCCACGTTCGCCGTTTGGCGGTACTGGCGGCGCCGCGGAAGATACGCTCCCTCCTCCGAACACACCGACGGGTGGTGACAGCACAGACGAATTCGACCTCGATTCACTTCTACCACCCACCATCGAGCCTGGCGAGCCACTGCCGCCATCCGAATTCCCGATGGGAGAGCGAGCTTCAAAGACGCCGAAGCCACTCGAAAATAATCTCGAAATGAACCTGAGTCGAATCGAAGTTCCAACGCAATTGGCAAACCGCCCCATCGGCGGGCAAGGCAAGTTGACGATTGCTTCTGAGGCGGTAACCGATACGCGAGTAGTGGAGTTGGCGTTTCATCCCGCGCATTCCCGCTCCGTGAACTTTGATGATGATGCCGGCGATGATGGTTTAGTACTCTTGCTGTTGCCAAAGAACGAGCGAGGTCAAATGGTGCCTACCTCGGCTGCGTTGTCAATTGTTGTCCTTGACCCAGCCAAAGAAGGCGCGCAGGCTCGCATCGGTCGATGGGACTACTCGGCTGCCGAAGTCAGTCAAAAAATGCAGCCTATTGGAAGCAATCAAGGAATCCAATTGACGTTGCCATGGAATGGCCCTGATCCATCGGCTGACCGAGTTATCGTCTTCGTGCGATATACATTTGAAAATGGCCGACAAGTCATTGGCCAAAAGGAAATCTACGTTACCAACAGTGACGGCTTTAAGACGGTTTGGGCTCCACGGGGAAATAGGACCGCGGCCGAGTCAAACTTGACCGATCCAACGGAACCAGTTGCCACTGTTGCCAACACATCAGATGGCCAGAGCAACATGGTCCGCCCTGCATCCGGCACTGCCACACTTGATCCAGCGCCAATCCCCGTCATCCGCTGAGTGTAGAGCGATTGTCCCCAGTCGCTTTGTAAACGACTTAGAGCATCGTTTGAGACTGAGCGCTGCCAATCCAACTCTTACAAATGGACGTCGATGCGGCCGCTGGCGAGTTGTGATGTGAGCTCTTCGACTTGTTGGATCAAGTCGACAGCCGCTTTACCTTGGGCCTGCTGAACTTTTTGAGTCTTAACAGCGACGGTAGACGCAATTTCATTTTGAATCTGCGACGACTTAATGGCAGAGGCAGCTGCTACTGTGAGGTTTGCTTCCATAGTACCCTAGAACTTCGGGCTCGACGGTCTTTTGAATGAAATGAAACATAGCACGGAATTGGACACCGAGAGCGTCTGCATTCCGGTTATAACGATTGTAGGGATTAAGTTACCGGTAAAATCTTCACTGTTACATCCCCGAGGGCATTTGGCGAACCTGCTTACGACGACGGAGAACGAACATTGAAAATGTGCATTCAAATTCTATGTTGCATGCTTAGCGTCCTAGGCGGCAGCGCCATCGTCGGTGCAACTCCGCCTTCGCCCACCGCGCCCGTCGAGCCGGTGCAGCGCAAGTCGCCCAACATCGTACTGTTGTTGTGTGATGACTTAGGTTACGGCGACATTCAGTGTCTCAACCCCGATGGAAAGATTGCCACGCCAAACGCAGATCGCTTGGCGCGGGAAGGTGTCATATTCACCGATGCGCATTCGAGTTCGTCAGTCTGCACGCCAACTCGCTATTCACTTTTGACAGGGCGTTACAACTGGCGATCGCGGCTCAAAAGTGGCGTCCTGGGTGGGATCAGTCGGCCACTGATCGAACCTGAAATCAAAACGATTGCCAGTGTGTTGCAGGCACATGGATACGCGACAGCCTGTGTGGGCAAGTGGCATTTGGGACTCGGCTGGCACTCGAGAGACGACACGCCGTTCAAAGACGAGATCGAAAAAGGGTCTGAGGGCTGGCAAGTCGACTACGCGCGGCCGTTCGAACGCGGACCCAATGCAGTTGGCTTTGACTATTTTTTTGGCATCAGTGCTTCGTTGGACATGGTCCCGTATACCTTCTTAGAAAATGACCGCGTGACGCAGCTACCCACTGTCGATGCGGCATTTCCGATGATGCTCGGTCGCAATCCCAACCAAACTACACGACGCGGTCCAGCCGCTGCCAGTTTTGATGCGAGCGACGTGTTGCCAGCGATTACCAAGAAGTCGGTTGCATTGATCGAACAATGGTCCGCGGATGCGAAACAGGGACGCCCATTCTTCCTCTACGTTCCCTTCGCGTCTCCCCACACGCCAATTGTCCCAGTCGAAGCGTGGCGAAATAAAAGCGGCTTAAACCCCTACGGCGATTTTGTCATGCAGAACGATGCGGCGATTGGCGAAATCCTCCACGCGTTAGACGAACACAACTTGACAGACAATACCTTGGTAATCTTTACAAGCGACAATGGTTGTTCGCCGCAAGCCGATTTTACGGAATTAAAGAACAAAGGACATCACCCGAGTTATCAATTTCGTGGGCACAAGGCTGATATTTTCGAAGGCGGACATCGAGTGCCGTTTATCGCGCGTTGGCCCAGTGGTCTACCTGCCAATGTTCAATGCGACGCCCTGGTCGGCTTGCAAGATACGCTTGCGACCTGTGCAGATATCCTTGATATCGAACTACCGGAGTCGGTAGGGGTGGATAGTTTCAGCTGGCTACCGCGCGTGACGCAGGGCAATCGCGATGGGGCTGTTCGCGAGTCGCTGGTGCATCATTCGATCAATGGATCGTTTGCCATCCGCCGCGACCGTTGGAAGCTTTGCCTGTGTGCCGATTCGGGTGGCTGGAGTGACCCGCGACCGAACACTCCCCAGGCCCAGTCATTGCCCAGCGTGCAGTTATATGACTTGGAAAATGACATAGCGGAGAGTCAAAATTTGGCGCACGATCGCCCCGACAAGGTCGCAGAGTTGACTGCGGAGCTTGAGGAAATCCGCGCGGGACGGCTGGGCAAGCTGTAACGAATCTGGAAGAAGGAATGGCCAATTGGGTTTTGCCTCTCCGCGCCCCCGGGGCAAACTTTTGACGTCAGTTGGTCGATACGCTCACTACGAGCAGGCACTCTCGTCGCGCGATGCAATAGTGGAATCTCCTACAATACGGATTAACGCATGCCATTTTTGTCGGGAAGCTTAGGTTTTGAGAGATTTAGCGTTTCTGGTTTTGAGCATGAGCAGTTTGGCGAGGCTCAACTCGAACAACTTGAAAAGGCCGCATGTGCTAAGTTCCAAACTTCTTCGACGGAAACGACGCACGTAGGTTTCTTAGGTGGTGAACATCTCTTTGACCAGGTATTTGACCTCGGCAAGAATGTGATCAACGATGCCATGCATTGTTCGATCCGCATTGACACCAATCAAGTCCCGGCAGCGATCAAAAAGGCGTGGATGCAAATGGAGTTGGCTGCACGGGCCAAAGACACTTCCACTGGGCGTCCCACAAAGGCGCACCGACAAGAGGCCAAAGAGGCGGTTGAGCAACGTTGCGAAGTTGAAGCCGCAACTGGGAAGTACCGCAAAATGCAACAGTTTCCTGTCCTGTGGGACATCAAACAGAGCTTGCTCTACTTTGGCGGCTCTGGCGCAACGGCGGGTAGTCACTGTGCGGATCTGTTTGAACGCACCTTTGAGATCGAGCTCAGTCGCGTGACCGCCGGCTCAGTCGCTTTGCAATGGGCACAGAGCGTTGACAAATTGTCCGACGTTGAGGACTTGACGCCAGCAGCGTTTGCACCTGACCAGGCCTACTCGGATGTGGCTTGGGCCAACGTCGACTCACGCAAACCAGATTTCCTCGGCAACGAGTTCCTGTTGTGGTTGTGGTGGACGCTGGAAAACGTCTCGGATTCGATAACCCTGCCGGATGAATCCGAAGTAACTGTCATGCTCACCAAAACACTGACGCTCGAGTGTCCTTTGGGCGAACACGGCAAAGAGACGATTTCGCACGAATCACCAGTCAAGTTGGTGGAAGCCCTGCAAGCGATCCGTTCCGGCAAGTTGCCTCGAAAAAGTGGTATGACGTTGGTTCGCTTTGGCCAACAGTATGATCTTGTTCTGCAAGCCGAGTCGTTTGCAATTAGCGGCGCAAAGATTCATGTCGACGAAAACGACGAAGCTCATGAATTGGATGATCGTATTGATGCCATTCGTAGTCTGAATGAGACGGTCGATCTACTTTTCCATGCATTTTGTTCGCGTCGCGTCAGTCGGGAGTGGGCGAATGATCAAGATGGAATTCGCAAGTGGCTCAGCGGCGCCGAACAGCGTCGCAAGAAACCCGCAGCATAAAGTAGGTCTCCTGTAGGTCACTCCTGCCAGGAGTGACCATCTGTTCGCTACGCACTTCAATCTTTCGCTGCAGTACTGATTAGTGGTTCGGCTATGCGTTCTTAACAATGATCTGAATAAGATTTTTGATTGATGGTTCGGGCATAAGTGTTGTGTACTGGCTTGCCGGGGTAGTCACTCCTGGCAGGAGTGACCCACGGTACTCCTGGCAGGTGTGACCTACGCTAACTCCCTCTCGCTGATATGAGATCTGGTATAATCCTGCCAACGATGGAACTACCCTACTCCAACAAATCGGCGCTTATCATGACTCACATCACGTCCTTGCGTTCACAACTCGGTTCCTCCAGCGGGCGACTGGCCGACATAGCCCGAGCGAGCGCGAGGTGGCTACTAATCTTCGCCATTGCGCAGGTTTGCTCGCTCGTCAGCCATGGACAAGATACGTATCAGGAAGAGCCTGGTACGGACGGAGATGGCGATCATGTGGTCGGTCCGGAGTATGCGGTGGCTCCCGATTTAACCGACCGTGGGAATCCTCAGGGGAAGCAGTTTGAGTTTTCCATGCCGCTTGCCGAGAGTTCGATATTTCGTGGTGACGACACAACGCTCAGTCTAAGAAAGCAAGTCCGGAAAGAGCGACGCATCTTTGTCTACATCCCTGCAGCCTACAAAGATGGCACGAAAGCACCCCTCTTGGTCATGCATGATGGTCCGAGTCAGTTGAAGCTCGTCCGCAACGCACTCGACAACTTGACGATTTCGACCGATCCCAATCGTCGGTTGCCGCCGTTTATAGCTATTTCCGTGGAGAATGGTGGGGACGACAGCAAGGGGAGTCAACGTGGGCTGGAATACGACACGATGTCCGATCGGCTAGCTCGCTTTATTAACGACGAAGTTCTCCCAGCGGTGCTTAATCACGAGGAAATACGGACTGTTTATCCAAATCTTGCGTTCACGGACAATCCATGGGGACGCGCGGCCATGGGGTGTAGTTCCGGAGGTGCAGCGGCGCTGACGATGGGTTGGTTTCGTCCCGATTTATTTCGTCGACTGATAACCTATTCAGGTACTTTTGTCGATCAACAGGATGACGACGCAGCGGAAGAGGCCGAGTTTCCGCTGGGTGCTTGGGAGTACCACTCGAGCAAAAAGTTGATTGAAACGAGCGATTTAAAGCCGCTCCGTATCTTCACCCACGTTGCTGATAGGGACCTCGGAGCGCGTGACGCTGAAGAAACCTACCACAACTGGGTCATGGCCAATGAACGCACAGCGGTTGCTCTGAAAGCAAAAGGCTATCACTACCGCTTTGTCTTCAGTCGCAATTCGCGCCACTGCGACTCGAAGGTTTTTGAACAGACGCTGGCCGACACACTTGTTTGGACCTGGCGAGGCTATAAAAGTGAATAGTTGAGTGTCAAGCGATTGTCGCCAATCGCTTTAGAAACGATTGGGGACAATATTGGGGACAATCGTTCTACAAATCCAATGTTGACGCAGCGCTAGGCTGCCATGCGCAGTGCAGGTGCGCTGCCCAGGCTGATTGGCAAAGCCAGTGGCAGTGCATCCGTTGTGATCACTTGACAGGCTAGTCGTTTTGTCAAATTGATGACAATGGGACTTCGCAAATTGACCGTCAACGTTTTACCCGACTTGCTCATGACATTCATGACATAGATGCGGTCGGTGCTACGTAGATGAATGATCGACAGATGGCGACTTGGAACCGCTACCTTATAATCCGGTGCAAATTTTCGTGGGCTCACCATCGGCAGCGCCACATGAGGCTGAGACAGCGATTGTAGCCAAAGGACATCACCGTTTTCAGGATCGGGTAATATGAGCCATTGGCGGGAAGACTCAAATCCAATTAAGCCCTGTGGGAAGATAATCACATCCTCTTGGTTCGTTTGCACTTGCCCAAAACGTGTTGTCTGTACCAACATGGTCTATTTCCCGTTCGCATCCAGAGTAAGGCACCGTTGCCACTGCTGATTTCATCGGCACAACCGCACCAAAAACCGTAAACTGGTTAAGTTATTCCGCCATTTCTTCAAGAATTATCTCCCGTCGCTTTAGCTAGCTATGTTCAAAGATACTTTTATCAAGCTTGCATGTGTCGTTCTGATCTGGTCAACGATCGGTCCGCCTGGTTTGGCTGTTCCACAAGAATTGCTCAAGCAGTTAGTTGAGCAAGGAATCCAGATCAACGCACAAACAACGGTGGCGATCACACCACCGACTCTACAACCAGATCAATCATCGCCAGAACGGCAAGCGGCGTTGAAGGTCTTGACGGGAAAGCAAAGTTGGGAGAGTTTTGCTCGCGATTCGGTTCACGCTCCCGTGATGATTTCGATCAGTTACATTCAGGATCCCGACGGAAATCGAATAGGTCATGACATCCATTCAGCCTTTGTCGCTTACGCAGCATTGGAGAGTTTGCGAGACGAAGATCTGATGCGGGAGGTTTTTGGCCCCACTTCAAACAGCGATGCAAGCGAACGCGACGCGAATGACGGGAACGGAAGTCGCCCTCAGACCCACGAAATCTCGCCAGCTGTATTAGAGAAACTTGGGATTGAAGACAGCGTGGCACAGGAACAATATCGGCACATAGAACTCCCGCTACTAAATCAAGTGAGGGTGCAAGGCACCGTGCGGATCGAAAAACATGAAGGTCGTGGTTGGGTCTGGGTTGTCTGGCAGATCGACCCTCGGTTTGCTGAGTCGGATGCGTACGGCGCAACATGGACGAAACTGGAACGAACCCCGCTAGGAGAAGGGGTGAGAACGGAACCTCGACCCTATTCCGGCTGCGGGGGATATATGTCGATCACGGAAATCGATGCTGAAAGAAAACAGCTCTTGATTGAGTCTCGAATGATCTTACATGAGCCAGTTGACTGGTTTGCCGGCAGCAACTTTTTGCGTGCAAAACTGCCACCGGCGCTTCAAGAAAATGCCCGCGACTTTCGCCGGAGGCTGGAAAGACTTAAGATCAGGTAGTGGACGAGCCTACGAGTCTGGGACGAACCAAACTCGCTCCAGCGACGTATTTTGGAGAAGACCTCGTCGCATCAGAAATTTCGGTGGTGGAGGGGTTAAACCCACCGCTCTAAACATCATTGATTGTGATTTGACATGTAAAATATGCGATCGGGAGAGCGAGGCTCCTGCCGAGCTTTTTCGGGCAGCGTCCTGACGTCCACAAGCCAAATGAGTACAGCCCCTTGCCTGTGAACGGCAGGCGGCGGTAGGAAAAGGCTCCGCAGGAGCTTCGCCCTCCCGAGACCGAGTCACAAAGATGTTTGGAGCGGTAGGTTAAACCTCCCATGCCACTTTTGTTATCAACACGCCTTTTACAAGAGCACTTGAGAAACCAGTATGACAATTGGAAAATTAGAGAAACTCATGGACTGCCGCGGCGCGATTGGTTGCTTGGCAATTCTTTTCTGTGGGTTGATGATCACGGTTGGTTGCAAGCCCGCGTCCGATTCGACAACCGGTGGCGTAACGGCCGCTGAGAGTAAGGTCGACCATGAGGGGCATGATCACGACGGACATGATCATGACGCTGAAGAGCCCAAGAGCTATGCCGAGGCATACGAATCGCTGGTAAAGAATCAGGGAATGATCAAAGAAGCGTTTGAAGGCGATAAACGCGATTATGCCCACGATCCACTGCATGATGTTGGTGGTTTGCTAAATGCAATCAAAGATTTTGCGGAAGAAGATGCTGGCCTGAGCGATGACGATAAAGCGGCCGTCGCAACGGCATACGGCGATTTGATGGATGCATTTACGAAACTTGACGAACATTTTCATGGCGGCGCTGAGGTCTCATACAGCGATGTTAGTGAGCAGATCGAGACAGGCCTCGCAACTCTCAAAGGATTTGCAAAATGAAAGTGCGTCATTTGCTGTTGGGCGCCTCTGTCATTGCATGTCTTGGCTGCACCGCAGACGACTCCGTAGTTGTTCACGAATTGCAAGAACAATTTTTGGTCAATTCTTGCCCGCCTGATCCCTTGTCGATTCGAGCGGTGTCGGCTGAGCCAGAATTGATGGAACAGGTAACTTTGGCGGGGCGCATATACGGCGGTGACTTCAGTCCATTTGATCCCAACATGGCTGCGTTTACGATGATCGATCTACCTGAACCTGGGCATAGCCACGAAGACCCAGGCGATTGCCCCTTCTGTAAACACAAGGCAGACAATGCTGAGATGGTTGTGGTGCGACTCCTGGGCGATGACGGTCAACCTCTCTCGATCTCAGTGGACAAGATGCTGGGATTGAAAAAGAATCAAGATGTAGTGGTGCGCGGCGTGCCGAGCAGGGTTGATGATCTACTGATGGTTAATGCCACTTCCGTCCATGTGCTCGACGATGGAGAAGCGATGGAATTATCGAAAAAGTTCGATCTCGCCGTTCGAGAGAGTTCCGAGTGAGCCCTTTAACTGTTCGTGAATTGCCGTGCAATTGATACGATTCACCTTCCAGTTTAGCCATAGATACGTCAGCGCCGCTTTGCTGAGTGGCGGACCGATTTTAGGCAGAGGGCGCTTCTAACATGCAATTGGACCCAAGCGGTTTGGTGCCCACTGAGTTGACATGCTTCGAGTGCTGACGATTGTCTCAGTCATTCTTGCATGTGCGCTGCTCATCAAGGTGCTCGTTGCCATCGTTTACGAGTACCGTTGGTACTTTCCGCCAAACTTTGATGCGCTGTTTCTCGAAGGTCGGGAAACGTCATTTGTTGGGGGGTACCGCTTGGCTTTTTATACCCACATAATTTGTGGCCCGCTGACGGTTGTAATTGGTGCCTATTTGCTCATCAGTGGAACACGGTTCAATCCAGCGAAACGGACTTGTTTGGCATGGCACCGCGCAATGGGCTGGCTGCAATTTTTTTTGGTTGTCGGCCTTCTAGTTCCCAGCGGATTGTTGATGGCGCCCTATGCGTTTGCCGGTGCAATTGCCGCGGCTGGTTTCGCCTGTTTGTCATTTGCAACGGCGTTTTGTGCAATCATGGCCGTGAAGTTTGCGCGTCAAATTCCGCAGCAAGGGATGACGGTTCACCGGCAGTGGGCGAGCCGTTGCCTGATCATGCTGTGTTCTGCCATTTGGCTACGCATTGTGGGCGGGCTGGCAGCAAGCTGGGAATTTGACTGTGAGCTGGTCTATCGCCTAAACGCGTGGCTGAGTTGGCTGTTGCCATTATGCGTCTACGAAGTGGTCGTGCGGTTCCGCAAGTGACCGAGATTACTAAAGTTTTTCTGTTAGCACTTTAGCGACCAGTTCAGGATTATCTTGTTGGCGGAGGTGAGCGATTTGCGACGCGGGAAATCCTGCCTTTTCCAGATTTTTGGCGAGCGAATCCCAGACTTTCTCCCGCTTTTTGCCTTCGGTCAAGTAAAGTTCCGACACGAGTTCTTGG
Organism: Pirellulaceae bacterium; assembly: GCA_041753315.1. Lineage (GTDB taxonomy): Bacteria > Planctomycetota > Planctomycetia > Pirellulales > Pirellulaceae > Aureliella. The sequence goes on along the minus strand of JBGSUV010000103.1, from coordinate 140,373 downwards.
GCGCGCTGCAACCCGATCGAATCGCTGCTGTCATAGTAGCGCTTGATGATGTTTTGCTGATATTTTGAAAAATTTTTTTCGCTCATTTTTCCTTCCTAGCGGGATGAGTTGGTTAATCGTAAGTTCATCGACGGTTGAGAACTACCCCATGAGTCAATTTACGGTCGGGTAGTCAACAGTAGTGCTTCAGGGCCTCTCCCCTCCACGGGCGGTTGTAGTAGAAATACTGATCTTTTCGATTACCTAAAACGTCTATTTTATCTGTCGAATCCTCTGGAATAAACAGTAATTCAGGTTAATATCAGTGCGGCATCGCCAAAGTCGCCTGGCGGCTCACGCCCAACGATGCCTCTAGATTATTCAGCATTGAGTGGTTAATCGCCTATGTTTGCTTGGATCAGCAAGCGAGTTTCTATCCCGTGGTCACGTAGAACTCGATGGACGCCTCTACTTGAAAATCAGCGCGAGTTTCAGCGCACGCTCGCGAAAGAGCGTTCGCGCGTTGATCGTTGCGGAGGCTATTTCGGCTTCGTCATTCTCCGAATGACCAGTCTTCAAAACGTGCGCGGACAATCGGTGCGTCTGGCCAGGATTCTCCATCGCCGTTTGCGGACAACGGATGAAAAAGGGCATTTGGGTTTTGGCCGGATTGGCCTGATGCTTCCCATGACAACTCAGTTGGGTTGTGAGTTAGTATTGGACGACGTTCTTCGGATGGCGAAGTTGGCGGGAATCAACGTTGAAGGGGAAGCGTTGGTTTATCCGGAGCGAAATGATCGCGGAACGCCCTCTGGGTACGACGTGGAGCACGAAGAGCGCATTCAAGACGAGGCGAATTTGCAGTCTGCCGAGCGAGCCTTCTTACCCATGACAAGCCGACAAGAATTCGCTGCTGGGCGATCGTTGGCAATGATGTTGCCACAATATCCAACCTGGAAGCGTCTACTCGACATCGCCGGTGCATGTGTTGGGCTATTGATTGCTACGCCGTTTCTGATAGTTGCAGCATTACTGATCAAGTTCACCAGCCGCGGACCGATCTTGTACAGCCAAGAGCGGACCGGCTACCTGGGCCAACCATTCACGATTTATAAGCTAAGAAGTATGGTCGTTAATGCGGATGAACTGAAAGCCGCATTACGGGAGAGTAATGAACGCGACGGGCCCGCCTTTAAGATGCGCAGCGATCCTCGCATCACGTTGGTTGGCAAACTTTTGCGTTCTACGGGGCTGGATGAGCTTCCACAGTTGGTGAATGTGCTCAAAGGGGACATGTCGCTGGTGGGGCCACGTCCGCTTCCGGTCGACGAGGCAGCGCAATGCAATGGTTGGCAGAAGCGACGCGAGGAAGTAAAGCCCGGTTTGACTTGTTTCTGGCAGCTCGCAAAAAGCCGGAAAATTCCCTTTGTAGAATGGATGCGACTCGATTTGCATTACGCCAAGCATGCATCCCCCAGTTTAGATGTTAAACTGATCGCCAAGACATTTGCATCCGTATTTCTTGGACGAGTTGGACACTAGTGGTGGCGCAGAGTATTGCGGCGGGCGAAACGAAAAACGCGCGACAGTTATCGGCCAAGTTGTTTGGCTTTGGACTGACGTTGAGCGCTTCGCTAGGTACGTTTGCATTTTTTGCCGTACAAGGGATCTTACTCGCCCGCATGTTGGGTCCAGAAGATCGCGGAATCTTTGCCGCTGCGGTGATGTTTCCACAAGCACTCCTCTACTTGGGGCTGTTAGGCGCACCGGAGTTGTTCGCTGGCTATGCTGCTGATGGGTTGCCCAATGCTCCACTGCGGCGCAGCGCCATGCGATATGGCCTAATTGCCGGAACGCTGTCTGCTCTTGCTTGCATTGCACTCGACTTCTGGCTCATACCTACTGCGATGCGCAGTGCGCTTTGGTTGGCGGTGATGTGCGCCCTGACAATGCCGTTACAGCAAATACGCTTGGCCGTTCAAGCGGTGGATCATGGGCAACGCAATTTGACGCGTTACAACCAGGTGCGACTGGCCGCAGCCGCAGTCTTTCCTGGGCTGCTCTTGTTGGAATTTTGGGTTGGTTGGCACGATCTTCAAACCGCCTGCGTTCTATTTGTCGTGGCACAACTGCTGTCGCTTTTTCTAATACGGTTCGGAATGAACGAAAGTTGGTTTGGCCATGGGGCAGTGTCAATTCCCAAGGCTTTGCGTGAAGCTCGCGGATTAATGAGCGCCTGGTTCACCACTGAGATGCTCGAAAGACTAGACCTGGTGTTGATGATGGTCTTAGTCGCCAACGAGCAGGTGTTAGGGCATTATGCGGCTGCGGCACCTATCGCATCGCTCATGATCATTATTCCAAACGCAGTTGGGCTGTATGCATTCAATCGTGGAGCCCGACAGGATGAACGGTTGAGGACTCGCGATGTGTGGCAATTACTTTCTGCCGGTGTCATCGTTCAAGTGCTGTGCGCCGCGATTTTGGCTGCCGCTATGCCTTATTTAATTCCACTGTTTTATGGTGGCAGTTTTCAGCCCACCATTTTATTCGCGTGGTTGTTGATACCCGCCGGAATTTTTCGCGGCTTGTTGCAAGCCTGCGACAGTTATCTGCGTGCCCGCAAGAAACCTGGAATTGGAGTTCGGGCGCGCGCGTTGTCCATTCCGATATTGCTGATTGTAAGCTTCGGAGCAGCCCCATGGGTTGGTTCTATATCAATACCATTGGGTTTATCGATTGCGCAGATGTTCTGCTTTGCGATTGTCGGTTACGCTGTGATTGCGGACACACGCGAGAAAAATTGAGACGCGTGGCACTCCTTTATTGAACTCGCGTTTTATGCCCCTTGACGTGGTCCTATGATTTCGGCTCCTTCATCGCAACGACAAGTACTTTCACGTTATGGAGTGTCGGAGTGATCGACTACGGCAAACGAAATCTCTTAGGAATTGGTATCAATGCCGTCGACTATGCTGCGGCCGTTGAAGCGATCCTGGTTGCAGCCAAAGAACAAAGACCATTTGGTGTTAGCGCTTTGGCCGTGCATGGCGTGATGACGGGCGTGATGGACCGGGAACATTGCTTTCGCTTAAATCAACTTGAGATGGTGGTACCGGACGGCCAACCCGTGCGCTGGGGGCTGAATCTGCTCCATGGACTCGACTTGCCCGACCGTGTCTACGGTCCCACCCTGACACTTAAAGTGTGTGAAGCTGCGGCACAAGCCGGTTTGCCCATCTACATGTTTGGCGGACAAGCGGCTACCCTCAAGCGACTAGAGGAACGACTGCGCGAGCGATTTCCGCAAATTGTGATAGCCGGGTCATCCCCGTCAAAGTTTCGAACGCTAAATGCGCATGAGCGAGACGAACTCATTGAAGATATTCGATCGAGCGGAGCCGCGATCACTTTGGTTGGTATCGGTTGCCCGCGCCAGGAAGTATGGGCCTTCGAATTTCGCGAACGACTGTCGATGCCAGTGATGGCAGTTGGTGCCGCGTTTGCCTTTCATGCGGGAGAACTTGCCCAAGCCCCCGCTTGGATGCAAGATCGCGGTCTAGAATGGCTCTATCGACTGTCGCGCGAGCCGACTCGGCTATGGAAACGCTACATGTTTTTGAACCCCGCCTACGTCAGCTTGCTTGCTCTCCAAATGAGCCGCTTGGTTACGCTCAAGCCCTCACGTGGCATCAAGCCGGAGGAAGAAATCCTGTACGGCTAAGCCACGTTAAACACCCATGGTTCCGCATCTGGCCTGAACGGTTAAGATCTGATGTTCTTACGGCGCACACAATTGGACCTTACTTGGGAACTTGGGAACGAAACATGACGCAGCACGACTCGGGTGATGGCCGTACAATCGGCGGTCAGATTGGGCGAAACGCTTGCATGCGGCTCATTTCGCAAAAGGCCTCAGTGGCGCCGTTACTCTGCCTGTTGTTGGCTCTTGGCTGTAGTGAAGATGCAGTCCACGAGAATGCAGATTCCAAAACTGCTTCCTCCGCCGTCCCTACCGCATCGGCGACTGTCGAGCCTGTTCGTCCAGCGGAAGCCAAAGAACTTGAGACTCTTGGTGCTGCACTGGAGTATGACTCAAAGTCGGGAAGCGTCACGTCAGTCGACTGCAGCAAGTTCGAGTTGAGCGACGAATTGGCGGCCAAGTTGCAGTCGCTCCGCCAATTGAAAAAGTTGACGATTCGGGATTCCAGCATGAGTGAAGCTGGCTGGCAGTCGCTGGGCCAGTTGTCAGAAATGGAACAACTTGACGTTCGCGACACAAATCTCTCGAACACGCAACTTGCCGCTGCGGTAAGTAGCATGCCAAAACTTCGGGCAGTCAGATTGAGCGGTAAGAGCGGAAACACCGAGGTGGATGATATAGGTCTTGAAGCACTTGCGTCTTGCCAAGAACTCAAAGTGCTTGCGGCGGATCATTTGTGGGTGAGTGCCGATGGATTGCAGCACCTCAGCGGTTGCGCACAACTAAGTGAACTTTATCTTGCCGGAACTCTGATGGACGATCGCGCCATGGAACTTGTGGCAAAACTCCCCAACTTAAAGAAGCTTCGACTCGCAAAAACCTCGGTTGGTACGGTGGGGCTCGCGGTGTTGAGTGAACTCTCGCTGGAGGACCTGGATATCAGCGAGTGCAGCCAAGTGTTTGACGATTCCTTGGCGCCTGTGGGAAAGATGAAGTCACTGAAGCGACTCAATTTGTGGCGTGATGTGATTTCAGACACCGGCGTTGCTCATCTTGTTGGGCTAACCAATATGGCTTGGTTAAACCTCGATAATACTCATATGGGTAACGCCGGATTGGAACATTTGAGTGGCATGAAGCAATTGTCGTTCCTACATCTCGGTTCGACGCGTGTGACCAACGAAGGCATCCCACTTCTTACTCCACTGTCCTCGCTCAAAGAACTCAAAGTCACTCGTACCGCGGTCACCGAAGAAGGGCTCAAGCCGCTGCTGGACGCCAATCCCCAAGTCGACGTGCAGATCAAGTATGTCGAAGGAGAGTGAATTTGGCGGTATCGCATGCAAATCGCAATCAAATAGCCCAGCGTTGGATTGGCAAGTCTGATCCGGTCATGCGTCGCCTCATTTCACAGGTAGGGCCATTTGAACTTCGCTTGGAGCGCGATCGCTTCTGGGCGCTGGCCCGCTCGATCGTATCCCAACAAATTTCGGTCGGCGCTGCTCGAACGATCCAGGGGCGACTAAAACAATTGTTTGCACCAGAGGGGTTTAGTCCGGCTGGGCTATTGCGACTCACGCCAGAGGAGTTGAGGGCGTGTGGTATTTCGCGACAGAAGTCGACCTACCTGCTCGACTTGGCCGAGAAGACTCACAGTGGCGAGATCGAACTGCGTCGTATCGGTCGACTGAGCGACGAACAGGTGATCGAACGATTGACGCAAGTAAAAGGGATTGGTCGTTGGACAGCCGAGATGTTTCTGATCTTTTCACTCGGTCGGCTCGATGTATTACCGGTCGACGACCTGGGCGTACGCAACGCCATTCGCCTCTTGTATGGACTGGCTGAGATGCCCGACAAAGCGACATGCATTCAGATTGCCAGTCCCTGGCGTCCCTATGCTTCGATCGCCAGCTGGTATTGTTGGCGGAGTCTAGAGTTGCCAAAAACTAGTTCTTAGTTCTTAGTTCTTAGATCTTATCACTTATCACTTATCACTTATCACTTATCACTTATCACTTATCACTTATCGCTTTATCGCTTATCACTTTTCGAGCGGAGGCTGCTGCCACGGCTCAGGGCGAGTTTTCCGAACTTGTCGCGAATCTCGTCTAACGCTTTGTCAATCCTCTTCGACTTTTCCGCCTCCGGTTGATCAAATAGTTGAAGCTGAATCGGGCGATTGACGCTCAGTTGTGATACGCCAAGTCCCACCAATCGCACTCCTCGATGCACGTCGCGACTGTTGGCGGAAAACAACTCTCTTGCAACGCTCGCGATGACATCGGTTGCATGCGTCGGTTCCGGTAATGTTCTACTGCGCGTAAAGGTCTCAAAGTTTGAGTAACGCAATTTCAATTGCACGGTCCGTCCAACCATATGATAGCGTCGCATACGCCGCGTAACGTCATCGGTCAGGTCAAGCAACCAGGCTAGCAGCGTTTCGGGGTCGGTCAGATCGTTGGAAAACGTTGTCTCGTGCGAGATCGATTTGGCATCGCGGTCAGGTACGACCGAGCGCGTGTCGAGCCCCCGCGCCAACCGCCAGAAGTGTTCGCTATTGACACCGAACTTCAATTTGAGAACTTCGATGGGCAGTTCTCGCAATTGTCGGATCGTGTGGGCGCCCAACGCCTCTAGCTTTTTTTGTGTTTGGGCGCCGACCCCCCATACGCGAGCAACCGGCAATGGGTCGAGGAAAGTTTGGATTTGGTCCGGTTCGACAACAACCAATCCATCCGGCTTCTGTAGGTCGCTTGCCACCTTCGCCAAGTACTTGTTGGGTGCCACCCCGGCCGAAGCGGTCAAGCCGAGTTCGTCACGAATCCGCTGTTTGATCTGTTTGGCAATCGTCACCGCATCGCCAAACAGCGCGCGGCTGCCGGTAACGTCGATAAAGGCTTCGTCGAGCGACAGTGGTTCTACCAAATCGGTGTAGCTGTAGAATATTTCGCGAATCTGGTGGCTAACTGCCGCATAGTGTTGCATGCGCGGCTTAATGAAGACAGCGTGCGGACATAAGCGTTTGGCCTGCGCAGCTGACATGGCACTGTGAATGCCAAATTTGCGAGCAATATAATTCGCCGTCGATACCACGCCGCGTCCCGTCGCCGAGCCTCCAATAACGACTGGCCGTTCTGCCAAATCTGGATTGTCGCGGATTTCAATGGAGGCGTAAAACGCATCCATGTCGATGTGCAATATCATTTTCTGGACCGGCGTCGGTATGTGAGGCAGTGCGAACTGGCGCAAACTCGGGGCTGGCACGCAATTCACCCTCGCCGCTGGAAGCGCGTTCCAAGCATTGTAGCAGAAGCCGCTTAAGCTGCCCGCTGCGACGCTCGGGCTGCAGCAATGGAATCGCCCAACATGGTCGCTTCTCGCAAGACGCGCAGCCATTGCCGCGCCGAGTCCTCCCAGGTGTGGCTTTGCATCGACAGAAAGCCCTCTTGTTGTTCGGCAATCACCTGAGATCGATTAGCATTAATTTTCTCGATCACATGCACCAAAGAACTCGTGTCGTGCGGATCAAAGTACATCATGCTCGCTCCCATGCCGGCAAACTGCTCGCACAGCGATGGAATGTTCGAACAAGCGACGGGACAACGACAGTGCAGAGCTTCCATGATTGGAAAGGAACCCTGTTCGTAAAGTGATGGCACGACGGTCGCAAATGCATGGCAATAAAGCACTTCCAACTGCGAACGGCTAACCTTTCCGAGGGCCTGGACGTCTGCTTCCAGACCCAAACGCTGAATCTGTTGTTTCAAGTCGCGAGGTAAACGTCGAATACCGGTAAAAATGAGCTTCCAGTTTTCTGTCGAACGCTCGCGTAACTGTTGCAAAGCGTCGATCAAATATCGGTGATTCTTGTAAGAACGGAATGCGGCAGGGTAAAGTAAGTAGGGGGATTGCGGGTCAACACCCAGTGCAGGCAGTGAGTTTGCCTCGTCGGACACCTTATCGCTCGATGCATCGACCACCAAGTCATCGGGCACCGCAGCTTTGACGACGCGCACGCGTTCGGCTGGCAAATTCAACATTCCAAACAAGTCGTTGTCGCGAATGAATTCGGACATGCAGGCGGCAATGGTCGCACGGTTTGCCACGCGATGAACCAGTCGTTTGAGACGTTCCAACTTGTGTGGTGTCAACATATCTGGAAAGTGATAACAAACGAGGTCATGGATCGCGACCACAGTGGGTTTTTCGATGTCCTGGTCAAGTCCAACGTAGGGGAGCAACCAGACATCACAAGTGTCAACCCGTTCCGCGACCGCTTGCTGTTGACTCTTACAGAATGCAGCAATCCGTCGATCAATAAACTGCACCAAAGAAGACGGTTTGGCAGCGGTAGAGTCGATTGCGTTTGGGGTGAGCCCTTGCCGAACTTTCTTCAACCAGCGGACGGCGAAGCGCTGCGGCTGTTTGAGCTTCGGAACTGAGACCACGCGGATGCGACCGTCACCGCCGGCGACCGTTGAAGCCAACTTGTACTCTTGGCCTGGATGGGACATCATCGTGATCGTGCACTGCAAGTCGGCTCGCACCAGACCCCGCGCCAGGTTATCGACAAAAACGCCGATCCCTTCGCTGGGCTCAAGTGTAAATCCATAGTCACACCAGATGCCGATACGCATGCAACTTGCCTCTGCCACTTTTTGCCAGTCGGAAGAATGATCCACCTGGGCGTTTTTACGAGCTTTTACTGCCAAGTGTCAACCTCAGAGTCTTTGATAGCTTTTCCGCTTCCCATGTCTGACCGAGCGCTTCCCGTGTAGTTATCCCGATCGGGACTTTTTTGCTTGACTTGAGCAGTTTGGAGAGTATATTTACCGTACGGTATAATTTCGGCAAAATCATGTAATTTCGAGTGGTTTGTCCCGAACGGGATTGATGTGGCGTGATGACTAAAGTCAATAATGTCCAAGAGATAGGACAAATGGTCCGCCAACGCCGTAAAGAGGCTGGGCTGACCCTCAAAGAAGCAGCCGGGATGGCTGGTGTCGGCATTCGATTTCTGTCCGAACTTGAGCGGGGAAAGCCGACGCTCCAGATTGGCATGGCGATCGAGGTCCTACAACTGTTTGGACTGGAAATGCACGTTTGCGTTCGCGGTGATCGTCAATGAGCGATCGCCTCTACGTTCACTACCGACAGCAACTTGTTGGTTGTATCACGCAGTCCGTATCGCGCGGTATGCACTTTGAGTACGACGCATCGTGGCTTGGTTCCACTAGCAGTTTCCCAATATCACTTTCAATGCCCCTGAACGGATCCTTCGGCGAGACCGCCAGTGATCACTACTTTGCCAATTTGCTTCCCGAAGGCAACGTGCGCGAGCAGATCTGTAAGTCGTTGAGGATTTCGCCGAACAACGACTTTGAATTACTAAAAGCCATCGGTGGCGATTGTGCAGGCGCACTGACGATCACGGATTTGAATCGAGTCGACTCAAGCGAGTCGATACCTCGTTTTGAACCTGTCACGGACTCGCAACTATCGCGTTGGTCCCTGGGTAGTCCCAACACCTTTGCAGCCGTAACTGGTCACGGCGAGATCCGCCTTTCACTAGCCGGTGCACAAGACAAGCTACCGGTTCATGTCGACGGAGATCAGATTTTCATCCCGCTGGGTGGCACTCCTAGTACTCACATTCTGAAGTTCGCCTCACCGCACTATTCTCACCTGCCTGAGAATGAGACATTCATTACATTGTTGGCTAAGGAGATCGGATTGCCGGTAGTTGATGTACGCGTCCGCAAGACGGCAAACTCGTCAGTGACATTAATCCAACGTTATGATCGACTATTTGAGTCTGGTCGATGGCTGCGGCTACATCAAGAGGACTTCTGTCAAGCGCTGGGTATTGGAGCTTCGCAAAAGTACGAAAAGGAAGGTGGACCAAGTCTCAAGCAATGCGCGGCAGTCATCCGGCAGCACGCGGCCTACCCATTGGTTGACTTGCAAAAGTTATTGCGTTGGTCGCTTTTTAATCTATTGGTTGGTAACGCGGATGGCCACGGTAAGAATCTGTCGCTTCTCTACAACCAAAATGGTGCAGCCAGCTTGGCACCGTTTTACGACCTTGTGTGCACGCGCAACTATAAGAACCTTGCTCGTGAAATGGCGATGAGTATTGGCGGAAGCTGGGATCCTGATTTGGTAGGCTCGAAACAGATAGAGGGTCTGGCTGCAGAGCTCGCGATCCGACCCAAGCTGGTCGTCGAGCAGACGCAAGAGCTACTAGAACGCATTTTAACTTTGCTGCCGATTGTCAGTGAAAACTATAGTCAGCAGTTTGGTCAGTCACCTGTACTGGAACGACTACCAATTGTCATTCGCAAGTTAGTTCGCCGCCTGAATTTACAATTGAAGGCGAGGTAGCTGATCATGGAGTTATAAGCCATAAGCCATAAGCAACCTTTGCACAGTACTTATGGCGAAGTTTTACAATGGCGAAATCAGCCACAATGGTCGGTAGGCAAAACGAAAGGGCTAGGTCATTTACCCAACAGTCCTTGCGCTTCCAGGACAATGCGGCCCAGTTGAACATCGACCACGCGTTCTTTGGCAGCTCGGCGTCGGGCGAGTTCTTCGCGCAGTTCGCTGGTGCGCTGTTCGATTTGTTGAATCTCCAATTCTTGGCGCTTCAACTGCGTTTCGTACTCAGCGGTGAGCAGCTTCTTTAATGCCACCTCGATCTGTTCGACGGCTGCCAGATCGTTTGCATCGCGATTTAACCTCTCGAGGACTTGTCGACGGGCAACGATGTATTGGATCGTATCCGAGACCAGCTTTAATTCTTGTGTGGGTAGTTGCAAGGTGGCTCCCGTTTGTTCTTTGGATTGTTCCAAGCTAGTGAGACGCACATAGCAACGCACGCTATCCATGCCCATGCCACCGCCGGGCCCGCTCATTCCCATACCACCCATTCCCATACCGCCCTCCATGCCGCCCTCCATGCCACCGCCATAGCCGCCTGTATAGATGGCTCGCGGTTTGGAAAGGACCGCCTGCCCGTAACCACCCATGCCGCTCATTCCACCCATCATGCCACCTCCTCCCATCATGCCACCTCCTCCCATCATCATCCCGCCGCCCTCCATGCCACTGCCATAGCCGCCGTCCATGCCACCCTCCATACCATCGCCGCCGTCCCCACCCATTTCGCTGCCATAGCCGCTCATGCTTCCGGCACCCATCATTCCAGGACCACCAGGCATGCCGCCACCCGATCGATGATGGAGATCCGATGCATCACTCACATAAGCCATCTGGATGCGGCCGCCGGAGAGTTTTGCTATTTGCGCCGCTGGAACAACCGACTCAAGTGGCACTAAAATCTCGATGCTCTCTTTCGAGGGCAATTCAAACGCCATGATCTCCATGTACTTTCTCGTAAGCTCTTCTTTGCCAGTTCGAATCGTCGGCTTGTAGCTCCCCAACTCGTAGTGAAACACGGTCAGCTTCTCTGCATGATGCGTTGCTGGTTCTTCCTCTTCCTGATCGAGGGGGAGTGAAATCACCTTAAAACGCGGCGCCATCGCTCCTTGTTGACGTTGACTTGCGGTCGCGTCTTCCATCATCTGCCCATACATCGCGCCAAAGTCGGCAGACTGAACATCAAGTCCTCCTGATGCACCTCCTGATGCACCTCCTGATGCGCTGCCGGCGCCCTCTGGCGATTGTGCGTGCCCAAGCTTCAAATCCGTAGTAGACGTCACAAACAACGCAATGGACGCGAGAAAGACAAGCCGATACATAGTGAGGTTCCTTAGTTCTTAGTGCTTAGTTCTTAGTTCTTAGTGCTTAGTGCTTAGTTAAAATGGGCTTCGGAGGTCTTGTAACAGGGCCTCCAAATCGACTTGCAAGTTTTCAAGCTTGTCATCCAATGGATCGACGCGTTGATCATGTTCGATGCCAATCTCATCCGAGAATTCATCGACACTGCTTATTGAATCGACCTCGCTACGCAACTGAACGATTTGATTTTCTAGCATCTGCAATTCGACAAAGCCGGAGGAACTACCCATCCCACTGGTCTCAAGCGATCCCTCAGAGCTCAAGTTGTTCGCACTCAGGGCAAGTTCATCGCGTCCGTTTTGATCCGCCGTCAAATCGACTTTTCCAAGCAATGGCTCCTGCTGTTCACGATCAAGCACGCCAAACAACTTGCCAAACTCTGATAACACCCAGTGATGGCGAAGCCCGACGTTTAGGCCCAAGGCGATGATCAACGCGGCGGTGGCCAGCAGCGGTACAACTGCCCGCATCGACTTTTTGCGCAAGCTTTGCCTAGCAACTGCCAGTTCTCGCAGTCGCTGGGCCACATCGGCGGCTGAGGCAAAACGCCTTCGTGGAAGTTTATTCAATAACCGGTCGATGACTTGGTTGACTTCCAGCGGCACGTCGGCACGCAGTTCATGGATCGATCGATGGCGTTGGTGGCAGAGGCGATTCATAACCGCCATGGGACTTTCCGCACGAAAGGGTGGATGGCCTGTTAGCATCGCATACAGCACCGAACCCAGTGAAAACAGATCGCTGCTGGCAGAAACCGTCTGCCCGTTGGCTTGTTCAGGCGACATGTAGTCGGGGGTTCCGGCGAGCATGCCGCTACGAGTTAGCGTGGCGTCATCCAGGGCGCGGACCAACCCAAAGTCGGTCAGTAGGGCGCGCGTGCCACCGGCCTCCAGCAGTACATTCCCAGGTTTGATGTCGCGGTGGACCAAGCCGTCTTTGTGTGCTGTCGCCAAGGCGTCGGCGAGCTGAATACCGATCTGCAGCACCTCTTGCCAAGCCATGGGGCCATCTGCCGACAGTTGCTGTTCGAGGGTGGGGCCAGTGATAAACTGCATCACAATGGCTGGTACAGCTCCTTCCGTAATCACGTCGTAGACCGGCACGATATGGGGATGCGTGAGAGACGCCGTAGCCCGCGCTTCGCGTACAAAGCGCTGTCGTGCGGCGCCAATGGGAATCAGGTGAATGGCAAGTGTCTTGACGGCGACCACTCGTTGCAGCTCCACATCTCGGGCGCGAAAGACCAGCCCCATTCCTCCGCGTCCAACAAGTTGTTCCAATTCGTAGCGACCAATGCGGCCGATCAATTCAGGATGACTGGCCGGTTCGAGCAGCGTTTGCAGTTGTTTTAATTCATGTTCACAAAGCGGATCGTCGTTTGGTGTCGACGATTCCGCAGTCGACATGGCGCAAATGGTAGGAGCCATATGTTTGTCGGGTGAAGGTGTCGACAGGATCGAAGCTGCCGCTTCCCACCACTGCTGTTCGCCAGCCAGATAACAAAGCACTTCGCGGCACTCATGGCATGTGTCTAGATGATGGTCGACATGCGTCTTGGCGGATGCGTTGGGATCCAAGGCTTGCGAGAGCTCATCAATGGTCGGGCATTTGGATGATCCGCGTGGTGAAGAACGACGAGCGACAGGCGGTAGATTGGTCATGACGGCGTCTCCTGTGGAAAAACACAACCAACGCCCGAGTGCTCGCGGGTGAGCTGTTCCACTTCCGTTCGCAGGAGCTTGAGAATACGGCAGCGGGTGACATAGAGATTACCTATTGACATATTCAACTCCATTGCCACCTCCTCGACGGGGCGCTGTTGTACTGAGGTCGCTTCGAACGCTTCCCACTGCACCGCGGTGACGCGTTGTCTAATGCGCTGGGCCGCAAAGTGAAAGAGCGAATGCCGCGCTTCCAGTTCGAATTCCGCATCCATCTCGCACCGCGCATCGTCGCCGATGGCTTGGCGCAGCCAGCTGTCCGAAAGCGACTGGGACATTGGACGTTTGGCTCGTCCATCGAAATAGTCCGCCGTCAAATTGCGCACGATGCGACTGAGCCAGGTCCGAAATTTGGCCTGATCCCGATCGGGCCGGAAGCGATCAATGGCTCGAGCGATGCCAAATAGCGTTTCTTGTGTCAGGTCTTCCGCATCGACCGGTTGGATTCCCTTGCGAACTGCCAGTCCGTAAATGACCGGTGAATAGATGTCGACAAACTCCTGCCACGCCGCCACATCTTCAGGATGTGCCAGTCGCAATATTAAACTGATACGCGTTTCCGGAAATTTTGCCACTGGAGGCTCCCGCGCAGGATTGGGGCGTTGTGTCTATTTACTCTCGCCAAGTTGCGGTACCTTACAAGAAATTGTCACAATTTACGAAATTATGGTTCGAATCAGTTCTAGATTCGAGATGTCGCGTCCGTTAAAACATCATCTACGCAGCTGCGTCCACTGTTCACTCTCAAGCGTTTGAAGGAAGGTTCTGCATGAGCAACAATCCATACGAGGTTCCGCAAGGTGGCTTTTCTCCAGGTGGAAATACGGGGGGCGGAGGCCCCAATCGACAAGCCGTCATGGCCAAGGTTTCACCGCCAGCGATTGCCCTGATCGTCACGGGCGTCTTGAATGTCCTCTTCTCGCTTTGGGGTGTCGTCACGTCCGCGCTGACCATGGCCAGCCTCAATCCAATTGCCAACAATCAGATGGAACAGTTTGAAGAGATGGCAGCGCAAGGGCCAGAACAAGCACAAATGGCTGAATTTATGATGCAATTTGCGGAGATCACTCAAGGCCCGCTGGGACTTGTACTCGGCATAGCTCAGCTAGTCGTAGGTGGCGTAATCGTCGCAGGCGCAATCAAAATGAAGAATTTGCAGGCCTATGGATTTGCCCTGACGGCAACGATTTTGGCAATGATCCCATGCCTGTCGAATTGCTGTATTATCGGTCTACCGATCGGCATTTGGGCCTTGGTCGTCTTGATGAATGACGAAGTAAAGCAGAGCTTCCGCTAATCGCGTATCCGGTGGTAAGCACCCGAACATGAGTTTCTTGGCTTAATTCACATAGCAGCTTCTCTCCGAGACGTTGAATGCTGCGAGTCTCAGGAGAGACTCGCCTACGTGTTTTGCTGATTGATTTGCGTCGCGGTGCTTAGTATCGGCGACGTGCCAGTCGTAATGGCTGGCATAGTCCGTCGCCAGCGCGTCACGGCTTGCCGGAGGCGTTTAACTATCAGCCGTTGGCGATAACTTGTCGGTCCAGCGAACTGAGCATCTCGATCCGAGCTTTCTCAAAAGCTCGATTCTTCGGCTAGTCGTCAGCGCCTGGGCTCTCGTGCTCGACAAATGCTCGAGACAGCAACTTGACGTGCTATGTTCCCACGCCGATACTGCTTCGTTTGCCATTTTCCGGCCAGCGGATCGACGAATCCTCTTCGCCGCCATCTACCTTTGACCCCCACTGTGGGTTCATAGTGGGGGCATGGCACGAACAATAATATTTTTGGCGGACAACGGTACCCGCACTAGCGGTTGCCAATCTTTAGGAGCAAACAGTGCCAGCAGCTTGTGTGATCGGTCTACAGTGGGGGGACGAAGCTAAGGGGAAATTGGTTGATCTACTTGCACCCGAGCATGATTGCGTCGTTCGCTATCAAGGAGGAGCCAACGCAGGTCATACCGTCGTTTGCGGAAGTGAAGTCTACAAGCTTCACCATGTGCCCAGCGGGATACTTCACCCGCAAGTCAAGAATTTCATTACGCCTGGGGTGGTGATCGAGCCAACGACGATGATTGGCGAATTGCAAGGACTGGAGAGGCGTGGCATCGATCCACGTCAGAACTTGATGATCAGCGAGCGTGCGCACCTGGTCATGCCCTGGCATTTGCTGGAAGACAAACTGATGAATGCCCTGGTTGTGCAAGGGGAAAATATCGGCACGACCTTGCGCGGCATTGGTCCTTGTTATCGCGATAAAGTCGGAAGAAATTTCGCCGTTCGTGCCATCGATCTTCTGCAACCTGACTTGGCAGACCGAATCCACTCAATCGTCGATGCCAAGCAGAAGATCTTGCGAGGTATGGGGGGCGAAGAGTTGGCGGACGAATTGTGTGCCAAACGAGTGGCGGAGTTAGCTGTGGGATGGGGCGAGCAACTGGGACCATTGATTGGAGATACGACCAACCGCTTGCTGGATGAACTGGACGAAGGCAAACGATTGTTAATGGAAGGCGCGCAAGGTTCGCTGCTTGACATCGACCACGGTACCTACCCGTTTGTCACCAGTAGCAATTCCTCGGGTGTGGGCATCACCGGCGGCTCAGGTGTACCCAGTTGTTGGATCAAGCGAGTTATCGGAGTGGTCAAGGCCTACTCGACACGCGTCGGCGGTGGACCTTTTCCGACCGAGTTGCATGATGCGACGGGCGAAAAAATTCGACGCATTGGCAATGAATTTGGGACTACGACAGGACGGCCTCGACGCTGCGGATGGTTCGACGCGGTGGCGGTGCGCTATACGGCACGGCTGGGCGGCGTCGACTCGTTGGCTCTAATGATGATGGACGTATTGGGGCACTTTGATCAGATCAACGTGTGCGTGGCCTACGAAGTCGATGGGAAACGGATCGAGCGCTTTCCGACCGATGCATCAACGCTGCGCAAAGCAAAACCAATCTTTGAATCGATGGAGGGTTGGCAACAAGATGTCACCGGTGCCAGGACGATGGACGATTTACCACGCAAGGCGCACGACTATTTGCAACGGATAAGTGAGTTGGTTGGCGTACCGGTCAAAATTGTGTCCGTGGGTCCCGACCGCGAACAGACGATTTTTGTCGATCGCACCGCGCTATTAAACATGTAGAGAAGCTTCCGTCGAATGAATTCTACCACTCGGAGCTCGATCAACGTGCAAAATTCAGAGTTAGAAGTGCCTCTGGACCAGCGCCCAAAACATGTTGCCATCATCATGGACGGCAACGGACGTTGGGCGCAGCAGCAGGATCTACCGCGAGTCGAAGGCCACATGCGCGGCGTCGATTCCGTTCGCAACGCGATGGAGGCTTGCCGCGACTTTGGCATCGAAGTGTTGACGCTTTATTGCCTGAGCAGCGAAAACTGGAAGCGTCCGGCCCAGGAACTCGATTTTCTGATGGCCTTGTTGCGAGAGTATCTGATCGCGGAGCGGCAGAGTTTGATCGATAACAATCTTCAACTGCGCATTATTGGTCATCGCGAACGCCTACCGCTGGACGTTCAAGCAGAAATGGACTGCACTCTGGAAGCTTGCAGCAAAAATGATGGCATGATGTTATGTCTGGCGATCAACTATGGATCGCGCAGCGAAATTGTGGATGCAATTCGTCAAATCAGTGATGAAGTGAAAAGTGGAAAACTGACCACCTCGGAAATCGATGAAGAGCTGGTGAGCAAACATCTGTTTACGACTGGCATCCGCGATCCAGACTTGTTGATTCGAACAAGTGGTGAAATGCGCATTAGCAACTTCTTGCTCTGGCAAATCAGCTACGCTGAGCTTTGGGTTACACAAACATTTTGGCCCGAGTTTACGCGAGAACACATGGCCGAAGCGATTCGCGAATACGCACGCCGCCACCGTCGCTTCGGTGGTCTATAGATTTCGAGTTTCATGACTGCTTAACTTGCCCGTGCTCCAAGGGATTCATGTCTTCAGGATAACTTCGTGCTTCGCAATCGCCTCCTTTCAGCACTCATCATTATTAGTGGCGCCCTTGTGTTTGTTGCATTGGATGCATGGCTGCCCTTCTACGGTTGTATAGGTTTTTGGATGCTTCCACTTGGAGGCTATCTAATTTTCGGTAGCGCATTCGAATGCGTCTGGATGACTCGCGCTAAAGCAAACGGAGCGATCATTGCGCCGGCCTTGATTGGCTGCGCTGGCGTCATGTTGGCTGCATCATTGCCGGTACTTTGGCCGTTGTTGTTTGCCGAAGCGTATCCTTCCGACTGTTTGCTTGGTCGACTTGGCTGGCCGCTCGCCGCGCTGGTCATTGCACAAGTGGGCTGTTTCGTTTGGATAATGCCAAGCTATGTCCCGAATTCCGGCTGTTTTGCGCGAGCTATTTTGTCAGGATGGGTGTCTGCCTATTTTGGAAGTTGTTTTGCGTTTGCCGTCGCCCTCCGCATGACGGGCAGTTCAGCATGGGGGCTCTATCTGTTGGTGGGAATGATTGTCGTCACCAAATTTTCGGATGCGGGAGCCTATTTCACGGGTCGCGCAATAGGGCGCACGAAGTTGTGCGCCAACGTGAGTCCAGGAAAAACCGTGGAGGGACTCATTGGAGGGATGATCATTGCTACATTAGCGGCGTCGATTTATTTTGGACTTTGTGGGACCTGGGCATTCGGGGCAGATCGGGTCAATGTTGATTGGCGCGGAGTTGTCGCGTTGGGCGTTTTGCTGACGCTGGCCGGAGTGGCAGGAGATCTCTTGGAGTCGATATTCAAGCGAGAAATGGGTTGCAAGGACAGCGGAAGACTCCTTCCTGGGTTGGGTGGGTTGTGGGACGTTACGGATTCTCTGCTGCCAGCGGCAGTGGTCGGTTACTTGGTGGTCGTCGCTGGGTTGATTGTTGGGCCCTGATGTGCCCTCATTTGCTTACTTCCACTCCGAACTAGCGGGATTTTGTTGATGAAGTGCGCGACAAATGACGCAGACGAGGATCTTGGAAAAATTGGCAAGATCGCTACTACCGGAGCTCTTTCGCTTACAACTTGAAAGTCAAACGGATGAATGTGCCATTTGACAATGCGAACGTTTCGGACAACTGTCCTACAATGAATAGCCTCGTCTACTTAGCATGCTTGGATACATAGGGACTTTGGATGCATGTCGGAAGCTAACCTCAACTTAACTGACGCTGCCGCGCTATTGAGTCTGTTTGGACCCCAGGACCAGTACCTCAAGTTGATTCGGAATCACTACGGAGTTGCCATAACTCATCGCGAAGGCAAGCTCAAGATTGTTGGCGAGGAGGCTGCGGTGCGGCATGCCACCAGTCTCATGGAGAACTTGCACCAGCGCGCTCAGGAAGCGGGAGGGCTCACGCTTCAGGAGGTCGAAGGTGCGTTGTCGTCTGGCAAACTGTCCAACGGGAGCGGCACGGCAGGCGTCAATTCCGGGGGGGCAGATTCGGGGGGGAACGCAACCCTACTGCACCCCGCAGCTAAAGAGCTGGACATCAATCTGCAGCACCAGCAACGCAAGATCAAGCCGCGTACCGAGGGCCAAGCAGCCTATGTGAGCGCCATCCGTAACAGTGATTTGACGTTGTGCAAGGGCCCTGCAGGCTGCGGAAAAACATATCTTGCGGTGGCACTCGCCGTTGAAGCACTCAAAACACGCTCAATCCGTAAAATAGTACTCGTCCGGCCGGCGGTGGAGGCTGGGGAAAACCTGGGCTTCCTTCCGGGCGACTTACAGGCGAAACTAAACCCATACTTGCGTCCGCTGTTAGATGCGCTTAACGAAATGCTCGACTACGATCAGGTCAAATACCTGATGGAGCACGACGTAATTGAAGTAATTCCCCTCGCTTACATGCGGGGCAGGACGCTGAATGAAGCGTTTATAATTTTGGACGAAGCTCAAAATACGACTTCGGCGCAGATGAAAATGTTTTTGACACGGATGGGAATTGGTTCCAAAATTGTCGTTTCTGGCGATATTACCCAAATTGACTTGCCGTCCGGAGTTACCAGCGGATTACGAGACGCCTGGCATCGCCTTGGTGGCATTCGAGGCGTAAGCTTTGTAAAACTTGGTTCGGGCGATATAGTCCGACACCGATTGGTTCAAGAGATCGTTGATCGCTATGAGTCAAGAGAGGCTGCGCGTAGCAGCTTGGGTTCACGGGAGGATCGCGAGCACGACTCGCAAAATTAAGCCGTATGGCATCACAAAAACCAAATCGGATGCGGGGAGAACGAGTCGCCTCGCTGCAACTCGAACCCTCCGCTCTTAAGCGTTGGGCTCAGCAGTTGTTTACGGGGCAATCTTTGCTGCAATTGACCATTGCGGCTGTGGCTGCCTTCCTGTTGGTGATTATTTTGCAAGGTTGGCGACCAGCCTTTTCGTATCGTGAAGGGCAAGTGCCCGATCGCGACATCGTTGCACGCGTCGCCTTTGACCTGGTTGACACGCAACAAACTAAAATGCTTCGCGATCAGAAACGCCGCGAAGTACTTTGCTATTACGAAAATCGATCGCAGCCAATCACCCAGTTACGGGGTGCTATCAAAGACCAGTTGTTTGCGTTATTGGCCGATACGCCCATTGACGAACTGAGCGACAATCAACGGCGGACACTCACTGCGTTTGTTCCAAAGCCAGCCGACGAGGAGTCGACCGACGCAATTCCGCAACAGCAGATAACTCCTGAAGAAGCCTTGGCGGCAGCCCGAACTCTGCTCGGAAAAAGCGAACAACTTGACAAGTTTGATGCTGCGTTGCGCTCCATCCTGACACCGATTGCCGAATCAGGTGTTTTGCAATCGTTGGGACATGATAGTGATCAAGGCAGCCAACGCTCCATTATCGTTTTTCCGGCGGGACTGCCGGACGACGAGGTTTTCCTTGATGTACCGCGAGTCCGACGCCCAGAGATCTTAGCATCGCTTCCACAAACGGTCACCGAGACGTTTCAGCAGACCTTCAATGCCCCTGAGGCATTGATCGTCGCGCGTATGGTGAGCAACTATTTGGCGAACAACCTACCGGAAACGCTTAGCTATCGCCAAGACTTAAGCGAACAAGCGCGCCGCAAAGCTGAGGAGAGCGTACAAGACGCCTTGGTCTCGTACTTCCCTACGGTTAGTAAGTTGGCTACGGCCGGTAAACCGATTTCTCGATTCGATAGTTTGCCGCTGCTTCGAGCTGAATACAACGCCTGGGTTGAACAGTTGTCGTTTGGAGAAACCGCCATTCGTCTGACGGCATTTGTCGGCATGATCGGAGCGCTCTACCTGTTATGTGGCATATACATCTATTATCAGTACGACCCTTCTTTGTTAACCGAACCCAAGCGACTGCTGCGTCTGTTGGGCTTGATGGTGATGACATGTCTAGTATGTCGCTTCATTGCCCCCGACCCATTCCGGGCTGAAATTGTCCCGCTTGTACTGTGCGCCATGACAGCCACCATCGCCTTTGGGCGTCAAGTTGCGTTGCTGGTAACGACCTGCCTGTCACTGGCGATCACACTGGGGCTGGGTTTTGACATCAGTGAGTTTGTGACGTTGTGCGGCGGTACTTGTGCCGCCACGTTGTTACTCGGCCGCATCCGCACTCGCACCAAACTCATCTATGTTGGTCTGGCCGCTGGTACAATCGTTTGTTTAACACATTTAGGTGTGGATACCGTTGCCGGTAAACTGAATGTCGTCATGCCGGCTTCACCCGATGTGCCAGTGCTGGAGGTGCAGACCTGGATCGGTTTGCTACCAGGCTTGCTCAGCGAGTCGTTGCGACTTGGCGGATTTACGTTGCTCGCAGGGGCGTTGATGACCGGCATGTTGCCCTTTGTCGAGTCGCTGTTTGGTGTCCAAACGGACTTGAGTCTGTTGGAATTGGGCGACGCCAGCCATCCACTTCTTCGACAATTGGCGCAGCGCGCTCCGGGGACTTACAACCATTCCATCAACGTGGCCGCGATTGCTGAAGCTGCCGCCGATTCCATTGGCGCACACGGACTGTTAACGCGCGTAGGCGCTTATTTCCATGACATCGGGAAGATGTTCAAACCGAATTATTTCATCGAAAATCAAGAGCAAGGCGGCAACTGTCACGATACGTTGCAACCGGCGATGAGCACGCTCGTGATCATCGCACATGTTAAAGATGGCGCCGACCTCGGACGCCAACACCGACTTCCCAAACCCATTATCGATTTCATCGAACAGCATCACGGGACGACGTTGGTTGAGTACTTCTTCCGTGAAGCGGCCAAGCGGTCCCAGTCCGATCCCAACAAGGAAGAGGTTTCGGAAACTTCTTTTCGCTACCCTGGACCTAAGCCTCAGACGCTGGAAGCCGCTGTGCTCATGTTGGCGGACTCCGTTGAAAGTGCAAGTCGCACGCTCGTTGAGCCAACAAGTTCACGCATCCAGAACTTGGTCGATCAAATTGCGATGAAAAAGTTACTCGACGGGCAGTTCGATCAATGTGGTCTCACGCTGCAGCAACTCGATCAACTGAAATCTTCGCTTGTCAAATCGCTGACCGCCATCTATCACGGACGCGTCAAATACACCGGCCAAGCGTCAGCCTGAGGAGAGGGGTTAGGCGTTAGGCGTTAGGCGGCGCAATTCACGTTATGGATGGTTGTGGAAGACCTGCGATGAACGATTTTCTTGTTTGAAAACGTTGAGCGTGTTGTTCCATAGTGATGCACTCAAACTGCTCGCTCATCCAACCAAGCAAATGTTCGGCGAGCTTTGTCTTGCGAGCTCCCGACCATTTCATTCCGGGAAAAAACGAAAGCTGAGCATCGTCGTCTCCACCCATAAAATCGAGTGGGTGCAACAGCAAAGAAGGTTCGACGCGATTGAGTCGACAGAACTTCAATGCGCATTTGAAATAGCACTTTGCCAACCATTCAGAATATCCGGCCAGGTACATGATATAGCTAAAGTGAATAGGCACTTTGAACCAGGGAAGCGTCGTCACTGGAATCTCGATGATTTGGGTCGGCTCCGTTTGCCAACGATAGGGCCGCAAACTTTGAAAGCCGTTGCGAAAGGAGCCAAACAGTTCTTTGCGTTGCTCGCGGTCGGAGCGGTTTAGGCCGCTGTGTAAAAAATAGTAGGCTCGTGCAATGGGGCCCAGGAAAGTTGGGAATGTGGATGCATCGTATTCATAACCGCGACTTGCCAACGTCTGTAGAACTTCCCGAGAGTAGCTGAAGCCTGGTCCGCGAAACCCCTTGGTTACTCTGCCGGTACAAGCTTTGATCGCTTGCTCACTTCGTTCAAACTCCTCAATTAACTGAGCGGGACTATACAAATGGAGCCACGGCTCATGATGAAATGAGTGGTTTCCAATTTCATGCCCAGCCTGTGCAATCGCGGCGATCGCTTCCCGATTCTCAGGTCGCTCAGCATCCTGTCCAACGATAAAAAAAGTAATGGACAGCTCGAGTCTGCTGAGCACGTCGAGGGTGCGGGGGACGACCATCGGCAAATAT
Organism: Pirellulaceae bacterium; assembly: GCA_041753315.1. Classification (GTDB taxonomy): domain Bacteria; phylum Planctomycetota; class Planctomycetia; order Pirellulales; family Pirellulaceae; genus Aureliella. The sequence goes on along the minus strand of JBGSUV010000103.1, from coordinate 117,653 downwards.
GTCGGTAGCTCCTCCCATTCAGCATCACCGTGTGTCTTCAAATAGGACCATTTGTTGTCTAAATCCAGTGAGATGCTTGCCAACATAGAATGACGAAGGGTGAGATTGTGAGTTTTAGGGCCCGCCAAGTGTTAGCCGTCTGGGCGTTAGCCACGGTTTTTCGATTGATCGAAGTTATCTGCGGGTGCTTGATTGGAAGCACCTAGTTTAGCGGTGGGGCAGCATTATTGGAAAGCGGCCTGCTCCAATGCAGCAATATCTTGAGACAGTCGGTTCACGTCTTCCGCGCGGGCCTCGAGCTTTGCAATTTCTAGTTCGTTTTCCAGGGAATGCAGGAGTCCATCAATGTCTCCGTCCACTTTAAATTTGTGCTGTGCCGCTGCGAGCTTCTGGAGCCCTTCTTCGGTATCACCGATGATCAGGAAAGCGAGTGCCAGATCCGCTTCAGCGCTGTTTCGCGTTGACCAACTTAAACTCGGTGAGTCGTTGAGTGCCTTGTGCAACAACTGTGCTCCCTGTTGATAGGCTCCTGACTGGAGTTTTGCACTTCCCAAGGCGGCCATCGCAGCGGCCGCGGCGGTCGATTGCGTTCCCCCGGCAGGCGCGCTAAGTATCGCTGCAGCTGCTTGCGTCTGCCCTAGTGCGGCAAGGCATTTGCCCTGGGCAATCCGGAGCCACACCACATCATCAGGTCGCGCGAGGCTCTCCGCCTTCTTAAAGTGAATCAGTGCGAGTTGCGGGTTGCCGGCAGCGTATTCGGCAGAGGCGAAAACACAATACAGAACCAATTCTGGCGGCGAATCGCTATTCAGGTTGCACCCTACGAACGATGCCCGCTCCTGTAACACTTGCGAGACCAATTGCGGCCAGACTGCCCCGGCCGGTCGCAATTTGTCGGCGCGTTGCCAGAACGAAATATCAAATCGTTGAGTAGCGTTTGATTTTGTGGCAAGTTGATATTCGACTGCTTTCGTCCAGGCCACAGCAGATTTCTTATGTTCGCCAGTGGCTTGCGCGGTAACCGACGCCATCAAGCACATGTCTGCCGCACGGGCCAGATCTCGATTGCGTTCGGCCAATTCAATGGCTTGAAGCAACAGCGATTCGGCCCATGCATGCCGACCGGCCACCATTTCTCGTACTGCACACAGATGCAGCGCGTCGATCATTGGCAACGGGTGCTTGAGCCCCTGAGCGGCAATGCGCAGCTGCTCACATTCGGCGTCGCTTGGCTGCTCGACCTGCAATTTTTTGGAAAAATTCCTTCGATGTGCGTAATAGATGGCTGCTGCCGCCGGTACCGCCTTCGACTGGGCTAACATGCCGTTCCACGAAACGGCTGGATCGATGCCTTGTGAAAGCACATGGGCAATCAGTTCGCAACGCTCATTTTCGGTTCGCTGGCCAATCAGCTCCCAAAGAAGCTGTTCAGCAATCGTCATGTTTTGTCCGACCAGTTTGGTAGCGGAGTGCAGCTTATTTTTCTCAACAAGCGAACGGAGTTTGTCGTTGAGTTGCTCGGTTGTCATCCTGGCCGAGTCAACGGTGCCCAGTACGACCTCGCTCCCATCGAAGCGAATAGTAGTTGCAGGCGGATTGGCCACTACCGGTTGATCTGAACTTCCACGCTCACCTTGTTTTGAAGACGGTCTTAGCGATTGTGCAATTTCCTTGGGTAACGAGGTTAGCGCTTCGGAGCTTTCGTTGAAAAAGTTGCAGCCTGTGCATGAACTGATCAATAGCCCGCCAAACAAGGTGGCAACATTGAGCTTCATTGGAGCCTCCGCTTGTATGCTAGGGTTGACTGTTCAGCACGCTGACATTGTGAAACTTGAGACGTTTTGCTCGCTCGTTGCACTCCGCATCGGAGCGAACAACTTTGCAAGGTAGATAGGTCCCCATCGTCCCGTTCGCTTCGGGGCTGTTGGGATGCGTCGACAACTCGTTCAACATCATTTGGCTGGTTGCGGCTGATTCACTGGGCGTGTTAAAAACGTAGGGGCGAATCATGACCACCAATTCACTCCGCGCCCGGTTCGATGCTTGACGACGAAACAAGAAGCCGATTCCTGGAATGTCGCCCAACACGGGTATCTGATCGCGACTATCGCTGACTTTTTCTTCGATCAATCCACCCAACGCGACTGCCATTCCATCTTGGGCAACAACTGTACCACTGACCGTCCGACGTCGAACGGTATCCACATTAACAGACGTCACGCCTGTTCCGTTCACGTCGGGAACTGGAATGGAGGCGCCACCAAGTATGCGTTCCGAGTTCTCTTCGACGACTCGCAGCGTCACCGTTCGATCTGCATTGATATTGGGGGTAATCAGCAGCGATTGACCTACATCGCGAAGTTCAGTGATGGGCGTCGCAGCCACGGCACCACCCACGGAATTCACACCTGCGACCACTTGCGACGGGGTAAAGCCGACCGTAAACGGGAGAGTATCGCCGACAAAGATGCGGCTCACTTCATTGTTTGAGGTCAATATGAGCGGTGTCGCTAACGCGGTGATCCGTTGTTGACTCTCCAACAACTGCATTCGAAATTGGAAATTGGTATCGACCAGTTGAAAACTGAGTGCTCCCGGAACCGCACCAGACACTCCAAGTCCACTGGCCATGGCTCGTCCGGCGACCAGCGCGCCGGGAAACGGTCCCTGCAACTGCCCATCGCTGAATTGTCCTGATTCGTCGTCACCACCGGTAAAGTACTCGAATGCAGAGTTGACCCCATCGGCCAGCGCGATGCGCAAGACTTTGACTTCGAGCATGACGGTGGGCGTTGGTACATCCAGTTGTTTGACGAGTTGTTCGATAGCGACCATCGATTGTTCATCGCCGGTGCGAACAATAATTTGATTATTGCGACGGACGGTCGAAACGTAGATGGTCGCCTGACCGCGACGAGCGAGACGTGAGCGACTTTCGTCGCTGATTGAACCGGAGAATGCCAGTTGATCTTCCAGTTCTTGGATTTCAACTGCGGAAAGTCCATTTTGAAGCGCGCTATTTTGTGCATTGGTCGAATCACTTCGACTGCGTGAACGATTCATGGCACCTCCGCCGCCTCCCATTTGGCCGCCCACAGCTCCCTGCCCCATGGCTCCGCCGCCCGCGCCCGCCCCACCTCGTCCGCCACCGCCGGATGATTGCCCTCCGCCGTCAAAGGTCCCTAGCCCTAGCGCCCGACCATCCATTAGATCAAAGCGACTGAATCGTTGTGACAAATCCATCAACTCTTCAGTGTCCGCATCAGCCATATTCAGTTCGACTCGATCGCCGAAAATCTGTGAGATGACTTGCGCTACAGCCACTGGGTTAGGGTAAAGCAGCGTGAAGACCCGAGTTTGCTCGTCGCGAAAAGAGGTTAAATCTTTGTCATACTCCGCCGACGTCGCTATGCGGATGATCCCCGACTCTTCGTTGACTTGATAAAACAGTCCGTTGGTCTTGACGATTGCTTCCAGCGCAGCGAGAGGCTCTACATCGCGCAAAAATACGTTTACGATTGTCTCACCGGCTCCAGAGGAGCAAATGACATTAAGTCCGGTTTCGTCTGAGAAGAGTTTCATCGCTTCGGCCAGGGGCAGATCATCGAACTGCAGAATCGCCAGCGTTTCAACCTTCGGGTTGACCAAAGATGACAACGCACCTGCCCGTTTCAGGCTTGCTTTGGGGGGGCTGGGTAACGTTTCGTCACTGATCTTGACCACGTTCCCATCACTGAGTTTGGCAGAAACTGCTCGTGCGCTCAATTTATGTGAGTTCGCTGGTCTGCTAGCTTTCACGCGGCCACTGCTCGCCGACTCGGCAGACGAACGCGTCGAGTTTTGCACTTGTCCAAGCAATTTGCCAAACACCGGAAACAGCAATGCAATCGCGATCATAGCGAGCATGCGTTTGGTTCCGGGAAGTTTCATAGCCATGACAGTCGATACGGAGTAGCCTCTGAGGAAAAATCGGTATCGTTTGTATCGACTGGGTAAACTTTGACGCTTGAGTCGTATGGTGAGCCCAGGCGAAATTTGCAGGGAAAATGCAGCGTTATGCTATCAATCTTCTGGCATCGAATTGCCAGTGTCTATGGCTATGGTCTGCACGTAAGCCTCCTGGACCAAGACGTGGCGCACCTTGCGAACTACGACCATCGCATTGCCAGCATTGATTTCGTCGCCCCCTCGAGGCGGACGGCCAAGTTGTTCGACGATCCAGTCGTTGAGCGTGTAAACCGGCTTTTCACCCTGCCAAGCGAGTTCGATACCCGTTGTCTCCCGCAGTTTGGCGAGCGAAACAAAGCCACCTGCGATCCAACCTTGTCCAGCAGCCACAATATGCGACGGCATGCGATCAAACTCATCATGGATTTCACCCACCAACTCCTCCACGATATCCTCAAGCGTAATCATCCCCACGATTTTGCCACCACGCTCGCGCACCACGGCAATGTGATTGTGTTCACGAATCAAAGTCTCCAGCGCGTGCGCTACTGACTCTTGAGCGTCGAAGCTGGTGATCGACCGGATCAAGTTACGGAAAGTGGGATCGCGCGGCGCCAGTCGAATGGCGGCTACGATATCTTTGAAGTTCACATAGCCAATTATGCGTTGCGGATTTCCAAGTTCTTCAGTGACTGGAAAACGGGTGTGCATTTCGCGGTGAGCGGCAATCATGGCATCCGACAACGTCTGTTCGGATCCCAGCATTCCGATATATTCAGCTGGTAACATGATTCGAGAAATGGGTGTTGTTGCGAGCCGCGAGGCGCTCAGGATAATGCCTTCTTCACGATGGCCAATCGCCCGAGAGATACGGGCTAGCGCTGCGGCCCCTTGCAGCTCCAACATCGCGTTTTGATCGAGAGCTTCCTTCTCGCCGGATCTGCCGCGGCGGCTCCAATCGGTGATCCACCGCACGGTGGTCTCTAGAAACCAAACGGCAGGCCAGACCGTGTATGAAAACCATTGCATGGCAGTGGACATTTTGAGGCAGACCCACTCTTTGTTCCTGAGAGAAAAGATCTTTGGAACCAACTCGCCAAAAATAATCGTGATCACCGTCAACGGAGCCACCACCAGCGCTATTGCCAAGAGCTGTGCAACGGCGGGTGAGATTCCTTGAGCGATCAGCGTGGGCTCGATGGCCGATTCGGCTCCGGCTCCGCCGGTAGCTGCTGCGGTGGCGCCAACGAGCGTAATTCCAAGTTGTACGACCGCCAAGCTGGCTTCCATCCGCCGCTTCATTTCGACCGCGGCTTTGGCCCCTGCGCGTTTCTCGCGAACGAGTGCCTCCAAGCGAGCCACATTCACCGAAGCCAAGGCAATCTCATAGCCGGCGAACAAACTATTGAACCCGATCATTCCAATGATAATCAAGATCTCGAAATAGGGCATGTTCAATCAACTCGGTTGCCCTGAGGCAGAATAAAAGGGAGTGTACAAGAGGGCTACGCGTCGGACCGTTTGGCGCGCAGACGAAAAATGACCCTCAGCGCGCCAATCGCGTCGCCCACACTTAATTTACTTTTTCCGCTCGAACGCTCTTCAAACAGGATGGGCACTTCTTTAAAACGAGCACCCGCGCGATGCAGATGAACCAACAACTCTTCCAGGAACCCATACCCTAAACAGCTTAGCCTGTTGAGTTCCAGTCGCCGCAGGATGCTTACGCGATAACAACGATAGGAACCGCTGCAGTCGCTGATAGGCAGCTTAAGCATTTGCCGCGCATATCCGTTTAACAAGCGGCTGACGATGCGTCGATGCCACGGTAATCCATGCATGCCTCCACCGGCAATGTATCGCGAACCAATGGCGACATCACAATCGAATTGTTGGCAGGTGGCGACCATGGCTGCTGCCGCGCTCGTGGGATGGCTCAAGTCAGCATCCATATTGAGCAGAAATTCATAATCGCGTTCTAAGCACCATTCAATTCCTGCGCGTAACGCTACACCCAGTCCCTGTTTGCCGGGACGGGGAAGTAAATGCAATCGTTCATCACGCGTCATCTCCTGTTTGACCCACTGACCAGTCCCATCCGGTGAATTGTCATCAACGACCAAAAGATCCGCAGCGGGTAGAACTTGATGTAGCTGGGCAACCATCAGAGGCACATTTTGTGCCTCATTGTAAGTACATAATACGACGAGCAGGCGCGCAGTATCATGGAGTTCGGTACCAGCACTCTCGCTTGAATCTGGTTGCGTCGTGTTGCTCGACATTTCAGCCTTGTTACTATCCAACGAATCGCGAGTTTGCGGTACGCTGACCGCGAACCTACGACAATTAACATGCACTACTTGACGACAAAATTGACGAGCCGCCCAGGTACGACAATTGTCTTGACAATTTCTTTGTCGGAGGTCAATTCTATGATACGCGAATCGGCGAGGGCCAAGCGTTCGAGCTCTTCTTTAGTTGCTTCGGCCGGGACAATCAACTTCGTACGCAACTTGCCGTTGACTTGGATGGGCACTTCAACTTGGCTGCTTTTCGTCATCGCTTCGTCATGAGTCGGCCAAGGTTCGTAGGCCAGTGTCGTACTATGACCCAACAGTTGCCACAGTTCTTCTGCCAGGTGTGGGGCAAGTGGCGACAAGAGGAGCGCAAAGGTCGACATCGCAGATTTCGGTCGCACTTCTTGTTTGGTGTAGAAGTTGACAAACTCCATCAAACGGGCGATGGCCGTATTGAAGCTCAAGTTCTCAATGTCTTGGGTGACTGCCGCGATCGTCTTGTGTAGTATCCGATTCTGTTCGATCGTCGGCTCAACCTCTTGCACTGCCGGCAACAAGCGCACGTCGTCCGATTGAGAGTCGACGATCATTCGCCATACGCGGTCAAGAAAATTGCGGACGCCGCCCACGCCGGTCATACTCCATGGCTTCGTCGCTTCGAGGGGCCCCATGAACATTTCGTAGAGACGCAGACTGTCGGCACCATATTCACGTACCACCTCGTCCGGGTTGACGACATTGCCGCGACTTTTCGACATTTTTTGTGCACGGCTGTCGACCCGAATATCCGGCTGTGCAGACAATACAAAGTTATCTCCCTTTTTGGTCAGCTCGGCTTCGGACAACGAGACCGCCGTCGCAGGAGCGCCGAGGCGGTTAGCTAACAGACCATCCTGATTCTTGCTCAACTCAGTTGTGCTAATCCAGCTACCTGCAATTTGATACCCCGTGTACTCGACTTCACCCAGGATCATGCCTTGGTTGATCAGTTTCTGGAACGGCTCCACCGTCGAAACAAATCCGCGATCGAACAATACCTTGTGCCAGAAGCGAGCGTATAGAAGATGGAGTACGGCATGTTCGGCTCCACCCACATACAGATCAACGGGCATCCAAGCCTTCTCTTTCGCCGGATCGCACAACGCTTGCTCGTTTTTGGGATCGATGAAGCGAAGGTAATACCAACACGAGCCAGCCCACTGAGGCATGGTGTTCGTCTCGCGTCGGTATCGTTTTCCATCGCGTTCGACATACAGCCAAGCATCAGGGGATTTGCCAAGCGGCGGTTCTGGTCGTCCGTGCGGCTTGTAGTCCTCTAGCTCAGGTAGATTGAGTGGAAGCTCGCCCGGCTCGAGTGCACGAATTGCCCCAGTCGCCTCGCCAGCTTCGTCCAATTCATGCAATATTGGGAACGGTTCGCCCCAAAATCGCTGTCGGCTAAAGAGCCAATCACGCAGCTTGTAATTCACTGCCTGTGAGGCAAATCCTTGCACCGCAAGCTCTTTGGTAATCAATGGCTTGAGTTCTTCGGTGGCCAGGCCAGCGTACTTGCCGGAATTGATGGCGGTTCCAACACCGACGAAACAACTGCGGCCTGCCAGTAGTGCCGCTCGCGTCTCTTCCTCGCATTCTCCAGGGTCGACTACTGCAATAATAGGTAAAGCGTATTGGCTGGCGAACTCAAAGTCTCGATCGTCATGCGCCGGTACAGCCATGATGGCACCCGTCCCATAGCTCGCCAATACGTAGTCAGCGATCCAAATCGGAATGGGCTTGCCCGTCACTGGATTGATTGCGTAAGAGCCGCTAAAGACCCCGGTCTTCTTTTTGGCATCTTCCGTACGTTCGCGGTCGCTCTTGAACGAAGCCGACTGACAATATCGTTCCACTTCAGTACGTTGGTCGGCCGTGGTCAGCCGTTGCACAAAACTATGTTCAGGCGCGATGACCATATAAGTGGCGCCATACAGAGTATCGGGTCGCGTCGTGTAAACGCGCAGGCAGTCGTCGGTCGCGTGTCGAGGAAAGCCACTGCTAGCGCGCTCGATGCTCCAACGGGAAAAGCCAGCAGCGTCTCCCAAATAGAAATCAACCTCTGCTCCCGAACTGCGCCCAATCCAATCGCATTGCAACTTTTTGATACCAGGCGACCAATCCAATGGCTCAAGGTCAGAAATCAATCGTTCGGCATAGGCGGTGATCCGCAACATCCATTGTCGCAACGGAATCCGCTGAACAGGATGATCCCCACGCTCACTTTTGCCATCGACCACTTCTTCATTCGCCAATACGGTTCCTAGACCTGGACACCAATTGACCAACGCGTCGTCTTGATAGGCCAATCGGAACGAGTCGCGATACGCGGCGATCGCAGTTTCTCCTTGCAAACGCACGTCAACCGGAATGGGCAGTTCTGCGATGGGTCGACCACGCTGCTGATCGTTGTCAAACCAAGTATCGAACAACAGTAGAAATATCCACTGCGTCCAACGAAAATATTCGACATCCGTTGTGGCCAAGACGCGGTCCCAGTCGTAACTAAAACCCAACATCTTCAGTTGTCTTGTAAATTCTGCGATGTTCTTTTCCGTCGATACACGTGGCGGCGTATTGGTTTTGATCGCATGCTCTTCTGCGGGCAATCCAAAGGCATCAAAGCCCATGGGGTGCAGAACCGTTTTTCCACGCATCCTTGCAAATCGACAGACAATGTCAGTCGCCGTGTAGCCCTCGGGGTGACCAACGTGCAATCCAGCCCCGCTAGGATAGGGGAACATGTCAAGTACGTAGAGTTTCTCAGCCGCTGGCATTTCCGGGGTTCGAAACGTCTTGTTTTCTTCCCAAAATTGTTGCCATTTGGGCTCGATCTCAGCAGGATTGTATCGCGGCATTGCAGCAGGCTTGTTCAGGACTTTGTACAGGAGTGGGAAATCAAGTCATTACCGTAGAGAACGAACGCCAATTGGAACAGAGGGCATTGCCAGTTTCATGTCACGTAGCTCCATCTCTCCGAGATGCAGACGATTTCAGTTACTGCGTTTCTCCAAAACGCAGACAATTCGCGTCTCACAGAGAGACGCGACTACGTGGATTCGACCCGATAAGCCTCAGCTCGGTGAAATACCTCATTGACTGACTCACCGATCGTATCGCAGAGGGAATCGAGGTCCAAATCGTCCTCGTCGTAGCCAAACGGCTCTTCGACATGCTCAGCCACCGTTTCCAGCCCAAGCATGAAATAGGCCGAAATAAATGTCAAAGGTAGCGACCAGAGCCCAAAGTCTTTGGCAACTCCCCAAGGCAACGTCCCCAGAAAGATCAGTACGCATTGCCGTGCAAACACTCGATAGGATCGCACGATCCTGGTTTTTAAGATCCTCTCGCAACCCCCACAGATATCCATCAATCGCAACAGTTCAGCATCGATCACACGGAGTTCATCACCATCGATGATTTGATTGCGCTTGGCCCTGCCGACGATTTCGTACAACTGCTGCACAATCGCCAATGGAATGTGGTTGGCGCCTTTGGCCATGTTCTTGACATGACTGGGCAAGAGTGTCTCATTCTCATTGCGAAGATGGCATCGCAGGGCAATTGGAAAGGCAATCAACAGTAGATGCGCATGGTGCAAGTCCTCGGCTGGTAACTTTCCCAAATTGACTAGCTTCATCATCAAATTGCGACTTGCATTAACCAGTGCCCCCCACAATGTCCTAGCTTCCCACCAGCGACTATAGGCCGTGTTGGTCCGAAACACTAACAGCCAACCCAAGACCAACGACAAAGCTGCATGAAACTGCGACGGTATTTTATTTACACCCGGTGTCGCGGTCTCGAGCCAATACGGGATATAGGCATAAGCACCTGCTAACAACGCAAGGATGAACACATAGCCCAGCGTGCGATTGAATGTCAGTTTCTTCACCATTTCAAGAAACGGCATAACTCTTTCAGCTCAAGATTACGTGGAACGGAAAATCAATTCGATTGAGCAATCTACACAAACAGTCTCGGAGGCGCAGAATCTTAGGGCGAGGTGAAGCGGAACTGGCGAACGGGGATTTCCAATTGCATGGTTGCGAGTGCCAGTGCTAACAAACAAATCGGAATGAAGCACCAGAGCAACCAATGTCGCCAACCGAGTTTCCAGACTCGGTCGTTGACCAAAGCTCCGTTCATCAACTCTCCGCCAACGCTCGGCATCTCCTCTCGGCAAGCTGGCGATGGTTCATTGTACGCTCCCACCAACATCGCTCCGCCGACGATGAGGCTGCCATAAATCATTAATGAAGTGGGGAGCGCATTGCCTGGGAGCATGAGGTACAGGCTCACAACCATACCAACCACCACCAACGCAAGCAATTGCGCTCGTGCAATCTCAGTCTGAGGATAACAATGTAACTTTCCCTGATAAACCCGCCAAAGCGCGAAAGCCAGCAGTCCTAACACAGCAATTTCAACACCAATCAACACGGAGTGCGAATCAAATCCAAGTGTCAAGTGTGGAATCTGGTCCGTCTTCAACAAGCGTGCAATGTTCGTTTGCGAATTGAACACGAACAACATCCCCAAAAGCACGAAGGCTGCCAGATAATTGAACGCCGCAGGAGGAACATCCTCTTCGGGCGCGACGATCCTCCCGCGCCGCAGACGCAAGACGCCGAGCGCCATCCCCGCTCCCATCACACCACCGAAGAACTGCTCCATGATCGTCCAGTAACCGAACTCTTGCAGCACGGGGAATTCGCCGATCGGACCCCACTTCCCACGACCAAGCGCTTGCAGGAAACAGCCCACGGCGAAACCATAACCGCCCGCCAACAATCCATAGCCAGTTAACAGCAACGCAGCTCGGTTTCGTCGCGACCACAAAAAGTAGGCTAACCCGGTTTGAATGCCGAGGCAGCCAGCCCACGCATCCCCGCGTGATGGATTGATGCGAAAGCCGGTCAAACCAACCAACAGAAACATCGACGCCAACCAACTGAATCCTAACAAGGCAATTAACCCACCAACTTCTTTATGTCGTGGAAATGCTATGAAAAGAGCTCCCAGCAGCGTTGCGACGCAGGCGTGCAGCCACAGCGTGTCGTATAACCACGGCGTCTGATTTGGGTTGTCGGGATTTTTTGCGAAGCGTTCCAAGCTCCACTCGGTCGCACCCATGAAATCCAGCAGCAACCAGACAGAATATAAGACAACCATTGGTGCGACCGCCGACTCAAGCAGTGAGCGTTTTGCGGTTAATGCTAGAGCTAAGAAGCCTGCGCCGATTCCGCAATAGAGACTGCCGACAAGAAAAAGCGACGCGTAGCCATAGAGACTGTTGATGGTCGTCCCTCCCATGCTGTATCCGATCAACAATCCATAACTACTTGTTCCACCGAAACCCCATCCTATCGACGATAGAAAGCCGATGATTGCCGCACGTTTCCACCACTCTTCACGCATGGCGCAAACGGCAATTGTCAGACCGAGCATCGCACCAGGCATCATTGCCCCTCGCGAATGACCAAAGGAACCTCGGATTCCCCAACCTGCTGCCATAATGAGGGTCGAAGCCAATAGGAGCGGTAGCCAATGGGCAATGGGCGTGGTCGTCACGCCAGCACGCGGGCTGGCGTCCAAATATTTAACCTTTTCGTTTAACGCTTCGGCTTCCACTTGTTGTCTCGGTCCAGTTATTTGTAAATCAATATTTATTAGCGAAGTGCCTGCTGAAACGGTGTGCCTGCCGAAACGGTTGATGCAAGGCCCTTGCTCCGCAATTGGTACTTCCAGACGAGCGGCGAATTTTAGCAGCAAATGCACGCCTAAGTAGGTCGTTAAATGTTAACGAGGGGAATTGTAAGACGGCAGCCTACAAGTTGCTCCGCAGGAGACTCTTTCGCTGGCTGCGGCTCCCTTTGGTTTTCAAGGTGAAGAAATCTTCAGCGATACATTGGGGCGTCAGCCGCGGAATGCAACCGAGTTGCAGTCCACTGATGGATTTTCGCGGACCGCTAGGTCATACTGCAAGTTCGGAACTGGCACTGACCCCTACCATGTTCAGAACATCGTCGCCTATCCCTTCTTTATTTTTAGAAATGGTGGTTTTACATGAGTTGGAAAATTCGATGTTTTTTTGTCTGCGTTTGGGGAACTGCCTTAGTCCCCGCTATCGCGCAGCCGCCAGTGGACGCAGTCGATCAGCAGATGGTTGAGAAGATTAAAGCCGAGGGAACGGACCATTCCCAGGTGATGCAAACGATCAGTTATTTAACCGACGTTTATGGTCCGCGATTGACCGGTTCACCCGACTCGAAAATTGCCGCGGAATGGACCATTCGACAACTGGGCGAATGGGGCATACCCGGCGGAAAGCTGGAATCATGGGGGCCATTCGGAAGGGGCTGGACGCTTGAGAACTGTTTAGTGAATATGGTTGAGCCGACCTACTCTCCCATCATCGCTCATGTTAAGGCGTGGTCACCCAGCACCACGCGTTCGGTACGTGGTGTTCCTGTTTATCTAGACGTGGAAAAGCCCGAGGATTTGGAAAAGTACCGTGGGAAACTGGGACGAGCGATCGTGCTGATCAGCCCTCCACGCGAGATCGAAGCACTCTTTGAACCACCCGCAATTCGCAAAACGGAAGCTGACCTATTGCGACTTGCCAACGCTGGACCGCCGTCCCAGGGCCGCCGAGGCTTTCCCGGTGGAGGGCGCGGGGGAAGAGGTTTTCCGCCGGTTCCACCGACACCGCCTGCCGCAGCTCCCAATGCTGAGAGTGGAGAAGCTCCTCCAGCACCTGCGGCTCCAACACCACCTACACCTGCAGAGACACGTGCCACAGCCGCTGGACGATCCCCCAACGCTCCACCGCGCGATCCTCGAACTTCAGCACAGTTGCAAGCGGACAAATGGGAATTGGCCTACAACGAAGGGGCTGCTGTGATCCTGGAACCCGGTCGTGGCGACGGGGGCAACGTGTTTGTTGCCTCGGTGACCATGCCTCGCGTAAGCGATGACCGCGGCGCCCAGGGCAATCCGTTCAGTCGCGGTCCGCGACCATGGGCTGCCGAAGCCACCACAGTTATTCCACAGGCCGTATTGGCCGCTGAACACTACAACCGTTTAGTGCGCATGCTCCAAAAGGGAGCAGAACCTGTCGTCGAAATTGACATCGCCACCAAGTTCTACGACGACGACTTAAACTCCTTCAATATCATCGCCGAAATCCCCGGAACGGATCTCAAAGACGAAATCGTGATGCTGGGAGGACACTTCGATTCGTGGCAAGCTGGTACGGGAGCAACCGACAACGCCGTTGGTTGTGGCGTTGCTTTGGAAGCCCTTCGCATTCTTAAGTCGGTAGGTGTCGAACCACGTCGGACCATTCGCATCGCCTTGTGGACCGGCGAAGAACAAGGCTTGCTCGGCTCGCGGGCTTACGTTCAAGAGCATTTTGGTGAGATGGTAATGGATGCTTCTGCCCGAAATGGCGAAGAAAACATGCGTCGTCAACGCCCTCAGCCAACTTACAAGATCAAGCCGGAACAAGAAAAGGTTTCCGCCTATTTCAACTTGGACAATGGTACTGGCAAGATTCGCGGCATCTACTTGCAAGGCAATGAGCAATTGCGACCGCTCTTCCGGACCTGGCTCTCACCATTCGAAGAGATGGGAGCGTCGACGATTGCTGCAGGAAACACTGGAGGTACCGACCACCAATCGTTTGATGCGATCGGAATTCCTGGCTTCCAGTTCATTCAAGATGAAGTCGAATACGATACACGCACCCACCACTCAAGCATGGACGTGTTTGAGCGAATTCAAGAGGAGGACGTGAAGCAGGCTTCGATCATCATGGCCTCGTTTGTCTACCACACCGCGATGCGTGACTCGCTACTTCCGCGTAAGCCACTACAGGGTCGCGTTGAGAAGCCCCAGACCGAAACCGCAGCGGAACCAACCGAAGAGGTCGCTGAAAGCGTTGAAGAAGCAGCGCCGACCGAAAAAGAAACGGAAGCTGCAGCCGTCGGGGCCGCAGGACAATAAACCCAACTCGACAAATCTCGTCACATGCGTGCCCACGGCTCGTCACCCGGGGCACGCCTTCTTTGCCGCACCGCTCAAACGTGGCGAAATGCATACGCCTTTTTTGTGGCGCTAGCTTAACTCAAGCGGCACACAATCTGCATTTGGCTCGAATCTCGATTTTCACTCAGTGGAAGTCGGAGCACAACTATCGCGTGGATAGGCTCTCTCACGATTCGACCATTTCTAAAGTGCAAAACCATGGCCAACAAATCAAAGCAGGGCGGTGCCTCTAAACTGGAAAACGAACTGCCACCACAGACGCAAAGTAAACAACCAGGGAGGCAGACGAAGATGTCACCCCAACCGCGAAGCATGCGCGAAGACTATCAAGGAAGCGGCAAGCTGAATGAAAAGGTAGTTTTAATCTCAGGTGGAGATAGTGGCATTGGCCGGTCGGTGGCGGTTCTGTTTGCGCGAGAAGGTGCCAATTGTGCCATCATCTACCTCGAAGAACAACAGGATGCAGAGGAGACGAAACGGCTAGTTGAGCTAGAAGGTAAGGAGTGTCTGTTGCTCAAAGGTGATATCGGCAAGCCGGCAACTTGCAAAAAATTTGTCGAAAAGACGATCCAGAAGTTCGGAAGACTCGACGTACTCGTCAACAATGCTGCCGAACAGCACCCGCAAGAAGAGATCGATGCCATCGACGAAAAGCAGTTGCTCAACACATTTCGCACGAATGTGTTTGGCGTGTTCTACCTCACGCAGTTCGCTTTACCACATCTGAAACAACAACAGGGTAGTTCCATCATCAATACGACATCCGTGACCGCCTACCGTGGCAGTCCTGGTTTGCTCGACTATGCCGCGACCAAAGGGGCCATCGTCTCCTTCACACGCTCATTGTCGCAGAAGCTCGCAGGCGAAGGCATTCGCGTCAACGCGGTCGCCCCGGGTCCAATTTGGACGCCACTGATTCCTGCGACATTTGATGCCAAGAAGGTCAGCAAGTTTGGAAGCGACTGCCCGCTGGGGCGTCCCGGCCAACCGGATGAATGTGGTGTCTGTTATGTCTTTCTTGCTTCCCAAGACGCAAGCTACATTACGGGACAGGTCATTCATCCCAATGGCGGGGAAATAATCAATGGTTGAGCGGCTGTGACAAGTGTCAAACAGCTTATCGAACCTCCTGAAAGCTAGAAATTCCCACACATGTGCGGATTGGGGTAGGCTGTACTAGGGATGCTGGGAAGATCATAATATTCCCAAATCGCTCGCCGTGATCGTTCCTGCAGCTCGACGGATTTCAATGAATTTGTCCACGCTTGGTTGACTGGAATCGCTGGATAGGGTGACACGGTGCTTCGGTTGTTGGGTTCCGATTCGTAATTCCAGTTCAAAACACGAGTTGATCCGTGCAAGATTATTCTACTGTCGACCATTCCAACGCGCCTGAGTCGAGTGTCTATGCGCCCCAAGAAAAGCGATTCCCGTGGGGATGCTTGGTTGGCGGCTGCCTTGGCGTCTTCCTGCTGATGCTCATCGGCGTTGGGGCGGCGGGATGGGCCGGTTGGTCGTTCTATCGGGCCCAACTGGAGAAATACACTTCGGACGCGCCTCAGGAATTACCGGTGGTCGAGGCTTCAGATGAAGAAATCGCTGCCATCGAAAAGCGAATGGAGGAGTTTCAAACCGAAGTCGATAGCGGTGATGCGTCCAACCAACTCATTCTGACGGCCGACGACATCAATACACTGATCAGTAAAGAAGAGAAGCTGCGCGGTAAAGTCTATGTCAAAGTTGCCGACGGCGAAGTTTCGGCGGAGGTCAGCGTTCCCTTAGATGAACTGCCCGGTGGCAAGGGCCGCTACTTCAATGGTTCGGTCTCTGCCGAGGTCGAGCTTCGCGACGGCGTTTTGATCGTCACGTTAGCGGATGCTGAAGTCAATGGAAATCCAGTGCCTGAAGCGATCATGGAGGGCATGCGAAAAGAAAATCTTGCCAAAGAAATGTATAAAGACCCCGAATTTGCAAAGAAACTCGGGCGATTCGAGAGCATCATCATTGACGACGATCGTATCGTATTGACGTTGAAGGAGAAGCAGCCGGAAGCAGATCCACCGCAACCAGCGGAGAGCGATGAGACGCTTGATGATGCACCTTCCAGTGGGGGCGAGTCGACCTCCGACGATCCACCACCTTCGTCAGAAGCGGAAGTGCAGTCGAGCGATGAACTAGATGACAATGCCTTGGATTCTTCGAACTCGTCGAATCGAACTCGTTGAATGTCGAAGAATCAAACACACCGGTTTAAGCAGTCAAAATCATAACTTGGAGCCTTCATGACTCTCAATGGAAACGGTAGCGTACGAGTAGCAAATGTTGGCACTCCTTCCGTTCCTGCGGAAAGCAGAAAGCCGCGATGGTGGGTCACCTCCGCCGTATGGCATATATTGTGCCTTTTTCAATTTTCAGCAGCGCTCGCTGTTGCAAACGAAAGCGATTCTGTGGCAAACGTGCGAGGCTACCGCGGCCCGGTTGATGTGGTGCTGTTGGAACAAGAAAAGTGGTGTGTGACTGCCAATGAGTTGTCAAATAGCGTTTCACTGGTCAGTCTAGATGATCTGCGTGTGGCGCATGAAGTGACCTGCGGAGCACGCCCCGCCGCACTTGCACGGCTGAACGAATCCGAATTGTTGGTTTCCTGTACCAATGCAGGAACGATCGAGCGGTTTAAACTCGACAACGGTCAGCTTTTAAAAGTTGCAACGATTCACGTTGGTTTTGAACCGCTGGGTATAGCCGTGGATCAAAAAAGGCAAACTGCTTTTGTAGGCTTGGTCGCCGTTGGTGAGATTGCACAACTTGATTTGACGACAAATCAATTCGTACGTCGTTTTCCATCGGGTAAGTGGCCACGCTATCTCACACTTTCACCCGATGGAAGCCGACTGGTTGTTGGTCTAAGCGGTGAAGGCGCTGTTGCAGTTCACGATGCACAGACGGGCGAACAGTTGTACGCAGAGCCGTTGAGCGGCGGAATCAACTTGGGGCATCTTCAATGTTCGGCAGATGGCGAGTATGCCTATTTCCCCTGGATGGTCTATCGCACTAATCCCATTACCGAAAACAACATCCAACGGGGATGGGTGTTGGCGAGTCGAGTGGCTCGAGTGCGATTGGATGGTCCGAGTTATCGCGAAGCGATCTCATTAGACGTACCGCGCCGCGCTGTTGCCGATCCGCATGGCATTGCCATCAGTCCCGACGAAACTCGGATGGTGGTGACTTCTTCCGGAACGCACGAGTTGCTTGTCTATCGGCTCAACGACTTGCCGTTTGTTGGAGTCGGGGGCCCGGGCGACTTGATCGACCGTCGACTCACGCAAGACCAGGATCGTTTCTACCGCATTGAACTCGGAGGGCGGCCGATGGCTGTTCGTGCGATGTCTGACGACAATCGTTTTGTCGTGGTCAATCACACGCTGGATCAACTGCAAATTGTCGACCTGAATGAACGAGGAATAGCCGGGGTCGTCAACCTGGGGGAACCTCCACAAGATGCCCAGTCACAGGTGGTGCACAGGGGCATGGAATTGTTTTATGACGCAGGTCGCAGTTTGGATCAATGGTACAGTTGCGCATCTTGTCACTTGGACGGTGGCTCCAATGCTCGAGCCATGGATACATGGAATGATGGAACCGAATTGACCGTCAAAACGGTGCCTTCGCTAACGCATGTAACTGAGACAGGTCCATGGACATGGCACGGATGGCAAACAGACTTGCGCGAGTCGATTCAGAATTCATTCACCGATACCATGCAGGGCCGACCCGGAACCGACGAAGATGTATTGGCATTACAAAGCTATTTAGCAACACTCGCGGAACGCCCTAGTCCATTTCTGAATGCCGACGGAAGCCTGACCGAATCGGCTGAACGGGGACGTTTGCTGTTCGAAAGCGACGACGTGGGTTGTGCGCAGTGCCATTCCGGTACTCGCTTCACAGACGGAATGGTACACGATGTTGGCTTGGGTTCTGAATCGGACAAATACGATGGCTATAATACGCCCAGCTTAGTCGGCACGCACCGCAAGGTTCGCTACCTGCACGATGGTCGAGCCAAATCGCTGGAGCAAGTTCTAACCAAGTATCACAAGCCTGAGGAAATCGGCGGAGGGACCGCACTCACCGACGAGCAACTGCGAGATTTGGTCGACTACTTGAAGTCGCTATAAACTCCCCGTTTATCGCCTCGCTCACTCATTTTCAAAACCGCTGCTCGACGTCCAACGATAGAGGAGCGTCTTGGCGAGCAAGTTAACCAGTCCAAGCGTACAAAGCCCCAGGAGCGTACTGACGAAGACCACGGCAATGAGTGCATCGGTACGGGCCAAGTTCTGCCAACCGGTCATCAATGTACCCAGGCCCACATAATCGCTTGTGCCCGTTCCCACAAAGAACTCACCAACAATCGTCCCGATGACCGCCAGCCCAGCGCTGATACGAGTGCCCAGAACGAGGTGACTGATGGCATGTGGAATGCGGAGTTTAACCAGCGTGTTGAATCTTCCGGCTTTGGAGAGTCGGAAAAGGTCTTTAAGGTTTTCGTCGACGGAAATGAGCCCAGTAGTCACGTTGGAGACAACGGGAAAAAGGCTAATGATGGTGGCGATGAGCACCACGGTTTGAAAGCCGTAGCCAAACCACGTGATTAGCAACGGAGCGATGGCGACGATGGGCACGGTTTGCAGAAAAACGACGTAGGGATAAAAGGCCGAACGTAGCCAACGCGCTTGACTAAAAAAAATGCCGATGATCGAGCCAATCACAACGCTTGCCGCCAAGCCCAACAACGAGGCTTTACCTGTGGTGATAAAGCCACCCAGCAGTTTGCTCCGCTCCTCCCAGATCACTTTGCAAACCCGCAGCGGTGACGGCAGCACGATTGGATGGATCTCGCCCAAAATGACCGCAAAATGCCACACGGTCGTGAACGCAAAGAAAACCATGGTGGCGAGCACCAGTTGCTTGAGCAAACTGTCTGATTCTCGGATCATGTTATCGCTACTTCGCTAAGAGCTTGGCTCACGATGCCGTACTGTTCCGCAAAATCACGCGAAGTCCGTTGTTCTGACATTCGTGGCCACGGCAGTGGGTTATCGATGATCTTAGCGATTCTCCGCGACCCAAACACCGCCACGCGATGGCTCATCATGATCGCTTCGGCAATGTTATGTGTCACAAACAGAATCGTTCGCGGGCGTTGTTGCCAAAGCTGTAAGATCAACTCATTCATCCGCGTGCGCAACATGTCGTCCAGGGCGGCAAATGGTTCATCCAAAAGCAAGATGTCGGGATCGGTCACTAACGCGCGTGCAATGCTGTTGCGCATCCGCATTCCACCCGACAATTGACGAGGAAACTTGTGCCACGCGCTGGAGTCCAGTCCGACGGAATCGAGCGCAGCGGCGACAGACAATTTTTCGTTCGCCGCACCTGACCGGGTTGCTTTGAGCTCCAATGGCAGTCGCACATTCTCGAAAACGTTGCGCCAGGGCAAAAGTGTCGCGTCTTGAAAAACGTAAGCAATATGATTGCTCACGCGGTCTGAGTCGCGCGTGCGATAGGCTAATGAAATATGTCCTGCGGTTGGGGCGGTCAATCCCGCAAGCGCTTTTAGAAAAGTGCTTTTGCCACAGCCGGAAGCTCCAACGAGTCCAAGAATCTCGTTGGAAGCGATTTCAATGTTCAGGCCTTCGAGTATAGCGTGCCCGACTTGATAGCGAACTGAAAGATCTTTTACAGATATTCCACCTCCGTTGGCGGCGCGGTCACTGCTGGGTGCGGTTAAATTTTGTCGCAAGCTGCACGAACCCTATATTCTAAAGACTCTGCCGAACATTCAATTGCTTGGTGTGGGCGCAGATAAGTCGTCATCTTGAATTTCATCTTTGGCTTCTCCGTCCATGGCTTCGTCAGGAGCGTTGGACAGATTGCCGAATTGTAGCAATGGTGTCGAGTCCTCTGTTGACGGATCGATCAACTGCGTGTGGACTTGGAGTTGTCCATCGAGCCATCCAACAAGCTGGTTGGCGTCCGCGACGATCTCCAAGAGACGCTTGCCGGCCCGGATCTGCACTTCCAGTTCCTGACGCTGCTTTACGATCTGCGACCGAATGTCGGAGGCTATGCCAGTCGTGCGTCCCGCGCCCCGCAGCTGCTCGACCGACTGCTGCATCTGGGGAATGATCCGACTCAACTGCATCTGCATGGTATCCAACATCTCGGAGTCGAGGGGGACTAAGAACTGTGGAAAGTCGCTGGCTCCGGCGGCGATATTCCAGCGGAGTGTTGCCATCCTTGGGTTGTGCAATTGCGCTCGAACGTGGATTTGAGTGGCGGGCTTCTTTGCCTTGGAGTCGCTGATGACCCAATGTGCAGTACCATTGCCTTCGATGGACTGAGCCGACGGTGGTGAGACCTCCAGGCTTTCGGCTACCTCGACGCGAAGATGCCAAACCGGGCTGCGCAGACGGGGTAAGCCGTCGGCAGCGAATTTTCGAATCTGGTTGGGCGGAAAGAGATCGAGCGTCATTGCCGGCTGCGCATTCGGATTTCCCGGCTCGACCAAGAGTTCGCTTTCGCGCTCGCGTGGATCTGCGGCTTGCACGATCTTGTCCATTTCGGCCAGCAAGTTGACTTGCATCGGTTCGATCGAATTCTCTGCTGAGCCGCTCTCAGAGCCAACCTCAAGCTCAACGCTATTATCTGATTGAGCAACCTCTTCGTTTTGCTCAGACCCCTCAGAGCTTGCGACAGTTACATCTTTCGGCGCGGCGATCATCGACGCCAATTCATTGGAATTTAAGTTGTTGATGGCCTCTGACGTTGTAGAGAGAGACTGCACCTCGCTGTTTTCTTGAACAGAGGATTCGAGAATTTGAAGAGTTGGTGAATGATCGGTCTGTTCCGACGAGTGCAACCCATTCGAGGGCAACTCATTCGAGGGCAACGCTTTGGGGCGCGTCAAATTTGACTTTCGAGGCGATTGCGAATCGGGAATCGTCGATGCAACTGGCTGCGATGGAATCGAACCAGAGTTCAGCGCAAAAAAAGCGATAGCACCGCAACTTGCAACGGCAACAACAACTGCGGTCGTGATTGGCTTTGACCATTGATGTGACCGGGAAGGGGAGTTTTGATTTTGCAAAGGCGTCGATGCATTGACTCGAGTTCGTTTTAAAGCCCCTTTCGAGCGGCGCAAGGTCGACGCTTTGTGGACATGGTTTTGAACTGCGTTTGATTGCAATGCGCCTGGTTGGGCGGCGGTTGGTTGCGATGGGTTGAGTTGGGTTGAGAGTTGTAACGTGCGCGTTCTGAGTTGAGTTTGGCGATCACCGGCTGGTGCAATGACATTGCCGGTTTGATCGACGGCGCTATCGACTCCATGGCTCCACCGCAACAACTGGTCAACTAAATCTTGAGCCCGCGTTGTTGTATGGAGGATGGCTTGAGAGCTCATGCGCTCGAGTCGCTTTAAATCACCATCTGGTGTGGCCGCCAACTGCGACCAATCGAGCGGTTGGTCGAGACGACCTTCGACAACAGACTCGATCTGCCAAGCCCATTCCACACAGACTTCCGGGGGCGGGGGACCAAGCTGCTCGATTAGTTGTTGGAGGGGTGGCATTGTGCAGTGGGAAGTGGAGCGGAAATTGTGAGACGAAAAGTTCGACTTCCTGTCTAATAATAGCAACTCAAGTAGTGATTTGCCGTGGCCTGGCGCATTAAGCTTCAAAGAAAACGCAAACTCAAGCTGAGTAAGCCGTTGCGCAAATTGGCTGGCCTTTGGCGGCCTGAAGTTTGGTAAATGACCAACACATTTTCCACGAACTGGGCAAGTGCACGATCAGTTTCTCTGCTAAGATGCCCGATGCTGATAATGATGAAACGCATAGGACTTCCGACAATTCGAAGGCGGATCTTCAAGCGGATTTCGAAAGCAGCGGCAATTCAGTTTGACACCCATGCTAGCAAACCTACAATCGGCCTCGCCAACGACGGGAACATCTGTCGAACGACCGATGAGACGGATTTGGCAAGCGATGGTTCGGTGGAAAGTTAGTGGCCTTTCTTTTCAACTGCTGGACCTGATTAGTGGAGCGTGGCAAGGTTTGCCACGAGCGTCAAACGAACCCAAGTTGCGCAGGATATGCGCAGCGTTTTGACCGATAGGAGTGCGCCCAGAGCATGGCACACGAAGTGACACAAAGTGAAACGGATGTCGCTGCTCAAGTGCGATCTGCTTTGGTCGAAAAGATCAGTTCAGAGCGCTACGAATTATGGATACCAAACAATACGACTTGGAATTGGGACGGCGAAAAGTTAACCATTACATTCGTCACCGATTTCTCATGTCAACTTGCAAAGAAGATGTTGATTGGCGAGTTGGCATTAACGCTTAAAAGCGTGGTGGGCTACGCGGCAGAGATTCAATTTGCAGCTTGCCCGACTAAAACGACATCCGAGCCGTTGCTTCCCATGCGAACCAGAAGGTCTGCGGTGGCGAACAGCGAGGGCACTAGCTTATCGACAGGTGGTGGCGCACAGACCGCACCATCCACTGGAGAGGCACGTCCAATCCAGTCGACTTTAGACAACGACAACTCACAACGCACTTACAACATCGACACCGCATCGCCTCGTCCTCATCACGAAGCTGATCTGTGGGAGCGAGTTATGCTCGGTACGTCAAATCGATTAGCTTGGACAACTGCCAATATGATTGTGGCGGAGCCGGGGCGACTGAGTCCTGTGTTCCTGCACGGTCCGACCGGCAGCGGTAAGACGATGTTGATCAGTGCCATCGTGCAACAACTGCGGTCCGTTAAGCGTTTGCGCCGCGTCGTTCATATGACCAGCGAGCAGTTCACCAATGACTTTACCGAAGGTCTGCGGGCGGGCGGTCTGCCCATGTTCCGACGCAAGTACCGGGACGTGGAAGCTCTGGTATTAGACGATATCCAGTTTTTTGTCGGCAAGAAGTCGACGTTGGCCGAGGTCAAGCATACGATCGACAATCTGATCCGCCTCGGGAAACAAGTGGTGGTTACCGCAGACCGGTCATTAAATGAACTCAATCAACTTGGAAACGAGTTGACTGGTCGCCTGCGCGGTGGCTTGGTTACGCCTTTGTTTCCACTGGACGAAGAGATGCGCGTAAGCCTCCTGAGCCGACAGTTGGCAGCAGCGAAGATTGACGTTGAGCCCGAGGTTATCGTCCAGTTAGCTGGACGCATTTGCGGCGATGGACGCGTCGTTAGTGGAATTGTCAATCGCCTGATTGCCGTGGCTTCGCTACGCGGCGGCAGGTTAACGTGGGATACCTGTTGGGATGCGGTCTTTGATCTGGTCCAAGCGACTCAGCCAGTCGTCCGTTTGGGTGACATTGAGCGTGTGGTGTGTTCGATGTTTGGCTTGGAACCCGATAGTTTGCAGTCAACAAGTAAGCTGCGGACGGTCACTCAACCACGGATGTTGGCCATGTTTCTGGCTCGTAAGTACACGCCAGCCGCCTACAAGGAAATCGGACAGTACTTCGGCCGCCGACAACATAGCACCGTGATCTCGGCCGAAAAGACAGTCGAAGGTTGGCTCAGCGAAAATTCGAATCTGCAGTTGGGGCGGGGACTAACGGTACGCGATGCCATTCGTCAAGTCGAAGCGCAATTGCAAGTTGGCTAAGTTGCTGTCAACAAATTAAGCCTTTCGCCAATTGCCTTCGAGGATAAAGCGGTACTCGAACTCGTACATCGGCGGAACTCGTACTCGTACTCGTACTCGTATTCAGCCTTAGGTGGTACTTGTACGCGAAAATACTCGATCTTCTCGAGTAGGAGTACGAGATAGGAATAAGAGACGAGCACGGAAACCATAGAATTCTACGGGTGGCAGCGATGGCAGAGCACTGGCAGTTGAAACTAACATCATGTGTGGGTTTGGCTGTCTTTGTTGGCTGCGCTTGGCTGATGAGCTCCAATCGTTGGCGTTTTCCGTGGCGCATCGTCCTTGTGGGCATTGCCCTGCAGTTTTGTCTTGCCGCTTTGGTTTTAAAAACGTCTGAAGGAATGTTGTTTTTTGAATTGGCGAACCAAGCTGTGGCGGGTTTTCAGAGCTTTGTTAGCGCTGGGAGTGGTATGGTCTTTGGACTACCCGGACCGGCGGCCGAGCAGGTTGGTGGCGATGATCAATTCTTTCTTAAATCATTTGCTTTTGGTGTCTTGCCAACGGTCATTGTCTTTTCCAGTTTGATGGCCGTTCTCTATCACCTTGGCGTAATGCAGTTTTTTGTGCGGATTGTTGCTTGGGGAATGCAACGGACGCTGGGAACCAGTGGACCAGAAACTTTGGCAGCGGCAGCCAATATTTTTGTTGGCCATACCGAAGCTCCGCTTGTGGTCAAACCTTATCTTGAAAAGCTCAGCCGTAGTGAATTGAATGCACTGATGGTCGGGGGATTTTCCACAGTAACTGGCAGTCTAGTCGCCGCTTATGTCGACCTTGGTGCCCAGGCCGGCCACATTATCACAGCCAGCGTTATTTCGGGGCCAGCATCACTTTTGATTGCCAAAGTACTTGAGCCCGAGTCGGAGAGTCATGCACCCAACAAGAGCCTTACTCTTACTGGTGATCGCGCGACGACAAATCTTATCGGCGCCGCCACGCAAGGCGCCAGCGATGGTCTCAAGTTGGCGCTCAACATTGCTGCGATGCTGATTGCGTTTTTAGCGCTATTGGCTCTTGCAGATTATTTGGTGGGGCAACTCGGGTGGTTTTTGGGGATGCGAAGTAGCGAAGGTGAGCCAACGCTCAGCTTTTCGCGTTTATTAGCCGTCGCATTCACTCCGGTGAGTTTCTTGATTGGCATCCCATGGGCAGAGGCAGCCGACGCTGGGCAGCTGCTGGGACTAAAAATGTTCGCCAACGAATTCGTGGCTTACAAAGAACTGGGTGAAATGGTCACTCGCGATACGAATCCGTTGAGTGAACGATCGCGCAACGTCCTGACCTATGCGCTGTGCGGCTTCTCAAATTTCAGTGCGATAGGAATACAAGTAGGTGGGATAGGGGGGCTCGCACCTAGCCGCAAAGACGAAATTGCCAGATTGGGGCTGCGCGCGATGCTCGGTGGAACGCTCGCTTGCTTAATGACAGCATGCGTCGCGGGAATTTTTTTATGACGATCGAGCTCGCAATTTAATGGAATGGATTGCGCAGGTAGCTCATACTATGATGCGAAGTGAGCCGTCAGGCGCTAGCCTCGGGCTATAGTCAGCCATTAGCCTCGGGCTATAGTCAGCCGTCAGCCGTTAGCCTCGGGCTTTAGTCAGCCATTAGCCTCGGGCTTTAGTCAGCCGTTAGCCTTGGACCAGCCGTTAGTCCCTAGACACGGGCATTGGTTCAACCAGCGGGCTTGTTTTCCCACCATGCATCCCTCCTCTCAGAAAGCTCGTGACGTGTCAACAGCTTCAAGCTCTCCCGATGAGCGAAATGATTCTTCGTCGCAGGTTGCCATGCCCATCGATCGCGTCTCAGCAGATGAGCTTGATGAGATTCGGAAACAGCTTTCTCTATTAAGCTTTGATTCTGCAGAGCTCGATGAGATTTCAGAAAACGCGATGCCTGCGTTCATTGGACGATTTGCTCTCGAGCGTCAACTCGGCAGCGGCAGTTTTGGCACTGTGTTTATAGCAAACGATCCGAAGATGTCGCGCAAGGTGGCGATAAAAGTGGCTCACATTGGTGCGCATGCCAGTGAGCAGCTTCGGCGGCGTTTTTTGGCAGAGGCGCATGCTGCTGCGCGCATGGCACACCCCAACGTGGTGACTGTTCACGAATGCGGCGAAGATGACGGCTTGCTCTACATCGTGTATCAACTTTGCCAAGGTGTGACGTTGAGCGATTGGCTTGCAGATCAACCCGACCGCATCGAGCCACGCGTTGCCGTCGAAATTGTCAGGCAACTGGCTAAAGGCTTGGCGCATGCTCACGTACGTGGGATCGTGCATCGCGATATGAAACCCAGCAACATTGTGTTGCACCAAGAGGGCGATGTAGTCGCTGAGCATAACTCGTCGATCATTGGATTCACACCTCGTATTACCGACTTTGGCCTTGCCCACGATTTGTTCGCTCGCGAGGACGGATCGGTAGGAGATAATTTCCTCGGCACGATTGACTACATGTCACCCGAGCAGGTGCAGGGGGGCGAGAATTCGCGATCTCCGACTTCCGATATCTATTCGCTTGGTGTCATGATGTATCGCATGTTGTCTGGCGTTTTGCCTTCAACTGGTTCCAACGTGTTGGAGATTTTACAGCGTATCTGTTCCACGGAACCCATTCCAATTCGCTACCACAATCCATCTATACCTCGCGACCTGGCCGCGATTTGCCGGAAGTGCCTCGAAAAAAATCCCGCCGATCGCTATCAGACGTGCGAGTCGCTCATAGCCGATTTGAACCGTTGGCAATCGGGCTTGCCAATTGCTGCTCGACCCCGACCAATCGTTGAACGGATCGGGCGCGCTGTTGCCAAGGCGCCGGTTGTTTTTGCGCTTGCCATGTCCGTGTTATTAATCAGCACCGCCAGTGCCACGCTGTTATTGCACCTGCTCTTGAAGTTACAGGACTCCTATCACAATCAAGGACAAATATTGGCCGCGTCCAAACGCAGCGAATCAGACTTGATTATGGCCAAGCAAGATCTCACACAGACCAATGCAATTCTCGAACAAAAAAACCTGGACATTGCTGAAAACCAACTCGAGCTGATCAATATTGCCTATCGAGCCGATTTGCATTTGGCTTATGAAGATTTTAAAAATGGCCAACTGTGCGCCGCGGTCGACTCTTTAGATCGCATCGATCAACAGATTGAAGGTTACATCAAGCCCTGTTTTGCCTTGCAAATGCTTAGGAACGCATTATCGAAAGCGCGGAGTAGCGTGAACACAATGATCGAGCGACCCACCGCGTTTGCCATCATACCAAACTCAAATCTAGTGGTTTACGGTGGCGATAACGGACAGCTTTGTTTGCAAAATTTTCATTCGGGCCATGTTGAGAATACGTTCAGCCAACCGAGCACCTATCAGGTAACGGCCATTGCTGTCGATTCTAGCTCGAGCTACATAGCAGTAGGATGGAGTTTTGTTGGCTTTGGGGGACTTTCGTGTTCCACGGTAGTTACATATCGATTCAACCCCGAACTAAGTGAAAAATGGCTTGATCCTATCGGCGACCCGTTTGTTCTTTCAAAGACTTGTCAGTCCCTAAGTTTTTCGCCCGATGGAAAGAGATTGGCAATGGGTGGGCGATACTGTCCAATTGTCATCAAAAATGTGGAATCGAATGATGTAAAAGCGACGCTTCAGTCGGACGGACGCAATCGGGCGGTTGAGTTTTCTCCCGATGGTGAACGGATCTTGGTCTTAGGGCGAGAAAAATTGATTTCCGTTGCAGATGCGACCAACGGGCAGACGTTGGCCACGATCCCTTGCCCTGGTGTGCCACAACGAGCTCACTGGACGACGGATGGTGCAGCAATTGCATTTTATGACTACAACTCACGCGATGTGATCGTGATTGAAAGTGTTGCTCCGTTCAAAACGTTGTTTCGTGCCAAGCAGTCGTTGGGGGTTATAGAGACCATTGCTGTCACGCCCTCGGGCAACCACCTCATTGCCGGCACTCGAAGCGGTGGCTTTGTTGCCTGGGACCTCATGGAAGGACTTACCGCGGGCCGCGCAGAACTCGAGCCCGTGCGCGAAACGATTCCTCATGCGGGTGTCGTCTTAAACACCGCCGTCCTAGATGACTGCACGGTGATGTCGCTGGATGACAACGGAGAATTGGCAATCACTTCCATTCCATGTACGGAAAACCTGCTGTCGGAACCTACTCCGACAGCCTTGATTCAGTTGAGCAACTCGGATTTGGGGACCTTCTTGGCGGGTTTTCAAGGCGGTAGTGTCAGGACAATTGATGATGATGGCCGCACGATTCAAGTATTATGTGACCACGGTCCGCCGGTTACTGCGTTGGCATCCAGCGACGACGGCAGCAAAATGGCGGTTGGGCGAATCGATGGTCGTATCGAACTGTGGAATTACCAGGAAGAACGCCAGTGCCTCAACTTGCAATACGCTCCTCCAGCCAACTCACTCGATGACCGCAAGATTCACTCGATACAACTCTCTCCCAATGGTCAATTGTTGGCCGCCTGCGGAAGCGACGCACGACTGCGAGTTTGGCAAACGAACAAGCCCAGCAAACCAATTTTCGAATTCGAATTTACTTCGCGAGCCTTTAGTCTGAGCTTCGTCGGAAATCGTCTGGTTGCTTGCGGTGGAATGTTTGAAGAGATTTGCGTCTTCGACATTGCCCAACAAAAAATGGTGGCTCAGTTGCCTGGCACTTCTTTGACCAAGGCAATGCAATTTGATGCTACGCGCAACCTACTGTTAAGCGGCCATGATGACGGTCGCGTGCGCGTGCATTCAGCCCGCGATTGGAAACTGATCAGCGTGCTCAGTAATTCCGTCGCAGAAATCAGTAGTTTATGTATATCGCCGGATCATGAGTGTTACTTGGTTGGATCCATGCATGGCCAAGTTAACTTGTGGGACGCGGAAACGCGGTTAAAAATTGGAACTATTCACCAATTTAAGGACAAACGCTCCATTGACGCCATTGAGATTCGCCCAGACTTGAGGTTGATCACTTTGTCGCACGGCGCTCAAGAATTGCCACCAGCGCTTGCCATCTCTCGATAGTCCTCAGCGGTGCTCGATCGACCTGCACGAAGTTCCTCAACAGCACCGCGCAATAGCTTAAGCTCCTCACGCTCCGCGGCGATGCGCGCATGCAGTTCATTGAATTCGCTCGCTAACTCACCCCAGAAATCACCTTTGCGAAACTGCAATGGCGCGGGTTCGTCACCATGGCTGAGCGCTTTAATCGCTCCACGCAGTCGAACCACTGGTCCAGCAAAACGATTGCTCAGTTTGAAAGCATCGTTAATGAACCAGGGCAAAAAGGCAAGGATGACGACGATCGCAACCGATTGTTCTTTGAGCGCCAGAGCGACCATCGCATACAGACTGGCTTGTTCTATATTTCCAATCATTCGTAAGATGATGGTGAAGCTGAGACTCGCGATCATAAAGACCAGCCAATGGCCGGCAATACGGAAGCCCAACGCTCCTTGTACCTGGCGCTCGACGATCAGTTTCTTGCGTTTTGATTTTGCTTGCGTCATTATCGTACATTCGATCAGATGGGTTCGAAGAGAAATTCACACCAGAGTGAGTATAGGTCGCAAAATCTAGCAACCCGTCGATTGATGGATTTTTTTCTGGTTACTCCGGTTCCCGTTGCTGAAAGCAGGCTCTTGCTGCTTCAATTCTCAAGACGTGGGTAGAGCGAACTCTGGTGAATTCCACTACGCTAAACCCAAAGGTTTAGATTTGCAGAAGCACGGGAGACCTTGCGAAATTCCTACAACCCTTACAAACGGCGCGTTGTGATTGTCTCCGGCGAGCCGCAGGACAGATTCCATTCAGGGCCTACTAGCCTCGAGACGATTTCCGAGAACTGCGGTGGACCGCGCGTTTGGCTTGTCAAGAATGAGGGAGTATTCAGAATGCGGCATTTTTTGCGTTACGGTCTTTACGCCGGTATCATCACTGCATGCATTGGCATCAACTCAAACGGTCGCGCGGATGATCAAGGATTCAGTCGACTGAATGCAGTCGGTAGATTTCTGGGCGTCGGTTACTCACACAACGGCTATCACTCTGGGTCGGCTGGACGGCTACAGATCGTCCAACAGAATCACCCCGCCTCTGCCTATCCGAGTACTTATCGCCCCTCTCCTTTTCAGCCTGCTGAATTTGCATATCGTCCTCAGCCCAGTATGAATTACGCGCCACCGATGGCTTTTGTCCGCCCAAGCGTGGGAGAGCCAACAAAAGCACCTGTGATGGCTCCTGTGGAGCCTCCGCCTAAATGGCTCGAACCCTACTTGAAAGAAGACGATTCCACTCTGCCTGCGCCACCCAAGGTGAGAACTACCCCTGTACCACAGGAAAAATCGCCTCCTGCCGTCAAACCTGAAGCCGTATCGCCGATCGAATTGAGTCCAAGTGATCGAAACAGCAGCACTCAAAACAGCGGCCTGATCGAGGAATCACCAGGACTCCTCGATTTCTCAAGCGATGAAACCTCGGTGGATTCCAAGCTGAAACCTATCCAGCAACCCCAACCGATCCAACAACCGAATATTCGCAACGCTGAAGTTGCCGACGATCTACTGCTCGAAGGCGCTGACGATCAACTGCTCGATGAGGGCGCAGATCAACTGCTCGAAGGCGATGACGACCAGCTGCTCGATGATGAGGACGATAGTCTTCTCGACGAAGTTACGGCACTTCGCAATGCTGTTCTTCAGCGGCATGCAAGTACTCAAGTCAAATTCAAAGCCCCCGATATCCAGTCAAATATTCGCCGCTACTCACCGTTTCGCTAATCCCACACAGCGTCCGCCGAGTAGCCCTCGAATTGCCACACAGGATTCAATCGTAGGAAATAATGCTGGAGTTTGCCTTGAATTTCTAGTTGAAGATGTTCGCAGCCTCCTTTGCGCCAATGACATTACTCGCCACAATTTGCCCCAATTGGCAGAATGGGTTAACCATATTGCCGTTTCGACTGGGCAGAATTGGCCAATTTTATTTGACGTGAATGATTGGGAGTCTTTTGAATGTTGCAACGTAGCTTAGTTTTGTTGAAACCAGATTGCATTGAACGTCGCCTGATGGGACAGATCATCTCGCGATTTGAGTCCAAGGGATTGAACATCGTGGCCATGAAGATGCTACGAGTGACACCGGAGTTGTCAAAACAGCACTACGCCGAGCATGTGTCGAAGCCCTTCTATAAAAGTCTTGAGACGTTTATCACTTCGGCACCCATCGTGGCGCTGGCCGTTGAGGGGCTTGATGTCATTCGCTTGATCCGCGATATGCTGGGTGCGACGAACGGACTGAATGCTACTCCAGGGACAATCCGCGGAGACTTTTCCAGCTCGCGCCAAATGAACTTGGTTCACGCGTCCGACAGTCCTGAAAGTGCGGCCCGCGAGTTGCAGCTTTATTTCAGTGCGGATGAATTCTGTGAACATGAACTGCTGATAACTCCTGCCCTGCGGGCTGGCGACGAGTCCTAAGTTGTGCTCCCATGATTATCGATTTAACCTCCAGAACCATTGAGATACTTGCGCCGGCAAAATTGAATCTCTTTCTGGAGGTTCTGGGGAAGCGAGCGGATGGCTACCATGAAATCGATACGCTCATGTGCCCGATTACCCTATTCGACCGAGTCGTCTTCGAGCCTACGGGGCGATCGGAACTCGAATTTGAATTGGTGCTTCCCCAACATCGTCGGGAAGGTGATCCCGCGTGGGATATTCCTGAGGACGATTCTAATCTCGCGATCCGCGCGTTACGGCTTCTGCAATCCAAGTTGGGGACTCGACAAGGCGGTCGATTGCGGCTCGAAAAGCAGATTCCTGCAGCTGCGGGACTGGCCGGGGGTAGCAGCGATACTGCGGCGGCCGTCTGCGCGGCATTGCTAGCATGGTTTCGATGGGACCGTGGGTTAGCCACAAGTGTCTGCTCAGAATTGGGCTCTGATATACCTTTTTTTCTTGGTGACCAAGAGCGAATCGGGCTAGCGCACGCAACCGGACGGGGTGAGAACTGCGTATTGCTTTCATCGACACCAGCGCTAAGATTTGTGGTGACACACCCTCCGGCGGGTTGCAACACGGGAGAGGTATACCGTCGGTTGATCGTCCCAAAGGACGTACGCCATTCAGGGGAAATTATTGCCGCTTGTGAAAATGGGCAAGTTAAAAAGATTGGCGCCGAGCTATTCAATGGCTTACAATTTTCTGCATCAGAACTCACCGACTGGATTGATCGGCAGATGCTCTGCTTCGGCAATGCAGGCATCGGTTGCATCATGTCCGGATCGGGTTCGAGTTGCTTTGCTCTTTTGGATGGTGAATCTGCCGACGTGAAAGGACTAGAACGCTTGACGGCAGCAGCACTTGATTTGGGGATTGAAAGGGTTTACCAAGTAAACGCCCATTACAGTTCCTCGATTGAGAGCCAGATATCTCGACAGAAATCGGAAGTGTCGACAAGTGTTCAATAGGATAGCGCCGGAAACCGTTGACGAGAACATAGCATGGGAGCTACAGCCGTGGATATAACTGAAGTACGGATCAAACTCATGGAGGAGTCGGAGGACCGACTTCGAGCCTTTTGTTCGATCACTTTTGATGACTGTTTCGTTGTTCGTGACCTCAAGATTATTGAAGGCAGCCACGGACCGTTTGTCGCAATGCCCAGTCGAAAGCTGACGAACCGCTGCACGCGGTGCGGAAACAAAAACCATATTCGCAGCAACTACTGCAACAACTGTGGTTCCAAGATTCGCGATCATCGAGAACCACGGGACGACGACACTCCGAACAAGCTGTACGCGGACGTCGCCCATCCAATCAATCAGTCCTGCCGCGATTTGATCCAACAGCATGTTGTTGAAGAGTATCGGCTAGAGCTTGAACGAGCCAAAGCGCCGGGATACGTTTCGCGTTATGACGATGCTTACGAAGGCGCAGAACCGGAGCAAGCTCCCCGTGGGCGTGACGGTAGTTCGGTCCCAGCCCCCCATTTCGATCGCCGTCTCTCTTCAGATGTGGGAACGTCAGAAGGGGGAGCACCAAAGACGAGCCAGGAACAGAAAGCAAATGATCCCGGCCCCCAATCACACTAGAAGGAGTCTCACCAACACGTGACTTCTCTAATTCCAGCCACGCAAAGATCACACTGCAACTTGGTGCGGCATTTCCCTTCCGACTGTTGCTGAGTCGAAAGGGAGCGTTAACTCACGCCGATCCGATCGCTGGCTTCCCGATCGCTGGCTTCATTGAGAAGCACTTACTTCTTGGCTTTTTTCTTGGTTGCCTTTGCAGGGCTTGCCTTTGCGCCGCCCGTTTTGCTTGGATTGCTCTTGGCTGAGGCGCTTTTGCTCGATGCACCTTTGGTGGCGGTAACCTTGGCTACAGGCGCTTTGGTCGTCGAGGTCTTCTTGGCAGCTTTCTTGGCTGGCTTGGCAGATTGCTTGGAGCTATCTTTGGCGCTGTTTTTTGCAGCGGTACTCTTGCTCTTCTTACCACCAAATGCAACGTCCCATCCACTGGCATACTTGCTTGTCGAACCCACGCGCGTGATTGTCATGTCCCTATCCTCTTTCGTTAACCCGAAACCTATTACTTAAACTCGCGTCCTTGTGCATTGTGATATCGCGAAAATCGTTGCTGGTCAAGGCAAAGTCGCAACAAGTAAGCAATGAACAACGTATTAAGTAGCTTTGACGAAGCCAGTGCTGCGTCAACAAGAAAAAAATAGAGTAGTGGACGATCCAAGGAGTTCCGCGCGCACTGGCTTGCGAAAAGGAACTCGTAGCCACTTCCACTACGGCGAACTCCTTAAAGTCTGCAGTTACCGATGGCCGTTTCAAGGATTGCGGATGCACCGATCGCGTCGAGCTTCTCCATCGTATCGATCACTTCTTTGCGTTTGACCATGACCCTCACGGCGCACCATCCGTCATCTTCGAGTGCACTGACAGTAGGCGAGTTGAAGCCTGGGGTGATCGCTTCAGCCTCCTCGAGCAGTGCGCGCGGCACATTGTATTCGAGCAACGAGTAATCCCGGGCGATGACAACGCCTTCTAATCGCCGCACGATCCGGTCGGCTATTTCTGAATTTCGACATTGATGGTTCTGGATCAAAACCGTTTCGTACGTGCCGATATCGGTGAGCACGCGCAGGCGATTGGCTGCGAGCGTACTTCCTGTTTCAACCAAATCAACGATGGCATCTGCGACGCCCAGAGAAATCATGATTTCGACTGAACCCGACAGTTGGACCAAATGCGTGTTGGCTTGGTGTCCTTCTAAAAATTGCTTGGTAATGTTGGGAAAGCTGGTCGCAAGTCGCTTGCCGTTGAGTTGTTTGCAGTTTTGAATCGGCGAGTCGTCTGGGACGCACAAGCTGAGTCGGCAATGGCCAACGCCCAGGGGCATGCGGATGTTGACATCGGCTTCGCTTTCCGCCACCAGGTCGCTGCCCGTGATCCCCAAATCGATTGCACCTTCAGCGCATAAGACGGGAATATCGTCGGTGCGGAGGAAGATGATATCGATCGGCAACTGCTTGACCAACGCAAACAGGGTACGTTCTTGTCGCCGAAAATGCAGTCCTGCTTGATTCAGTAGTTCGGTTGCCAGTTCGCTCAGGCGTCCCTTGCTTGGAACGCCAATTCTTAGATTTTCGGTCATGATTTACCTCAATGAAGTTGGTCGAATTTGGGTGCAAGTGTCTTTCGGGATCGAACGGCGGGTTGAATCCCTGGCGTTCTCGCTGCTGCTGCTTCGACTTGGGAGGTGACGCGCGGAGTCGCGAATTACGAAAGGGGAGGCGTTGTGCGACGGCGTTTTTCTTCCAGGCCAGACATACCTTCACGACGTTGCAGCTCGCACCGCAAGCAGTCAACGCTGATACCGCGGCTGCCAAGAAGCACCCACAAGTGATAAATAAGGTCGCAGGCTTCGTAGATGAGGTGCTCGTTATTAGGAGCTTTCTCTTTTTCTGCCGCATCGACAACTTCGGCAGCTTCTTCCATGAGCTTCGCGCCCATCTTGGCCACACCGCCCTGGACCAGTTTCGTTGTATAGGAATTTGCAGGTAAATCGGCCACTCTCGCCCAAATTTCAGCCATAAGTCGATCGAGAACATCGGCCCCAACACCTTGCTCGGGAGAAATTTTCAATGGCTTATTGTCTTCAGTTTCGTCCGTCACTTGACTCGTCTTTCGTTCATCTTCCATCGAGTGGGCGTGGAGTTCGCCCTGATTTTTCCCCACTTGAGCGTGGAGTCATCCAGCCGTCAGGTTTTAGCATGCTTATCAAATCTAGCGATTCACTTCATAATAGGGTCGTCCAGCTGTTCTTCACATCGCGGCGTGAGCATGATGTTGAGAGGCCTGAACCCAAAAAGTAAACGCCATTACCACGCTTCGCTTCATTTGCCGCGCGGACCTCAATGATACTCAGGCTGATCGAAATCGACGACACCGTCCAGCGTACTAAACTGAACTTCTTGTCGTTCTGGTTGCAGCCGCTGCGTTTTTCTGAGCGTTCGACTCTGCCCAACTGCGGTCAGGTGACTGGTTGCAGGGTGATGCTCGGCAAGCGTCACCAACGGCAAGCCCCAATGATGGAATCCTAACTCCTTGAGCCCCACTTCTCATAATTCTTACGATCACTCCACATCTTCGCTCCAAAGTGAAGGTGATTTCCAGCAATGGATTCAACCTCCGCTGCACAATTGTTGGTACTTGACGGGACCAACGGCGAGCGGGAAGACTCCACTTGCACTGGCAATTGCGGAGAAATTGAATGCAGAAATCATTTCGCTCGATTCCATGGCAATCTATCGCGGGATGGACATCGGCACGGCCAAGCCGACGCCCGAGCAACGTTTGCAAGTTCCGCACCACCAAATTGACATCGTTGACCCTACCGACAACTATTCCGTTTCCAACTACGTGCTTGACGCCCACGCGGCGGCGAAGGAAATACGACAAAGAGGTCGTCGCGTCCTCGTTTGCGGCGGAACGCCACTCTATTTGAAGAGTCTTCTGCGAGGTCTTTTCCTGGGGCCGGCCGCCGATTGGGAGTTTCGCAATTCGGTTGAAGAGGACATTGCGAAATTTGGCGCCGCAGCGCTCCGCGAACGACTGATGCAGGTCGATCCGCTGCTCGCACACAAATTGCACCTTAACGACCATCGCCGCATGATTCGAGCCTTGGAGGTTGCACGCATCACTGGGCAACCCCTGAGCCATTGGCAAGAGCAATTCGACATGCCTGCGTCGCGCAGCGATTGTGCGGTCGTGGTGCTACAACTGGATCGCTCCTGGCTACATGATCGTATCAATCACAGGGTTGAGTCGATGTTGACGGCGGGCTTAGAATCAGAAGTTCGTCAGTTGTTAGAAAAATATCAATCGCTTGGGCAAACCGCGAAACAAGCTGTTGGTTATCGGGAAATGTTAGACCACATAAGACTTGGAACGAGTCCGTCGGAAACCACCGAGTTGATCAAAGCGCACACGAGACAATTTGCTCGCAGACAAGAAATTTGGTTTCGTAGTTTGCAGGAGTTGCAGGGAGTGAAGGTCGAGCCACACACCCCATTCGAAGCGTTGGTTGAACAAATCAGTGACATCTACGAATGTTCACCTCAAACGGGACCCGCGCATGCAACTTGAAACGAGCCACTGGATTGCAATTGGCTGGCTGGCTGGGCTTGTTGCCGCGATCTTAATTTACTTGGCAAATTTGGTTCGCAGGAGCGATTACAGTCTCTGGGAAAACTGCTTGTACCTCCCCACGTATTTGATGGGGCGACTGCTATGGCGCGTGCACTTTACCAACGAAGCTCCCAACGAGTTGCAACGCGGAGCCATTTTGGTTGCAAACCATCGCAGCAGTGTCGATCCATTTTTTGTGCAGCTGGCCGCACGTCGGCGCGTTCACTGGATGGTTGCCAAAGAATACTGCCAACACTTTGTTTTTGGTCCAATTCTACGCGCTGTTCAAGTGATTCCTACCAACCGTAGCGGCATGGACACTGCGTCGACCAAACAAGCGATGCGAATTACTAAACAAGGTCGCCTGGTGGGAATGTTTCCAGAGGGAAGACTCAACCACACGAAACTGCCTTTAGTTTCGATTCGAAGCGGTGCCGCACTCGTCGCCGCCCGCTCCGCCGTTCCGATCATCCCTTTGTTCATTCAGGGAAGTCCGTATCGAAGAACGGTGTGGAGTCCGATCTTCATGCCTGCACATGTCGCGATAACTTTTGGTACCCCGATCTACCCGCCATCGGCGCAAGAGGCAGTGGCGGAACGTCCAGCAAACGCAGATATTCCAAACGAATCCACCGACCTACTTTCCGAGTCGGATTCGCTCATTGTAGAATGGGGGCGTCAAATTGTGGCGATGGCTGGTGCGCCCGACTTCCCAATTGAACTTGCATCCAAGAGACGCCATCGTCCTAAGAAATGAGCGCAACTTTAACACCAATAAGATCCAACATGAGCGAAGAAGCGACACTGATCAATCTAACGGAATGTCTCTTGGAGAGCATTGTCGACGGTAACTGGGACGCCTACGCGGAACTATGTGATCCGAGTATCACATGTTTTGAGCCGGAGGCGCTTGGCAATCTAGTCATGGGAATGGACTTTCATCGCTACTATTTTTCGCTCGAACGTCCCAAATCGCCTAGCCCCGTTCAAGTAACTCTGGCAAGTCCTCATGTGCGAATTTGCGGCGAAACGGCGATTGTCAGTTACGTGCGCTTGACCCAAGTCATCGATGGTGCCGGCAATCCCACGACCCGTTCGTCAGAAGAGACGCGCGTCTGGAACAAACAAGGCGGAAACTGGAAACATGTGCATTTCCACCGTTCTAGCATCACACGCTAGGCACTCATTCTGTTTCCGTACTAAAAAGAACGCTATCTATCGGGACAAATCCGGCGGCGAACGCCCGAACGGCGGCGTCCCGCACGGTTTTTGCGATCAACGGAACGCGTCTCGAAACGGCTCAAAAAGCCGTGTAAAGTAGCTAACATTGTGCAATGATTGCACATTAAATTCTAGTTTTTGTTCTTTCAAAATGCTGTGGGTGACTTTCCCCGCGTGCTGGACCGCCTAATATAGTAGACGTATTGCGGGTGGCATTCGTTTACCGCCTGCCGTTAGGTGCGCTCGAACGTCGAGTCCGCTGGTCCCATTTAGGAGTTTTCGATGAAACGTGTTTTAGGCTTGTTTGCCGCTGTTGCACTGCTGTTCTCAGGTTTCGCAGTCGCTGAAGAAATCAAGAGCGGTCTTAAAGAAGGTGCTGATATTGGCCCCTTCAACGTCACCAAGTGCGCTGGCGCTGAAGAAGATGGCGTAGAAGTCGGTAAGAACCTCTGCTATCGCTGTAAAAATGGTGCTCGCCCTCAGGTTATGGTTTTCACCCGTAGTGGCGATGAAAAGGTAATCGCGCTGGTCAAGAAGCTCGATGAGCAACTCAAGAAGCATGAAGATGCTCAGTTGCGCGCATTCGTCAACGTCATGGGTGACAGCAAAGATGCTGCCACAGATGAAGCCAAGAAGTTGGCTAAGGCAACCAAGAGTACCATGGTACCTTTTGTTGTACCAAACGAAGTTGAAAACGGACCAGAAGATTATGGAATCAACGCCAAAGCGGACGTGACCATCATCATCGGCAACGAAGGCAAAGTTGTTTCCAGTCATGCGGTCGCTGCCGCCAAGGACTTGGATATCGAAGCTGTCATGGGCGCCATCGAGAAGGCTCTGAACTAATAATCCGACTTTGAATGCATCGTCGCGATTGAACCAACGCCTCGCTAGGTGAATTGAATTGCCCTCAAAAAACTAGCTGGCGATACCGCCAAAAGTACGGGCGAGTGTAAACTATCCGTCATCTCAATCAGAGGTGGCGGATTTTTTTTTGCCCGACCGCAATCACTCTCGCAAGGTGAACGTCCCGTGAGTCAAGACTTTTTTTTGCTGAATCGAGCTCATCAGCTCAATCGACTTTGCCTCTCATCAGCCATCAACCTGCCCGAGTCAAAAAACAAGAACAAGCTCCCACCTGCCCTATGCGAACTTTATGATCGCATCGAACGAATTCGCAAACTCACAGATTCTGTTTATCAAACCGAAGACGCAAAACTTAACGAACTTCAACGAGCAGACCTGCGACACTTCGAAAAACAGATTGTCGAATGTCGTTTCTCGTCCGACGACCAAATCAAAACGCCTGCCGTCGCCATCATCCGTGCGGTCTTCGCTGATGCCACTTATTTTTCAGGGCTCAAACCACTACCACAATACACCGACGCCTTTGCATACGAACTGCTGTTTCCCACTTGGCTCAATCTACTCACCGCTCTCATGCTCCCCAATGCAGACACGGGCAAACCCAAACTCGACAGCAAACAGCAAGGCGCCCTCTTTCACTACTTAGGGAAGTTAACAGGTGTCGCGCCCAACATCGAAAATTGGCTAACCGGTTTCGCCACCTTTGTTGCCAGTCGTTTCGATTCTCCACGATGCGAACAGTTGTTGCAGCGGTTGGTGGACCTACTTGCCGATCATGCCGATCAAGTCATAGGATCGATCGACAGCTTTGAAAAGAGTGCTCGCAACGCACGAGAGTTGAAGACTCGCTTAAGTTCATACCTTTGTGTAAAGCACTCGAGTTACCAGTGGCCATCATCTAGCGAACATCGTATCGCACATGCTCGTCCAAAAATTCGAGTGCTTCCGGCGGGGATACTCAACCAATTAGCTGCGCTGGAGTTAAAGGGAGATCAGTGGGAAGCGTATTTCGAAATGGCTTTACCGCTGAGTCGATTGGTGTTATCCGATCAAGTGCTTAACGAAGAGTACGCATTATTGCTGGTGCGCTACCCGTCAAGAACCGCCGAATTACTCGCACTTCTCGTTCAAAGCGATGGTAAAACCGTGCTAAGTGAAACGAGCCAAAGGTGCGTGGCCTTATTGGTCGGAAAACTGATGGAACGCAATCCACAGTTGAAACTTAGCGAAGTTGCTTCGTTCCTACAGACGATGGCCAGTCGTTTGACGGGTTACAGCGACTCGACACTTGACTTCTTTTACCGCCGCTTTGTAGACGAACCGGTGAATTGCGACGTGCTTCTAAGCTGTTGCTCCTGCGATGCAGAAGAAACGCGGTGTACATGGCTGCAACAATTAACTGACGGCGTCCTGGTAGCGGTGGCCCAGTCCAACGATGACAAGCGGCTGCTAAACCTATTGTGTTGCGCGACCATTTTTTCCAACCGTGAAGAGGATCGAGAAGCAAAATATGCGTTGCAGGCGTTGGAAGGGGTACTCGGCAATCGTTCGATTGGTAACAAAGAGCTCGAAGATTTGGTCAAAGACCTCCGTCAAAACGCCTCATGCGCACTCCAGTATCTTGCTCGTCCGATCAAGGCCGGCTCTGGCAAGTCGCCGCGTTTGGCATCCCTCTATTTGACACTCAACGACGTCATGGAAACTTTTCGTTCAACCGGAACGATCGGTAATTTTAGCGTTGTGCGCGCCCGCTATTCCGCCATAACGAATCTGAACGGATGACATCCCAGACTGTCGCCAAGTGACTTTGGGGTTAAGCGGTACCGCTGTCTGAGGCACAAATTACCTTCCCAGCGGAAATTCAAACGCACTCGCTTGAATCCCGCGGGGAGGGTTAATCCATCAGGGGCTTGGCAGCTATTCCTGGCAACACGTGTCGAATATTGCCCAACAACCATCAGACACGTTAGTCAGCCGTTTTCCACTGCCAACGTGTGACGGTCGCGCCTTCTTCATTGATGCTCGAGGTTGCCATAAATGCACCCAATTCCTTGAGTGTATCCCAGATTTGTAGCAAGTCGTTGCCGGTAGGTATGGGCCCTCGTTCGTCCGAAAGAGGAGTATCCAGCCCTGTACCAGAAACCACGAATCCAAACTCTGCCCATGGCCGAGCAATCTGAGTCAGCGCACCGATATCGACAAAACTGACCGCTGCCACCGGTGTATCACCTTTCCACCATGGCGTTTCGATCGGAGTAGTCTCATGTTCTTCCAACATGTCGTCAACTTGTCGCGTGCTATAGCCGAGCACCAGCAGGTCGTCGCCGACCAATACCTGAGGTTCAAAGCCTTCGAGCGGAACCTGTTCGGACAACGCACTGTAGAAGTAGCGAGTTCCCGACGTCAGCGCTTCTTCATCTGGACGAGGAACTTCATAACCCTCTGGCACCGAATTGGGCTCGATGTCGCGAATCAAGTCGACCACTTCATCGAACACGTTATAGATCTCCAAGCAACTCGAGAGAAACAGTTCTCGATTGGTCAATTTACAAGCCAACCCCATTTCCGGCAGTGGCAGCGGCTTGGGTGGTGGTGGAACATCGGGTAGTTCTGTGATATTCCACTCCGCCGAAATCGCAAAGACGCTTTGTCGATCTTCCAATGACGGAACGATCTTGTCACGATAGATTGCGTAGACGTCTTCGATCATGGGCCATGCTCGATTGAGTACCATCAGAGCCTTTTCGCGCTCATCGTCGTCTTGTTCGGCCAGCGCAATGAATCGACGGATATGTTCAGGGCCTCGTTCCAGCACAGCTTCCACCATCTCGCGAAGTCCAACCAATTGATTCTGTTTGCCGCCTACTATCAACAACGGGTTGGAACCGGCGTGGTTGATAATGTCGAGTGGCTGCGCATTCTCAGCCATTAAGTTTTCAGACCAATCATAGGCGATACCTTCAACACCACCCTGGACCGCAAACGACCAAGCTGCCATCGGTCCGAATTCAGGTGCAAGTTCTCCGAGTTTTTCGTCCAGCCACTGTGCATCGCTTTCGATTTCCGAGCGCCATGCGTCCAGGTCGGGGATGTTATCTGCCTCTGTCGCCAAGGCTGCGGAAAACTGTGCAGCTAGATTCTGAAAATAGCTGCCAAAATTTGCGTTCCATTGGCTTTCGCGCCAGCGTTTGGATTGGTAACCGACAGCCCGCAGCTTCTCAGGTGGTTGCTCCTTCAAAAGCGACAATGCGGAATGGTCCATCAGCCGCGAACCACCCTCGCCAAACTCTTCCACGAGGGATGCTTCTTCGCCAAACGCCAACAAAATTAGGTCACCCTTGATGCCAATCGAGAGTGAGATCTTATGCCCCTCAAGCAAATCCATTGCATGCTCAAACAACTCTGCTTGATCTGGAGGTACGTTTTCAGCAGGTATCAAAGAAGCATCGACTGTCAAAGACAAACTTTGACCGTCGTCAAAGTCACTTCGCTTGAGTCGCCTGATCACTGGTGCTGCTTGTTCAACGCTTCCTAATCCGTATCGCAAAACTCCCTCAAGCGAATCCAACAAGAGCCGAGCACCATCGCCGTCCGCAATGCGGAACCCGATCACGGTGGTGGGCACGCGAAGATCATCTAAGTCTTCGGGGGTTAATTCAGTGAAATAGGCTTGCATCGCTGCTTCACCTTGTCCAACGACCTGAGATATTTCCTGCTGAAATTCGACGATGCTTTCGATCGTGTCACACCAGTCATCGCCACCGTAAACGAACACCTCTGAGCTTGCCATTTCTGCAGCCAAGTTCAGAACGAGCACTCCATTTGGGCTTTCCAGGATACCCTTGGCTTGCGCAAGTTCTCCATCTGGATTTTCCCACTGCTCTCGCAGTTCAGCTTCAAGGCGTTGGATAAACGGAGTAGCCCGCATGCGCTGCACCATCCGGCTGTTACTCCAATCAACAAATGCTTCGCGCATGTCCATCGACGTACTAAAGAACGCCGTATCCTCAGGGACCAACGCGAGTGCTGACTGACTCAAGACATCGTCCTGCGCAATGCTGGGGGATGTGAACGACAGCGAGGCACACAACAACATGCTTCCCGTTAAGCGACTTTGCCGAAGCCAACTCTTGCACAACAAACCGATCATCCAAACGACTCCTAGTTCGAGATTCAATAGTGACGGAACTCCACAACTCTATCAGAACCCAGCTAGGCCTGCATACACCGGCTAACTTCGAAATGTGGAGCGCGTGAAGTCCGTCGGTCTATTCGTCGCCCCACTGCGTTCCTTGGCGAGCATTGCTCTTGTTTGCGCGACTGTGTAGCTGATATCCTCCGGGCGAATCGGTCGTTTATGCGACTCGCAGGTTTTGGAACGGAAAGGAATCGACATGCGGAACATGACTCTAATTTCTGCCACCATCGTCCTTTTCACAGTCGGGTGCCAGCCGACTCAAACCTCCGATTTGGGGGTTCCAGTGGAGTTTGGCGAGTTTGAAGGAGAGGTCGTTACCCAGTGGCACGCCGATGGGCGGCTCATGACGCTCCAACGAGATTTCGCGTTCATTGACTCAAAAAAACGCAAGTGGGTCGCTCCAGCCGGAGCGGTCGTCAACGGAGCATCCATTCCAGCCGCGTTCTGGTCCTTCATTGGCGGACCGTTCGAAGGAAGGTACCGAGCCGCCTCAGTCATTCATGATGTCGGCTGCGTCGAGATGAAAGAACCGTGGGAAGACGTCCACTGGATGTTCTACGAAGCTTGTCGCTGCGGCGGCGTCGATGAACTCGACGCCAAAGTCATGTATTATGCGGTCTACCATTTTGGCCCGCGCTGGGAAAGAGTCGTCGATACGATTGTCGAACCGCAAATGGATGCAACCGGGGAGGTTGTTGACAGCGCTATTGAAGTTCAGCGCTTGGCGCGAACCGATCCGCCTCCACCAACCCCAGACGAACTCTCGCAAATTGAGTCGTTCATCGCCGAGGAAAATCCGACCATTGATGATATACAAGTCACTCAACGCTCCGAGTTGCGCCGCCGTCCGCGACGCTCTAAAAGCCGCCAGCGAGCATCCGAAGAACCTCAGGACCGGGTGGAGGAAAGCGGCGAGCAACCGGTGCAAGGTCTTATGAGCGGCTCATTGGCTCACGCCCGTAGCACATCTCGTCAAACCAGGCCCAACGCGGTACGCACGCGACTCGCCTCCAGTAGCATGCCCACCGGACTATCGGAAAACGAACAGCAATGGGTGGCCAACATTGCGCGTCAGTACATTGAAACCCAGGCGGGCGAGGAACGTCCAGCCAACTATCTTGTCGATCGCGCCCGAGGAGCCTACCGCGTAACCATTGAATACCTAGCGCTGAATGAGGAAAATCAGTGGCAACCCTACGAGGGCGGAGTTAGTACCATCATCGTTTCCCGCCACGGCCAGATCCTCGAGTCCGTCAGCAACTAGTTCGGGGTCAGGCCTTGTGTCGAGTTTTCAGTGGCGCCATGTCATTATCGCCGCGAGCTCGCCTTTCATAAAAACAGCGTGCTTTCGCTAAGGTTGTGGTTTCGAGATCCAGTACACTCATAGTGCGTTTTCTTGAAACAGACGACTTACGAAAACTCAACACAAGGCCTGACCCCGATGTCCATCGATCGCCGCGCGGCGTTGAAAGTTGCTGCCGCTGCCACCGCTTGTTCCATTGTTCTGCCAGATCTTGATTTGTCAGCCCAGGAAGCCGCGCAGCCGTTCG
Organism: Pirellulaceae bacterium; assembly: GCA_041753315.1. Classification (GTDB taxonomy): domain Bacteria; phylum Planctomycetota; class Planctomycetia; order Pirellulales; family Pirellulaceae; genus Aureliella. The sequence goes on along the minus strand of JBGSUV010000103.1, from coordinate 73,029 downwards.
GACATGAGTTCCCCAACCTGGAATCGTTGACGACTGGCGAGTGGTGGAAGCTTAGGGCGGGTGTCGAAAATACCCAGGTCAAACGGGGAGGTGCTTCTCCAGCTCCTTCGATGGATGTGCCTCGGGAGCAGGTCGTTGTTTTTGCAGTCTACCTGCAGCAGGCAGGTGTACTCAAGCTGAGCGCGCAACTCTACCCGCTAAAACCAGGAGAATCTCGCGAGGTGCATCTTGAGTTCCAGATGGACGGACAATGGAATAGGGCAGCGACCGCACAAGTACTCTATCCAGGCTGGGACGCACACTTTCGCATTGAATCTTGGGATGCCACGCAGGATGTTCCCTATCGCGTGCGACACGGGGAACGGGCGATGTTTGAAGGACGCATCCGTCGCGATCCGATCGACAAGAACGTGATCGTCGTTGGCAATTTGTCGTGCAATTCGAGTAAAACGATCGGAGAACGCACCGAAATAGTCAATAATCTTAAAGTCCAGGATCCCGACTTGTTGTTCTTTAGTGGCGATCAAACCTATCGTCATACGGAACATACGGCCGGTTGGGTTGAATTTGGCTTGCAGTTCCGTGAGATCCTCCGCGATCGCCCCACCGTCTGCATTCCTGATGACCACGACGTCGGTCACGGTAATCTTTGGGGAGAGAGCGGTAAACGCTCAACGATACCCGGCGATGCTGACGGTGGGTTCCGCTATCCCGTTGCATACGTGAATCAAGTGCAACGCCAGCAGGCTTGGCATCTGCCCGATGCGGTCGACCCCGCCCCAGTCGATCGTGATGTCCACGTTTACTTTACAAGTTTGAAACTGGGAGCAATCGACTTCGCTATCCTCGAAGATCGCAAATTCAAGACAGGTCCTGCTGGGAAGATACCACAGATGGGACCGCGGCACGATCATATCAACGATCCAAACTATGATCCCAGAGCCGTCGATTTGCCGGGCCTGCAGCTGTTGGGCGAGCGGCAAGAAAAATTTCTCCGCGAATGGAGTGAGGACTGGTCAGGAGCAAGCATGAAAGCCGTGTTGTCTCAAACGGCTTTCTGTGGCGCCGTTCACATGCATGGAAATCGGGATGGCCGTTTGCTGGCAGATCTGGACTGCAATGGCTGGCCTCAGACACCGCGCAACCGCGCTTTGGCTTTGATTCGGCAAGCCTGGGCGGTGCATCTTTGCGGCGATCAACATTTGGCAGTTGTCGTGAAGCATGGCATTGATGAGTTTGGCGATGGTCCCTACGGTTTCACCAGTCCAGCCATCGTCAACACCATCTACGGTCGCTGGTGGCATCCCTTGGACGAAATGCCGGGCTCAAATCCAGTGCCGAACAGCCCGCTGCCTTGGACCGGAGATTTTCGCGACGGACTCGGAAATCGCATGAGCATGCTGGCATACGCGAACCCGACAGATATGCAGGATGAAAAGCGGCGCGCCGACGGATACGGAATTGCTCGCTTTGACAAAGTTAAACGCACAATTACCTTCGAGTGTTGGCCTCGGTTTAGCGATGTCCGTCAAGGCGACTCGCAACAATATCCTGGTTGGCCAATCACGGTTGCGATGGATGCAAACGATGGTCGTAAGGTGGCAGGGTGGTTGCCAGAACTAGTATTTGAAGGTATCGAAGACCCTGTCGTTCAAGTTGTCGAGCAAAAGAGTGGTGAAGTTCTCTATACGATTCGCGTGCAGGGAACTCGTTTCCAACCGCGTGTCTATTCCTCAGGGGTGCACCAGGTAAAGATCGGTCGCAATCGCCCAGACATCGTCACGTTGACGGATCTAGCTCCTCAACCAAAATCCGCAGCCGGTCAGAGAACAATCAAAATCTAGGATATCCTAGAGAGTCGATTGAGGTTTTTAACAGCTTGATGAGTTAGTGGTGTCCCATGGATCTTCCCCGCACCCTGGTTATTGATAGTCGCTTGTGGTCACAGAGTGTTCGCGAGTTTCAGGTGCTGCTGTACGTCAGTTCGTTGGTAATAATCGCTGGTAGTGGAACGCTGCTCGGTAGCGAGGCATTCGATCCAACGCGTCTTGAAAAGGAAACGGTGGTTGCAGGATGCGTCGACCCAATGCAATTGGAAGTTCTGGGCGATGGTCAACTTCTGTTTATCGAGCGCGCTGGTGTGATTCGAATGGTGCGGTATGGGACAACACAGGCTGCCGAGGTCTCAACCGTAGGTACGCTGCCGGTGGCCGTCTTTGGCGAAGTAGGATTATTGGGAATCGCTGCGGATCGAGCGTTCGAGAAGACCGGGTGGATCTATTTGTTTTTCTGTCCGCAATCGCAGCCTCACACGCTTCGTCTAAGTCGGTTCACCATCGACGGACAGGCCCTGGACATTCAATCGGAAGTGCGTTTGCTCGAGTATCCGATAGATGCTGACGGAGCCATTCACATGGGAGGCGGTTTGTGGATGGACGATCAAGGCGATCTGTGGTTAGGCACTGGCGACAATTGCCCGCCCATTGCCGAACTGCCGGTCGACGTGAGACCCGGGCAAGAGAACTTCGACGCGTTTCGGTCGAGCGCCAACAGCCAAGATCTGCGCGGCAAGATCCTGCGGATTCATCCCGAACCCAATGGGACGTATACAGTTCCGCATGGAAACCTGTTTGTCGACAAGGCGCAGGGGCGGCCTGAGATTTTTGCCATGGGCTGTCGAAATCCGTTTCGCCTGACCGTGGATCCAACGACTCGCGCGGTCCTGTGGGGTGACGTGGGACCGAACATCGCTGAGAGCCTGGGCATTGGTCCCGACGGTTATGACGAGTTCAATCGAGCCACGTTGCCTGGGAATTTTGGTTGGCCGATGTTCGTAGGTCCCAACGAAGCTTACCGTAATTTCAACTTTGCCAACCGCCAGCCTGGTGAGCTATTTGACGCACAGCAGCCCATCAATCCGTCACCCAACAACACCGGCCTCCGGCAGCTTCCTGCTCCCCAGCCGGCCATCATTTGGTATCCATCGACTTCTTCGAGAAAGTTTCCGACGCTGGGCAGCGGCGGACGCAGCGCTGCGTCTGGTCCAGTCTATCGCTTTACACCTTCAAATCCTGATGGTCCGCATCTACCGGATCGCTACCGGAATCGGTGGTTCGTTTTCGATTGGACTCGCAACTGGATCCAAACGGTCGAGCTAGATGCCAGTGGTGCAGTGGTTCAAATTGAACCCTTCATGCCGGCTACTTTGTTTCGCAAGCCGATCGATATGAAGGTTGGCGCGGACGGCAGCTTACTTGTCATCGAATTCGGCGACAAATGGGGCGGCAATCGTGATGCTGAGATTTCGCGCATTGTCTATCGACGCGGCAACCGTGCTCCCAAGGCGGAGCTAACAGCCTCGAAACACGCTGGCCGTGCACCGCTGCAGGTACAACTCGATGCCTCCAGCTCATTAGACCCAGATGGAGAGACGTTGTCATTCCGCTGGGAGCTGAACGGAAAAGAACTCGACAACCACAACCAAACTCTGGACCTCACTCTCGAACAACGTGGACCACATCGAGTCCGTTTGACAGCCGCCGATTCCGATGGGATGACGGAAAGTCGCGAGGTCGTGATCCAAGTTGGAAACGAGCCGCCGAAGGTCACGATTCAATCGCCGCGGCATGGGAGCTTTTTTGACTGGGGACAAACGATCCATTACTCAGTGGCGGTGGATGACCTGGAGGAGGGAACCACTGAACAAGGCGAAATACCCTCAGCCCGTGTAATCACTAGTTTTGAAACACTGACTCGACGCGGACGCGACGAGCTGCTGGATCCTGGGTTGGCGCTGATGCGCAAGACAACTTGCTTCTCCTGCCATACCGCCAAAGAAGCTTCCGCAGGGCCATCGTACGAAGCCGTTGCACAAAAGTATTTTGGTGCGGATGAACCTATCCTTGAGAAACTGGCAGAGAAAATCGTTTCAGGAGGCAGCGGGGTTTGGAGCAATAAGCCGATGCCACCTCATCCACAGCATTCGATCAACGAGGCGCACCAGATGGTTCGCTGGGTTTTGTCATTGGCCAGCAATACCAGTGCTGCCCCTCAGCCAGGAAAACATGGCTTCTTCCGGACTGCGCAGCCAGTCGGATCGGATGCTTCTGTTCTTCAACTCTTGGCCGAGTACACCGACAATGGTGTCGCTGTCGACGATCATATTGCTCAGCGAAATGCCAACACAGAAATCGGCAGCCAAGCCGCCAAACCGGTCACGATTCCCGCGCTGCGTGGCGAAGATCGCATCGTACTGCATGCGAAAAAGAAGAGAGCTGCGTTTGCAGATCGCTTTCATGCGGCCAAGACGATTGATGTCTTCGAAGGCGGCGTGGGGCTGGTCGCGCGTCTTGCACCTCAAGGCTGGATAGCGATCGATGATTTGCGATTGGAAGAGATCGATCGAGTTACCTTGTGGCTTAATCATGATTCATCGAAAAGCGGTCGTGTGGTTCTGCGCCAGAATGCGCCCGACGGAAGTGAACTCGCCTCATTGGAGTTGCCTGCGTCTCCGCAGCCATCATTCGCTGGATATCGTGCAGTCACTCTTGCATTGAAGCCAACCACGGAGCTGACAAACTTGTTTGTGGTATATGAAACGCCTGAAAAGGACCACAATTCCTTATCATCTTCGGATACCGCAGAGTTGAGTGTTTCATGGATCGAATTCCATGACTCGCCTGCCACGCAGCAGCGTAAGCAAGATGCCCAGGCCGCCAGAAAACGGATTCTCCTGATCCCTACACAGCTCGATCACGCCTGGGCGACGCATATGTACACGGATGTCTGCAGACTGTTGGCAGCGACATTAAATCTGACGCCGGGTGTCGAAGCGATTGTGTCACCCGACTTGGATTGGCCTCAAGATGAATCTCTGCTGGATGGTATCGATGCCATTGTGTATTACTCGCGACCGGCTGGTGATATCTTGCTTTCACCACGACATCGTGCTCAGGCTGAAAAGTTGCTTGAGAGCGGGGTGGGCTTCACCGCCATTCACTGGTCGACAGGCGCAGAAAAAGAGATCGGCGCCGACTATGAGGCAATTCTTGGCGGCTGGTTTAATTTTGAGTTCAGTGGATTGACGGTGGATAAGCAAACATTGGAGCAATTGGAACCAAGTCATCCCATCTGTCGCGGCTGGGACGACTACTTACTGCGCGATGAGTTCTACTTGAATCTAAAATTTCATCCTCAGGCGGTACCACTGTTGAAGGTTCATGTAAACGGTCAGGACCAGACGGTGGCCTGGAGCCATCATCGCCAGGACGGTGGTCGTAGCTTTGGTACGACGCTCGGACATTTTCATGACAACTTCACCGATCCACGTTTTCGCCGCATGTTGGTCAACGGAATCATGTGGACCACTGGATTTGATATTCCCGAAGCCGGCTTGCCTGTCGACGTTTCCGAGCGGTGGTTAGAGCTCGAAGAGCCCGTTGTGAATCAGCCGCAGGAATGGACTTATGACAGCCTACGACAAGCGTTGTTGCAGTTGCAAAGCAGCTCATCCGTTTCACCTTCGTTCGAAAATGGGAAACAGCTTTTCGAGCGGGCTTCGTGCGCCACATGCCATTTGATTGATAGTCCCCAACTTCATGTGTCTGGTGAACAAAGCCGCATGGAGTTGCGTCTCGGGCCCGACTTGACTCGTATTCGAGTCAAGATGTCCGAAGCGGATGACCCGACTGGAGCTTTGTTGCGCTCGATCGTGGAACCCTCCGAAAAGATTGACGACCAGTACCGCAGTGAGATTTTTCAATTGAGTGATGGTAGCATTCTCAGCGGTTTGGTCAAAGGCGAGCAGGACGGACAGATACACGTTGCGATCAACCCAGTCGAACCGAATCAACTGCGGTCTATCTCCGTTGACGAGATTGAAGCACGGCGAAAAACCGATGTTTCATGGATGCCTGCCGGCTTGCTCAATACACTTAATGAAACCCAGGTGCACGATCTTTTGACTTACGTTGAGGCCGGTGGGAATGCAAATTACATTGCCTATCAGAAAAGGTCAGTTCAGCTTGAGCGGTGGGCCGATTCAAGCTTGCCCGTTACGACGGGATTGCGACTATGGCTGGACGCTTCCCGGATCAATGACGCTCGCGCAGCAATCGGCTTGCCCACTCTGGTTGACAATGCAGTTGTCGGATTATGGCCTGACGCGAGTGGTCACCGAAGTGATGCGAGCCAACGACAGTTGAACGCTCAACCCCATTTTCGCACAACTCGCGAAGGAAACTGGCTCGAGTTTGACGGTAATGAGGATTATCTGGTCGCCAAGCCTGACAAATTAAAAACACTGCACTTCACCGCCCTAATGGTTGTGGCTCCCAATCACAATCGCGGTTGGCCTGGCTTATTGTCCGGCAACGCCTTGGGTCGCGATGATTTTCGAACAGGCTTCAATTTGGATTTGATGCACGAGGCAACAGAATCGTGGCAGACGATGATGAGTGAAGGGCCCGGTTATCAGGGAGTGATCAACTTGATGAATGAAAATCATCCGTGGGGTGAATTTTTGATTGTCACGCTGCGCAGTCAGCCTAGAGCCGACGGTTTAGTGCTGCGCATCAATGGTCGTCCTCAGCGAACGCGCGAGCGACCGGCTGAGTGGATTCAGATTGATGAGTTGACGGTAGGGGCGCGGTACTGGAGCAATGACAACAGTTTACCCGCATTCAATCGCGGGTTCCTGAATGGCCGAGTGGCCGAGGTCTTGTTCTACGACAGGCCGTTGACGGACGATGAACTGGTGGCCAATGAAGTTTATCTTTGGAACAGCCACGAACCGTTGTTGGACCAAAGACAATGACCGCCTCCCCGATGCGTGCGGACCGTGATCCTAAAGATATTGTGTTGGCCGCGCGAGCTGGGGCAATAGCAAGGGCGAGAACATCTTCCGAAAAATGTCTTCAATTCTAACTGCTCAGGACTTGATCGTTGTTGGTCTACATGTAAACTATACGGCCCGTCGGCAACTTAAGATATTTGCGAGGAAACATGGCATCGAGACTACAGAATGAACTGAAGAAGCGTGGCCCGTTCGATTCGGTAGAGCAGGAAGCGACGTTAGCGGTAATGCGATCCAGCGATCTACTCGAAAATCGCTTGGCCCGCTTGCTGCGTGAGTACGATTTGACGCTGACGCAATACAACGTCCTCCGGATCTTGCGCGGCGAAGGAAAGCCGTTGCCATGCCTGGAAGTAGCCGATCGGATGATCCAAGTGGCCCCGGCTATTACTCGTGTGGTCGATCAACTGTTGGCCCTGGAGCTGATCACCAAGACGCAGTCGGCACAGGACCGACGAGTTTATGAAATTGAACTGACGGCCTCCGCGAAACGCTTGCTGAAATCACTTGATGAGCCCATTCTCGATTTGCATGCAGCACTACTCTCGAATGTTTCCAAATCGGACTTGAAAACGCTCATTCAAATTTTGGATGCAGTGCGAGCGGGGATTCAGGAATAGGGCGTTTTCGTGCTTAATGCGTTGCCAAGCAAACTATATTCGCCTATGGAGTGGGATTGAGACGACGAATCACCACTCCATACCACCCTAATCCATCAAATTCTTGATAGCCCAAGGTCTTGGCAAACGATATTGAGTTTCCATGTGCATCAAAGTACGAGCCGGCTGATGCATGACCTGCTGATAGCGGAAACTTTTCCAACGACGGGCGGCCCTGTGAATCGCCGATGACTCGAAACTCGCGATCTAATAGAAGCACCTGACAACTTTTCCATTCAACTTCCGTCAAGCTAGGTTCATCGACAACAATTACTTTTGCCTGGGTTTCCCAGTCGAATACTACTCCGAGTACACCTAATCGTTCACCATGGGTTTCGCCACCTGCGCGAACCGCGGTCGCAAATACCGACACCGCTTGATCATTGTGCATTGGATCCAAGAAGATTCGTTCGGCGACATACTCTGTTCCCGACTGGGTTAACAGTGCTTTCCGAAACCAGCTCTGCCGATTGACGTTTTTGCCGACGAGATGATCTCGCATGTTCTTATTCGAACAAGCAACAACAACGCCATCGCGACGAATAAGAACTAAATTCAAGTAAACGCTATAGAACTGATTGATCAATTCAAGCCTACGTTCGGCATGTTGGACGAGCGCGGGCATATCCGCATCATTCGATGAGTCACATTCAAACAATCGAAAAAAAGAGTCGTCCGTGGCCCACCAACGTACATCAGCTGTTCGTTCATAAAGATTTCGGACTATGAGCTGTACAATGTTTAGAGCGATATTTTCGAACCGTTTGCGCTCCTGGTCTTTAAAATGTGCCGCGATGCTTTTTGATTCATCTTCCATGCTTTGCAGGAGCGATGCGTGACTTTCTGTACTTAATGCAATACGATCCGAAGCAACATCTATGCTCATGATCGACTCTTTCAACTCTTCGATCGACTGACAAATCGCGTGACACATGGCATGGGCAGCATCAACATTGCCACGGATTGTTTGAGCCGATACGGCTGCTTGCGATGCCAACGCTTTGACTTCTCCTGCCACGACGGCAAAGCCTTTGCCGTATTCTCCTGCTCGCGCAGCCTCGATTGAGGCATTCAGACCAAGCATATTCGTTTTGGAGGTCACGCTGTCGATGAGGCTCAGGACTTTACCGATACTGCAAACCGCCTCTTCAAGCTCGGCAATCTTTCGTTCCGTGATATTCGAGCCTTCCAAAGTGGACGTCACGTGCGCTTTAGTCAGCGTCACGTCTCCATGAATATTGTTGATCGCGTTCGAAATTTCCTGCACGATGCCGACAATTGAATCGATGGAAAATTCATTTTCGTTTACGGCTGGCGCGAGGTCGCAAGAGGCAACGCTACGCTGCGAAGGCTCGAATGCTGTACAAGTCGTCATGAATATCGCGTTTTTTAAAAGGCCCGGGGAAGTCAAATGCTACACTCGAACATGCACATCGAGGGTCGGTTTTTGAAAATGGAGTCGGGGGCGTGGAATTATGGAACCTACCGGCGCAGCATGCGACGAGGCGAACACACGACTGCACTTAATAGTCATCCCCCGGTCCGTTTAATCAACTCAACCGGCAGATGCATCAGCTTCGTCGCACAGCCGAGGGCGCGTTGCGTGCACTTGTTGATAAAAGCAATGTATTTCTTGACAATGAAGAGGCAGAGACTTGGAACGAGCACTTACGAGCACGTCAAGAAATGCGGGGGGAGAATCCAAAAGGAGTATGGCCCCATGCTGTGAACGGCGGTTGGCAGCCGTAGATGGCTCCGCAGGAGCGTCGCCCGGGTCGACCTTCCGTGCCCGCTTCACAAAGATGTTAGAGCGGTGGCGTCGCCCTCCCGGTGTCGCTTGGGTGAGTTGCGAGTAACATTTGTTCCTGCTTTAGCGTCAAATTGTTGGCTGGCGCACTCGCAAAATTATCCTATCCAGAATTGCATGACGTGCTGAACAAACGCGAACCTGCTGCCTCAACCACTGGACAACTCGATTTGCTGCGAGTTTGGACGTCTGTGATGGCACTCGTACTGTCGTTGGCGACAAAACCTCTCTGGCTACCGACGACCGCAACCAGCTTTCCACAGATACCCATGTTCCAGCGACTGTGCCACGTTCCACTGGCTGCCGATTGGACACTTACCGTCGGCCTGTGCCTAGGGCTTGTCGTCTGCTGTATTCCGGGCCGCATGTTCAAGGTGCAGAGCAGACAAATTTTGCCCTTGATAGGAAGTGGGATGGTTCTGGTGTGTGGTATCGCCTTGGTCGCACTCAACCAACACCGTTTCCAACCGTGGTTCTACCAGTTGTTGATTTTCGCGGTATTCTTCATGTGGGGCGGGAGCGCCAATTCGATGCAGTCACCGGCGATCACACAGCTGCAAATACGCTGGCTCAGAGCGATTGTGATCAGTATCTACTTTTATTCGGCCATCGGAAAATTCGACTTCGAGTTCCTGCACACTGTTGGACAGCAGTTCCTGCGCGTTGCGTTTGATGCCGCAAATCTGGATGTACAGCAGTGGGGATGGTCGGCGCGTCTGTGGTTGGCAAGCCTATTTCCAATAACGGAGCTGTTACTCGCAATGTTGCTCGCGATGGGGCAATACAAGGGTGGGCAGTGGATACGAGTTGCGGCCGTTTTGGCATGTCTGTTTCACGTGAGCCTGATGGTCATTTTGGGACTTGGTCTGGGACATTCGGCCAGTGTGGTGTTGTGGAACTTGCAGTTTGCCGTGCAAGCGTTGCTGCTATTTGGCCTAGGCGATGGCTCTGCGCGGCATGTGCATCGAGTAGAGGCTGAAAGCAAAAGTCACGTCGCAGCCCTGCGAACGCAGTCAAAGATGATGTTAGGGTTTACATTCGTCGTAGTTGCACTTCCGGTTTTGGAGCGTTGGGGGTATTGGGATCACTGGCCGAGTTGGGCACTTTATGCTCCGCACAGTAGTCGCGTTGCCTTGTTTGTGGCAGCACCTGCCGTGGCTCGGCTACCCGCTGACCTTCAAAAGGTTATGGCAGAAGAAAAGAATAGCGCGTTGGACGAACTGTGGGTCCGGGTACCACTTGCCAAATGGTCACTCACATCCCATGAGACGCCGATTTATCCGCAAGCTCGATTCGAACTAGGGGTTGCTCGCTATCTAGCACAGCACGTCCGCTCAAGGTTTGCAATTAAGGTCATCGTCTTGGGAGCGGCGGCGCGCTTTGATGGCCATCGAACGACACGCGAGTTTGTGGGAAGCGATGAAATCGAACGGGCCGGAGAGAGCTTTTTGTGGAATACGAGACCGAGATTCTCGATCGCTCGTTAGCTTATTCCGACGCTTGCTCGACAACCTCGAGCAGTTTGAGATCAAGTTGTTTTTTATTTTGGTAGCCCTGCAATATTTGATTGAAGTTCGGTTGTAGTGCCGGAGGCGCGAGTTCCAGCGCTTTCTCCTGCCAGCCGATCGCGGCTTCGAACTCATCAGCGGCAGCATGCGCTGCACCGAGCAAGACAAGATCACCGACCTCTTTGTACTCCGATAGTTCACAAACGGATTTGGCAGTTTCAATAGCCGCCGCCGGATCCCGCTGATCAATATCTTCGCAGGTGGTGAGTAACCAAGCTTTATTTTGCAAGGCGAGTAAATAACGTGGCGCTAATTCAATCGCGCGCTGATAGTCGGCGAGTGCAAGTTCGTACTTTTTCAGTTGTTGGTAGTTGTAGCCGCGGTTATTGAAGGCAACAGCGGAATCTGGAGCCAGTTCCGTTGCACGCGTGAAATCTGCAATCGCCGGTTCATATTGTCCCAACTGGAATTTTAGGAAGCCCCGTCCCATGATCGCTGCGACATCGTTGGCTGCCAATTCAATCGTTTTGTCATAGTCGCCGATCGCGGCTTCGATTTGACCAATCAATTTGTTGGCGACCGCTCGTTGCGAATAAAGTACCGGGTTTTTGGGCTGCAATTCGATGGCGGTGGTGTAGTCGGCAATTGCCTTTTCGTACGCACCGGATGCAATAAACACACTTGCGCGATTGATCAATGGGACGTCGTCCTGGACATCTTTCTCGATCGCTTTGGAATAATCAGCAATCGCCAGTTCATAGTTGCCCGATGCAGCATGGAACAGGCCGCGGCTAGTGTAAGCGTGGGATTCTTCGTACCCAAGTTCAATGGCTTGATCAAAATCGGCCAGCGCCTTATCTGCTGAATTTGCTGCCCAGTGCGCACTGGCCCGCAACGTGTACAGCCGCCCTTCAGACTGACGTTCTTTGATCAACTCGTCATAAATGGGAACCGCTTCAGCGAGTGTTGCGACGTTTGCTTTTCTGATCGCACCTTTATGTCCCTTGAAGGTCTGAATGACAAACGATTCTTCGCGAACATTCAATATGGTCAACAAATCTCCTTTCTGTATCGTATCGATCACCTTGTTGCCAAGCGTCAATTTCAGATCGGTTTTTGCGACAATCGGTCCCGTCGTCTCTTGATCGGCTGGCGCCGGTGTGTCCTGAGCGGTAGCCAAAGCACTCAATAGATATAGCGCCGCGAAACCAAGAGTATTGCGTAGGGTAGTGGACATAAGGACACTTGCAGCACGTTTAGAGAATGTGTTGGAACTTCTCACAGCATAATTTCGCTTGGAGTGCTATACCAGGAAGGCAGTCTGCAATGCGACTCAACAGCGGGCTGGGGTGCGAATTGTGTGGCTTATGCTATTAATGCCAAAAAATAGGCAATTGCGGAGTCTAACGGCTACCCAAGGTTCCCATATTAAATAAACTACCAGTTCCGAGCCCCTAGCTCTTGGCCAATGTAGCCGATTATTGCATTCCGGAGTTTGATTCATGAAATTTCGTCTCGTTAGTTTATTGGTGCTTGCCGCTCTCGTTGGCGGCTCATCGTCCGCAGATGCGGGATGTGGACTGTTCCGACGCGGTGGATGTAGCGATCCGTGTGGAACATCTTATCCTGGCGGTGGTGCAGCATATGGTTCTTCTGCCGGTGCGGCGTGCGGAGCCTGCGGAGCAAGTTCGGGTGCAGCTCAATACAGTTACGCTCCTGTTTCGATGTCCGGTTACAGCAGTGCACCTGCGAGTGCCGGTGGATGTACATCGTGTGCTGGAAGCCAGAGCTATGGAACCATGCACTCTGGTGCAATGAGTTACAATTCGAGTTTTGGCCAGACGGCGATTTGTGCCTCTCCAGCGATGAGTGCAGTTAGTGGTTCGATAGTCGTACCAACTCAACAGCAAGAACTGCTCGATTGTGGTCCAGTGACCTCGTATCGCGTCGTTATGGAACCGCAATACAAGACCGAACCGCAAGTTGTCTACGCCACTGAGTACCAAGAGGAAGTTCGAACTCGGACTCGCACCATCAGCCGCCAAGTGCCGGTCGAGTTTCAAGATTATCGCACGACAGCTCTCATGGTTCCGAAGACTGAAACCAAAGCAATTGAATACTCAGTTTTAGTACCGCAAACAGGTGAGAAGACCGTCGAGATTGTCGAAACCGTTCCCGTCTGGAATGAAGTTTCCGAAGAGTACACGGTTCGAGTACCGAACGTCATCGAAGTTCCTGAGGAATATACCGTTCGAGTTCCCACGCTACGAACCGAAGAATTTATCTACACGGTTTACGTTCCTCAAACGCAAACTCAAACCAAGATGCACACGTTTACCAACGCTGTTCCAGTTACTAAAACGCGGACAATTCAAGTTGCTCGACCCGTTACGCGAACTCAAACCGTTACCCGAGACTACGGCCACTGGGAAGTTCGCGTGGAAGAAGTTGCCGCTCCCGTTCAAAACAGTTTTGCACCTGTAAGTTACGGAGTCGGTACTAGCGGTGCGAGTTGTGGAAGCAGTGTGATCAACATGGGTGGCTGTGGTAGCACTGCAACTTATGGAAACATCGGTGGATCTTGTGGTTCATGTGGTGGATGCGGACAAGTCTATGCGTCCCAAGGAAATGGTTGCCGCGTTGCAAGTAAGTGCGGAAGTTGTGGTGGTTGCGGGCTTTTCCGGGGTCATCGCGGCGGTGGATGTGGCTCAGCTTCTTGCGGAAGCAGCTCGTGCGGCGGCACTGGAGCGTGCGGCACAGGCTCGGTCGTGGGAGGCTACGCTGCAGAAGGTTGCGGTGGCAATTGGATGAGCGGTTATGCAGTTGCTGGTACGCCAGCCTGCAGCATGGGAGCCGCTCCAAGCCAAACCTACGGAACGTCGCTGCAAACCGTGTCGCGTCGCATTTGGGTTCCCAACGTCGTGACGGAAGAAGTTCCTGTTGTCGAAAACATCATGGAGACGCAAGAAGTCAGCTATACGGCATTTGAACAAAAGACAGAACAAGTTCCCTACGAGTGCACCTATGTGGTTTATGCACCTGAGCAACGATCGGGCACGAAGCAAGTTGTTGACTATGCGACCGAAACTCGCACTCGCAATCGACGCGTGGTTCAGTACAACGACGAGACTCGGACTCGCACCCGCAAGGAATTGAGTTACAAGCAAGAAACTCGGACGGAAACGGTTCCTGTTGTTTCTTATACGACCGAAACACGAACCAAAGAGGTTTCTTATACGGTTAATGTTCCTGAAACGAAGGTTGAACCCATCACATCAACTCGCTTTGATACGGTTCAGGAAGAAGTGACAGAAGATTATACGGTGCGCGTACCAGTTAGCGTAGCAAAAGAGACGCAAGTCCAAGTTTGCCGCATGGTTCCCAAGTTGGTACCCGTTACCGTCTATCCCTGCTCTTCGGCAGGCAGCGCATTGATGAATGGAGGAACTAGCGGCTGCACCAGTTGCGGTACACAAGTTCCCACACTTGCACCAGCGCCAATGAACGGTTGCAGCAACTGCTCAACCGGTGCCTGCACTTCCTGTCAGTAGGCTTGGTAATTTAGCTGAAACGCACTTGAATGCGAGTGTTGCTGGCGCAACGCGGCGCATTCAGGTGCGGTCCCCGGAGGAGCAGGTAGTTCGCCACTTGTTTTCAGGGATCATCTGAGGTCTGGTGTTCAACACACCCTCTTCGGTCGACCTACCAGGATCAGCGGATTTAGATGAGGGTGCGGGTTTTCATTTTTAACCCAATTTATATCCCTACCCTTGGCCGTTTCTGGCGCCCTGGTTGGCCGCTGCACGTGGCGACAAGCTATATAGCGTGCGTGCGATGCTGTCGAATGATTTTGCCGGTCACAGTGATATTGCCGAATCGACGAGTGGATTCTGAAAATTGTTTGCGGGTAGCTCATGACGCGGGAGTTTCTTCGATTAGTCTATTACAGTACCTGTGGTGCCTTCTCGCACTGAGCAAAATTGGACGATCTTGGAGTCTTATAGAAATGACACTTTACTTTACGCGCCTGACATTGATCTGCTGCATGGGGATTGTTTGCATTCCTTGCATTTCGTCCGCTCAAGATGAAGCTATCGCGGAGGCTGTTGCAGAACCAGCTGCTGCAGTTCCGGCACAAGAACTTGCCGAAGCGACACCTGACAAACCGCAGCCACGTCCGTTGACCGTGAGTGTTGGATTGTTGGATGACACGCGGCTAACAGGAACGCTCATCGATTCAAATTCGATTGAAATCAAGACAGCCTTTGGTGAAGCGTCTATTCCACTTTCGGAAGTCGCCGGAATTCGTTTTCCTGCAGCCGATGACACCAGTACGACCGTGGTAATGTTAAATGGAGACTCGATCACAGGCGCGACCGATCTGAAATTTGTGAGCATTGAAACCGTCTGGGGTAGCGCGAAGATCAATGGGGCAAATGTTGGAACTCTATTGTTTGTGCCTGGGCTAACATGGACCAACAATCAGGTGCTGGGCGGAAAACGTTGGACGCTGGTCGAAGCTTCGGCGCAAGCGTCAAACGCCAGCGCGTTACCGCAACTGGGTGCACCAAACACTACACCTGGTGTTCGTGTTGGTAATCCACAGCAGCTGCCTAACACTCGACCGCAAGTTATCTTCGGGCAGTAATGAGAGAGAGCTTTAGCCGGCAAATCGGCGGGCGACCTCAAGGCAACTGTCCAGATACCCGCTGCCAAACATATTCAAGTGGTTGAGCAAGTGATAGAGCTGATAGATTTTCACTCGCTCTTGCCAACCCGCTTCAAGTGGCCAGAACTCGTCGTACGCTGCAAAAAAGGATTCAGGAAAGCCGCCAAACAGCATCGTCATGGCCAAGTCGGCTTCGCGTCGTCCAAAATAGACCGCGGGGTCAAATATTGCGGGCGCCCCACGATCGTCCACCAAGTAGTTGCCGCTCCACAAATCGCCATGGAGTAACGAAGGTGGATCGACTGGATGTGCGATCCATTTACCGAGTCTGGAAATCAAACGCTCTGTCACCTTAAACAGTTCCCGTGAACCAACTGCTTTTTGACGTGCCAAATGCAGCTGGTAACCCAATCGCTGTTCGGCGAAGAACTGCACCCAGTCATTTGTAGGTGCATTGCGTTGTAAGTTCGATCCAATAAAATTATCGTGTGGCCAACCAAAGTTCTGTGCCGTAACTCTCTGATGCACCTCTGCCAAGCCACGGCCGAAGACTTCCCAGAAGCTGTTGGTGGCAGACCCCGTATCGACTGCTTCCAGGACCAGGCAATCGCAGTTGTTGTCGAGTTGGCCGTAGGTCAAGACCAAGGGTACTCGCAAGATACCCGCGTCGGTAAACGCTTGCAGGCCGTCGACCTCACGTGCAAACATTTCCGCGGCGTCTTCACTCGATTTGACAAAATAGCGCGATCCATTGTCCAGTTCAACAATATCAGCGTGGTGGATACAACCCCCGGAGCAACTCTGTCTGCTGCGGATTTTCACGGCTGGAGCACCGATCGCGGTGGCGATTAAACGCTCGAGCGCGAAGATTTTTGCGGGATTCAAAGTCTATTCCTAAATCGCGGGTACGTTATCATGTCAACAGCGTGCGGTACCACGGTTCTACGGACTATTCCTGCTTATCAAGCAACTAATGGCATCACTCATATTATTACCAAGTCCCAGTGACGCTGTTGTGTGGACCGTCGAACTCAAAGCCTCCGAGGCGCAACTGAAGCGTCACGCAGCGCGCCTGAGTCCTGATGAACTTGCGCGTGCAAATCGTTTTGTGTTACCAGAGATCCGCGAGCGTTTTATCTTATGCCGAAGTGCGTTGCGTGAAATTCTGGGCCGCATTCTTGGACGATCACCGGATAGCCTGGTATTTCGGTATGAAAAATGGGGAAAACCCCAGTTGCAAATCGCGCTGTCGCAGCCACTGCAGTTCAATGTAAGCCATTCAGCAGATCGCGCGTTGATCGCAATCGCTCAGCAGCCCATCGGTGTCGATGTCGAAGTGCCGCATGATCGAGTGAATTTGCGCGCGATCGTCTCGCAGATCTTAAGTCCGAGCGAAGTCGCAAACTGGGAACGGTTGAAGGCTTGGGAGCGAAATGAATTGACCCTTCCCCTGTGGGTTTGCAAAGAGGCGTTATTAAAGGGCCTGGGGTTGGGTATCGCCGAGGGCCTCAGACGCATCGCTTTCGAATTGCCACTACCTCGCGGCCGAGCATTTGCACCCCTCAGCATCGATCCAAGCTTGCAACTTCACTTGGACGACGACGGATCGTGCCGTATGACGAGTTGGATTGATAGTCGCTCTTGGAATGTGATGTTGCTCGACGAACTGGACAATTGTGAAGCAGCCGTGGCCACGCTGAGAACAATAACGGAAATCCACCTTCAAACGTTTACTTCGACCATTTGAAGTTGCTCACTGAGACGTTAGCGTGGAAATGTAGAACAGTTGTCCCCAACTGTTTTGTACCCCTTAATCTTAATCTTAGCTTGTCTTGATCTTGATCTTGATCTTGATCTTGATCTTAAGGCAACTATCGCAAGGTACAAAACAATTGGGGACAATTGTTCTACATTTCGCCGTGAATGGTTACGAAACGGCTTAGGGCCTGAGAACCAGTTTTCCGGTCAGGGAGCTCTTTTTGGCCAGCGTATGCTCTTCTTGCAATCGGTGAGCTTCTGCAGCAGCACTGAGTGGCATAACGCGATCGATCATGGCTCGTATCTTGCCTGATACGAACCAGTGGTTGAGGTCGCGGGCACAAGCGCGCTGTTCTTCGGCAGTCGCCTTGAACATGACAAAACCGTGAAGTGAACAGCCTTTGACATAAAACGGTCCTACCGGAAATTGTGGACGCGCTTCACGGCCTGCCATGAGGATCATGCGCCCTCGTTCGGCCATCGCAGCGACGGCCAGATCGAAATCGGGTTCACGCAGCGTCTCCCAAAAGACGTTGACTCCAGTGGGTGCCGCAGCTTGAACTTGTTCCAACACATCACCTTGGGTGTAATCGATCACAACGTCTGCACCCAACTCGCGGCAGTGCTTCGCCTTCTCAGGTCCGCCGGCGGTCGCAATCACTCTGGCACCGATGGCCTTGGCAATCTGGACCACCATCGATCCAACTCCACCAGTTCCACCACGCACGAAAATCGTATCATTGCTCGTCAACTTAGCTTCACGCAACAAACCGAGGTGGGCAGTAATTCCGACCAGCGCTGAAGCTGCGACATCTTCATCTCGGACGCCATTGGGAATGGGGTAGAGCCAACATGCGTCGACCGCACACAGCTCGGCAAACGTACCTTGCCTGCCGACCAAACCTTGATTGCTCCCCCAGACGCGATCGCCAATCTTAAACTCAGAGACGTTTGTTCCAACAGCTTCGACAGCACCGGCGAGATCGCAGCCGATGATAAAGGGTGTCGGCAACTCCCAATATTTAGCTCCGCCGCGGATGTACGTGTCAATGGGATTAACTGCAACCGCTGACACACGCACTAGCACTTGCTCTGGACCGCACTGTGGATCGGGCAAGTCACCGTATTGGATCACGTCGGGTGAGCCAGTCTGTGAGATATAGGCAGCTTTCATTTTTTGTTTCACTTCTTGGAGTTACTGTTCCCTGCGGAGATATCGCAAACGCAGTCGGTTGCCCGCCTCTTGTGGGCTGGGTTGGTAAGTGAACGCTTCCTCTGCTTTTTCCAAATCGCCTTGCTCCTGATACGCTCGGCCAAGCGTGTACCAGCTAGCGGCATGAAGTTCGCGAGCTCGTTGATCGTCGATCACTCGATTGCGAAGCCATTTTTCAGCCGCTTCATAGTTGCCCCGATCGAAGTGAAGTTGCCCCATGACAAAGGAGGCGTCCAATTTTGCACGTCCAAATACAAACTGTGCCTGGCCGAGCCGCATTTGAAATTGTTCCAACGACTCGTTGGGATCACGGATGACCTGCAGTTCCTTCTGAACGTCTGGATCGTAAAGCAGTTTTCGAATTGATTCATCGTCGATGCGTGATTCCATGTAGATGGCCAACGCGCCTCGCTCATCAAGTGTATTTTCGAACTTACCAGCCAGATGTTTGAGACGCCCCTGTGAAGCAGGCGTGGGCATGATCCATACTCCATGTTGCATCATGTATTGCTGCACAAATGGCGTTGTCTCCCTGAGCCGTGCACGGACAGACTCCGCTTGTACTTGAGCCAGGAGCGGTGTGTGCCACAGGTGAATCGTCGACGATGCAGGTTGGAGCTTCGACACCCTCAAACGCAATGCATCAACATCGACAAACACTGTCATTCGTTCATCACCAACAAATGACTGTTCTAGCAGCTTCATGCGAGCGCTGGCGGCCGTTGGCGGTGCATCCAGCAGGAACTGCAATGAATTGAGATCGTTTGCATCGAGCGCATAGTCAAATTGCCCAGCGAGATCGAGTCGGCGCAGAATACGTGGATTCTCTTGAGCTTGTTTCAGATTTGCGAACTCGCCCGTATCTGGCTCCAGGATGGGCATGCCCAACTTGGGTTCGAACAACAACACTTCGTTGCCAATCAAAACACCAATAGCAAACAGCTTGCCGGGTTGCCCACCCGTCGCTCCGTAGGAGATCCAGCAAGTATCGATGTTCTGTTGCCGGGCGAGCGCGGTAAACACTCGACCTCGCTCCACGAAATCTCCGCGTGAGAACAAAAGCGATTCCCACGGCAAGTAGCCGTATCCGACGCCACTATCGGAAATTGGAAACCGCGGATCCGCTGTCGTCGACTCGACGCTCGACGAACTTTCATCGTCGAGTGCAATGTTTCGAATGGTCCAGTCAAACAGTTTATAAGCTGACTCCAACTGCAAACTTTGTTCGGGCGACAGAGATTTCTGCTTGGTCGCAACAATGGGAGCCAACAGATTGTCGCGTATGGGAGCATCGACGATCCACGACGACAGCTTGCGGGTTATCTGACATTCGAACAGGTAGTCGACATCCCACAAATCGAACTTGAGTTCCAGTGGATTCGAACTACCAACCCTAGACAATTCCTCCGCAGGAAGTTCTTGGAGCAGTGACGAAGTCTTGTACTCGGCGCGACTCGGATCAATCGTCTTGATCCAGGTATTTAACTCCAATTGCACTTCGCGCGTAATGTTCTTCGAATTGACCGGCGTCATTTGACGCAAGTACCGCATCGCTTTGCGTAGATTGTCCGTTTTCGTTTTCTGCTCGTCCAACGCCCCGGAAATCGTCTCTGAACGATCGCGCGTTCTGCGTTGGCAGCCGATGGTAACCAAACATGCTACTAAGACGGCAACACTCGCCAACAAACGCCCGCACAATGTCAGGGCGTCCCAAGAGAAGTAACGAGCGAAAGCGAAGGATGGGATCATATGGCGTGCGGCAGGTTCGTTTGTACCTTCTCGCCAACGCTAAGATTGGGTGAGAGGGGTGGAAGAGCTTGGACAAAACGTCGAGGAGGTGCGATGTGAGCTTAGATTACCAAGCTCGAGCCAATTCGGAAATCGCATGCAACTGTCGTAGTAGTTCTTGTACGTTTTCCAGGGGAACCATGTTCGCACCGTCACTGGGCGAGCGATCGGGATCGGGATGGGTTTCAAGGAAAACAGCGTCGACACCAGCCGCGACCGCAGCTCTCGCCAATGGCCAGACCATTTCGCGATTGCCACCCGTAGCCCCCCCTAATCCGCCCGGTTGCTGCACGGAGTGGGTTGCATCATACACGACCGGCACCCCTAATTGTCGCATCAGCGGCAACGACTGCATATCGTTTACGAGGCGGCCGTAGCCGAAAAAAGTACCACGTTCACAGAGCATGATTCCACCCGCCTGCCCCTCTCGCAGCTTTTCCACCACATATTGCATATCGTGCGGCGACATGAACTGGCCTTTCTTCACGTTGACCGGCTTTCCGGTTGCGGCCGCGGCGGCAAGCAGATCGGTTTGGCGAGCAAGGAAGGCGGGGATCTGCAGCAGATCACAAACTTCAGCAACAGTGGCGGCCTGTTGGGGAAGATGAATGTCCGTCGTGGTTGGGATATCAAATTTCGCCGAAACCTGCTGGAGAATTTCAAGACCGGAATCGATTCCTAAACCGCGAAACGCACCTGAACTGGTGCGATTGGCTTTGTCAAACGATGCCTTGAAGACCAGCGGTAACGACAACTGATCGGTAATAAACTTTAACCGTTCTGCGATGCGGAAAGTCAAATCCGGCGATTCAATCACACAGGGACCAGCGATGATCACCAACGGTTGTTCGACGCTGCCGCACTCAACGGCTTTACCAATCGCTACCGTGGTTACCGAGGAGCTCTTATATTTTCCGTCTGGCATAATGTTAATTTCCGTTAACGTTCCACAGCCTACTACAACAGGTCGGAGGTGGACGCGGCTGGGACGAGCAATTGCAGACGCCCGGGCAAAACGCTTATTTCCAACGGCAACACGCCACCTGGATCGCCATCGATTTGAAAAGGAATTTCAAGTGGATTTCCGTTGGCGTCGAGCGGCGCCGGCAAACTCAGGTGTTGGCACAGTTGATGTCGGAAGCCGCGCAAGCTTTGGTGCGACCCAAACCACAAACGACTCAAATAGCCAAGCCCATACACCATGCCGGATCGTTGAAACGTGCACACATCCAGAGCTCCGTCGGTCGGGTCCGCCTGTGGACAAAAATTAAGCCCCGCCGCATACCTAGGGACGTTGAATACAAAAAACCATGCCGCTAAGTGTTCGGGAGACAATCCACTCAATTCGACTTCGGACTTTCCCAATTCACTCGCGACAATTCCCTCTGCCGCGACGCGCTCCGTCAACGATGGATCGGAAGGTACTTGTTCGGTCAACAGCTGCATTCTAAAGCGCCCAGCAAGCTGCGGAAAACGATAGTCGCGGAGCGCCCTTAGAATTGGCCAAGTGTACGACCAGCGATTGATGTGTCCCACTCGGATGGCATGCATCTTGCGCACAACTTCCGCATCGAAGCCACAACTGAGCATCACCAAAAACAGCTTCCCGTTTGCCTCTCCCACGTCGAGTGCCACTTGCTTGTTCGCTGCCACGGCGGCGGCAGCTGACCTCACGTCCTTGCCTAGTCCCAAATACTTGGCGAGCAGATTCTCAGTCCCAAGCGGAAAAATCAGTAGCGGAAGTTGTGGAGGAAGTAAATTGGCGAGAGCTGCCACCGTTCCATCCCCACCGGCCGAAACGACGGCACGCAACGTACCGGCAGAATGCAACTCAGCGACTTGGGAACGGAGCAATTCGAGCGACTCGATAATTTGCGAACGAAAACCCAATGCGAGGAGTTTGTCGTTTAGTTCGCTCACCAATCGTTTCGACGAAGCCGCACCGGAATTCGGATTGGCTGCAATCAAAACGTGTTTGGCATCCATAAGGCGAGCGGCGAGTTCATTTGTACCCGGTTCTCAAACATTTAAGCAGAGAGAGGAAAGGTGAAGTGGTTGACGTTCGACCGCAGCTATTTCTTGACGCGAACCAGCCGTCGAAGCTGCCGACGCCCGGCCGCCTTCGTCAGCCAAAAACCTGTCGCAATTGCAACTGCCAACAGGATCCAACCAGCAGCATGCTCGGGCTGAAGTACGTAATGCAGATGCGATTGCTCGGAAACCACTTCGACCGCGTGCCCTGAATGGGCCAACGTAACATTTGCCAAAGCACAAGTCGCAATGAATGCAGTACCGCAAGTGAAAAACTGAACAAATTTCAGACGCATGAAGCTTCCTAACATGAAAGAAACTGGTTTCCTACAACTCCATTATCGGTCGTCGGGCATCGCGACCAGCGTGCCACTTATAGATTATTTGGCGTCGCCGCGCTTCACTCCGCCACATTTTCAGCCGCTTTGGCCAACTGCGAACTAACCACTTCGATCGGAATCGGTATTCCCTTCAGGATCCCCTCTACAGCCAACGAATTGCGCACAAATCCCTGAAACTTCGTCACGACAATTCTGCCGCGTCGCAGTTTTGTCATTTCACACATCAGCAACAGTCGATCGCCTGGGATAACGGGGTCGCGAAATCGAACGTCCTCCAAACCACCAAAGCCGACCATTGCAGCGCCTAATAAGTCGTACTTTTGCGAAAAATAGCTGCACATCTGAGCGGCGGCTTCCAGCATGAGCACACCAGGCATCAATGGCATATTTGGCATATGTCCACGAACCCAAAACTCGTTGTGCGTTATATCTTTGTAGCCCGCGCAGACATGCCGCTTCAAGTCCTCGTGGATGATCGCGGTCAACTGCTCCATTTCAAATCGCTGCGGATTGTACTTACGGATTTCCGCAGCGTCGGCAATGATTTTGTCGAAGTCCAGAGTCGCAGGGTCGAGGATCAATTCACGGACTGCCACAGAGACGAGACTCCTAAGGAGCTGAGGTTGCGGTGAGGCAATTGAAACTAACTAGCGTTGGAACTAGACAAACGGCGAACGTTGGTGACGCATTGAGAAATCTTGGTCTCCAAAGCGCCCACCCAAATGCTGGTAGGATCAGCAGTTTGAGTGAGTTAGTGGTTTGTTGCTGGATTTGATTATCCGTAGGGCGTACCCTGGATACCGGATGCCAATTTGCTCCGGATGATTCCGCTGCGGCTTAGGTGCGAACCTTCTTGCGTTTCGCCTTGCGCGATTTGGCATTGGCTGGGCGGGCTCCGTGATTGGCCTTCTTAAGCTTATGTTTTGGCTTGGTCATTTCTTGGTCTTCCAAATACTTATTTCAGTAGGTTAGGTGGTAGTCCGATTGGACCCGTCCGCAGCCTGACCGCTGACGAATGTCTTAGCGTATCAGCAATTCGACGCAAGGAAAAGGCTTGTTGGTCATCAAGTGTGGCAAATTGCTGCGTCCCGGGGCCGCATCGGTTTCCTATTGTTCCCTCGCGCGGGTTCGAATTCAACGTGGTTCCGGTCGTAGGGGTGGATATTCGTCAACAATCGGCTTGTTGGGAAACTTGCCCCCCGCTTTTTGGACAAAATTTCCATTTTGCATACAATTGAAGTGTCCGCCGTTTGGACGCTGTTCGCTCAGTGTAGAGCGACAGGCCCAGTGTAGAGCGATTGTCCCCAATCGCTTTAAAAACGATTGAGGACAATCGTTCTACACTGTGGAAACGATTGGGGACAATCGTTCTACACTTTTCGTCGACAAAACTTATCCACCCGTTCCAGCGACACTTATCGACGCTATCCACCGTCCGCGTTCGGTGATTGCGAGTGCGATTTCCCACGTGGGTCACTCTCCCCGAGAGTGACAAATTTCGCACGTAGGTCACTCACTTCGAGAGTGACAAAGGTCTCAACTCTTAAATAGCTCTCTTTTCTTAAATAGCTCTCTTTGGCGAAGTGGAAGTTGCGAGTATGGAACATCGTGACGGTAAAAAATCGGAAAAGACGATCGTTACAGCGTCCTTAGTTGATGCTTTCGACGACATGGGCTTGGATGCAGTTCCGTTTGAAGTCGTCAGCGCGGAAGAAATTCAGGAATTGGCTTCTCGGGCAAACGCCGATGATCCGCTGGGCGCCGATGAGCAAGCTGAGTTTGAGGCGGTGGAGGAGGAAGTTGTGCCTCACCGCCATCGCAAATTCATGTGGACGGCGGTCCCAAGCTGGTTGATTAGTTTGCTTGTGCACGTTGCATTCATTTTATTACTCGCAGCAATTTCGCTTGATCCTGTCAATCAAGTGATCAGTATTCTCCAAGCAAGTGCCGGCGAGACACTGGCGATCGAAGAATTTGATTTGCAAGGACCAACCATTGACTCTCCCACCGATTCGCTCGACGAACCCGTTTCCGTGCCATCGTCAACGATAACACAAGAACTGCAACTGCCGGAACTTCAGGCTCCGTTGCCAACCGATTTGGTTACCGACATCCAATCGCTCGAGACCAACCGCTTGACGGAGAGCATTTTGCCATCCGCGATGTTGCATTCGTCGTCGATGGCTCAAATGTCCGCTTCGCTGAATAGTCGTTCCGCCGCATCCAAAAGTGAATTGCTGGAGAAGTTTGGAGGAAACGCCGCCAGTGAAAAATCGGTGGCGATGGCGCTGCGCTGGATCGCCAACCACCAACTTCGCACGGGCGGATGGTCCTTCGACCACAGCGCGGTCTGCGGCAAACAATGTGAGAATCCAGGCGAAATGGCCTTGGCCAGCAACGGAGCTACCGCCATGGCGTTGCTGCCATTCCTGGGGGCTGGGCAAACACACCTGCAAGGCCAGTACAAGAACCAAGTGAAAAAAGGTCTTGCTTTTCTAATCAACCACATGAAAGTCACTAACGGAGAATTGCCCGATGGATCGTGGCACGAAACCGGTGGCACAATGTATTCTCATAGTCTAGCCGCAATTGCGATCTGCGAAGCCTATGCCATGACCCAGGACCCCGATCTCGTGCAGCCTGCACAACTCTCGCTCAACTACTTGATCAAGGCGCAGGATTCTCGAGGTGGTGGTTGGCGGTACAATCCAAACGAGCCCGGAGATACCTCCGTTGTCGGATGGTGCTTGATGGCGCTGAAAAGTGGAAAGATGGGAAACTTGAGTGTGCCACCCTCCTCGTTTGCGGGCGCCAACAACTTTCTCAACTTTGTTAGCACCAATCAGGGTGCCTACTATGGCTACGACCGACCGACCAGTAACGTGGATGGCCGCCATGCCACGACAGCAGTTGGCCTGCTCTGCCGCATGTACTTGGGTTATCCCAAAGACCATCCCGGCATGAAAGAGGGAATCGCCTTCTTGGCAAAGACTGGACCACGCGTCAATGACCTCTACTACAGCTACTACGCCACACAGGTGCTCCGGCACCATGGCGGCCCCGAGTGGGAGACGTGGAATAAGCAGTTGCGGGATGAATTGATCAAACAGCAGGCCCCCGAGAGCGCGGGTCATTCGGCAGGCAGTTGGTATACCGGCGGTCCACATGCGGAAAGTGGTGGCAGATTATGCGCGACATCGTTGGCAACCATGATCTTGGAAGTCTATTACCGGCACATGCCGCTCTACAGTGAAAAGTCTGCCGAAGATGACTTCGAAATTTAATTGGAAATTTTGAAACTTCTCGCGGGAAGGGTCGGCCGACCGCTCTACACATTTTCATTGTGATTTGAACAATAAAATATACAGTTGGGAGAGCGAGGCTCCTGCCGAGCTTTTTTAGGGCAGCGTCCTAACGATCGCAAGCCAAAAGAGTATGGCCCCTCGCTTGTGAACGGCTGGTTGCGGCCGAGAAGGCTCCGCAACAGCGTCGCGCTCCCCTGACCGTGTCACAAAGATGTTTAGAGCGGTGGGCGGAGCCTCCAGGCAGTGCGTTCCAGGCTGAGCCTTGGAACGAGCAAACGAACACTTAATGGGGCAACTTGGCAGGTGGTCACTCCTGGCAGGAGTGACCTACTTGGCAACTCCTTGCAGAGTGAAGTACTTGGTAACTCCTGGCAGGAGTTACCTACCGCTACCGCTACCGCAGTTGGGCTGTTAGGAGCTATACTTTCGAACAGCGGCGGAGATGCAGCGACAAGCATGCGAAGTCTTAGTATTTGCTTCGACGGCTGCCATGATTTGCTTCGTCGCCAGCCATGCATCGTTTGGAAGGAATGTGTCTTATGCCAGTTCCAATGCAACTCGCCAGAATTATCATCAGCGAGATTAGCGACAACCAAGTGGTTTACTTGCAGGAGATCGATGGCGATCGGCAGTTTCCAATTTTGATCGGCATTTTTGAAGCGACCAGTATCGATCGACGTGTCAAGGGAGATTACCAGCCGCCGCGACCGTTGACCCACGACCTGATAGTATCCGTAGCCGATCGACTGGGAGCGGTAATCGAAAGCGTGACCATCTCAGAACTTCGTGAACACACCTATTTTGCTAAACTCCAACTACGCCGCGACGATGAATTGATTGAAATCGACGCTCGACCTAGCGATGCAATTGCCGTGGCAGTCACCTATGATCCCCCGCTTCCCATTTTTGTTGCCGAAGCGGTGCTCGACGAAGCAACGGGCTGATCTTAGAGTTTGCACGATCACGGAGGAGAATACCTTGGCACGCAATGAGCAATTGATTCGGCAGCACAAAATCTTGCAAGTCCTCGAGCGCCTTCGTTACGGCGCAACACTCGACGAACTACGAGACAGCATCGTCGAAGAACTTGGGCTCACCTCGCTCCATGCGCGCAGCATACGACGCGATATTGAAGCACTCACTGCCGCAGGAATGCCAATCGTCGACGAAGAAACTCCGCGCGGTCGAGTGTGGAAGCTGAGTCGAGCGGATAAAGGTCTGCATAAATTGGCGATTACTGCCAGCGAACTGATTGCTCTATCCATGGGCCGCGATCTGATGTTGCCATTGGTGGGCACGCAGTTCTGGATTGGCATCGAGTCGTTTTGGAATAAAGTGCGTGAACAACTGCCCGATGCGGTTTGGGAGCACTATGAACGCTATCGCCGCACCTTATATGTGCTCGGCTTGCCGACCAAATCGTACGAAAAACATCAAGGTATCCTAAAAACCGTAAACCGCGCCATTCAAGAACATCGCTTGCTCGAGATTGAATACCAAGTCCCTGGTCGTCCAGCATCGATCCGCGTGATTGAACCGTACGGTGTCGCGCTGTTTCAGTCGAGCATCTATGTGGTTGCCACCGAAGAGAAGCGGGATGGCGCCGGCTCAGATCGACTCCGGCATTGGAAACTCGATCGATTTACAGCCGCCAAAGCGCTCGACAGCTGGTTCAAGCCCAATGAGGCAATCGATCTGCAGAGTCACTTGGGGCAATCTGTCGGAATCTTTAGCGGTGCCGATCCACAGGAGTATGTGATTCGCCTCTCCGAACAGGCTGCGCGCTGGGTGCAAGAAGACCCGTGGCATGCGTTGCAGAAGATCGAGCCTATCGAAGGCGGGGACGTTTTGTTAACGGTTACTGCCTACCACGATACCGAAATTATCCAACGTGTCTTGCGGCTCGGAGCGGAAGCAGAAGTCATTTCACCAGCGCATTGTCGCGACGAAATCAAACGTACGATTGAAGAACTGGCTATGCGTTACGCGACATCGCCAAACGCAAAACGCAATAAATAAAGACGCCCAACGCTGTTTCAGGTATAATATGTGCCCCACCGGAGACGTTTTTGCTCGTTTCCTTCCCACCCGTTTTGACTGATCGGGCAAGCTTCGATCAGTCAACGCAACTATACTCCAGGCTGAGATCACTTCAGGCCTTGAACGTGCGGCAGTTGACCTGCGTAATTTTAAGACCTTCCCCACGGTCTGGAACAACACACCGATTCCGGAGATACTGTAATTTTTCGAAAAGTGTCGAGCGATCGTCCCCGCTCACTACAGATAACGACTGGGTGAGTTGAGCGATTGTCCCCAATCGCTTCGGGAAACGATTGGGGACAATCGTTCGACATTGTTCAGAAAACGATATTGTTCAGAAAACGATTGGGCACAATCGTTCGACGCTGTTTCGGAAAACGATTGGGGACAATCGTTCTACACTGTTTTGGAAAACGATTGGGGACAATCGTTCGGCATTCATTCAACCCACACCGCTTAGAGGCTCCCACGAAATGAACTTGTTTACCTGGATTGGTTGCTTGCAGCGCCCTTCAAACACACTGGAGGCTTCAAGTCCATTCAAGCTTCCCGAACACGGTCCATCACACATGGCTGGTGTGCGTCGCGTTTGTGCCTTTGCGTTGGCTATCGCTACCCTTTTTTCAGTTACTTCGCTCTCCGCAATTGCAGACTCCACCGACTGGTTCCAATGGCGTGGACCCGAAGGAAACGGCATCTCGCGCGAGAAGAACCTTCCAGATAACTGGTCGCCGAAAGGTGAAAACGTGATCTGGTCGAATGAGGAACTTGCAACGCGCTCAACTCCTATCGTGAACAACGGCAAGCTCTACATCGTTAGCCGCTACAAGCCCGAGACAACTGAGGAAGGCGAACAACTCGTCTGTTTAAATGCGGCAACCGGTGAAGAGATTTGGCGCAGCGCGCACAATGTTTATCTTTCCGATGCGCCGGCCGAACGCGTGGGCTGGGCGAGTCCGGTTTGTGATCCCTCCACCGGCAATATCTTTTGGCTCGGACTGGGTTGCCAATTCCAATGTCTCAACGGTGAAACCGGCGAGGTCATTTGGGAACATGCGATGAGCGAAGAGTATGGCATGCTGAGTACTTACGGTGGTCGGACCAATTTTCCAATTGTATTTGATGACCTGGTTATCATCAGCGGTGTGATGACGCAGTGGGGAGAGGCGGCTGTGCCTGCGCACCGATTTGTCGCCTTCGACAAGCGTTCCGGCGCTGCCGTTTGGTTCTCGTCGACGCGGCCCAAACCACAGGATACTACTTATAGCACTCCCTTTCTTACCGTGCTGAATGGTCAAGCCGCCATGGTGTTTGGGGCAGGCGATGGATTCATGTACGCGATGCAGCCGCGGACCGGCAAGATCATTTGGAAATACGATTGCTCCAATCGAGGCATTAACACACCGGCACTTGTTGTTGATGGAGTTGTCTACTGCGGACATCGCGAACAGAATTCGGCGGATACGCGGATCCTTGGAGCAGTCTTTGCCATCAATGGCGACACCGACGCGGCTGAGATCAAAGAGGAAGAGTTGAAATGGAAGATCAATGCTCACAGTGTGGAGGGCAGTCAACCGATCCTTGTCGATGGACGGTTGTACGTTGTTGAAGATGGAGGCGTCCTCGATGTGATCGATGCGGAAACGGGTGAGATCATCGCCGACAAAAAAATCGGTCGACGGCCAGGCTCGATTATTTATGGTGACGGAAAATTGTACGTCGCCGAACAGACCGGAAACTTCTGGGTACTTGAGCCAACAGAAGATGGCGTCAAAGAAATCAACCGCATTCGTATGTCAAGCGGTGAAGAAATTTTAGCCGCCCCCATTATCAATGGAGGTCGCATTTACCTTGCAACCACCAAGAAACTGTACTGCATCGGTAAGCCGGATGCAGAGGTAGCCGCCGATCCAATTCCCGCGCCACGCAAAGAAACGCCAATTGGTGAGGACCAAGAGATTGCACATCTTCAGATTGCACCGGTCGAAGCGATGTTGGCCCCATCGCAATCGACTCCCTATCAAGTCCGCGCGTACAACGCCCGTGGACAGTTTTTAAAATTGGCCGAACCCGAGTTTTCGGTTGAAGGCGGTGGAGAGATCACACCTGCCGGAACATACACGGCACCTGCGGAAAACAAACACGTTGCGGTCAGCATCACCGCAACTTCAGGCGAGTTGAAGAGCGTCGCCCGCGCACGCATCCTTCCTCCATTGCCATGGAAGTTCGACTTCAGCGATGGCAAGGTTCCGGTAACGTGGATCGGTGCAAACTATCGTCACCAGCCCAAAGAAATCGATGGCGAAGCGATGTTGGTCAAGATCAGCACGATCCCGCTTGGCACTCGCAGCCAGAGTTGGATGGGATGGACAACGCTGAACAATTACACGATCCAAGCCGACCTGTTTGCGACCGCCAACGAGGCCAATGGACGGCGCCCCGACATGGGACTGATCAACCAACGTTATACGCTCGACTTAATGGACAAAGGGCAAGTCCAAATTCGCTCGTGGACACCTCGCTTGGAATTGCGCTTCGCCAAGACAATCCCCTTCGAATGGACGGAAAATCAGTGGTACACCATGAAATTCCAAGCTCAAAATGAAGGTGAACAAGTGACCTTACGGGGCAAAGTTTGGAAACGCGGTGAGGCTGAACCCGAAGCGTGGACCATCGAAGCAGCGGATGCAACTCCCAATACGGAAGGCAGCCCAGGACTATTTGGCAATGCTCAAACTTCCGAATTCTACATCGACAACGTGGAAGTCTATCCCAACCAATAGTCTGCTTCCATCGATCGCAACTTTAAAGTAAACGTGACATCCAAGTCATTTTGCAAACTACCTAAATGAGGTCCATGAATATGAAATTTCTCGCTCCGAAGTCATCCGCCCTACGCAAGCGGTTCCAACGCTTGGTGATCGCAACCTGCTCTGCAACGCTGCTATTGCCTTTCGCACCAACCCAGGCCGACGACTACGACGCCGTCACCGAAGTTCGTACGCGGATCGATAAACTCAAAGTCGGTAAAAACGACTGGCCGCAATGGGCTGGCTCACCGCTGCGCAACAGCGTTACCAACGAGCCCAATATTCCCGTCGAGTGGGATGTTGAATCTGGTAAGAACATCCGTTGGTCGATGCCGCTCGGCTCAGAGACTTACGGCAATCCAGTCATTGCCAACGGCAAGGTTTACGTCGGAACCAACAACGGAGCGGGTTATTTGTCGCGTTATCCAAGCGATGTTGACCTGGGTGCACTCATTTGTTTTGACGAAAAAGATGGTACTTTTTTATGGCAGCACTCGAACGAGAAGTTACCGACCGGCCGCGTCCACGATTGGCCTAATCAAGGAATCTGTGCAGCTCCAGTTGTTGATGGCGATCGCCTGTGGTATGTCAGCAGCCGCGGTGAAGTGGTTTGCCTCGATGTCAACGGCTTCCGCGATGGTGAGAATAAGGGACCGTTTAAAAACGAGCCCAATGAAAACGAAGATGAAGCGGACGTTATTTGGTCGTTTAATATGATGAAGACCTTGGCGGTCTCGCAACACAATATGTGCAGTTGCTCGGTAACCTGCGTGGGCGATCTACTGTTCGTCAATACATCTAACGGTGTGGATGAAGGGCACCAGAACTTGCCAAACGACTTGGCCCCTAGCTTCATGTGCATGAACCGGGATACTGGCGAAGTTCTCTGGACGGACAATTCCCCTGGCCCCAATGTTTTGCATGGTCAATGGTCATCACCCGCAGTCGCCGAGTTGGGTGGAGTCACTCAAGTGCTATTTGGTGGTGGTGATGGTTGGCTGTATTCGTTTGACGCGGACGGTGAAAATGGCAAGTCGAAGTTGCTTTGGAAGTTCGACTGCAATCCGAAAGATTCCGTCTACGTGCTAGGCGGTTCGGCCACGCGTAACCACATCATTGGAACGCCAGTTGTCTATGATGGTCTTGTTTATGTGGCGGTAGGCGAGGACCCCGAGCACGGCGAAGGCGGCGGTCACTTGTGGTGCATCGACCCAACTAAGAGTGGCGACGTTAGTCCCACCCTCGTTTACAATTCAAAGGCTCCAGAAACCCCCATCGGCCACAAACGGCTCCAAGCAATGGTGGGCAAAGACGGTGACTTCGAACGCGACAATCCCAACTCCGCTGCGGTCTGGCACTACATCGGATCGGATCCCGAGGAGTTTGAAACCACCATGCACCGTACCTGCGGTACCGTGGCCATCAAAGACAATCTGTTGTTTGTGGCCGACTTTAGCGGCATGTTCCACTGCCTCGACGCGAAAACCGGCGAGGCACATTGGAGTTACGATATGTTCGCTGCATCGTGGGCCTCCCCATTGATCGTCGAAGATCGCGTCTACATCAGCGATGAAGATGGTGACATTGCCATTTTTAAAGTTTCCAAGAAACAGGAAATGATTGGTGAGCAAAGCATGGAAAGCGCCGTGTATACTTCACCCGTCGCCGCCAACAGCACGCTGTTCATCGCCAATCGAAATCGTATCTACGCAATCGAAGAAGGTGCGCAAAGCGAAGTTAAAGAATGAAGTAATGTAGAACAATTGTCCCCAGTTGTTTTGTCCCAGTAAAGGTAGAACAATTGTCCCCAATTGTTTTGTCCCAGTAAATGTAGAACAATTGTCCCCAATTGTTTCGTCCCAGTAATCGATAAGGCCTGCGATCTAGTCGCGGGCCTTTTTGCTGTGGAAAAGAAGTGGATAGTTGGGGTGTTTGTTGAGTAGTTCTGGGGACGGTGGTTTTGGGAACAATTGGGGACGGTTTGTAGGGAATAATTGGCAAATTGTTCTACTCTGATTTTTGGGAAACAATTGGGGACAATTGTTCTACTCTGACAGTTGTTCTACGCTGACATATCGACATAGGTGCTTTTTGACTCGACAACTTGATCATTGGTTTGGACTCAATCAGGCGGATGCGGAACAGATTGCTACTTCGGGCGAAGGTCCGACGGGCAGTCTACCGCTAACCGACGCGATGCTTAGGAATTGGCCAAGCGGCGACCTGTTCGGATTGACGCAAAATGCGGGAATGGGTTGGGACCCGCAGATGATGACTGGCCCGCAATTCCTATTACTTAGCACACTCGGTGGCATGCGCGGCGACGATGGGCAACCCATTGCCCTCGGCTACCACACAGGGCATTGGGAAGTAGGATTGCAAGTGCGTGCGGCTGCGGAAACGATCACGCGCGCCGGTGGCATCCCGTATGCCGCTTATTGTAGCGATCCGTGCGACGGTCGCTCGCAAGGCACCGTGGGGATGTTCGATTCACTTCCGTACCGCAACGACGCCGCCATCGTCATGCGACGCCTGGTCCGCTCGCTACCAACGCGACAAGGGATCTTGGCAGTAGCGACATGCGACAAAGGACTTCCGGCCGCCATGATCGCATTGGCGGGTTGCAGCGACTTACCAGGAATCATTGTGCCCGGCGGTGTAACGTTACCGACCAAAGAAGGTGAAGATACAGCCAAGGTTCAGACGATCGGTGCGCGGTATGTCCACGGTGAATTGTCGCTCGAAGATGCCGCGGCCGCGGGTTGCCGAGCGTGTGGCAGCCCAGGTGGTGGCTGTCAATTCCTTGGCACCGCAGCGACGAGCCAGGTGATCGCTGAAGCGTTGGGCATGACCGTACCCCATGCTGCATTGGCCCCGAGTGGGCAATCGGTGTGGCTCGACATGGCGCGCTATTCCGCTGAAGCGCTGATGGACTTGGCGTCGCGCAAACTAAAACTCGCCGACATTGTCACGCAAGATTCGATCACCAATGCCATCGCCGTGCATGCAGCCTGCGGCGGCTCAACCAATCTCTTGCTGCATGTGCCGGCAATCGCGCATGCGGCAGGACTTCAGCGGCCCACCGTCGACGACTGGAGCAACATGAATCGTCGTGTGGCCAGATTTGTCGATGTACTGCCTAACGGTCCAAGAAATTTCCCCACCGTAAGCCTTTATCTGGCGGGTGGTGTTCCCGAAATCATGCTCCACCTCCGTGAGCTCGGCGTCGTCAATTGCGATTGCCTTACCGTGATTGGCAAGAGTTGGCACGAAATCCTCGACCAATGGCAGTCGAGTCCTCGGCGCGCCGCCTTGCGTCAGTTGTTACGCGACCGCGACGGGATCGATCCAGACGACGTCATCATGCCACCGGCTGTCGCGCGTCAGCGGGGGTTGACGAGCACCGTTGTATTTCCCAGAGGCAATCTTTGTCCAGAGGGTTCCGTCATCAAAGCCACTTCGATCGATCCGACGGTTATCGATGCAGATGGTGTATTTCGGCACACCGGTCCGGCCAAAGTGTTCACATCGGAGAAAGAAGCGATTGCTGCCATCAAAGGGCAAAGCGAACGGACCGTAGTGGCTGGCGATGTGCTCGTCTTGGCTGGCTGCGGGCCATTGGGGACCGGCATGGAGGAGACTTATCAACTCACGTCGGCACTAAAGCACATCAAGTGGGGTAAACAGGTCACGATTCTGACCGACGCGAGATTTTCGGGTGTCAGCACCGGGGCTTGCATCGGTCACGTTGGTCCCGAAGCGCTCGCGGGCGGTCCCATCGGCAAACTGCAAGATGGCGATATGATCGAGGTCATTGTCGATCGCAATACGCTCGATGGCAGCGTCAATCTTATCGCAGCCAATGCCGAGCAGCTCCTAGCAGAACGGCCCACCAATCCCCGAGTCGCTCCCGACCATCGCTTGCCCGACGACACGCGGCTTTGGGCAGCGTTGCAACAATTGGGCGGAGGCACTTGGGGCGGTTGCGTTTACGATGTCGACGCCATTCTTGCCGCGCTCAAGTCAAAGCTGTAGAAAATCAGCAAAACACGTAGGCGAGTCTCTCCGAGATGGGCAGTAATCAGCGTCTCGGATCGGAGAGACGCTTCTACGTGCGCTATGCCATAAAATTTTAACCCTCGCGTCCAAAGGTTGATTGCGGCGCCGATAGTTTTCGCTCTTTGAAAATGCTCAATTGCGCAACTCTTGTTCAAACAGTTCGAGAATGCGACGGTATTCGTCATACCAACTGCTTGGCTGTTCAAATCCATGCGGCTCGACAGGATAAATCGCGACTTCCCAATCCTCTTTCTTGAGCTCGATCAGGCGTTGGGCGAGACGAGCAGTGTCTTTGAAGAACACGTTGTCGTCGACCATGCCATGGCATATCAAGAGAGGGTCGGCTAAGCCTTCGGCAAGTTCGATAGGCGAGCTGAGGTAGTAGGCTTCGGGATCGACATCGGGCGTGTTGAGAATATTCGAAGTGTATCCATGGTTGTAGTGAGCCCAATCCGTCACGGGACGCAGGGCAGCTCCGCAGGCAAAGGTGCCGGGCTCTTGGAACAAGGCCATCATCGTCAAGAACCCGCCGTACGAGCCACCGTACAATCCGATCCGCTCGATATCCACACCCTGCGATTCACCTAACCAAGTGCGGCCATCGAGCAAGTCGTCAACTTCAGGTCGCCCCATGTGCCGATAGATTGCTGTCCGCCAATCGCGACCATAGCCGGCTGACGCGCGATAATCCATGTCCAATACCACATAGCCGCGGTGCGCAAGCAGGCTGTGAAACATGAACTCGCGAAAGTAGCTCGACCAGCCTTGGTGGGCGTTTTGCAAGTAACCCGCACCATGAATGAAAAGTACCGCTGGGGGTTTCGAATCGGCAGTATCACTTGCGCTTGGATCGTATCCCGGTGGCAAGTACAAACGCGCGTGGATTGGTCGTCCGGTGCGGGATGGAACCGTAACATATTGCGGTGCAACCCACGGCAATGCGCTGAACTCGGCGCTCACGGTACGCGTGATCTGCCGCGGCGGCTGTGAGTCGGTCAGGGGTTGGATCCATAGTTCCGGTGGGCTCAGTGCGGTGCTGTGGGTTACGAGTAGATGCTTCTCGTCACGGGCAACAGCATAATCATTTTCTCCACCTAAGCTCGTCAACTGGGAGATGGCGCCGCTGGCGACTTCAAGCCGATACACTTCATAGACCCCTGGATGTCCGGCGTTGGACTTATAGTATATCCGCTTGCCATCGCTACTGAGTTGCACGTCGCTTACTTCAAATTCCCCGCTGGTTAGCTGGCGAGTTGACTTCGACGGAACGTGTGTGGCGTAGAGATGCGCGTAACCGGTGGCTTCAGTTCGATAGATCAGCGTCTGGTGGTCGCCCAACCAAGCAATTTGACCAATTCCGGTATTGATCCAGGCCGGATCCCGACGGTGCACGATATTGTTTAGTTTCTTAGTTTTCAAGTCGACAGTTGCCAGCCAACGATCTTTATTATCAGTCGAAAAGAGCTGAACTGCAATTTGATTGCCGGATGCATTCCACTTGAGCGTAGCGACTTGAATGGCGCGAGTCTTCTTTTTCTTTTCTTCCACTTTTGGGTCAACACCGTTGCCTGGCGTAGCGGCGCTGGCCTCAGCGTCCGCCTTCGCGGTTTCGTTCGTGCGAGCGTCGCTATGTGTCGTCTCCTCAATGTTGGCTGCGCTGGATTCTGTAAGATTCTTTTCTGCTTGTTTTTTGCGCCAAAGTTCGGCTTCAGCGCGCACCTCGTCCAGTGGGTCGTTGTCGATTTCAGGCAGTTCTGAAAATGACAAATCGTGTTCCGTACGATGAACTAGATCGAGTAGGATCAATTTGTCCGGTCCCGTTTTTCCGGTCCCAACCAACGGGCGTACGGAGCGCGCGTTGACATAGCCATTTTCCTGCACAAATTCAGGCATTTTATCCGATTCGCCAGGTGAAGTCTGTTTGGAACTGAGACTGACGATACACCAGCGTCCATTCGGGGAAACGCTCACTTCATCCAGTCGATGTGAGTCGCCCAAGTACCATGGCAACGGAACTCGAGTGGGATCGGCTGCCTGTTGATCTTGACTGGTCTGGCGAGCTGCATCCTGCTCACTGCGTTGTTCTCGCAGGTACTCAAAAAGTCGCTGCTGTTGTTCAGGGAGAAAGCCGGTGCGTTGATCATCGCGACCTTTTTGTGGATCATTTTCGGCGCGCACGTCAACTAACTCTTGTTCGAGTCCCGTTTTTAGATGCCGCGCCAGAATCGAATTTCCACGACGAAACATCAGCCGTTTGCCATCGGACATGAAACGGGGCGAGGACTCGCGGTCGCTGGTGCGTGTTAACTGACGAATCGCTCCCGTTTCAAGATTTTTGACAAACAGATCGCCTGCTCGTTCGTAGGCTTTCCACTTTTGATCGAGGCTGAATTCACCTCCATCGGCATCGATGGCACCGCGATCTTTGGGGTCAACAATCCGCAGTGTATTCCCTTGGAGATCCGATTGAATCCAATCACTTTGCTCCGAGCCAGCTTGCTTACGGCGGTAAAAAATAGTCTCGCCGTCGTCTGCCCAATAGCCGCTTTGTGGTGCGCGACCGAGCCAATCGGGATCCGACATGATCCGATCGAGCGTGATCCCCATGGCAGACGTTGCTAGATGGGTGGCGTCGGCTGCCGGGGTGGGGCGCGGCGATGGCCTACCTTCTTGAGCTAAAATCGACGCACACATCAGAGAGAAACAGTAGGCAATCCCAAGCCACGTAACATGTCGCGAGAAG
Source organism: Pirellulaceae bacterium (assembly GCA_041753315.1). Lineage (GTDB taxonomy): Bacteria > Planctomycetota > Planctomycetia > Pirellulales > Pirellulaceae > Aureliella. The sequence continues at coordinate 35,445 of JBGSUV010000103.1, read as the reverse complement.
TGTGAATTCATAGAGCTTGAACTTCGAGAAAATGTTTGCGTTCAGAAGTTTCGAAAACGATCGAAAATTCAAAATTAGTTCCGACGGGGTGCGATCGGAACTCATTGTAATTCGTGACTTTACACCCGGTCGGCTCATGCGTGGAGATTTCTCGAATGGGGGATGGGGCAAGCTTCTACAACTTGGGCAATGTTGTGCTTGCCGCGAGTTTTGGAGTAGCGAAAACGGGAAATTGGTAATGATTTACGCGATTAATCCGGCTGCAATTCGCAGATGGGAGCCGCAGAATGCGTCTTGTAGGCAATAAAGAGCGATCTGCGGTGCGTTTAGGGAGTCCAAGCTCTTTTATTGCTGGCGCGAATCGGCTACTTTACAACGCACCCCCTAGCAACCACTCTGGAATGTCGTTTCGAGACCCGTCTTAATAACAGGAACACCTGTGGTGACTTCATTTTTGCATGCTCGACTTCGCAGTTTCTTTCCTCTAGTGCTGTTTGGGGCTATTTGGGTTTCGTCAGTTGGCGCGTGCCAGTTGGCAGCGCAAGAGGCCACTCCGCCAACTCCTGTCGCCTCTCAAGACGTTGGCGAAGACGAGGCCCTGGATAAGCCAACCACCGACGCTGGGACCTCACCAGCCACTGAGACTGGAAAAAAAGGAATTGATCAACAGATCGACGAGGCGTTTAAACCCTATGCCACGGCTTGGGAAGGGATGGTTACGGCCAAATCACCCGAGATGCCATTTGTCGTTTTAACGCTCGTTGTTGGCGCGCTATTTTTCACAATTGTCTTTGGCTTTCCGAACATTCGACTTTTCAAACTTGCAATCGGCGTGGTCAGTGGCAAGTACGACCAGTTAGAAAAATCGGGCACTCCATCCCTTAAAACTCCCGACACCAATGTGGTTGGTGGCGACATTGTCGATACGATTCGCGATGAAAGCGAGACGGGCGAAGTCTCGCACTTTCAAGCCTTAGCGACCGCCGTTTCGGGGACAGTTGGGCTAGGCAATATAGCTGGAGTGGCTGTGGCAATTGCCATGGGGGGACCTGGAGCCACGTTTTGGATGGTCATCTGTGGTCTGCTCGGTATGTCAACAAAGTTTGTCGAGTGCACCTTGGGCGTCTGCTACCGCGACATTGAACCAGATGGGACCGTGCATGGTGGGCCCATGTACTACCTGCGCAAAGGACTTGGCGAACTCGGCTTTGGCGCACTGGGAAGAATATTGGGAGTTATCTTTGCCGCGCTCTGCGTTGGCGCGTCGTTTGGCGGGGGCAACATGTTCCAATCCAATCAGGCTACCGCACAGTTGCAAGCAATGTTGGGAATTGATCCTACAGCAGCGGGATGGCAGCAGTCGTCGGGGGCGATCATAGGCTTGGTGATGGCAATAATTGTCGCGATTGTCATCATCGGCGGAATCAAACGCATCGCTACGGTCACTGAAAAAATTGTGCCGCTCATGGCACTTATCTACGTTGGTGCTGCACTGATCATCATCATCGCAAATATCACCCGTGTCCCCAGCGCGTTTATGGCCATCTTTTCTGGAGCCTTCAACCCAGAGGCTGGTGTGGGTGGATTGGTTGGAGTCATTGTGGTTGGGTTTCAGCGGGCGGCGTTTTCGAATGAAGCGGGAGCGGGATCAGCCGCCATCGCTCACTCTGCCGTTCGCACGCGCTATCCAGCGTCCGAAGGGGTTGTGGCTCTGCTTGAACCGTTTATCGACACTGTGGTGATTTGTACCATGACGGCGATCGTCATCGTCCTCTTCAACGATGGTTCAGCACAATTCAACTACGGCGAAGTTGTGAGTGGCAATGTATTACTCAAGTCAGACGGTAGCGGCGTAGGAGGAGTCGGATTGACGTCGCTGGCGTTTGATAGCGTCCTTCCCAACTTTCGTTATGTGCTCACCGTGGCAATTATTTTATTTGCTTTTTCAACGATGATTTCGTGGTCCTACTATGGACTTCAGTCTTGGAAGTACTTGTTCGGACGCGGAGGAATCTCCGACATCTGCTATAAACTGCTGTTTTGCGCGTTTGTCGTGGTTGGCGCCGCTTCCAGCCTCAATGCGGTCATCACCTTCTCCGACGCGATGATTCTTGCACTGGTCTTTCCGAATATGATCGGACTGGTTTTGCTTGTCCCGCGCGTGCGCAATGAGCTTTCGCGTTATTTACAGGCTATTCGAGACGCTCAATAGGCGTCGTTGCATGTTATCGAGCCGACTTGGCGGTTGTCGTCTCGGTGTGCGTGAGGTTTGCGACATTCTCTAAAATATCTTTTACTTTGTAATCATTGAGGCTTCGAATGCACACTCGCCTTTCATCGCTCGCTCTTATCATCTGGCAAAACTCAATCCCCGTCGCCAAACCGCTTGTCATTCTAGCTCTTGCGTCTGCAATTCCTTTCCTCGACGCCGTTGGACAACAGCCAGCGGTTGGACCTGTGTTCGAAGAGGGAGAAGCGCAGGTTGTTCCTGAATTCTCAGAGCCCGACGACTGGATTCGTCATGACTTGTGGGTTGAAACCGAGTTCGACTCCGACAAGAACGGCAAGTTGGATCGAATGCATGTTGCCGTAACGCGACCGAAGCAAACCGATGAAGGACTCAAGTTACCCGTCGTGTACGAATCAAGTCCCTATTTTGCTGGCACGGGTGCAAATTCGACGGAGTACTTTTGGGACCCCAAACATGAGTTAGGAGAAGAACCACCGGAACGCAAACACTTTCCAGCCGTTGAACTTAAGTCATCGCGCCCGGTGATATCCCGCTCCCAGACCCGCACGTGGGTACCACGCGGCTACGTCGTGGTGCATTCGTCGTCGCCAGGAACGGGACTATCCGAAGGCTGTCCGACGGTGGGTGGCGACAACGAGTCGCTCGCACCCAAAGCGGTTGTCGATTGGCTTTGTGGAAGAGCAAAGGGTTACACGGAAGTTGATGGCGATGAAACAGTCGAAGCCTTCTGGTCGACTGGTAAAGTGGGAATGACCGGGACGTCCTACAACGGCACTATTCCGCTTGCCGCCGCAACCACAGGGGTCGACGGGTTGGAAGCAATTATTCCGATCGCTCCCAATACTTCGTACTATCACTACTATCGATCGAACGGCCTCGTCCGACACCCGTACGGATACCTGGGTGAGGATATCGACTACCTGTACGATTTCATTCACAGCGCCGCCGATGACAAGCGTCGCGATTATTGCGATTGCGAAGTCCGGGACAAAGAGATGGCCGAGGGATTTGATCGCAAGACGGGTGACTACAATGAATTTTGGGCCGGACGCGATTATCTGAACGAACTGGGACCGTTGAAAGCTGCCGTACTTATGTCACATGGTTTCAACGATTGGAACGTTGTTCCAGAACATAGCAATCGAATTTCGCAGGCGCTTAAGGCCAAGGGTGTACCGGTTCAGATTTTCTATCATCAGGGGGGCCACGGAGGTCCTCCACCACTAAAGATGATGAATCGTTGGTTCACACGCTTCTTGCACGGCATCGAAAATGAAGTTGAAAAAGACCCAAAAGCTTGGATCGTCCGCGAAGGGGACAAGCCCACCGAGCCAACGCCTTATGACGACTATCCCAACCCAGCCGCTTCACCGGTAAAGTTTCAGTTGGTGGGAGGCGCCCCAAAGCATGGGAAGTTGCTGCTTGGCACGAGTCAGCAAGTTGCAGTGGCCAAGACGGAAACGCTCATCGACGATGTTTCCTTTAGCGGATCTAAACTTGCCCAAGCGGAAGAGTCGCCGAATCGCCTGTTGTTCGTAACACCAACTTTGAAGGAGCCAGTCCACATATCAGGTGCGCCGTCGATTACGATCAAATTGGCAAGTAGTAAGGAGGCCGCCAATCTTTCGGTTTGGCTGGTCTCGCTTCCGTGGAATACCGAGCCAAGAGCATCGATCAACGACAATATCATTACACGTGGTTGGGCCGATCCTCAGAACAGCAAGTCGTTGACTGAGAGTGAGCCGTTGAAGCCAGGCGAATTTGTCGAGTTGACATTCCAACTGCAGCCAGATGATCAGATCATTCCCGCCGGACAACAAATTGGTTTGATGATTTTCTCCAGCGACCGAGACTTTACGTTGTGGCCGGATGCTGGTACCGAGTTGACGGTCGATCTGCAGGCCACGTCAATTTATCTTCCCATTGTTGGCGGAGAAAAAGCATTTGGTGAAGCGGTTGACTAGCGGTTGATTCTGGTTGCAGTTTACATGTGGAGCGTGGGGATTCATGCGCGAGCCGCCTCGTTTGAACAGTGGCGTTGGAACCTATTCGGAGCAAGCTGTCCCAGGTGCTCCGTATCAAAATTATCCACCTCCACAGCGACCGCCATCGGGAGCTGGGAAGACGATCGTGCTGGCCTTTGTTGGAACGTTCATGGGCATGATGTTGTTGTGTGGTGGAGCTGTCGCTTGGCTGTACTATGCATTCAACGCTCCGACGGAAATGAGCGCCGAGTTTCGGGAGCAACGCGAACCCGTCGGCGGACAGATGAATCAGGAAATCGTCGATGTCCTCAACGCAGCCCAGCCGCGACTCGATCCCGACATCGATAGTATCGAGCCCTTCATCGCGAAAATAGCCGACGGTAACTACGACGATGCAGAAGAACTCGTCGATTACGCGCGCATTGTTGAAGAGATGCAGGCGAGTGGCATGGCAGTCGGAATCAATCCGCTAACCAAGATGATGTGGATCGAGGATCTGCCATACTCTTTCGAGCTACCCGAAATCGGCGAATTACATCAAGTCGTTGATTTTCGCTGGCTCGTGCCTGGCATAGAAGCCCGCGCAACACTAGTTCACACGCGAAAATGGAACGACCAAGCGGACGTCCTATTGCTCTACGTCACCAAAAAAAATGGCTCGTGGAAAATTTACGACTATCGCGATGTACTATTACCGTTTAGCGAAGCACAGTATTTCGCGGCGTATTCAGCAGTGCCAATTTCCGCACGCGATAGCTACTATGACTTGAGTGTTGAACTCCTGTCGATTTACTCCAACGACAAAATCGGGAAGCAACAACAGGCAGCGTTGTCCTTGCAAGCGCTGAACCGCGGCCGAATTACTAAATCGGTGTTTCCGCTTGCGCAGAGCCTTACCGCTGGCTATTTGTTACTCTATGGCGACATCCCGACGCTGGCCGAGTTAACCAATTCCATGGATGACAAGGCCTTTGCCGGATCGCATCGCTTCAAGGCCGAGTTGGCATTGTTGCAAGACAAGCCTTCCGACGCGTTTTCACACGCAGCCGAATTGATTAAAAACGTCGGTTGGCATCCCGCCGCGGCGACACTGGCTGGTAAGTCGGCGGAAACTCCTGAGCACCGCAAACAAGCAGCCGAGTGGCTTCAACGCTCGGTGGTTCTGTTTCCTCAGAAGCCCGCGTGGGTGAACGCCTTTGTCAGCATGTCGTCCACGTCCGATTTACAACAACTGTTCTCCAAGTTTTCAACGCTTCGCAATGGACAGGTTAAGGCAATTCAATTCATTGGAAATATGAGTGATTTTTCCGAATCGCATGTTTCAAGAATCTTGGAGGCTAACGCAGGCAACGTCGATGAATTTAAATTGGCGATGAACTATCTTCAATTTCGACAAAGCCAGCAGCTCGACGACAGCGCCAAAACGATTGAGTTTGCTGGCAAGATCTTAAGTGATCCGCACATCGCAGAACTTGATGCAGCCCTTGAAAGTGAAGGAGAATACCCGCTGCTCTCGACCGTCTGGAATGGCATCCTGAATGAAATGGAAAATGCGGAGTCCTTTGACTTGGCACTTTCGATCGCACCCGACCCAACAGAATTTGCTCGACGCATGCGCGACAGGATCTTGGATAGCTGGTACCTGACAATGGACTGGTCGCGTGCAGTTCAATTTTTAGAATCGCTACCTGTAGATTCAGAAATTGCTGCAGAGGTTGAAACGAAGGTCGCAATTGCGGTTTGCAACCACCGACTGGAAAAATACTCCGTCGCATTTGAGCAACTGCTCGCGATCATAAGCGAACATCGCGAACGCATTACGTCGTACGATGTTGCCCCCTCCTACAGCTATGTGTGCGTCGATGCGGCTGCCAACTGTGCGGTCGAACTGGGTGAAATCTCTGCGTTTGCGGGTGCCATCAATCATCCGGAAATTGCTTTTGTCGCTCTGCAGACCTACCTTAACCCCGTTGACCATGCCACTGAGATGGAACGTCTGAATGAATGGTACCGAGAAGCTACTGACGCCCCCGCGTTTTGGTTGGACTACTTCGTTGCCGAATTGAGATTTGCGCAGGGAGACTGGGACAATGCCGACGCCAGCTTAGGTCGTGCCATCGAAGCGGCAAATGCGGATGAGCGCTTGGCAGAATTTGATTTCCCCCCAATCTTAAACGATTTCAGCCCAATCAGCGACAGTATTGACGAGTGGTTCGATCTGCGCGTCGAATACGCACTTCGTTCCGGACGCTTTACTGACCTATGGAATCATGCCAAAGAAGCCATGGAAATTGACCAAGTGGTAGAAACTCTCCGATGGAGATTGAACTATTTGGACGATCCGGCGACCTGTTTGGAAATTGCGGAACTGATGTCCGCAGATCCGGCTTCGGAGTTTATTGCAGTGGGTAAGCAAGCCCGCCGACGACATGCAGAACTGGTCGGAGACTTGGGTGCAGCGCTTGATATGGCCATCGCATCAGCTCTTGAACACGACTCCAGTCAAGGCGATTGGAACTCCGATTTTGAATCGGTCGTTCAGTTGATGGTGGTGCAGGACGACTTTGGCGCTTTAGGTTCGCTTGCAAATATTTCATCATCTACTGACCAAAAAACAACACTACTCATTTTGCAAGCTTATCGTGAAAGGAATGCCACTCGCATGTTGGAGGCCTTCCAACAATACGAGTATGGCTACACGAGTAGCAATTGGTTCAACAATATCGGACGCATCGCAGCGTTGCAAAGTGCTGCGATGTGGAGCGAACTCAACGCCAAATATCCGAGCAGCGTTAGTTCGCTGGTGCTTGACTATCATGCGGTCTGCACGCTGGGACTTGACCAAGCAGCCAGCGCGCAAAGCGATGCGATTGCGACTGTCGTGGCAGAATGCATATCCAGCACGGCCACCGAGCTGGACATCGCAGCTTTTCCACAAGCGGTTGGCGCCTGGTCATATTCAACTCCTATGGGAACCTTGGTGGCTGTCAGTTACGATCAGCCGCCAGCCATTGATTCCAAAGACGATGACCTACAGAAGTTTCGCGAAAACTATCAGGGCTTGCTCTGTTTGGCACTTCTACAAAAACCCGAGCAGGTTTCACCGTCGGCACAACTTCGGCAAATCGCCGCTGACGTAGCCGAGAAACTAACGAGTGCTGCGAGTTACTTTGATCACCAAGCGGCCAGTTGGTTTACCGAGCCGGATTGGCCAACTCGGTTGCGAGAGGCTGCGTCACATGGAATTAACCGTCGCGCACCGATCGAAAGCTACATGCCTAACTTGGCGGATGAATATGAAAGCAGCGACGAACAACTGTATGTTTCCCTTGGATTGATTGTCGAAGCGATTACTGTGGAGCCTCCGCCATTGGTGGAAGATGGGTCAATAGACCCCGCCGACACCGCAGACGAATTGTCAATTGACAGTCCCGTTTTTCAGCTGCGAAAAACGCCAACGTTGATTCCTTGCCTCCCAATAGGTAGTCACATTACTGAATAATGCTGTATATCGGTTGAATTCCCCGTGCATTCTTTTGGATAGAGTGATCGCAATATGATGCGTTTTGTTGGCGTTAGCTATGCAGTCGTGGTTGTGCTGGCTGCTTCGAGTTTGCTTGCGTCGGATCCTATCGTAGTAGATTTTAGTCAACCACTTACAGCTCGGGACAGTCTGAACATCGGCAAAGATCCAAGCGATGATGCCAACGAATGTTTGGCAGGCTTTGAATGGATTCCAACTGAATTTAGCGTCACAGTCAACGAACATCCGAGCATCGATTCACCGACTTTCAAAGCAACACCCTATATCGAGGTAAGCTTTCCATCGCCACTGAGTTCAGGTGTTGCGGCGATCGATCGAGTGGTCTGCGAATGGTATCCGGTGCGCGATAAAACGACAAATGAGATTGTCGTCCGTCCCGCGATGGTTGTTGTTCATGAGTCTGGTTCAGGCATGCACGTGGGGCGACTGGTCGCCGTTGAATTGTCTCGCAGAGGTTTGCATGCGTTTTTGGTACAACTACCCGGTTATGGCCAGCGGCGGTCGGATGATTTTAAGCAAGATCACCTGGTTGAAGTTTTCCGACAGGGTATCTGTGATGTGCGTCGCGCTCGAGATGCAGTGGCCGCCATTCCGGCTGTAGATTCAACACATATTGGATTGCAGGGCACAAGTCTTGGTGGTTTTGTTGCCACGTTGGCGGCCAGTCTTGATCGTCGGTTTGATACTGTATTTTTGTTGCTGTGTGGCGGTGATTTGCACGGAGTATTGACCAGTGGTGCCAAGGACTCTCGAAAGGCACTCGATCGCTTGATAGCGAGTGGTGTTCGCGCAGATCAAGTGGCCGCGGCGTTAAATCGGATCGAACCGCTTCGAATTGCCCACAGGTTGGATCCTGAGTGCACGTGGTTGTTCAGCGCAACGCTCGACGACGTAGTGCTTCCCAGATTTTCCAAACAACTTGCGGAGGTGGCGCGCTTGGAGGAGGGGCACCACCAAAAAATGCTTGCGACACATTATTCCGGCGTTATTTTCTTGCCCGGAGTCTTAGAGTATATTCGCAAAGTGGTAGCAGAAAAGAGCGAGGTTGCGATTCCTTAGGACGGCTTCGCGGCCGCGTTTACGCTGTGATGATTCATCGCAAGACAATTTATTGACGAAGGTCGCCCGAGATGGAATTTCGTGATCAATGGACACGATAGTCAAGGAACGAACGTGGCGTTGGCTGGTCCACTTTTCTAGACGATTAATTCATGCGACTTCATTATTCTTAGCGTTCGTCGAAGAGAATAACGACTAAAGAACGTGAGTTTTGCTCGACATGAGATACCACCGAGTGTTATTCTGGCTTGCATGGGCTTTGCTACTTTATCTTCACTTCAAATTATCCCATGCGGCAATCGTTTCTCGTGGGCATCCTCCACTTCCACCTGAAGACTTCACTGCATTGTTCATCGCCCCACTATTTGTGGGATTGCCCGCTGCATTTGGCGACCGAAATACACGCATGCGGGGTGTTTTGATTTTCTCGATGGGGTTTGCCGCGATTTATGCATTTGCCTTCCTTAACTTAAACAGCCCGCGTCCACACATCGGTCATCCTGACGGAATCTATGGGATCATTCAAGTTGGGTATATTGCTTACTTTGTCACGGTCGTGACTCTCTATCCACCTGTGCTGATCGCAATATTCTTCCTGGAACGTGTTACCGGTGATATTGTGCATGGAATTGTGAGTCGCTTAGGTGTACTCGCTCCTCGAAACGACGGAAGCAAGCGTGGCTAGGGTATTGCTGCCGTAACCAGTTGCGAAGCAACGACAGCCGACAGCCTGGGGTGGAGCGAGAACGAGTCTCAGACGAGTTCGAAAGCGGAACCCCAGGTCGGACGTTCCAGCGCAACAGCGACCGAGCGGAGGTCGATCCAACCTTTAGTTCCGCTTCGAGGTCGCAACAATTGGTTGAATGGCCAATGACGAATATCGAGCACGAGCACGAAAATTGAGCACGGGCATGCCGCAACCCAAACATTCAGCGGTTGCCTACTAGCGTGGGGAGCGAGAACGCGTCTCAGACGATTTCGGATGAGGAACCCCAGGTCGGACTTAGGCACATCGTTTGCTCCCACGATTGTTTTTTCGTTGCGAATACCATTTCAAATCGAGTAAAACGAACTTGACGAATGGCTCTAAAGGCGCATTGCATTTTTCGACAAGGGGCGAGTCCAATCATCGCCGCTGCCATCCACCATGGTCATGATACGCGCCCCGAGGTGGACAGCTTGCTGAAACTTTCAGCTGAACACCGGCGGCGCGAGGAAGATCCGTATACCGGCGAATGGACTCGAATCGCGACAACTCAAATCGTTGGCTTACGGTCGCGTTTTGAAGTTGATCTCAATCGACCGCGAGAGTCTGCCGTGTACAAAATCCCCGACGATGCTTGGGGCTTGGATGTGTGGAAGAAGCCACCGAGCGAACAACTGATCCGTGAGTCACTGGAACTGTACGATTGGTTTTACCGCGACGTGGAACTGTTGCTGAGAGAGTTGCTGGCCGACCAGCAACATCTCTGTGTATATGATATTCACACTTACAATCATCGTCGCGCTGGGCCTACCTCTGCGCCGGCCTGCGAATTGGAAAACCCCGACGTTAACATTGGTACCGGTTCGATTGATCGCAGCGCGTGGGGCAGCGTCGTCGATCGCTTCATAGCGGACTTGCGTCATTGCAGCTATCAAGGTCGGCATCTGGATGTTCGCGAAAATGTTAAGTTTCAGGGAGGCCATTTCGGTCGTTGGATCCACCAGAAATTTCCGCAGCAAGTTGTTTCGATCGCCATTGAATTCAAGAAGTTCTTCATGGACGAATGGACCGGCGATGTGGATTTCACTGGCGTTGCGGAAATCCATCGGGCTTTGCAATCTACCGTACCAGGTGTTGTTGAGGAGCTTGCGAAACTGTGAATGGCGATGCTGAACAGGCCGAAAGTGCGAGTTTTGCAGCGATCATCGATGCCATCGCTCCGCGTCTGGCAAAAAACGAACGAGTGCGCAGAAAACTGCCTGGCGGCGGTCGGTTGAAATTCGATCGACAACTTCCCTTCTTGTGCATTTACCGTGAACCGGAACAGGCGGACGGTGGCACTCGCGAATTGGTGACCAGCGAAGCCGCATACCTGTTCGCATCAGGTGACCGACAGTACCACGCTGGACTATGTGCACTGTGCAATTCAATTGCTGAAACGATGGAAGAACATTTTGGACTGTTCCTCTTCATCGAAATATGTTCCGCCAGGTCCCGCGAATCAAGTTCGTCCGACTCGATGCGACCAGCATTTGAAGTCATCGCGCCCGAATTTGAAAGCATGCCAACAACGGTCGACGTACTTGTCCAGTCGCTAAAGAAAATCCGCGTCGATGGCATGCGCGGCGAAGTTCAGTTGCGCACAGACGCTGAATTTATACCTCCTGCATTGCAAAGATTGTCGCTGGCGCCCGAACCCTCAACTGCCGCTCGGCGGTTCCATTTGCTCGTAAGTGTGCGGCCAATTTACCGCGATACACACACCGGTGTTGTCTTTCCGATGGTGTTGCAGTCATTGCGCAACCAACTTGCAAAGGTATTTCGACGAACTATCTCGGAGTTTACAGGCGCGAATTCGACTCAGACAGAGCTACACCACGAAGCTCTTGGGCCGACGGCACTTGTCAAAGCAGCGCGATTGGTGGATCAGCAACTTTGCGAGGTTTCAGAGTCCTTTGACTTTCTTTTGCAGGTGACGCCGGTCAATAGCGATCAAGCCTGGTGTGATTTTGCAACCAATCACTATGCGACACCGCCCGTCTTTTACTACCGTTCACTTCCATACCGCCCTAGCCTACTCAAACGCCGACTGTTCGACATTGCAGTGGAACGCATCGAAGACACGACATTGGCACATCTCTTTTGGGAAAAGCAAGATGAGATCGACCGGCAACTGACTGCTCTTCGCGACCTCGGTACCAGCGATTTTGTGTTTAGCAGCCAACAGTTGTACGGTGCTCCTGAACCTGAACTGGTGCAATTGGCGACGGATATATTAGTCCAAGTCGAAGAGTGCGATTCAGAGTGTTCGAGAAATCCGTTGGTATGCATTGATGAAATCGTTCATCTCGCACGCGAAGAGATCGACTATTACCATCACCGCATGAACGCTTTTAATGCAACGGTTGAACTCCGCGACGACATTGCGGCTGGAATCATGGTCTCCCACGATCGCTTACTGCTTTCCAACACGCTTGAACTGCGCGCGGATCGACTCGAGCCATTGCTTCATCATGAGATCGGAACACATCTTTTGACCTACTTTAACGGACGCTGTCAACCATTTCGGCAACTCTACGCTGGACTGGCGGGGTACGAAGAATTGCAAGAGGGGCTGGCGGTATTGGCCGAGTATTTGACTGGGGGTTTGACAAGGAATCGGATCCGTGGGTTGGCGGCGCGGGTCATCGCAGTTGAGAAGATGTTGAGCGGCGCGAAGTTTGTCGACACCTTTCAATGTTTGGTCGACGAATGCCATCTGATGAAGCGACAGGCTTTTGTGACAACCCTGCGCGCCTACCGTGGCGGTGGTTTTACCAAGGACATTATCTATCTGCGCGGCCTACGCGATTTATTGTCCTATCTACAGCGGGGGCACGACATTGAGCCGTTGTATGTTGGCAAAATTGGACTGCACCACATGCCTTACGTCCAAGAAATGCGCCGACGTGGCATTATTAATGCTCCAGGGGTTCTTCCACGTTTTTTGAGCGACCCGCAAATTCAGCAATTGCTGGAGCGATGTCGAGGAATGAGTGTCACAGAACTGTTGGAGCCGCAACGATGAAAATAGGATTTGTGGTCAACGATGTCATGACCGAAAAGGCGAGTTACACCACCACGCGACTCGCGATGGCCGCAATCAACATGGGGCACCAAAGCTATACGCTGGGAGTGGCCGACTTTGTTTATGTACCAGATGGATCGATCCATGCCCATTCCCGCACGGTCTACGGAGATCGCTACGACGATCTTAAAGTGTTCATGCGGGAGCTGAAAAATGACGAGGCTCAGCCGGAACGAATTTCGATCGATGAACTGGACGTACTGCTTCTCCGAAACGATCCTTCCGAGGATGCACTCGATCGAGCTTGGGCGCAAACTAGTGGCATTTTGTTTGGGCAACTTGCCGCTGCGCGCGACGTCATTGTACTCAACTCGCCCTCGAGTCTGGCCAATGCGCTGAATAAGACCTATTTCCAACACTTTCCGGAGGAGGTTCGCCCGCGGACATTGATCAGTCGCGATGTGCTCGAAATTAGAGAGTACATCCAAAGTCAACGCGATAAAGTGGTCATCAAGCCGTTACAGGGTTCTGGTGGGCAGAGCGTGTTCTTGATCGGCGAAAATGAGAAGGCCAATCTCAACCAGATGATCGAAGCTGTCATCCGCGATGGATACTGTATTGTGCAAGAATATCTTCCAGCAGCCGCGGAGGGCGATGTGCGGCTGTTTGTCATGAACGGGCGTCCGCTTTGGCACGACGGAAAATACGCAGCCTTTCGCCGCGTAAACACCAGCGGCGACGCGCGCAGTAACATGCACACCGGCGGACATAGCGAAGGTGTCGAAGTGACCGATAAAATGTTGGAACTAGTAGAAATCGTTCGCCCAAAATTGGTGCGCGACGGAATGTTCCTCGTTGGACTCGATATCGTCGAAGACAAACTGATGGAGATTAACGTGTTTACACCCGGTGGACTTGGAAGTAGTCAGCAGCATACGGGAGTCGACTTTGCTCAGGTAATCATTCGCGATCTCGAACGTAAGGCAAAATACAAACATCACTATGGAACCCATATCCGTAACGTTGATATCGCCACTTTGTGACCAAAGCCTGGACTAACGACATGCTGGACTCGGTTCAAGTCGCCTTTCGCACTGCTAAATAGGGCTTGGTCGTTTGCAGCGCTCTCGACGGCTTGAAGCGTTCTTATAATTGAAATTATGGTTCAAATTTTAGAGAAAACGGCACTCGGACTTTATTGCCGAATTGGAGATTTCTTTGTCGACCCGCAGCAGCCCGTTGAGCGCGCGGTCATTAGTCATGCTCACAGCGATCATGCGCGATGGGGATGTCGCCACTACTTGTCGAGCCGCGAGGGTGAGCAATTGTTGCGAATGCGGCTCAGCTCCGATGCGGAGTTTCAATTTTTAGATTACGGAAAATCGATTTCAATCCATGGAGTTCGCATCAGCTTTCACCCTGCTGGACACATTCTGGGCTCGTCGCAGGTGCGGCTAGAATATCACGGACGAATCGAAGTTGTGTCCGGTGACTACAAACTCGAACACGACGCCACCTGTACACCGTGGGAGCCGGTGGCATGCCACCGCTTGGTCACCGAATCGACCTTTGGATTGCCTGTCTACCGATGGGAATCCCAGGCGGAGGTGTTTGCTTCGATCAACCATTGGTGGCAAGAATGCCGTGACGCGGGTAAGTGCAGTGTCTTGTACGGCTACGCGGTAGGGAAGAGTCAACGCCTGCTTGCCGGGCTCGACGCCACCATCGGCAACATCTTTACGCATGGTGCCGTCGAAAAAGGCGTTGCTGCTTATCGTCGCAGCGGAGTTCAACTCCCGCCAACACGACATGTCGGTGAGGTAACTGGCAGATCGGATTGGCGAGGCGCGATGATACTCGCCGTGCCTAGCGCACATGGAACGCCTTGGCTACGAAAGTTTGGGGCAATTGAAAGTGCGATGGCGAGTGGCTGGATGGCCATCCGAGGTGCTCGACGCCGTCGCTCGGTCGATCGCGGTTTTGTATTGAGCGATCATGTTGATTGGCCGTCGCTGCTGACAGCCGTCAAAGCTTGCGATCCAGAAGAAGTTTGGGTTACGCATGGCTACGCTGCCGTTGTCGCACGCTACCTGCAAGAACAAGGACGAAATGCGATATCTATCGATTCGAACACTCGATCAGAAGAAGAGGATGAGATAGCGAGCGAAATTGTCGGAAGTGAAGTTGAAGCTGTCGGCTCCAGCGCAGAAACCGACTCCACGGAAACATCGACTGCACTGGACGTCGACGCTCTAGATCAAGATATTGCAAGACCCGAGGCTGTCGAACAAAGTAATGGGGAGAGCTCTGCATGATTCGCTTCGCGCGACTCTACCATGCCATCGATGCAACCACGAAGACGAGCGGCAAGTTGTCGGCGATGGAAGCCTATTTCGCTGAGGCGTCGTTTTCAGATGCTGCTTGGGCAATCTATTTTCTGGCCGGCAACAAGCCTCGACAACTGGTGCCTACCAAATGCTTGCGACAGTGGGCAGCCCAGGAGGCGGACATCGCCGCTTGGTTGTGTGACGAAGCCTATCATGCGGTAGGCGATTTGGCAGAAACCATTTCGTTAGTTGTTCCCTCAGGAGTTGATGCCCAGTCAAAGACACTCACGGAATGGCTCGATCAGCGTTTGCTCCCATTGCGTGGCAAGACCGAAGAGCAGCAGCGCGCCGATGTCAGCGATATTTGGCGCGAAACAAGTCCTGCGACGCGACTGGTTGTCATGAAATTGATGACGGGGGCTTTTCGCGTGGGTGTCAGCAAACGGTTGGCCACGCGCGCAATTGCCAATTGTTGGAATATTCCAGCCGATGGCGTTGCACACCGTCTTATGGGCAATTGGCTACCGACAGCCGACTTTTTTGAACAACTGATCGCTAGCGAAACAGGCGATACCACGATTAGTCAGCCATATCCGTTTTGCTTGGCACATCCAATCGAAGTAGACAGCGATCCTGAGCAGCTTGGTGCAGTCGACGAATATGCAGCTGAATGGAAGTGGGATGAGATTCGAGGGCAACTCATCCGCCGTGCAGATCAAACTTTTATTTGGTCGCGTGGCGAAGAACTGATGGAACGACGTTGGCCAGAAATTGAGACCGCTGCGGAACGGCTGCCCAACGGCACCGTCCTCGATGGCGAAATCCTGGCGACTGAAAGCGATGGACGCGTTCTACCATTTGCACAGTTGCAGCGACGCATCGGGCGCAAAACGGTTGGCAAGAAGTTGTTGAAGGAGGTGCCTGTCGTATTTCATGCGTTTGATCTACTGGAGTTGTCTGGACAGGATCTCAGATCACTTCCGTGGGAGAAACGTCGCCAGGAACTGGACGCGTTGCTCGATCGCGTGGTCCAGCCACAACTTCAAAGAACGGAATTGCTGAATGCCAATTCATGGAATGAATGGCGACTGTTGCGGGCCGCGAGTCGCGAACACAATGCCGAAGGACTCATGATCAAGCGACGATCGGCACCATACGATGTTGGGCGGAGCCGCGGGACATGGTGGAAGTGGAAGATTGCGCCATACACTATTGATGCCGTGCTGATCTACGCCCAAAAAGGCCATGGTAAACGTGCGAGTCTCTTCACCGACTACACATTTGCCGTCTGGGATGCTGGTCAGCTCGTACCATTTGCCAAAGCCTATAGTGGATTGGCAGACGCGGAGATCCGCCAAGTGGATCGCTTTGTTCGTCAACACACGCAGGAGTCGTTTGGTCCGGTTCGTAGTGTAACGCCTACCTTGGTCATGGAGCTGGCCTTTGAAGGCCTTCAACGAAGCACGCGTCACAAGAGTGGAATTGCTACGCGCTTTCCTCGCATCGTACGTTGGCGGCATGACAAGCTGGCGCAAGACGCGAACACGTTGCAGGAGTTGTTGGCTCTTCTTCCCGTCGAATAGCGTTGCGTAGTGCCAAAGGGGCGGAAACTGGCCGCAACTCTCTTCAGCAGCCCGAGTCTTATTGTGAGTTTTGAATTCAAACCGCAGAACAGCAAATGGAACAACGTGCCGAAGAGTCGTAAACAACCCACACCTTCGCAACGGGTCGACGCCTATTTTCAATCGATGGGTTGGCGTCCGTTTCGTTTCCAACGGTCGGTCTGGAATGCCTATATGACGGGAGCAAGCGGTCTCGTCCACTCGGCAACAGGTACGGGCAAAACCATGGCGGTCTGGATCGCCCCAATCCTCAAATGGCTCAAAGAAAATCCAGAGACAAGCTGTTGGAATGCGAAACGCCCGCCCAGCTTGCGAGTTTTATGGATAACTCCACTGCGGGCTCTGGCCGGCGATACCGAAAATGCTCTGCGTGGGCCGCTACAGTATTTAGAGCTACCGTGGCGACTCGAATCGCGCACCGGCGATAGCAAGGCGAGCCTCAAAGCGCGACAATTAAAGAAGCTTCCAACCGCGCTGATAACGACGCCCGAAAGCCTATCGCTAATGCTGACCCATGAGCATCTACTCGAACAACTCGCCGAGGTCGAGTTGGCAGTTGTCGATGAATGGCATGAGTTGTTGGGCACTAAACGCGGCGTTCAAACTGAACTGGTACTTGCCCGCCTGCGTCAACTAAATCCTCGACTACAAACATGGGGATTGTCCGCCACACTCGGAAATATTGAACAGGCGTGCCAGACGTTGCTCGGTCAAAACACGAAGACAAGACCACGAATTGTGGCCGGCATGAACCGCAAACGGCTCCACTTGCAATCGATTATTCCCAATCCGATCGAACGATTTCCATGGAGTGGGCACATCGGAACTCGGATGGTTCCACAAGTTGCGGAGCTCCTGGATGGCACGCGCAGTGCGTTACTGTTTGCAAATACACGTTCGCAAACTGAGATTTGGTACCAACAGTTGCTGAAGCAACGTCCCGACTGGACAGGACAAATCGCCTTACATCACGGTTCACTCGATTCCAGCGTACGACGGTGGGTTGAAGACGGCCTGCGGGCTGGTAAGTTGCGTGCAGTGGTTTGCACCAGTAGCCTTGATTTGGGTGTCGACTTCACGGCCGTTGACTTGGTGATTCAAATTGGTAGTCCCAAAGGGGCTGCGAGGCTGCTTCAACGCGCGGGGCGAAGTGGACATCAACCGGGGGCACAAAGTCGACTGGCATTTGTACCGACCAACGCGTTGGAGTTAATTGAACTGGCGGCAGCCCAAGATGCTATCGCCGCTGGCAAGTTGGAGGCGCGGCCACCGCTGAATAAGCCGCTCGATGTCCTCGTACAACACGTTGTTACAGTCGCCATTGGCGGCGGTTTCAAGGCGGACGCACTCTTGAAAGAAGTGCGTTCGACTATGGCGTATCAATCCCTCACCGACGAGGAGTGGACGTGGATCATCGATTTTGTCGTTCGAGGTGGCAGCTCGTTAACGGCCTACCCCGAATACCGCCGCGTCGTAGTTGACGGTGAATGGTACCAAGTCAAGGAGCCTCGCATTGCGCGCATGCATCGCATGAACATCGGGACCATCGCGTCTGACGCAGCCATGCAGATCAAGTATTTAAAAGGAGCAACCTTAGGCACTGCAGAGGAGAGTTTTCTCACCAAACTCAAACCCGGTGAGCGGTTTCAATTTGCGGGTCGAGTGCTTGAAATGGTTCGCATCCGTGAAAACGTAGCGTACGTTCGGAGAACCAAGGGTGAACCAGAATCCATTCCGCGCTGGATGGGCGGTCGCATGCCACTGTCAGCCGAATTGAGCGAATTCTTGCGGCGAAAGATTGAGCAGGCTTCTGCGGGCCAGCTGGTCGGTCGCGAAATGCGATCATTACAAGGACTGCTCGAGCTCCAGTCCCGTTGGAGCGTGTTGCCGCAACGAGATGAATTGCTCGTAGAGCGCATCAAGACGCGCGATGGTCATCAACTTTTTGTCTTTCCCTTCGAGGGGCGGTTGGTCCATGAGGGGTTGGCGGCACTTCTAGCGTTGCGACTTTCGAAAATCAAGCCGATATCGTTTAGCATGGCCTGCAACGACTACGGAATTGTACTCCAGTCTACGCAGCCGATTCCCATCGAACCGGCTCTAGCGACCAGGCTGCTATCGGTCGAAAATCTAGTTGATGATGTTCTATCGAGTATGAATGCGACAGAGATGGCAATGCGGCAGTTTCGGCAGATTGCGCGGGTTGCTGGTTTGATTCAAGGTGGCTATCCGAGCGATCGCAAAAGTTCGGGACATTTGCAGGCCAGTAGCAACATGTTCTTTGAGGTATTTTCCAAGTATGATTCTGGCAACTTGCTTTTGGAGCAGAGTCGCCGAGAGGTGCTCGATCAGCAACTAGAGATTTCGCGACTGCGCGTTGCCTTGGAGCGTCTGGGGCAATGTCGCGTGGTTTTGACAAATCCGTCTAAGGTAACGCCTTTGGCTTTTCCGTTACTTGTCGACAAACTGAGAGAAAGAGTGAGCAGCGAGTCATTGATCGATCGTATCCAACGTTTGCAGCGTCAACTTGAACTTAGCGCTGACCCTGAATCATGTTGAAAATCCAGATTGAAGAAAACGAGTTTCATCTACTTGCTCAACGGGGGCTCTATTGGCCAGATGAACGCACGCTGTTTGTTACCGACACCCACTTAGGAAAGTCGGCCACTTTTCAGCGAAATAGCATGGCGATTCCAGGTTCGACCACACATGGAACTCTCTCTACGATTTCAAAAATGTTGGACGCGACCGGCGCCACGAGTCTAGTGATACTTGGCGACCTGTTTCATGCTCGGAGCTCTTTGGCGGCTGAGGTGGTCGGAGCATTTGAGGAATTTCTCGAGCAGCATGCCCGAGTTCAATTTACGCTCGTGCGTGGCAATCATGATCTTCGCGTAGGGGAGTTGCCCAGTCGTTGGTCGATCGAGATCGTGGATCCAGGTGCGCGGAAGTCTGCCCTGGCGCTGGGGCATGAGCCGACAGAAAAACCTTCCGACTGCCAAATTTTACTTTGCGGACACCTCCATCCGGCTGTTAGGATTCGCGAAGGAAGGCAATTGGTGGGCAAGTTTCCCTGTTTTTGGCTGAACGATGGTCGACTCGTTCTTCCAGCTGTCGGAGAGTTTACAGGTACGATGGTCATTCATCCCGGTCCGAGCGATCGAATTTGGGCGCTTGTGATGGGGGAAGTGATTGAGCTGCCGCAATTTGGGGCGGCCGCACAGTAGCACTATCGCTAATGTCGAATTCCGAGCAGAATAACTGCATGAAAACACCGCTTGCACCTAACGATCCGCGCCCACACCTGCTTGACCTCGAACCGAGTGAACTCAAATTCTGGCTCAAACAGAAGGGGTATCCCGGTTTTCGTACGGAACAGATTTTAGCTTGGTTGTTCGAACATCGCGCCGAGTCGTTCGACGAAATGAACAATCTGCCAAAGAAGCTGCGTGGGGAATTGGAACAGGAGTTTCGTCTTTGGACCGCCTCCATTGATGCGCATCAAACCGCGGACGACGGAACAGAAAAACTGTTGTTCGCGCTTGCCAACGGTGGACGCATCGAGTGTGTGTTGTTGCGCGATGGGCCGCGACGGTCCATTTGCGTCAGCAGCCAAGTGGGCTGCGCGATGGGCTGCGTGTTTTGCGCGAGTGGACTGGATGGTGTTGAACGCAATTTATCGCGTGGCGAAATCCTGGAACAAATGTTGAGATTGCAGCGATTGCTCCCAATCGACGAGCGATTGAGCCACATCGTGATGATGGGGATGGGGGAGCCACTCGCAAATCTGGATTCGGTTTTAGCAGCCTTGGAAGTTGCCCGTGATCCAAAAGGACTGGGAATTAGCCCTCGTCGTATCACGATTAGCACCGTTGGTATTCCAAAATCGATCGATCGACTGTCACAACATTCGACTCCGTATCATCTCGCCATCAGCCTGCATGCGCCCAACGACATGCTGCGAAATCGATTGGTTCCGGTGAACAAGAAGATTGGAATCGAAGAGATCCTGGCCGCGGCCGACCGCTACTTCGAGTCGACTGGCCGACGCTTGACGTTTGAATATGTGTTGCTGGCGGGTATCAATGACAGCGATCAATGCGCACGCGACCTCGCTCGACTGTTGCGCGGAAAAATTAGCATGCTCAACGTTATCCCGTACAACTCGGTCGCGGGCCTGCCGTTTGCCACGCCGGATGCGGAGACTATCCGCAACTTCCGTTCCGTTCTGTTGGAAGGTGGTATCAATGTGATGTTCCGGCAACGCAAAGGAAATGGCATTGATGCCGCCTGTGGGCAACTTCGGAGGAAGAAGCTGGAGAGTACGGAGTCGTTATAAAACGGAGCATGGCCCCCGCTAGCAGCTAAAGTGGTACACTTGTCGGGAACTCGTTCAGCTTGGCTTCAATAGCCACGCGCAGCGGCGAGCCTTTGAGTGACAGAGTGCCCGCTTCCGAGCTCAATCGCTCCGGCAAACAATGAATGACAAGTGGCAGCGCGTAACCGGGCAACTGCCGGTTGTTCCTTTCCACTTCGCTTGCAAGCCAGTTCGACCACACCACCCAGTCCAGGTTAGATAGTGACTTTGGCTGTGAATTGAAAAAATGGAGTGGTATCTCGTCCAGCTTGGGCCATATCCATGTGGTAATGTGTGACGCTCGATTCCCAAGTACAACAGCTTGTTCCACTCCAACGATTCCGAGTAGGGCCGCTTCCACAATCTCAGGTGACACTTTGTAACCGGTGCTCAATACGATTTGTTGCGACTGTCGCCCAACAATGCGTAAACCTCCCACCTGTTCGACCAGATCGCCGGTGCACAACCAACCCGCCCGCATGGCCTCTCGGGTAGCCGGCTCATCTTTCCAATACCCCAACATGACATGGGGGCCGCGCGTCCATAAAAGTCCATTTCCATCAACGCGAATATCGACTCCAGTGACCGGTGGGCCAATCGTACCTGGCCTCTGTTGTCCCGCGCGATTCGAACATACGACCGGCGAGGCCTCGGTCAATCCGTAACCTTGCAAGGGCGGTAGACCAAATTCCCGCAGTTGATGCCAAGTCGATTCTGAAAGCGCTGCCCCACCAACTTGTAGCAATCGCAAGCGATCGCCCAGCCCGCGTCGATCACTGGATAAGGTTGCGAGGAGCGCGTCCGCGAGGTAAGGGACTAGGTTGATTAACGTTGGTTGCAACCGCTCCGCCTGCTCGACCAGTTCCAACCAATTCCCCGCGATCGCGAGCCGACATCCGCTGAGTATCCATGTTGATAGTTCGCATGTCCGTGCATAGGCGTGTGCAAACGGCAGAATATTCAGTCGTAGATCTTCGGCGAACTGTGGGGCAGCATCAAGCTTGGCCATGGCGTTGCCGAGCAAATTGCGGTGGCTGAGCGTCACCAACTTCGCAGCGCCACAGGTTCCTGAAGTTGAAAGAAGTTGCGCTGGGGAACTGTCAGGTACTTGGCATGCCTGACGCAGTCGTTCAGCGGGACAAATTTGAGTGCGCAGGCGTTCGTCAAGTGCAATCGACGAAGAACTTGCGACCATCAACCTCGCCCCACACTGATCGTTGATAGCTTGTGCGCGCGCCGCCGATTCGCGAGGATCGATGGCGGAGTGAACCAATCCAAGCGTCTGGCAGGCCAGATCCGTGGCGATCCAATCGATCGAGTTTGGTAACTGGGACGCGATACAGACTGGAGGAGACTCAAGCTGTTCAAAGCTGGCCATGTAAGATTCGACAACTGCAGCAATTTGTCCCCAGGTCAGCTCTCTCCATTCAGCGTGGCAACGGATCATCAAGGCTGGAGCGTCGCCGCGCTGAACGACATGCTCCCAGAAATGAGCTGCAAGCGTCGGATAGGCCTCTCGCGCGTCATGCATCGCGTTGAATCAAACTAAATGCGCCAGGCAATAGATCTCGCATCTGCCAAATATGCGTAATGCCTTGTGTGTTCGAATCGACGAGATAGACCGGAAAGTTGTCACCAAACTCGGACATAACTTGTCGGCAAGCTCCACATGGGCTGCCCCCGCCCTTGGTAACCACGACCATGGCAGCGATCGTCGCCTCTCCTTCGGCAACCATCGTGGTGATCGCATTGCGTTCTGCACAAATCGCCAACCCGTATGATGCATTTTCGACATTGCAGCCGTGGAATATTTTGCCGGTTGTCGTTAACAACGACGCGCCCACAAGAAAATTGCTGTACGGTGCATACGCGCGCTGTTGTACCAACAACGCTGTTTGCACCAAACTTTCAATTTGTTGCTGACTGGGGGGCATCGAAATCTTACTGCTTACTGCTTACTGCTTAGGCGCCAAATTTGCCCATGCGACCGGCGTTGGACAACGCTAACAACATCAGGTATTGAGCTTCGAATTGCCCCAATCCACCAGTAATTGCCGTAGTTTCGCCAAATGATGTGTGTGGATCGGGGCGACAACAATCAGATACAAGTAGAGTGGGCACGGGGTGCCAGCTATGGCTCTTCAAATAGGCAGGAGTCGAATGATCGCCGGTGACGATGAGCACTTCAGGCCCGAGGGCGTTAATGGCCGGCAAGCAGGCGTCGAGCTGCTCGGTGCGTTTTACCTTTTCATCGAAGTTACCGTCTTCTCCGGTGCTGTCGGTGTACTTGAAGTGAATAAAAAAGAAGTCGTAATTGTCCCAGTTTTGTTTGAGTACTTCCATCTGTTCATCGAGTGTCGTCGCTTCGCCGATAATGTCCATGCCAACGAGACTTGCTAGACCTTTATACATCGGATAGACCGCGATGGCGGCGGCTCGTAAACCGTAGACCTCTTCGTAACTAGGCATGTCGGGTCGGCAAGCAAAACCTCGCATGGTATGAAAGTTTGCGTGCGGCTGTTCCTTCAAGATATCCTTGGCCTGCCTTAGAAACTCTTTGGCGATTTCTGCCGTCTTGCGACTTGCATCATCTTCGGCCACAGGATCCAGCGGCGGAACTCCGGTCGCTTGTGGGTCGGTATCTTTTACATTTCCCGCGAGGCCTGGCGCGCGAAACACAACCACAAAACGGTGCTCTTTTACCGGTTCAACAAAGATTTCGACTCCAGCAATCTTGATCTTCCGCAAACTGATCGCGATCGGCGCACTCACTTCCGTAGCGATGCGTCCCGCCCGACGATCGGAAATATTTCCGTTCGCGTCCAACGTACAGAAGTTGCATCGAATGGCCACATCACCGGGCTGCATCTGGAAGCCGATCCCCGTTGCTTCGAGCGCGCCGCGACCGATCTGGTAGGCAAGTGGATCGTAGCCAAAGAGCCCCAAGTGTCCTGGACCAGAACCAGGCGCGATGCCTGGTTTTACGGGAATGGAAAGCCCCTGGACTCCCTTGGTCGCCAAAGCATCCAGGTTGGGTGTGCGCGCCGTTTCCAGCTCGGTCTTGCCGCCCGGACTCATTGGCAGACCACCCAAGCCGTCGCCGACTAGCATCACAATTTTTGAGCTGTTTTTTACTTGAAGGTCGCGGGTCAGTGTATGCATGTCCATCAGTTGATTCTCAAAAATGAATGAATTCGTAGGCCTAAAATACGCCCTGCTGTCCGTCAACACGCAACAGTATCAGGTCGATTGACGACCATGGCCAGTTGCAACTTTGAATCGCAAATTATGGTCATTTCCTGGTTTCTAGCCAGTGCCCGCTCGGCTGCTGAATTTTCTCGCCATTCATCTGCTGCCAACCGTTTCTCCCCCACGGTATTTGTGCGATCAGCAATTCCGTCTGAGCATCGCACTAGAAAAGTACAGCTCTCTGCCGTCTAGGGGAACTTTGCGGGTTACGAGGTTTTGCGTTACTCGAATGTTTTTCGTTCACGCTCAAAGGGTGGCTCGCCGAACAGAAAGGTACGCCAACAAATAACGTCTGTATCAATGCTAGCGAAAGTCGCTAGTGCCAGACGGAAGATCCGGCATGGAACCCATTGCTTAGGTGACACGGATTCTTCTTCAACTTGTAATCATCCGAACGATTGTTCGACCGCAACGAACATCAGACGCAGTCGGCCAATTCGGGGAGAATCTAGCATGTGGCGAAACCTTTTCTTCGCAACCCTTACTGTCGTCATGTTGTCGTGTGGCGTTGGTTGCAGCACACTTGGGCTGACTTTGTGGCCAGCTCAATTCCCGTTGTTAACCAAGACAAAAGAGTTTGCGGCGAAGAGTCCACTTCCTAGCGGCATGCCTCACGAACTTTCGAAACAAGTCCTGCAAGACTACTTCGTTGAACCAGGCGACCGCATCTTGATCGAGCCCGTCGCGCTGGATTCGGAATTTCGGCTGGTGGGGGATCAAGAAATTCAACTGGATGGTTCCATTGATCTAGGTGAGTATGGTCGCATTCGCGTCGCCGGAATGACCGTCGAGGCTATTGAACGCGCGATCGAAGACCACTTGGCACAATTCATCGAAGAACGCGAAGCGGTCAATGTCCAATTGATCGAAACCAACGCGGCTGAATTTTATGTGCTTGGCGAAGTTGGATCGCCGGGAGCCTATGCAATGGATGGAAACGAAACCGTTTTGGATGCAATTGTCATGGCTGGCGGATTGACGAATCGGGCTTCCCCGTGTGACATGATTCTCGTTCGACCAACCAATCCAGCTGACTGCCGCGTGGTCCAACGAATTTGTTATCGCCAAATTACGCAATTGGGAGACGTAACAAGCAATTACCAACTTCAACCAGGCGATCGCGTGGTGGTTGGCTCACGAACGCTATGCGAAGAACTCGCCTTCTGGAAACAGACATCTGCTTGCGAATGTTGTGATCGCAGTCGATGTGTCGAGTGCAGTCCAGCGTCAACAGGTTACGCCAATCGTTTTTCGGGGTGGCTTACCTCCTTTCCCTTGCCTAGACGATCACCTAGTGACGACGACAGCTCAATTGCGGAGGGCGAAGAAGAGCAACTAGATGCACTCGAAGCGCGCGAGCCGACCAGTCCACAAGCCGACTCACAAGGCAGCCGGCCAGAACCGAATGGTTCAGTTCGGCCACAACCCAGGCCGAACAATTCAGACGAGCCAACGGTCGATGATTCCGATGTATTCTTACCACCCATTGAACCAGGGCAATCGCAGGGCAGACGTGGTTCTTCAACTCCATACCGTCTAGAAGCTGGCGTTAGTTCGCGGCTGGGCGCCGGCTACTCGCCCTTCTAAGCAACTCAACGTTTGTCTGGGAAAGCTCTCGCGCCCACCCCAACCCTGATAGGCAACCTCTCTTCACAGGAGTTCAAGCGAACCGTTTGAATTCCGTGGTGAGGGTTCGTTGCGGGTCGGATCGCAGCGGCAGGGACCACAGCGACGGCGTTTCTTTCCTAGTTGGACAGCGCCACTTGGTAGCCTGGGCGATTTGGCGTCGTGAAGATTTCGTAGCCACCCGCTGCCAAGCGGTGGAGAACGTTAACTATCGCGTCCACCGTCTGGCGACGGTGGCTACCTAGCATGTTAACTATCGCGTCCACCTTCTGGCGACGGTGGCTACCAAGCTTGCCAAGTGGCGTTGTCCAACTAGATTCCAAGCGAAACGCTTGGAACCGTGGTGGACGTTATTCGTTCATCCCGTCGAGCTTTTTCCTGCTTCTGTTTGCGGCACTCGGTTTGCATGGCCTGATGCATTAGAAGTGATTCCGCACATTTACTAGGAAAAAAGCGATGCGTGCTCTATTGATTCTCGTGGTCATCGTTCTTTTGATGGCGCTGGTCGGGTGGATCGCTTTCGATCAGGGCGAGGACTCGGCGGTCATGGAACTGAAGACGGACAAGATTCAACAAGACACTTCGGATGCAATTCGCAACACCCGCGACTGGATCGGTGAAACCGGTGAGGACGTCAAACAGTCGCTACCTGAGCCAGCCGTCGAAACGCGCTGAATAGGCTTTAGCGTGCGATCGCCCCTTTCAAACAAGCCAACCCCAGGATTGACGACCAGATGAGTGGTTTTATGGACTGCAGCGGATTGACCGATATCGGTCGAAAACGTCCGACCAATGAGGATCAGTTTTTGATTTCTGATGTCTGCAAGTCAATGCGGGTGCATCAGACCAGTCTAGCACTGGACCATCAAACACGGTTGTTTGGAGACACGCAGGGCACGTTGCTGTTAGTCGCCGATGGAATGGGTGGACATGAAGCGGGTGAACGTGCCAGCCAGCTTGCGATTGACGGCGTCGTCGACTACACGCTCAACCGCCTTGGTTGGTTCATGCTGGAAGGCTGTGAGACGGACGAGGACTTTGAGGACCAGTTGAAAGAGGCACTCATAAGTTGCCAGAAGAAAATTGATCGCGAAGTCGCGGCAATTCCCCAACGTCGTGGCATGGGTTCAACTCTGACGATGGCCTATATCATCTGGCCGAAGATGTTTATTGTTCATGTTGGTGATACACGTTGCTATCTGTTGCGCGATGGAAAGATGCAACTGCTGACGCGCGACCACACTTTGGCTGATCTGGCATCCGAGATGGATCGCAGTCGTCAGGAGAGCGAGCAGATGGACGAGGATGAACCGGCCCATGAGCAGCGTCCTTTTGCAAACGTATTATGGAATGTGATCGGGGGAGACGGCGATGATCCTCATCCCGATGCGTTGGCTATTGAGTTGGCGTTTGGCGACGCGCTTCTACTTTGTTCGGACGGCTTGTCGAATCACTTAAATCATCGACAAATTTCAGAAGTCATGCGCAAGGACGAAGGGGCTGCATACCTTTGTCAGCAGCTCATCGATGCTGCCAACGCGGCGGGGGGCAGTGATAACATTACGGCGATAGTTTGTCGGTTTGTAGATCGTGAAAAGACGACAAGCATGCATGAGGAGCTGGAACAACCTGTCTCTCAGTCGCTAGAGGATACTATCGAATTCGAAACAACGCCGGTGGTTGAAGCACCGGCGCAAACTGTTTGATTCCCGCAGCGCGGTAGCTACTGCTTGCCCACCGACACAGTGCGGTCCAAATGGATATCGAAGGCCGCAATCCGATCTCGTACTTTGCCGCGGGTGATTCCCAGGATTTCAGCTGCTTTCGACTGATTCCCGTCGGTCACTTCTAGTACTCGGGCAAACAGACGTCTCTCCAGCTGCTCCAGAGCTTCGGCGTACAGGTCGCGCGAGTTAGCATTCAAACGTTGTTCGATGTAGCCCATAATCGAAAAAATGGGTTCGTCGACCAGCATCGGTTCGGGTTCGACGACTGGACTTGGTTGGGCTAGGGGCGAGAAAGTACTTGGCGGCAGGGTTGCAGCGGGAGAAAACCGTTCCGCTGCAATCTCGGTTCGAGGTTCAACCGGATGCGCAGCCGGCGAGGCATGGAACGGGGCGGAGCGAGCGCCGACCATTGCCAGTGATTCGCGGATGAACCCAGGCAAATTGTCGGAGTCGATAACGGTGCCCGTCGTGTGCAGGACCGATTGGCGTACCACCGACTGCAACTGCCGAATGTTGCCTGGCCATTTATAGTTGACCAGCAATTCGAGTGCATCGGGTGAAATGCCACTGAGCTCTGGTCGATTCATTTCAGACTTGGCGCGACGCAAGAAGTATTCGAGCAAGAGGGGAATATCCTCCCGTCGATCGCGGAGCGGCGGCAAGGGGATGGTGAAGCCGTTCAATCGATAGAGCAGGTCCTCCCGAAACTCGTCCGCTTCGACCATCTGTTCCAGTGGTCGATTGGTGGCCGCGATGATGCGGACATCCGTAGTGATTTGTTCGTTTCCGCCGACCCGTTCAAAGCGTTGATCTTGCAGGACGCGCAAGACCTTTCCTTGGATGATGGCCGACATATCCCCGATTTCATCCAGGAAGATGGTTCCACCATCACATTGTTCAAAGCGACCGATCCTTCGACGCTCGGCACCGGTAAATGCCCCCTTTTCGTGTCCGAATAACTCGCTTTCGAGCAATTGGTCGGGAATGGCCGCGCAGTTGACAGCCACAAAGGGCTTGTCGCGGCGATTGCTGTGGTTGACCAAGGCGCGAGCAACCAGCTCCTTGCCGCTTCCGCTTTCTCCGCGAATCAAAACCGTAACATTTTCTGCGGCCACGCGACCGATGTCCTTATAGACCTCGATCATCGCTTTTGTCTTGCCTACGAATCGCTCGCTACCGGCGTCGCCTTCTCCAACCGGTAAAGCGACTGGTTCTTCCATGAGCCGGCGTGCCTTCGCAGCGCTCAACGTCAAGTGACGCAACTGTTCGATGTTTAACGGCTTTGAGAGATAATCGAACGCTCCGGCCCGCATCGCTTCGATGGCCGTCTCGCTCGACGTATCCCCAGTAATAAAAATTACCGGCAATTTGTTGTCGAGCAGTCGAATCTTGCGAAACAGCTCAAGTCCGTTGTATTCAGGCAAAAATACATCTAGCAGCGCTACGGCTGGCTGTTCGCGTTCGAGCAACTCCAATCCAGCATCACCGTCCGCGGCGGCAACGACTTTAAATCCATGAAAGCCCTCCAAGGCATGTGTAACAATGTGTCGCACGCTACGGTCGTCGTCGATTACCAGCACCTTCGTCAAGGTCGCCTCCTGTTTATTTACTCAATCGCATGGATATCAGTTCACGTTTCCACTGAATTGCGATAACTGTTGAACTATTTAAACTCTCGCCATTTTAGGCATTTGTTGGGCCAACTGGCGAAACGGTGATCAATCACGCCCCGCTCTGCCGATTTGGGCAGCAGCGCGATCGCCAATAGCGCAAGATGGTCGAAAATCGAGCGCTCTCCCGTTGGGGTGGAAAACGAACGCTCAATTCTGACTCATTCCCTCCGTCGGCATAACGTTTGCTAACGATCTGATCGCAAACAGTTTAGGTTCCCGAGACATCAATTATAGCCGAAGATATGCATCGCTTGTCTGCCACAGTTCGCTCAGTCTGATTCCTATGAAAAATCACGAACGATCATCGACCGCTCTGCAAGTTGACGAGCAGGCCGCACTCAATGCACTTGATGGCAGCCGCGCACTGCTCCACGATTTGGCCGAGATGTTTTGCGAGGATGCGCCGATCGTTATGAACGAGTTAAAGGACGCGGTCGAGGCGGAAAACGCAGTGGCAGCCCGCCGAGCAGTTCACAGCATCAAGGGACTGGCTGCAACTTTTTACGCCAAGCCGACTATCGAATTGGCTCAGCGCCTTGAGCTCGAGGCGGCTGGGGGACAGATCGAAACCCTGCGCGATAGCGGACTGGTGAAATTAGAAGCGGCCATCGATAGTCTGATTGCAGAGTTGAAATGCCGCGTATTGGCTAGCAACGGGGCGACGTCGAATCACGATCAGTCCTGATGGCAAACTTCGTCGCACAGGACTACCTTTAGCATCGATACGACTCAGGGCGTTCTTGGTAGGCGGCTCCGCAGTTTTGCAAAAGCTGCTGGCGCATGGACGCTGCGTCAATCTGCTCGAATCGCAGCTTGACATTCTTCCGCCAAGGCGCTTCTGGTCTTTCTGTCCTTCCCGGCCGGTGACCACCTCACACTCTCCGCCACAACTTCGCGCCAGTTCGAGCCTAAGCACCACAAGCGATTCGACCCCTGACTCAATATTCCGCTGGCATCCCGCGCATTCTCAGCCGGGACAGGTACAGCGGCGTCAAAAAAGAGATTACGATGCCTATCTGCAAGAACGAAATTGCTGTGAACCATCCAATTAATTCGTTATCGTGCTCGAACCATGACTAAGCTTTTCCTACTTTCCCTCCTTTCAGTATTGCTCATCGGATGTGCGCAAACGACGTCGACTTCGGACCCGGTCCCTGAGCACGACACATTCACACTGGAGTCTTCCGCAGTAGGCGAGACGCGGACAATATGTGTCTGGGTTCCCCCTGGTTACCTGGATGCAGAAGCTAGATTCCCAGTGCTCTATATGCCCGATGGCGGGATCAAAGAGGACTTTCCGCATATAGCCAACACCGTTGCCAAGCTCATCAGTAACCAAACCATCCCTCCGCTATTGCTGGTCGGAATTGAGAACACCGAGCGCCGACGCGATTTGACTGGTCCGTCCGAAGTGGTTGCCGATGAGAAAATCGCTCCACTTTCTGACGGAGCAAGCAAGTTCCGTTCATTCATTAATGATGAGTTGTTCGCAGAAGTAGACAAGCGATACCGAACCACTGGCGAACGAGGGATAATTGGAGAGTCGGCAGCTGGCTTGTTTGTGGTCGAAACCCTGATGCTTAGGCCAGAAATGTTTGATATCTATATCGCGATGGACCCTGCACTCTATTGGAACGATCGCTATTTAATAAGATCCGCGCCAGAACACCTTGCAAGGTTCGATGGCAAGCCCCGGCGTTTCTGGTTCGCTGGATCCAGTGCCTCCGATATTCATCCACACACCCATGAGCTGGCAAAAATCTTGGAGTCCCACTCGCCTGCCTCATTAGAATGGAAGCATTCCGATCAGCCAAATGAAAAACACAAAACGATTTTTCGAGCAACCAAGGAACTCGCTTTAACATGGGCAATAAATTTCGACGAAAAAGCGGGTGTGAGCGATGAACTGCACCTGAGCGAATGAGTGTAGTTTTACCAGTAATCTGTCGGTAGGAACTTGAGTCCCGGCTTAACATTTCTTCAGTTGGCGTGGCGGGCGCGACGCGCAGGCCGACTGGCCCCCGGTTGGTTGCTAGTCGCCCCCAGACGCAGAGAATTTCTTACGACCGTATGGAAGCCAACTTGCCATTAACGGACTGCCTAGGGGCAGCATGATTGCGTTGCCCAACTGCGTAGGTTAAACTTTCGATCGTGCGTATACATACGAATTTTGATGCGAGACGCGACTCTTGCTTTTCTAACGTCTTGGTTTTCAGAGCATGTTTGCAGCGGAAAAAAGCGAACTCCCCATGGCCTTGCGGGCGGCATATTTAGCGCTACATCGCCGGTCGGATGCTGCTTTCGAAAAGTACGGCATAACTGCAGATCAATTTGTGTTGATGGCAACACTGGCGCGCGGCAATGCGCTCACTCAGCGTGAACTTGCTCAGCGCATGACGTCGGATCCCAGTACGGTCCGCGCCATGTTGGTGCTGCTTGAAAAACAAGGCTTGGTGCAACGCGACGTTCATCCCACTGACTCACGCGCGCGCACCGTGGCGCTCACGGTATCTGGCAGACGAAAGTTTCGGCAGTTATGGGTTGCCAGTGAGACGATTCGCACTGAGATGCTCAGCGCCCTTCCACCGACCGAGTCGCAGGCGTTGATAGGGTTCTTGCGTCGTGTAGCGAATACACTCAATGCGATGCACCCAACACCATCCGCATCAGACTTGATTTCCGAACCAACAGCTTCTCTTAACACCTCACTTGACCCAGTTTCTGATAGGACATGAACGTGTACAACTCATCTATGACTTCCTATTTGCCGTCCACGACAAGGCTCGGCGGCTGGTGGCTTAAGTCACCGGCAATGGCAATGCTCCTAATGTTCTTTACATGCTCGATCGCGTTGGCGCAAGAGAATGTCAAAGTCTTGTTGTTGGGTGATTCCGGTTTTCACAAGCCGTCGGAGTTTTATCGTACGTTGGTTGAACCGCTGGGCAATGAGTCGATCGAACTTCAGTACACGGAAGAGTTGAAGGATATCAACAGTGACAATTTGAAACAGTTTGCTGGGTTAATGATATTTGCAAACATCGAACGTATCACGCCCGAAGCAGAAGCCGCTCTGTTGGAATATGTCGACAACGGCGGCGGTATAATTCCTGTCCACTGCGCATCGTTTTGCTTCCTCAACTCGGACAAGTACGTATCGTTGGTAGGCGGTCAGTTCAAGCGGCACGGGTTTACGCGTTTCGAAACCAAGATCGTTGCCGCCGATCATGAAATCATGAAAGGCTTAAGCCCGATCTCATCGGAGGACGAGAGCTATATGCATGCCCGTCACAATCCAGATCGTACAGTCCTAGAGACTCGTAGCGATGCTTCCGGTCCGGTCAGCGATCCGAACGGGGAGCCCTACACCTGGATCCGCGAGGTCGGCAAGGGACGCGTTTTCTACACGGCTTGGGGGCACGACTTTAGAACATGGAGCAACGTTGGATTTCAGCGCTTGCTCGCACGGGGAACCCAGTGGGCTTGTGGTGCGCCCATCACTGCGGGAACCAGCACTTCGCCTGCGCCCGCCGAGCAAGCGCAGGAGCTTGACAATGCCAAGGCAGTGGAACTCGCGAACCGCCCGTTCAACAAGCCTGAGATGGTGGCACCCACGATCGACAAGAACATTTTCACGTTCACTGACGTTGGCGCAAAAATACCCAATTACACGGCTGGCGAAAGTTGGGGAACGCAAGGAGCGCCGTTGACGACGATGCAAAACCCACTTCCTGCGGAAACCTCCATCTCAGCGTATTCCGTTCCCATGAGCTTTAGCATGGCGCTGTGGGCCAAGGAATCAAACGAAAACTGGCCGTCTGATGCAACTGCAAACACCGAGAGTGCTGGACTCAAAGGCAAGCCAATTGCGATGAATTGGGACGAGCGTGGGCGATTGTGGGTGTGTGAGACGATCGACTATCCAAACGAACTACAGCGACCGGGGGAAGGCCGCGATCGGATCAAGATTTGCGAGGACAGCAACAACGACGGCATGGCCGACAAATTTACGGTCTTCGCCGAAAACTTGAGTATTCCGTCCACGGTAGTCTGTTACCGAGGTGGTGTGATCGTCCAAGATGGACAATCGACGATCTATCTCAAAGACACTGATGGCGATGACGTGGCTGACTTTCGCCAAACGCTCATCACCGGTTGGGCCATGGGGGACACGCACGGCGGTGTCAGCAATTTTCAATATGGCCCAGACAATTGGATCTGGGGCATGCAAGGGTATAACAACTCGGAACCTGTAATCAACGGGCAAAAGCAGATGTCTTTCCGTCAGGGCTTTTGGCGGTTCAAGGTGATCAAGGGGCATGCAGACGCCACGGCACCGGCATTTGCAATCGATCAGGAGACAAAAGAAGCGGCGACCGATCCGAGCTCGAGCTTTAATGAACACACCATTCGCGTCGAAGCGCTTGAATTTGTGCGCGCCACCAACAATAACACTTGGGGGCTTGGCTTTAG
Organism: Pirellulaceae bacterium; assembly: GCA_041753315.1. Taxonomy (GTDB): domain Bacteria; phylum Planctomycetota; class Planctomycetia; order Pirellulales; family Pirellulaceae; genus Aureliella. Next base: position 1,782 of record JBGSUV010000103.1, on the reverse strand, counting down.
CGAAGAGGGTTACGTCTTCGGCTCAACGGCGAACAATTGTCCAAGCGTTCACATGCCAATCGCCAACCGATATTACGACCGAGTTGCTGGTTGGTCCCCCAAAACCTTGGATAAAATCTCTCCCGATGCAAAATTCAATGCGCTGGATGATTCCATTCGACAAGTAGACGTGCATGGTGGTTACACAGCCGCTTGCGGTCACGCACTTTATACGGCGCGAAACTATCCGGAAACGTGGTGGAACCGCATTGCGATGGTTTGTGAACCAACCGGTCACTTGGTCGGAAGTTTTGTGCTCGAAAAGAATGGCGCGGGTTATAAGAGCAACAACTTGTTCAATACCGTTGCAAGCATCGATGACTGGGCGGCTCCCATCATGGCGGAAGTCGGACCTGATGGAAACGTTTGGGTCTTGGATTGGTATAACTACATCGTGCAGCACAATCCGACGCCCACTGGATTTGAGACTGGAATAGGGGCGGCCTATGAGAGCGACCTCCGCGATAAGCGTTTTGGACGTATCTATCGGCTCATGTATCAGGCTGGCGAAGGTGAACAGCTAGCTTCGCGAACTCATGACCTTTCCAAGGCAAGTCCTAGCGAATTGGTTGCTGCGCTAAACGACCCGAACTTTTTTTGGCGCCGCACGGCGCAGCGCTTGTTGGTCGAGCAGGGGGTAACCGATCCAACCACCTTAAACGCGCTCGTGGCTCTAGTGGATAGCCAGGAAATGGACGCCATCGGCCTGTCACCGGCAGCCATGCATGCCATTTGGACTCTCTCTGGACTCGCACAAGCGGGAGACGAATTGGTTCGCAAAGCACTTCAAGAGGCTTGTTTCAAAGGCTTCACGCATCTTTCTAGTCCCGTGCGTCACGCAGCCGTTATGTTTTGCGAACCGACGCAAATCCGACAAGCAATTGAATTGAAGTTGCAAAACGATGTCGATGCTCGCGTAAAATTGGCGGTCATGTTACGCATCGCCGATGATGAAGGTAAAGATAAGATTCCGGGCGAGACGCTGTCGAGTTTGATGCAGGGTGCAAACTCGTTGGCGTCGGATGAGATCCTGTTGGACGCCTGGACTTCGGCTGCGTCGACGAATCCCATTGCAACGCTTGTGGCACTGGTCAACGGTAATCAAACGCGGACCGGTAATCTGGTGGCTGGGCGCGTTGCCGTCATCGCTGAACACATCGCTCGATCCAATCCAACTGCCGAGGACATTGCCCAGTTGCTTGAACTGGACGCAAGCTCGCCGCTAACCGTCTCCACCTGGGAAGGATTGGCTCGTGGATGGCAAAAGGATCTGACTTTGACACTTTCAGAGTCCGCGCAAGAAAAGTTTCGCGACCGATTTTTAGCGGAGTCGACGAGCATCGAATGCAAGGCTGCCATCCTCTCAGTGGCTGACAAGTGGTCGATTCGTGGCCTCGATGAAAGCGTCTCTTCGATTCAAGAGAGTTTATTTGGTATCGCGCTCGATAGCGATGTGACAAACGAAAAGCGGCTGAGCGCATGGGAACAGGCCATTCGGCTGGCCCCTTCGAGCAAACGTATTCTGGATGCAGTTGACCAGCTGTTGACGCCACAGCTATCTCCGGAACTTGGAAACCAGGCACTGGACGCTCTGCAAGCCGCGCGTAAACATTCGCCGAAGGTGTGGGCGCGACGATTTTGGTTGCTGGCTGGAATCGTTGCCAGCGGCAGGTTTTTCGTCTTGTTCGGCTTTGGTTTCGGCTAGGAACTATCGGGATTGGCGGCCAGAGTAGGACCGGATAG